>JAGOUY010000014.1 GCA_018061025.1 Patescibacteria group bacterium
CTAGAAGTGTATCAAGCTCTATAATAGTATGGTTCCCCTACGTATTGCGGTGCTCACGAATGCCTACCCACCCGCTCACGCAGGGGGAGCTGCGCATATCGCCGAAGTCCAAGTTGAGATGCTTAAACAAGCAGGTCATGAAGTACGCGTCTGGTCGCCAGAGATGTCATGGATAACCGCACCCGTATGGGCGCGCCTCGGGCATCACCTCAAGGATCTCTTCGCAAAATCATCATTGGTTGGCGACATTCTGGCATGGAAGCCGGATATCTTGCTCAGTCATAATCTAACAGGTTGTGGATTTGCCACGCCTAGGATGATCAAGGCTACGGGTGTGCGTTGGTTTCATGTGCTGCATGACATTCAATTATTTGAACCGTCGGGCCAGTTGTACCGTTTGCGTCCTGTCACATTTTGGCAGCTCGGATGGGCGTTTTTGCGCTTTCATGCCTTTGGAAGACCAGATGCGATTATTTCACCGACTCATTGGTTGATAGAACAGCATCTTCACCGCTTCCTGCTGACGCGTCAACGCGATCGTGCGGATATAGAAACGCATGTCATCCCAAACCCAGGCCCTGTCATGAATCCTGTCTCGCGTGGCGTCCATGAGCCGTTACGGCTACTCTTCGTAGGGCATATTTCCCCGGCAAAAGGCAGTCGTCTCCTTTTAAAGATCATCCGTGAACTACGCACGCCCTTTGAGTTGCATATTGTCGGCGAAGGTCCAGATCAGCATCTCTTTAAATCTGCCGGAACACAGGTCGTCCTACACGGTAAACGAGATCGTGAAGGAGTTTTACGTATCATGCGGGCCGCGGATATTCTTTTAGTCCCGTCCGAGATCCATGAAAACCAACCAACCGTAATTTTAGAAGCGGCCTCCGTAAACCTTCCGGTAATCGCGTCACGTCGGGGAGGGATTCCCGAAACGCTGGGGGAAGCGGGCGCAGAAATGATTTGCTCCTACAATAACGCCGAAGCCTGGTGTCAAGCGATTCAACGCCTCACGGATCCAGAAATATACCTCCATCAATCTCGCATCATTCAGCATCTTGCCGAAGAGCACGACCCCACGCTTTACGCTCAGCGGTTCTTAGCGTTATTTACCGCAAATCGATAAACCCGCATCGCTCCTCCTTCCACGCTGTAGCTATTCCCTGCCAAGGTTTCTAGGTGTTCTGCGACCTCATCTGCCTGCCACCAGTAATCGCTTAGGATAATATAGACGAGTGAACTTTTCCCTAAGCGCGCCGCTTCTTCGATATCTTCTTTTTTTGCTTGGGTGGTTGCCGCGCTCAAGAACACTTGATAGAGCGCTCCTCCCGTTGGGAGAGGATAGAAAAAGATGTCATCTGCGTAGCGTTTGAAGCCTAGTTCTGCTACAGCTCCTGCACTTACGGACTGATCCGCTAAAACAGTATATGGCTGGTTTTTGCTATCATGTTCAATCCAGCGTACAGCTTCTAGCGCGGCTTGGCTTGTATTCCAGCCATGCTCGATATGGGTCGCATCATGATAGGGAAAAGCACGGTAGACGCGGGCTGCCTGCCAGGTCATGGTAAAAACGACAAACGCGAAAAAAGGAATTGCCGGCTGTTGTTTTACATAGTTCCAGACACGGACAAATCCAGATAGGGCGGCCGGGAGCAGGAGAAGCTGTCCAATAAAAAAGAGTCGTTGGATGTAGTCCTGCCGTTCGTAGGTAATGAGAAACGTGAAGGTCGCCGCTTGTTGCATGCCCCACGCGGCCAGCATGACCAATACTCCTGCGACACTGATCCATGCCAGGCTCTGGTTCGTCTGTTTTGCGGATTCTGTTTGTTCCGCGTGTTTCCATAGGCCTGTCACCACAAAGGCGAGCAGGATCAAAGGAAAAAGATACTCAACAAAGGCGGCCCAATCTGGCCAGAGGGCAATGCCAAGCGGAGGAGCGATCAGTGTTCGCGCTAATTCCTGCCAACGCGCGAGAGAGAAGATTCCAGACGCATCCCACTCAATCTGTATACCGGATAAACGGCTATGAATAAAAAACGCCAACGGCACGATGAGAGCCGTCCCGAGCGTAAGGAAGACAGAGCTCAAGGTTCGTGCTCGTGGAAAACGTGTGAGCCAGGAACGACTCAGGGCAAGGACTGTTCCGCCAAACAGAGGTAATCCTGCTAAAGGATGGATGACGACGCTCCATGCACCTAGGACAAGCGCAGAAAAAGACGAGCTCTTTTTTTCTGGCAGACTCGCCAGAAAAAGCGCCCCTAATCCCATAAGATACGCCAAGGATTGGGGGGTTGTCGTGATCCAAGGTTTTAAGGGAATAAGAGCGAGTACGGCCACGAGGCTCATGGCAATTTTTTCTAACACCGGAAAAAATCGCTTCTCATCAGAGGGAATACGTAAGGCAAATACGGTAGGCAGAAGAGCGATGCATCCGGCCAACAAAAACGTATCAATCGTTTGGATAGACAGTATGAGCGTACGTGCCAGCCACGTGATAAGCGTATACTGCCCAATATAATAAAACGGTTTGGGCTGCAGGCTACCCGTTTGAAATAAAATCAACTCACTTGCCCGATGCAAAAACCCATCAAAGCCGAAGCCTATCGGGTAGAGGAGGGGGGTGATCAGGGCGATCAAGACAAAAAAGCCGGTCGCCATGATCCAGGTAAGAACCACCGACCTGCCACGCCATGCCATGAGCCATACCGCCGCAAAGACGCACGCAAACGCAAGCAGGATCCCGGGTGGTAAGACTTCCCACGGAGTACGAATGGCCGCCGTAGTCGCAAGGCGATGGGTGTGGTAGGCGATGTAGCTAGCACTCACCCCTGCACATCCAAGTAAGCTCCCCCGAAAGAAAAAGAGGACTTTTTCTTGGAGACAGCGGCGAAGAAAGGAGGGGGTTGCGAGGTCTATTTCTGTGGGAAATGGTTTCGTGAAAAAGACAACAATGGTACCAATCCAGATGCTGACGAGCTCTGTTCCGGCATCTGTCCATGGGCCAAGCGGAATATTGGCATAATAAACCAGCGTTTGTAGGATAGATTGTATGCCAAGCAACGTAATCAAGGTAAGAAACAAGCGAGGAACGCGCGCATGATGAGGAAAGAAGCGAGGGGCAAAGCGGTGTGTCGCGTAAAACAAACAAAATAAAGCCACCGCGCTTGCAACGAGGGTCTGCGGGGCAAGGAGTGGCGTAAGGAGGAGCGCCACGCCCATGAGGGCAGCCTCTAAGAGAAGGGGTCGATCGTCCATGCCTGTATGCTAGTCGAAAACCGACAAGAGGGGTAGAGTTTGGCAATGCTCATGACCAATGACAACATTCGGTTATTTCCCCATGACCGCTTTATGGCCAAGACGATCTTGCGTCTTATTCCAAAAAGCATCACGCCGAATTACGTTACCTATCTGCGCTTTTTACTCACACCGGTCGTGCTCTATTTCTTATGGAGGGAAGCGTGGGGGATTGTCCTACCTCTTTTTATTGCCACTGCCTTTACCGACGCGATCGACGGTTCCCTGGCGCGTACCCGAAAACAAATCACTCTCTGGGGAACGACGGCAGATCCGATCGCCGATAAATTCCTGATCGGCTCCGTCGTGATTTTGTTTGTGACGCAACAAGTGAACCCAGCCTTTGCTGCCATTATTTTGTTTGTGGAAGTCCTGATTATCATATCTGCGCTCTATCGTCGCTCACGTGGAAAAATCTCGTCAGCCAATGAATTTGGAAAAATCAAAATGATCCTACAAGTTGTCGGCGTTTCCTTACTTTTATTAGCACGCCTCTATAATCTTGAGCTGGCCGTCCCATTTGCCGTAGGTACCTTGGCGGTTGCCGTCGTCTTCGCTATCGTATCTCTCGTCACCTACAGTATCTAGCCGTATGTCCCTCCTCTACCGCCTAAAATCTCATATCCCCGCCAAGTGGCTCTTGCCGTATCATTACGCGTTAGCCCGTTTCGCCGCCTTTTTCTACGGACATCCTGCTCGTAAATTAGTGGTGATCGGGGTCACGGGCACAAATGGCAAAACGACTACTAGTTATTTGATTGCCAAAGCCTTAGAAGCCTCCGGTCACCAAACCGCTTGTACCACCACCGCCATCATGAAAGTCGGGGAGAAGGAGTGGATTAATCGCACCAAGATGACCATGCCAGGCCGGTTTTTTGTGCAACGCATGTTACGTGACATGGTAAATGCTGGATGTAAGTATGCTGTCATCGAAACATCTTCCCAAGGATTAGTGCAATATCGTCATCTTGGGGTTGAGTATGATATTGCCGTGTTCACGAATCTCACCCCAGAGCATTTAGAGTCCCATGGGGGATTTGAAGCCTATAAGCAAGCAAAAGCGGTCTTATTTAAAGCGGTGGCAGAGGCTCCATCAAAAACCATTGAGGGCAAACCCGTTTCAAAAGCCTTTGTCCTTAATCGAGCTAGTGACCACGCCGATTTTTACGCGAGCCAAGGACCAGAAGTAAGAAACCTCCGGTATGGACTCCAAGAGCAAGAAGGGGATCTTGTCGCGACAAATATTGTCTATCAAGCGAAGTCGACGACGTGTCGCGTAGATGGAGCGCCGCTCTCCCTCTCCTTGCCTGGAAAACATAATCTTGAAAACGCGCTTGCCGCTCTCGGTGTCTGCCGTGTATTAGGAGTTGATTTGCGTGGAGCTGCTAAAAAATTAAGCGAAGTCCCAGGCGTTCCAGGGCGATTAGAGCGCGTAGAAGCGGGGCAGCCATGGACGGTAATCATTGATTATGCCTATGAACCGGAAGCTCTACAGAAATGCCTCGATGCCTTAAAAGTCGTTCCGCATAAACGCTTGATTCATGTCTTGGGGAGTTGTGGCGGTGGCCGCGACGTCTCACGCCGCCCACTTTTAGGAGCGTTTGCCGCCAAACATGCGGATATCGCGATCGTGACCAACGAAGACCCCTACGATGAACATCCGCAGGGAATCATTGATCAAATTATTGCCGGTGCCGTTGCAGAAGGCAGGGTATTAAATGAGGGGATCTATTCCATCCTTGATCGACAAGCTGCTATCAATAAAGCTATGGAATTTGCACAGCCCGGAGACCTCGTTTTATTAACAGGTAAAGGCTGCGAACCCTGGATCTGTGTGGCCGACGGCAAAAAACTCCCTTGGGACGAACGCACGGCAGCGGAGCAGGCCATTAAGACCGCTCTCGCTAGGAAAGGGGTGTAACATTCCTTCTCGTTCACGTTTGCGCTATACTTGCCCCATGTTGCGTCTCACCGACGTCATCCAACCTAAGCCTGATGAACACGTCCAGGCCGTCTTTCGTCGTCATCGTGGTCTGCTCTTCCCGCCTTTGGTGTTAGCAACGCTCCTCATCGCTGTGCCCTTCTTTTTGCTCTTCTCGCTCACACGCCAAGGAGCGGGCGGAGTCATCGCTTTCTCATTGTTGCTTGCTAGTGGGATCGTGATCGCCCTGCGTGCTCTTTATGCTTGGGATGCCAACGCCCTCATTCTCACGAGTAAGCGCCTGATTCGCGTGACGCAAAATGGTCTTTGGAATCGTGTCGTCCAAGAAGTTTCGCTCACCTCAATTCATGAATTAGTCTGCGAATCAAAAGGAATCTTAGAAACCCTCTTTCATGTCGGGACGCTCCGTGTCCGCGCGGCCGGTGCCGTGGGTGAAATTACGATCTCCAGAATCCCATCTCCCGAACGGGCACGGTCACATATTGAATCTCTGCGTCAACCGGTCTCCGAGGGAAAAGCGATGAATGCTGCTGCAGACAAGCCTCAGGATCTACGTGAAGAGGTGCATGCGCTGGTGGATAAGGCTCAAGCCTCGACCTTGGAAACGGTCAAAGCTCTTCTAGAAAAACGCCTTCTTTGAGTATGTCTCGTGAACGAACCCTTGGAATGAATCCTTACACGCGCTGGTCGTTTGTGTTTGCGGCGGGGGCTGTTGTATTAGTTTTGTTAGGGATTTCCAGCGCGCGCGAAACCTATCAGGGCTGGAAGGTAGAGCAAGAAATTCAAGGCCTCCAAGCTCAAGTCGCAGCGCTTGAAGGACGTAAGTTGCATTTAACAGAGTTATTAAGTCAATTACATTCACCAGACTCCCTCGACAAAGAAGCTCGCCTGCGTCTTGGTTTACAAAAGCCGGGTGAGCAGGTATTTGTCTTGGGCCAAGCCGCGAATGCGCGTACGATAACGGCGCCGTCATTCGCCACCTTGTCTGACTCGCAAGAAGAGGAAGCCGTTTCAAATCCTCATAAATGGTTGCGCTACTTTTTTCATCCCGATTCCTAATCGTTATGCGTATCTCGTTTAAGCCTTGGATGCTGATCGTGGTAACCGTTGTATTATTTGGCGCGCTGGCGGCTCTTGGAGCGCTCGCCAATGTTTTATATTGGCATCCACAGGATCGTCCCTGGGTGAGATCCTTTATTTCAAAGGCTCCTGTTCCGATCGCGCGTGTCGGTGGCTCCTTTGTTTCATATAAAGACTATCTCATCCAGCAAGATGCGGCTCAAACCTTCCTGATCGCCGAAGCCGCAAGCCAAGCCGCGATCCCAGACGGCCAAGTCTTGCCTACAAGTTTAGATACGCAAGCCAAACAACTCATTCTCGACCAGCTTATCCGCGCCGCTGCCGTCAAACAATTAGCCGAAGACGCCGATCTTCGCTTAACCGATGAAGATGTCACCCGTTCCTTTGAAGAGCTGATCGCCCGTGCCGGCACCTCAACCAATCCTGGAGAAATTGACGCCTATTTAAAAACCACCTTCGGCTGGACACGCCAAGAATTCAGCCAACGCGTGGTTCGTCCCGCAACGCTCGAGACGGCGGTAAAGCAAGAAGTATATAAAGATGATGATACGGCGTTTCAAGCAGCGCTTACGGAAAAAACAAAGAATACGGTTGTGTACATACGTTTATAAATTGGAATCAGGTACAAAAAATCCTTACATCAATATCAATAGGGGATCGAGCCGGATATTGGCTATCTAAACGCGCCTGGACGTGAACGCCGCGTTCATCTTTTGATAATTTTGTGGAGGTATCCCAGACTTTGCCGTAGCGCGTGCCATTAGGCGTATACAGGACGATCCCACGCGCATAAGAGAGAGTATTGATCCCTGCGGGTGGGTTCTCTTCTATACGAAGAGTGTAATCATTGAAGGTGGCTTCGTATGTCCCGGGGACATCCCTTGTCCAAGGCGCCTGGCATGAAGCGCGAAATGTTCCTTGCAATGTCTCCTCGCCATCCAAGCGAATCTGAGCAGTTTGAGGGAGAGGTGTATCCAGGACTTTCGTTTTTGAATAGGTAATAAAATAGAAGGGTATTGGACTCAATGCAGCGAGTAAGAGGAAATACATCTTCATAATACGGTCAATCATCTTCAGGCTAGCACTCTCGTTCAGCAAGGTCGAGTCGTTGCATTAAAGCAAAAAAGCACCTCGCCTATGCGAAGTGCTTTTTGTGGAGCCAACTCCGGGAATCGAACCCGGGACCTCTGCTTTACGAAAGCATTGCTCTACCAGCTGAGCTAAGTTGGCGTCGAGCTTAGCTCGATTTAGGCAAAGAGCGGAGTGAAGCTGAGCTTCACAGTCCTCCCCCTGCAGAAACCAAGCTGGGCTTGACTTGTGTTCTGATGCATTCCACCCCTGTTCGTGTTCCGAACGCAGGTGGTCGGTTGAGCTAAGCTCAACTCCCAAGACCAAGATGACGAGGACAGGAAGCTCAGCTTCCTTCGTTGTATCTGGGGAGTCGAGCTCAGCTCGATGGAGCGGGTAGCGGGAATCGAACCCGCCTCTAGTGCTTGGGAAGCACTCATAATAACCACTATACGATACCCGCAGGACCGCTCCGGTGGTATGAAAAAGCGCGCCTATCATACCTGTTGGCCATAAAATATTCAAGTCCCACTCGACCCGCGCTTCCGAACCGCCACACTTTCCGCACAACCCACGCTAATAAACGTCACCGTCATATAGGAGGCCGCTGCCGATAAAAAGGGGAGGGGGATTCCTGTCACGGGCATAACGCCTAGGTTCATCCCCGTATTGACCGTTACGTGGATAAATAAGATAGCCCCTAGTCCTACTAATAAGAGTGCGGCGAATTCATCTCCTGAACCTTGAGCGATCACGACGTAGCGCCACAGGATGAGTCCAAACACGCCGAGGATAATCGAAACTCCCACAAACCCCCATTCTTCTCCTAAAACCGCAAACATAAAATCTGTCGCCGCTTCTGGAAGAAAACGTAAACGCGCTTGTGAGCCTTCCCCAATCCCTTTTCCAAATAATCCTCCGGACCCAATCGCGATACGTGCTTGCGCTGCATTATAGCTTGAGCCACGGACATCGTGCGTGGGATTCAAGAATGTGGTGATACGCGCTTTTTGATAGGGCTTCAACCCAAATGACCATACCAGTGTTGCGCTGATGGCGATGATAACCGGTAAAATAATCCACGCGCGTTTTGGCAAGCCCTTAAACAAACACAGCACCCCCCACGTCGCAAACATCACCATCGTCGACCCAAAGTCTGGTTGCAACATCACGAGAATTCCATAGATGGCCGTCGCCGCTCCGCTTAACCCAAACAAACGCCAAGATAGCTGTCCTCGCCCCACGCGTGCTAACAACGCGGCTAAATAAGCCGTGAGCGTTAGCTTAGCAATCTCAACGGGTTGGAACGATAAACCTGCAAACCGAAACCAACCTTTTGTCCCATTCACGGTTTGTCCAAAGAAAAGTACCAAGAGCAGTAGTAAGGCACCACCGAGATATAAAAGCACGCTCAGCGACCGTACATGACGATAATCCAAAATCGTCAGCGCTGTCATGATGATGAGTCCGATTGCCACTGCGACTAATTGTTTATAAAACGGAAACAACTGGCTTGGTTCTTGCGAGATCCCAATCCCGTAAATCGCTAACAACCCAATCGAAGTCAACGTCAGCACCCCAAGGAGCAGCGTCCAATCTAATAGTCCAAAAATCGAAAAAAGACGGTTCATAGCCTCATGTTGTTATAAGGCTCGCCAACAAAAGACGCAATGGCGAGATCTGAGCTAGAATCGATCGGGTGGCAAAAACACCCCTGGATCCAAAATATTCACATTTGGTTGCACGACGGTATTCGCAATCCCACTCACATTGTCAAACCAATTGATGGAGATAGGGCGTGCTTCTCCGGGTTTAAGGCTGTTTTGTGTGAGTTGTGTGACCGCTGCTGGCGCTCCATTACGAAACAAGACGACAACCAACTCAACCGACCAAAATCCATACCCACTGGAATTCCGTAGTTCAAAATTCGTTTGTCCAACTTTTTGCTCACCAATTTCTAAATCATTCGTATAGGTTGGCTCCGTGGTCTGAAGTTGCAGGCGGTTGGCGGCAAAGGCGGTATAGTCCCGCTCAACGCTGATAGGATCGATGCGATGCCAACGCAAGTTGTTGACCGTTAATTCAGGATCTCCATTACCCGTCTCACCCTTCCAGCCTATCTCGGTAAGATAGCGCTGACTGTTGGGGAGAATAAAACCTTTACGCATCGGAGTCATCGCCCCATTCAACGTAAACTGATACTCAAACTCAGCCCACCAATCCGGATTGGCATTGGTAATTTGCGTCAAAAAATCACGACGGTCATTCGTATTCGCGAAGCTCGCAATTGGACTGGTTTGGATGGGCTGGGGTGCATTATTCATCAAATTGGTCCGCAAGCGATCGTTATCGCGGATGACAAGCGGGATGCGTGTTTCGCGTGGATACGAAATGACATACGCGTCCAGCAAAGACCAGAGCGTGTACCCCCAAAACACCACACTCAACACCACGAGCAAGGCATATCCCGCTTGGCGCAGCTGCAAATGATGTCGCACCCACCAATTCGCCGCTTCTAGTTCTGTATTGGTGAACCCACCCCCAATTTGATACGAGTCAGGCATGTCAGAAGTATACCGCAACTTCCCTTTTCCGTCTTGACAAACCACCTTTTCCTGTCCGCCCCCCTCTGCTAAGATCTTCCCGTTATCATTATGGCTACTGCAAAAATTAAAGGCGCATACGGGGCAGAACAAATCTCCGTCTTAGAAGGTCTAGAGCCGGTACGCAAGCGTCCCGGAATGTACATTGGGTCAACCGGTCCGGATGGATTATTCCATTTATTGCGTGAAGTCGTGGATAACTCCTTCGACGAAGCCATGGCCGGCCACGCTGATGAAATCACGCTCACGCTCCTACCAGATGACAAGGTCGCCATCTCCGACAATGGTCGTGGCATTCCTGTGGAGACGCATAAGCAATACGGAGTCTCGGCCTTAGAATTGGTGCTCACCAAGTTGCACGCCGGAGGAAAATTCGGCGGTGATGAAAGTGGCTATAAAATTTCTGGTGGCTTGCACGGGGTGGGTGTGTCCGTTGTGAACGCTTTGTCTGATTGGTTAGAAGTGACGGTCGAACGCGATGGCGAAAAATGGATCCAAGAGTATAAGCGTGGTATCCCACAATATAAAGCCAAAAAAATCGGCACCAGCCGCCGTCATGGCACGACCGTCGCCTTCAAGCCCGACGCTTCCATCTTTACCGAAGGCATTTCCTTTGATTACACCCGCGTCCTCGACCACTACCGCCAGCAATGCTATCTCACCAAAGGCATCAAACTCCTCGTGATTGATGAGCGAAATCCTGGTCAACACGATGTCCATGGCTTTTATTTTGATGGGGGAGTCGCTTCCTACGTCCGCTACCTCAACCATCGCAAACAGCCCAAGCACGATAATATTTTCATGATTGAAAAGCAGGTCGATAAGTCCGAAGTCTCGATCGCGCTTCAGTATACGGATGACTATCAAGAAACCCTGTTCGCCTTTACCAACAACATCATCAACCCAGAAGGAGGAACCCATGTCCAAGGCTTCCGCACCTCGGTCACGCGTGTTTTGAATGCGTATGCGCGTTCCAAGGGCTTCTTAAAAGAAAAAGAAGACAATCTTTCCGGTGAAGACGTACGCGAAGGCATGACGGCGGTCATCTCGATCCGCTACCCAGAGCCACAATTTGAAGGCCAGACTAAAGCCAAGCTCGGGACGCCAGAAGTCCGTGGCGCGGTCGATTCCGTCATGAGCGAAGCCTTCGCCATGTTTTTAGAGGAGCACCCACGTGATGCCGAGGCCATGATTGGCAAGTGTGTCTTAGCGCAACGCGCTCGTGCCGCCGCTCGTGCCGCTCGTGACACCGTTTTGCGCAAAGGCGCGCTCGAAGGCATGACCTTGCCAGGTAAATTGGCAGATTGTTCTTCCAAGAACGCCGCCGAATCCGAACTCTATATTGTAGAGGGAGACTCTGCAGGCGGATCCGCCAAGCAGGGCCGCAACCGTGAAAATCAAGCCATCCTGCCTCTTCGTGGAAAGATTCTCAACGTCGAACGCGCGCGCTTAGACAAGATGTTGGCCAATAACGAAATCAAAAACTTAGTCATCGCGTTTGGTACAAGTATCGGCGAAACCTTCGACATCAGTAAACTCCGCTACGGCCGTATCATCATCATGACGGATGCCGACGTTGACGGCGCTCATATCAGAACATTGTTACTTACTTTGTTCTACCGCTACTTCCCTCAATTGATCCACGGCGGCCACATTTACATCGCGCAACCACCACTCTATAAGATCTCCTTAGGTAAAAAGGCTCATTACGCCTTTACCGAAGAAGAACGTGATAAATTCACGGCTGAACTTCTGAAACAGAAAGAGGAACGCGCCAAAGCCAAGAAAGGGAAGAAGGAAGAAGTAGTAGAAGAGGAGGTGGTCGAAGCGACGGAATCCGCAGAAGGGGAGGAAGGTGTGATTAAAATGGGAGGAGTTGATGTTCAGCGTTACAAAGGTTTGGGAGAAATGAATGCCGAACAATTGTGGGAAACCACGATGGATCCGCTCACTCGCACCCTCAAGATCGTCACTGTCGACGATGCCCAAAAGGCTGACGAAGTCTTCGACATCTTGATGGGAGCCGATGTGGCGCCACGTAAGAAATTCATCCAGACAAATGCCAAGAGCGTGAAGAATTTGGATGTGTAAAGAGCGTATCAAGTCAAAAGACCGGTTACACGGTCTTTTGACTTTTTTATAAACATATTGTTCACTTAATACCCAGGAAGGGAGAATGGTCATGAACGACACGGATCCGAACGACGGTTCATCACGAGATGATTTGCCGCCTCATCTATTCACAAAAGGATTTCTAAACGAGCTGCGCGTTCGTTCGGGATATCCAGGAGCCCCGCCCAACACGCCTGCGGCCAGTCCTCAGGTCATGTTCGACCTCGATCCTGATGGTGGATACTTCTGCGAACTGCGCTGAACCTTTCCTCTCCTCCTCACCCGACCCCCTCGCGCGTCGGGCTTCTGCTTTTTTAAGACAAAATAATAAAATCCAAAAGAGTTTTTTGACTTTGTTTCGCAAATATTGTTGAGTAGCGGCATCCTAGTAGGTCTAGGTAGATAGAAGGAGAAAAGAGTCATGAAGGGTCAGGAGATTTTCGTTCTCAAGCTCGGTGGCGACGCCGTGGGTTCTGAGACGATGCCGATCATCATCGAGCGGGTGCGGTGGCATCTGGCCCGCGGCCACCGCCTGGCACTGGTCGCGAGCGCCCTGCGTAGGGCAACGCCGCTCTTGCGCGAGTGCGCTCGCCTTTTCTGCGCGAAAGAAGATGCGAGCTCGACGTGGGGGGAGTTCCGCGCCTTGTATCGCGGGTGGATCCAGAGCCTGAATGCTGGGGATGAGGTGGCTGTAAGGACTTGGGGGTATCTCGACCGGGTCTTTGCGGATGCCGCTCGAGCTTCTATGCAGGATAGATGGGATGCCGCGAGCACCGACGCTCTCCTCGCCGCAGGGGAGATCGCGGGGATCCGGATTCTCGAAGCATATTTTAAGAATGAGGGTATCGACTGTGGGGTGGTGCCGGTCCAGGTAAACGGCATGCTGACGGACGATCGTTTCGGATACGCACGCCCTCTGCCGGGTGCTGGGCCGCTCCTGCGTAGCGCTATCCTTCCGGTGCTCGATCGGGGTCAGGTCGCCCTCATTCCTGGCTTCGTCGGTCATACCCAGGATGGGCGTACCACCACTGTGGGTCCGAGCGGTTCCGACCTGAGCGCTGCCGAGGTAGTGCGTGCGCTCGGGGCGGGTATCCTCCAGGTGTGGAAAACCTATATTCTTCACACGGCTGATCCTCGTGTGGTGAAGGGTGCGCTCCCCACGCCCCACCTGCATATGGATGATGCAGCCGAACTCGCTGCGCATGGAATGGGCGCTCTCCACCCCTCCGCCATGGAGGTCCTGCGGGACAGTGATGTCGTGGTCTACGTGAAGAGTGTTCATACGCCTTGGGCGCCGGGTACTCGTATTAGTAGCAAGAGCGGAAGCGCAAGGCCCTCGGGTATCACGATGGCCTCTGAAGGCCTCTTCACGGTAAGATCCGGCAGGATGGTGGGAGCGACCGGCCCGCTCAACTCGGCTTCGGGGGCGCTCATGAAGATGGGCTATCCGGTCGGATTGATCGCTTCTAGCCAGACCTCTTTCACCGTCTCGGCTCCGGTCGAGGAGGCTCACGTCGCCACGGCAGAGGAGCAGATTCGCCTTCAATGCGGAGAAGGAGCGCAGGTGGCGAGTCGTGGACGGTGCAGTATCGTGACGGTCGTGGGTGGCATGAAGGGTGTCACGGCCAGCATGCTCGATACGGTCATCCACGCTTTGAGGGTCGCCCGCGTTCGTATCATTTCTGTCTCGATGGCAGCCGCAATGGATCCGGAGCGGTGCCCCATGAGTGTCCAGGTCGTCGTACCCGTCAAGCGCGGAGTTCGAGCCGTCAACGCCATTCATCGGGCCCTCTACGGCAAGCCGTCTAAGCGCGCCCGTAAAACGCCCAAGCGTAAGGCATAAATAATATATTAAAATCGTTCTTCTTCCTCCCCCTCGCTTCTGTCTCACAGACGAGGTCTTTGTTTTTATAACGAATTATTGACCTTTTAGACTGTATCTGGATACCCTATCCCAACCTCGAACGAAAGCAACGCACATCCGCTACGCTCCTCGAGGAGAACGGGAAGATGACACCATGAAGACTAGCACCACCAAGACCTTTGCTGATCTCTCGCCCGCCCAGCGCCGCACCCTTCACACCCTCGCCCGCCAGCTGATCGCGGCGGCGTACAAGAGGGCGGCGGAAGAAGCGGCAGAAGCAGGAACGAGAAAGAGTGAGCAGGAGGGGAAGATTCGATACCTCTCGGCTCCCCCCTACGTTCACAACCAGCTGCCGATCAGGAGGATGGCAGACATGTCGCCTCTCCCGGCTAACATGCGCACCGTCACCCCCAACATGCTCGCGTACTTGTTCGAGGCGGAGAACGTCCTCTCGCCGTTGCTCTGCTACTACGGGATCATGGAAGAGGACGCGCTCGCGGACGCCCTCTCGCGCCTGGGGTTCGGATACCCGGTCGAGGTCTCGCCTGCGCTCATCATGAACGGCAACCTGCTCCTTACCGCCTCGATTCATCCGGAATCGCGGCATGTAATCGTATGCCTGCCGAGCGGATACCTCCCTCCGCAACAGACGATCGCCTGGGCGGCCGCTCGTCTCCTCGCTCAGGCCTGCGCGCCTGGATCTACACATCCCTTCTGGACCGAGCTTCGAACCAAGGGGTGGTACGCGGCGCACGGTACGCCCCTGGGCCACGAGCTCAACGATGCGTTCGTAGGCGTGGTGGTAGGAGCGGAATTCTCCTGGAAGGGGTTCTTCGAGGGACAGGTGTTCAAGAGGCGTGGCAAGGGGAGTCAATCTGCCGCCCTCGTTTCCCTCGAAATGGTTCTCGCTGATCTTCGTAGCGGTTCGGGTGATGCCCTGAAAATGATCGCTCGAAAGCTGACTAACCAGGAGGGGGCTCTGCCCAGGCTGAGCTATGACGAAACCCTGCGAGAACTCCTCCCTCCACTGGTAGACGCAATCCACAAGAAGTAAGCGTAGCCTCAATCGTTCTTTCCTTTTCACCCTAAATTCCTCCCCCCTGTGCCTCTGCCAGGGTTTTGCTGTTTTTATAGCCAAAAAACACCTTTAATGATTGACAAACTCTCTTAAAAAAGGTACCCTCATTCATTCCCAACCGAACGAAGCATCCCGCTTAGTGGTTTGTTGGGAGAGGAGGTCGGGATCATGCCCGAACTCGACGACAAGGAACTGGAACGTCTCAGGGGCTTCGTGGGCGCGGCGGCGGCCCTCTACGGCCCCCATCGCAACCCCAACGCCCGCCCCGGCGCCAAGGCCCGCCTCCTGGCGTGGCCCGAGGCCGCTCCGCTCTTCGACCCCTACAGTGTCAACCCCGCTGCGGTCGACGAGGTGGTCGACATCTGGCAGCCTGATGGCAAGCCGGGTCAGGTCCGCCTCTGGAAGGGAGACACCGACTACGTGACGGCCTCCGACCAGTGGGCGAGCATGGAGTACGTCATCGCGCACCTCGTCAAGCACCGCGGCCAGACGCGGGAAGATGCCTACAGGCTCCTGCCCACGATCTACCACATGATCTACGGCGTCGTCACCGCCGTGCGCCGCAGGACTGTGAGTGGAGAGCGCCTGATCCTCGGCGGAGTCCGCGCCGGTTCCGACAAGATCGCGGGCATGAACACCGGCACCCTCAGCCTGCCGGGCGGTCTCGTGAACCACCGCAAGGAGATGATCGGCGACGCGGCTCGTCGCGAGTTCCGTGGCGAGGGCGGGATGAACGTCCCCTTCACCCTCAAGCCCCGGGTGACCTTCGGGCCCCACAACGCCGCCCCGTCCGTGACCTTTGTCGCGCTGGGCGACGTCAACGGTGACGTGGGTGAGATCGGTGAGTCGTTCGAGTGGCAGGGTCGTCGCATGTGCTGGCTCCCCGAGGAGTCGTGGCGGAGGATCCTGGAGAACCCCCACGACCACGGCTCGATGACCGACGACCTCATGGAGGCCGGCATCAACGTCGACTGCGCCGTCGTCGCGGGCGACGTCGCCGACCCGCTCCGACGGCTCCTCGCCGCCTACCCCGACTGAGGCGACCTACTCCTCGTCTTCCCCCTCCCCGCCCCTTCTTCCTT
Organism: Patescibacteria group bacterium; assembly: GCA_018061025.1. Classification (GTDB taxonomy): domain Bacteria; phylum Patescibacteriota; class Patescibacteriia; order 2-12-FULL-60-25; family 2-12-FULL-60-25; genus JAGOUY01. The sequence goes on from JAGOUY010000014.1 coordinate 16,121, forward strand.
CCTCTTAGGCCCGCCTTGGACTCCTCCTCGGTGGGCGCTTCGCATTTTGGCAATTTCCCCAATCCACGCTATGCTAGATATATGAAGTCCCAAGCCTCCAAAATTCTCTCCCATTGCCCCCTGTGCAAAAAAAATTATCCAGATGATGCCGTCCAATCTTTGGGCGAACAGGGCGGGGCAGATATCTACCACTGCACGTGTAAAGCCTGCGGTCATGCCATGATCGCGGTTGTTTTAGAGCAGGCCGGACTCGTGAGCTCCATCGGAATGGTCACCGACCTCGAAATCCACGATGCTCTCAGTTTTTATAAAGCCAAACCCATCAGTAACGACGAATGTGTCGAGGCTCATCGTCTTTTAGAGCATCACAGCCAAGACTTGTGCAAGGTTTTACTCTCCGCTTCAAAAAAGGCCTAACCCTTGCGTATTTAGGCAGAAGGAGGCAAGCTTTTTGGGCACATCACCAGGAGGTGCATAATGGGGATTGATCAAGGGACGTTTACGGTTAAGGTTAGTTACGAAGGGGATGGATCGCTCCAGGAGGTGCTTCCCGGTTCAAGCGCAGCTCACTCGTTTCAGGGCTGGCGTACTCGCGCTACGCCCATTCCGCGCTCCTCTCAAGAAGTGACCTTCTATTTCTGGAGCGGGGAGGACAGTGATTCATTGAATGCGCTGCCTTCCGGTTATCGATACCCCAACATCCACGAAGTGGCCGCCCTTCTTCGGGGGCTGCGCATGGAGTCTAGCGAACTCTGGTTCCCGGGCGTTGTGAGGCCGCACGGCATTTGCCAGTCCGTACGTGAGGGTTACGCATGCCAGCATCCTTCCAGGGTGGACTTTTTGGCGGTCCGCGTCCTCCCCGAAGGGGTTAAATCGTTTTACGTACAGGTGCACAAGGTATTCCGCGGCTGGGATGACGACCGGCGCGTGGTCCTCGTGCCCCTCGACCAGTTCGACCGTCGTGAACGACGAAATCGTCTCGTTCGCAGGCTGGGGATGGCGATTGTGCCCATCCTCGTGTTCGCTGTCGTCCTCGCCATCCTCTTCCTGCGCTAGCCGCTCCTTTTCCTCTATACCCTCACCCACCACGGTGAGTTTTGCGTTTTTATACGGCTAGAGATCAGGTATTGACATTCCCGCCTTTTTCCCTTATCCTAGCCACACTTTTAATGTCGATGATGGTAGCGCCACTTAGAGCGCAAGAGTACATCGACCCTCCAAATTATGGGTTCCTACCTGTTATCCGCCATCAAGCGTGAAGGCCGTGTCCAAGACATCCGTGCTGCTAGCCGTATTCCTGCCATCATGTATGGAAAAGGCATCGCCCCTCAAGAGCTTTCCGTGCCTCGTTCTGAGTTCGTGAAAGTCTCCAAGGCCGCTGGTTCTTCTAGTTTGATCGATCTTAGTATCGACGGCCAAGCCCCAGTAAAAATCCTTGTGAAGGAAATCCAGCGCCATGTTTTGCGCATGGATCCAATCCACGTCGACTTATACCAAGTCAACATGAACACCGAGATCACTGCCAAGGTTCCTCTCGTGTTTGTAGGCGAATCTGCTGCCGTGAAGACCGCAGGCGGAACCCTCATGAAATCCATGGATGAACTCGAAGTCGAATGTTTGCCAGGCAACTTGCCACACGAAATCGAAATCGACTTGAGCAAGCTCGTGGACTTCGAAGCCGCTATTACCGTCGGTAGCTTGACCCTCCCAACGGGTGTCAAATCCACGGCTGATGCTGAACTCACGATCGTAAGCGTCTCTCGTCCGTTGACGGAAGATGAACTCAAGAAACTTGAAGAAGGCACAACTGTCGACGTAACCGCGATTAAGACCGAAGGTGAAGAGAAGAAAGCTGCAGAAGAAGCGAAGAAGGCTGAAGAAGAGGCTGCTAAGGCCTAGTCTAGATCAACAACAAGAAAACATCCGCCCTTACCAGGCGGGTGTTTTTGCATTGACAAAATGAGGATTTTAGGGGATAAATACAAGAAGTTTTGCCGTGGACACAGGGAAAGAAATCTCTTCTTTTCTCGTGCCCCCGGCAAAGACACTGTCGTCTGGCCGTGTGGGAGGAGAGTCTCATGTCTCGTTCATTGTTCGCGTTGGTGCTCGTGCTGACCCTCATCTCGTCCTGCGTGGAGGTGGAGGACGTGACCGGGGAATTTACTCCGGGCACCTATCAGCTCGTGTGTATCGCGGTCCACGCGGACAGCGGGGGTCCGCGTCAGCGCGGCCCGCGCATCCCGATGACGGCCACCCTCACCGGAGAGCCGAGCCGGATGGGCGCCTCCAACCGGTTCAGTACAACGATCACCACCACCAATGCCCACGCCTCGCTGCCGGAGATCGAGAGGCTCCGCGCCGAGCGTCGCGCACGTGGGGAGGCGGTGCAGGGGCTGCCCAGTGTCCTCTGCGAACGTGCCGAGAACTTCGTGCCGAGCCTGGGAGACCCCACCGAACTGATCGAAGTCCGTGACTACAAGACGGGAGTCGTTCTCGATGGCATGCTCGTTGCTGCGCCGACGACGGCAGGCGAGACCCCGCACGTCTCCTGGCGCAGCAGTTTCTACTCATCCAGCCGCCCTGGGGTGGTCGGGTGGCGCGTCCCCGATAGATCCCCCCTGAACTGACCCCCGTCCCGACCCCGCTTCGTCCCTTCCTCATCCTCTGCAGGCTCGCCCCCTTCCGGGCGTTCCCTGCTTCCATTCCCCAGGTTCCCTCATATGAGGGGAGTTGAGTAATCGAAGGGATATGAGATAGTATCCTCTACATGCAACCTTTTTCTTTCGTGAAGTTTTTAAAACAGCTAAAAGACGAATATCGACCACTCCTTCCGTGGATGATTGGCGGAGGTGTCGTATTTTTGGCCTGTATCGTTATATTCGTATTGATTATAAGCGGTAAGACACGTCGTACGCCTCAAATATCGCCAGTAGTAACGGAATCTACTACAACGACCATTTCGATGTTGATCCCGCGTCATCTCGACGGCGTTTTAGTGGCTCCTGAAGAAGCGAACGTTGCCCCCTGGGCCGTCATGATCGATAACCAGTTAGATGCACGTCCTCAAAGTGGTCTATCTGCCGCCAATGTCGTCATCGAGTCTCCAGTGGAAGGAGGGATCACGCGTTTAATGGCGCTCTTTGCTCCCACCTCAACGTTGCCGCAGATCGGTCCTGTGCGTAGCGCCCGTCCATATTTCGTCGATTGGGCGTCTGCGTGGAACGCGAGCTATTTTCATGTAGGTGGCAGTCCAGATGCGCTAGATCAGATAAAAACCCTTGGCACCCGCTTTAAGGGCTTGAGTGAGATCGCCAATGGTTGGGCCTTCTTGCGTGCGAGTGCACGTGCGGCACCTCATGATGTCATGACAAATGGCGAACGGATGCATTTATTGGTTAACCGCAAAGGCTTCACTTCAAGTACGATGCCGATCGCATGGCACTTCTTGGATAATGCCACTTCAACCGCGACCTCTACCGTCCGCCAAGGCGATGTCACGCGTGCCGTGATTGCGTATGGTGGCTCGTATAGCGTGACGTGGAGATTTGAGAAAGCACGCAATATCTACGCTCGCTATGTCTCCGGACGTGCCGTCAAAGATCAGCTGGGTCCTGCTATAGAAGCAGATAATATCATCGTGATAAAAACCGATGCACAAGTTCTAGATGATAAAGGTCGTCTTCGCATCCGTACCACGGGGAGCGGAGATGCGATTGCCTATCGTGACGGCAACAAATTCTCTTTGCGCTGGCGCCGTGGCCCAAACGAAGTCATGCGCTTCGAAGGAGAAGGAGGTACAGAATTCCTCCTCCGTCCAGGCAAAACCTGGATCCAAGTCACCACGGATGATGTTTCATTTGCAGGAGTTGAGAAATAAGCCTCGATCTGGGTAAGCCCATCTTAAATGAATGCAGCCCTCCTTCCATCTGTCATTCTGAGGTGAAATCCACTGCCGTTAAGATATATGCTGGAGATAAAGAATCCCTTGTGAACTCGGAATGGGCGCGTCGGAGGGCAAGGGATTCTTCACTGCGCACATTTCTTTCAAATCATTGAGCTTCATTCAGAATGACGGAAAATAATCGAGCGCGCCTCAGAATGACAAGTTAGGACAAGGTATTAACTTCCAAAAACCGTTCTCGTTCGTAAGCATCCTGGTGAATTGTAACGGATGCCTCAGGAAAGAGTGCCTGCACCTTTTCTTTTAAGGTATTAGCTTGCGGTGGATCAAATTCAAAATACGCCATTAACGAGCAAGAATATTCTTTTATAAATGCTGCGAGCTGCTCCGCTAGCAGTAAAATCAACGCGTTTCCTTCTTCATCGGCAAATAAAGCAATGGAGGGCTCATACGCAACGACACTTTTTTGCAAAACCTCTTTGTCAGAATGGGGAAGATAGGGAAGGTTAGCCACTACCACCAGTGTTTTTATTTTATGGTCCAGAATAATCTCTTTGATGTCGCTCGTTAAAAGTGAGCCTTGGATAAAAATCGGTTGATACTCAGGAGCAAGAAAACGAGCCGCATTCTTCTTGGCGACGACGAGTGCTTCCTCACTCACATCTGAAGCGATTGTATCTACCGTGGGAAACTGGTTCTTGATGCTAATCGCGATCGCTCCTGATCCTGTTCCGACATCCCAGACGAGGAGATCGTTCCCTGCGCCGTTTTTCTCGCGCTCTTGGACGAGGCGGGTGAGTTGGAGGCTCGCTCGTTCGATTAATTCCTCCGTTTCAACCCGAGGGATCAGTACGTATTTATTAAGATGAAACAGGTAACCATAAAACTCCCCTGAGCCGGTCAGGTATGCGAGAGGCTCGTGCTGAGCACGGCGTTCAATCAGGGAGAAAAAGCGCTCCATCTGACGTGTCGAAAGGCTCTCTTCGCTGTGCGCCACTAACCAAGTCCGCTCCTGTAAAAGGATGAACGCTAAGAGCGTCTCCGTTTCCTTCCAGGCTTGTTCCGGATAGGGGAGGGTGGATTGGAGTTTTTCATGCCCAAAACGCAGGGCTTCTTGGATTGTCATAGGAGAATCCTACCGATCTTGCCAGAAGAGGGTGTTTTTTGTAAGATGCGCACGTGTTTCTAGTAGGGGACGGAGCCCGCCTATCGGTGCGCACCGCATGCCATTCGGGTCTTTCATCAAACTCGTCGGGCGCGAACGCTGTAAATGGATTTTTCAATCGTTGTTCGCGGACGTTTAGCTCAGCTGGTTAGAGCGTACGATTCACATTCGTAAGGTCGGTGGTTCGATCCCACCAACGTCCACCACATAAAAACAGCGCTTAATTGGCGCTGTTTTTATGTGCCCCGTGGCGTATGAGGCTGCTATGTGGAGCTTTACGGGGCAGTCATAGCTGGCGTAGCCAATCAATAAAGACAAAACCCGTTCCTTCAGATTTCCCCTCCGCCTTGCTACCATACGGCGCATGAACCCGTCTGTTACCAGTAGTCCTGAGCAAGAAGACGCTGACTTTGGTTGGCTCGATCTCTGTAGAGCCTACTGGTCTCTGCTTGGGGAGCAAAAATGGAGATGGTTATTTTTAACCCTGCTGTTATTCGTCATTAGTTTTTACGCGCTTGTCCCGCCTCTTTTGATGGGGAAGATGGTGGATTTTTTCATTCGTTTTACAGCCGGTTCACCACTGGCTAAGTTTTACCTCTACGCCTCGGTATTGGGAATTTCTTTCGTGGTTGTATCGTTTACCCGTCTCTCGCTTAAGAATGTTCTTGGCGACTTACAAAGTGAAGTTACCTATCAGATTAAGGTCAGAGGCTTTGAACGGTTGATGGATTTTTCCTTAGCCTGGCATTTGAATGAGGGAGCGGGAACAAAAGCACAAAAAATGAAAAATGGAGTAGAAGCGTACACAAAACTCCACCAATATTTGACCAATGAGATCATGCGATCGGCAGTAGCCATCATTGGTGGGACGCTCGTCTTTTTATTTTTACGTCCTAGGTATGTATTATTTTTTCTTATCTATACGCTCGTTTTTTGGGTCATCCTAAGATATTTTTATAAACGCATCCAAGCCCAAGAAGAACTCTTTTTTGCTTCGACCGAGCAAGCCAGCGGACTCTATGTAGAGGGATTGAGTAATGTCCTTACGATAAAAACAACCGGGGCAAATGCTGGATTCAAACAGCATGTAGCTTCACGAGAAGAGGTTACCAAGCTCCATGAGCTGACCATGCATAAACTGTCTTTTCACCTCTGGAAAACGTTCCAAACTTGGAACGGAATCTGTTACGGGTTATTTCTGTTACTCGTGGGCCGAGATGTCATTCAAGGACAAATAAGCCCTGGTTCATTGGTGATATTTTATGGATATTTGGAAAATCTCATCGGAAATGCCTCCGACATGATGGCCACCTATGAAAATGTCCAGCATGCCAAAGTGGGGGTTGGCCGTATGATGAAGATTTTTTGGACGAAGACGGTGAGCAGATCAGGAACAAAGAAATTTCCAAAACAGTGGGAAGGTATTACTTTACAGAGCGCTAGCTTTGCCTATGAATCAGGGTCAACGATCGCTACCCCTGCCTCCCCCTCTCTCCGAGCACGCGGCACCATCCAAGATCTCTCCTTAACGATCCCACACGGTTCCAAGATAGGAATTGTGGGGAAAACCGGCAGTGGTAAATCTACCCTAGCAAAAATTCTGGTGGGGTTATATTCCCTGTCTTCCGGTGAATATAAGATAGACCGAACCTCTTTTTACGACCTGACCCATACAGAACAGACCAAGCATATCGCCTTTGTCTTGCAAGAAACCGAGGTCTTCCATCTTTCCTTTGAAGAGAATATCACCCTCATGCGCGACATCTCGCCTGAGTTAGTTACGCGAGCTATCCGTATCGCACAGTTAGAAGAGCTTGTCGACAAGCTGCCTGAAGGGCTGAACACGTTAGTAGGGGAGAAGGGCTACCATCTATCCGGTGGCGAACGTCAACGTCTTGGGATTGCACGTGCTATTTGTAAAGACGCCCCGATTATTATTCTCGATGAAGCGACCTCCTCTGTCGATGGAAAAACAGAACTCCTCATCCAACAAGCGTTGGAGAAAGAGTTAAAAGACAAAACGATCATTAGCATTGCACATAGAATTTCTACCCTACAAAAAACCGATCAGATATATGTCTTTGATACAGGCAAGATCGTAGAGCAGGGGACGTATAAACAATTGTCGGCAAATAAAAAAAGCCTATTTTACAGTCTGTATCAGGAACAGGCCGGATCTTAAGTGGTCCTCGCGTTTTTCTCTAACCACTCCAACCACAACGGTCGTATCTCCTTGCGCATAATAATCCCCGATCGATACCCAATCCCACGTTCATCAAAGGTTGTGCCTAAAAATGCGGTCAGCTCTTCTTGCGTCTCTTTGTCGGGTACAAGAAACATATTGTATCCATCCATCACATCAATGACAGAAACAAAGAACGTATCCACCATTGGGTGTGTCTCTTTGAGATGGGTAAGGCTCTTAAGTAAATCTTGATAGCGTGTTTCTACGAGATGTTTCGCTCCCACGACTTCAAGCTGTCCGATCCCAATCTTTTGCCCACCCACTTCACGAAACGAAAAATCACCGACTAAGGTGTCGTGGAGTGCAGAGCCTTCTAAGTTGGATTTTGCTTGGAACATGACCGTGATAAAATCATCAGGGATGGGGTAAAACGTAAGCAACCAGGACGCTGCTTGATGGTCTCGTTCCGTTGTTACATTGGCTTTAAAGTTGACGGTATTCGAGGCAATCGCTCCATACAAGAGATGGGCTGCGTCTCGGCTCGGCGTCACACTTGCTTGCTGGAAGCGTTCGACGATGAGCGTTGCCGCCGATCCCACCAGCTCAATCTGGAGCTTCGCATTGGGGAATTTCTCTCCTTCATGTAATTGACGATGGTCAATAATTTCAATCACGCGCTTAATCGGAAGTCTGGGATCCTGGTCTGTAAGCGTACTGGTATCAACCAAAATAATTTCTTTAAAATTACGAGGATCTACTTCCGTTGGCAAAGAGATCTGAAACCGTTCAGCCACATGTTGGGCTTCGGTATGAGGCGTTCCCATGATCCCCGCTACCGCTTCCCGTCCTTGTATACAAAGTAATTCCGCATACGCAAACATGCAGGCCGTCCCATCTAGATCAGGATTTGGGTAAGAGGTAACTAAAATACAAGACATATTCTGCACGATAAAAGATGGGTTAAGATTAGACAAGAGAACGATAGAGTAAGGGTCAGAAAGTCATAAGGGTTGTGCAATCAACCAAATAGGCCTACGATGAATAAAGAGGAGAAATTACTCACCTAGCTTACATACTATGGGAATCATTCTGTGGATCATTTTCGGAGCCTTAGTAGGTTGGTTAGCATCTGTCATTATGAAGACGGATGCCCAACAAGGAGCAGGATTAAACATTATCGTGGGTATTATCGGAGCAGTCCTCGGTGGATGGGTTATGTCCTTCATCGGTAAGACGGGTGTAACAGGCTTCAATCTCTACAGTCTCTTGGTAGCGCTCGTTGGAGCGGTCATCTTGATCGCGATTGTAAAAGCCGTGCGTAAATAATAAAATAAAAACAGGGACTAAATCAGTCCCTGTTTTTATTTTATTATAACGATATCTTTTATGGGCGAGGAGCGGCCATGCCCGGCATCCCTGCAGGACGCAATTGGATCATGGAGGCACTCACGCTCCCATCCGGGTTTGCGCTTCCCGTGACGGTTACCTCCGCCCCTTCTTTTACATCATCCAGTGACCCATCTGTCATTTTTCCAATCCGCGTCGAACTGGAAGTGAGAATAATTTTTGAGCCGCCATCGCGAAGTTTAAGGGTGATCCCCGTCGCATCTTTCGAGACAACTTCCCCAGCGGTAAATCCACCAGCCATTCCATTCGCTCCCGTACGTCCTGGGCCACCAGCACCCATGACGCGCATCGCTCCATTTCCTTGTCCGCGTGCGAACTGACCCTGTCCTGCTGCAGGCACTTGAGATTTTTGATACTGCATCCCGCCATAAAATGATCCGCCACCAATCACGAGAGCGCCGACGATAAGAGGAGCGATGAGGTTCTTTTGCATATAATTAAATAAAAATAAATAAGGAACTTACTCAAACCGGAGGGCTTCAATCGGATTGAGTTTGGCGGCCCGCTGGGCGGGATAAAAGCCAAACACCAATCCAATCAAAGCCGACACGCCAAACGCGAGCGCGACCGAAGAGCCGGACACGGTGGTCGGTGTCTGGGCAAGGCGGCTGATGAGCTGTGATGCCCCATAGCCCAGGATAACCCCGATCAAGCCACCTAGCACTGTTAATAACACGGCTTCCCCCAAGAATTGACCAACAATCGCTTGCTTTTCGGCACCAATGGCTTGTCGCAACCCAATCTCGCGCGTACGCTCCGTGACGGTCGTCAGCATCATGTTCATAATTCCAATCCCTCCCACAAGCAAAGAGATGCCCGCAATGGAAGCGAGGAGCGTCGTGAATGTGTCGGTAATGCTTGAAGCCGCACTCACTAAATCCGATTGGTTAAGGACACTAAAATCTGCTTGTAGAGGGTTTGAGATATTGTGACGATCGAGTAAGAGGGTTGTCACCTCTTCTTGGATTGAACTCATAGAGCTTTGGTCCTGTGCCTGGATGCTGATCGTGCTTACAAATTTCCCTCCACTTAAAAACACTTGCATGCTTGAGAGTGGGACGAAGATCGTGTCGTCTTGGTTGGCAAAGCCGGATCCACCTTTCGCTTTCGTGATACCAATGATGGTAAAATCGACACCATTTATGCGAATGCTTTGACCAATCGGCGTACTATCTACCCCAAACAGGTCATCACGTGTCGTTGGTCCTAAGACCGCGACTTTTGCCCGCGAAGTCATTTGGTTCTCGCTGAAGAATGCACCGAAATCCATGGTCACATTCCGCACTTGGAGATATCCAGGGCCTGTTCCAACGATTTGTGTATTTGTGTTCTTCCCACGCGCCGTTACCTGATAGCGACGTGAAAGCTCAGGTGCAACAGCTGCTACATTCGGGAGCGAGGTTACCGCTTGCGCATCCTCACTGGTCAATGTCTGTGAGGACCCACGCCCTGTATTTACTGTTGTTCCGACACCCCGTGGGGCTCCCGGCATCACTAGTAATAAATTTGACCCGATAGATTGGATGTTGGCTTCTATTTGCGCCTTCGCGCCTTGTCCAACGGAGAGCAGTGCGATCACCGAACCAATCCCAATCACGATCCCAAGCATGGTAAGACCGGAACGAATCTTGTTCGAAGACACCCCCAAATAAATCTCTTCTAATAAATCACGTGTCATCATACGGTGGTTGTTTGTAGGCGAGGAGCTATGTTGGGACGGTCTTCCACCAAGAACCCATCTTTAATCACGAGGATGCGTTGCGCGTGTTCCGCCACGTAAGGCTCATGCGTGATGAGGATGATGGTTCTTCCTTGTTTATGCAGTTCCTGAAATGTCCCTAGTACCAAGTCACCTGTTTTAGAATCAAGGTTACCGGTTGGTTCATCCGCTAAGATAATCGTCGGGTCGTTCACGAGTGAGCGAGCGATGGCAACGCGCTGCATCTGCCCACCAGATAATTGGTTAGATAGATTCAGATGTCGTGATTCATCCAGTCCAGCCGCGAGTAAGCACTTCCGTGCTTTCTCCTCGCGTTCGGCTCGACCAATATTTGCGTACACAAGCGGTAGAGCGACATTACGTAGTGCGGTTGCGCGTGGAAGGAGGTGGAAGGCTTGAAAGACAAAGCCAATTTTCTGTTTACGGATCGTCGCAAGTTCATCGGCAGAGAGGGTCGAGACATTTTGTCCATCCAACATGTATGTTCCGGATGTCGGCGTATCAAGTGCGCCCAGAATATGCATGAGGGTTGATTTGCCTGAGCCGGATGGTCCCATGATCGCCACAAATTCACCGGCTTCAATCGTAAAAGACACACCTTTCAAGATGCGCGAGACTTCTTTGCCGTTCCCGTATTCTTTTACAATATTGTCTAACGCAATCAAACCCATAGGATTATCTCGCAGGTACGGCTGCCCCTCCCGCACGGATAAAGTTGCCTCCGCCCGCACCAGCGCCTCCACCGCCTAAGCCTGGCACACGTAAGCCACCCGTTGTTTGTGTCGTCGTTCTCGCAGCGGGGGCCGTGTTTGGATCAATTGTACGCAACACAACTTGATCACCCTCGGACAATCCTGTCGTGATCTCCGTATTCTCATCGTTTGCAATTCCAATTTCGACCACTCGTGTCTGTGGAGCACTATCGGATAACACGCCTTGGCTTGCAGACGTCTCATCTTCCTTAATGGAGGTAAGTATTTGCACCGTCGAGTTGGTTCCCTGTAAGCGGATGGCGGCATTTGGTAACGTAAGCACATCAGCCTTCGCCTCCGTAATAATAGCAACGGAAGCGCTCATGCCCGATTTGATCCGTTCATCCTGTGTTTGAAACGCGACTTTTACGGTGTAATTCACAACCCCTTGCGTAACCGTCCCAAGCGGATTCACCTCGTAGACGCTCCCAGCAATCGTTAAATCCGGAATCGCATCAAAGGTAAGGGTTGCCTTTTGCCCAACCTTAATCTTTGTCGCGTCAACTTCATTCAAGGAAATCTGAGCGAGTTTTGTAGGTGTAACTAATGTCGCCAAGATCGTAGAGGCAGATGCCTGGTCAGACACATGCGCGGTAATATTTGCCACCAGCCCATCAAATGGAGCGCGTACCGTGTAGTCCTTGAGAGCGAGTTGAGCATCCGTAAGTTTATGTTGCGCCTCGGTAAGAGCAGAACGACGCTGTTCAACGCTGTTGAGTGACAGAGCGAGATCGACGCTATCCGTACCCTTCTTTAATTTATCTAAGGCTTGTTGTGCGGCAAGAACCTTGTCTTGAGCTGTGGCAATATCTTTTGCATCTGTCCCGGCTTTAAGTTTGTCGAGGGAGGCTTGAGATTTTTGTACATTTAACTGGGCCGTCGTGAACGATTTTTTTGCTGTAGCTAAGTCCTGGATTTGGCTCGTGATCGTAGTCAGTTTGCCTGAGACTTCGCTATGGTCGCTCTGGATAGTTCCTTGCAAAGACGTGAGGGTACTTTGGCTAAAAGAGGGCGAAGGGACGCTGGCAAGTAAGGCATCATATACGGCCTGTAAAAAAGGGATCGTAATATTGGTTGCAGCCTGTGCCTGGGTTAGTACCGCGTCGATCTTCGCAACATCTTCATTGATGGCCTTTAGAGCCTCCGCTTCTCGTTTGAAAGCCTCAATCGCTAATTTAACTCCTCGGTACTGGTTCATTGCTCGGATGAGTTTACTAGAATCCGCGATCGATAATTGTTTTTCATACGCATCATTTGCGCTGGCATTATCAATGCCAATAATCGTATCCGCATCATACAGGGCTTGTTGCAGCGTTTGGGCTATATCTTTTAAGATCGGAACCGCGCTATCGTATGCATCACGAATCAGATTCGGCGTTTTCCCATCGCTAGATAATTGGATGTTTTGTTTTAGAGAAGTGAGTTCCGCCTCCGCTTGTTGTAGGTCGTAGATATTTGGGCCAGCCTGAAGTTTTTGTAAATCGCGCTCAGCTTGGTTAAGGGTATTTTGTGCTTGTGTTACAGACGTCACTTCGGGCGGTTGTTTGAGTTTATTATAGGAAAGCTGTGCAGATGATAAGGAAATACGGGCATCCGCCACGGCTTGCGAGGCATCGCGGATCGTTTTAAGCGCCGCTTTTTGATCGATCTCAAACAACGGATCATTTGCTTTTACCTCTTGCCCAGACTGGACTAGGATTTTTGTAATCGCGCCTGACACGAGCGGTTTGAGCTCAAGTTGGTTTTGTCCAGACACTTGTCCGCTGCCTTTTACCGACGTAATGATGGTACCGCGGCTAACCGTTGCCAAGACGTATCGTGGAGGTAATATCGGCTTGTGTGTTTGTTTCCACCATAGGCCTCCTCCAACTACGGCAGCTAGTCCTAATCCAATCCAGAGTTTATGGCCAGACATCCAAGTAAACACATTCATACCAGTTGCAGAGGGATAAAAATTAATGACGAGGAAATAATCGAATCAAGCGCGCTTCCATTTCGCCCGTCGGAGTAGGAACGCCAAATACGGCCGCTTCCATGTCTTGTAAATTAGGAGGAAGTTGTTGGAAGCTCAGGTTTTCTCGTCCAACACGCAGACTCGTCTGTGGGGTGATGAGAACAGTCTCTTCTCTTCCATCCTTGCCCTGAACGACCATGCTTCTTCCGTCCGTAGACAAAACAGCACCAAATACTCCATGCGCGCTTGGAAGAGGGGAGTTGGTAAACAGCATCTTGCGATCCATCGCTGGTGGGCGGCCAGGAACCATGCGAGGATAATTCTCGCACCAATGGGAAAAACGTTGCGCTTTCCGTTCACCAATCATGATACCAACCGCAAAACTTGCGAGGAGCACGATGAAGAGGGCGAGCGCAATCAGTGCGCGTCGGAACAAAACTGGAGACAGAGGAGGCATAATAAATTAGTGAAGGGAAAGACGAGAAAAAGAGGGGTGGGGCTTACGAGATAGGGTCTGCAGCATGGAGAGGGTTCCTACGAGAAAAAGGATGCTGATACTGCCAAATAAGAGGAGGTTGATGGGCAAACTCTCTAAGAGGCCTAAACTAAAATCCGCAAAGCTCTTAAGTAAAACATCCGGATCAGAAATAGCGAGTTGGATAAACCCAAAAAAGGCAGATGTTTGGAATTCTGCCCGGAAGGCTTGTGACTGCCACGCTCCATATCCCATACAAGTCATGAGGCCTGAGATGGTTAGGCTAAAACGGGTATACAGCGCACGTCTCTGAGCACGAGCGATGGCGGCCAGCGTCTTCTCAAATAAGCCACGGGGTGGCTCGCAGTCAGGTAAGCGACTTAATAAAAATGTAGGAGAATCCATAGGGATCTTGCAAAAGAATACGTGTCTAAGGCTTATTTTGGTGCAATCTTGCTGGGGAGGAGGAGGTCGCCTTCCGGAGTGAGTTTGGTTTGAAGCGCGAGAAGCGCGCGACGATACCGGCTTTTTACTGTATTTAATGGCTCTTTGAGCATATCCGCGATCTCCTGAAAGGTAAGATCTTCCGTCTCGTGCATAAGTACAATGGATCTGGCGATCGGCGAAAGATGGGTAAGCGCTTGGGTGAGCTGGTCTCCAAGGTCTTTTTGCTCAAGGAGCGAAGAGGGGAGAAGGCGCACGTCGGCAACGGATTCGGTAAAGGAACGATCCTCTTCATCCTCCAGAGAGGAAAACGAGAAGGGGTGTTTTTTGCGCACGTGATCAATGGCCGTATTACGCGCAATCGAAAACAACCAGGGCTTAAACGCTTTTGTGGGGTCAAATCGTGAGAGAGATTTCCAAACTTTGATAAACGTTTCTTGTGTGAGATCTTCCGCAATGAGGCGATCATTTAGCATGCGCGCCAAAAAACGGTAGACAGAGGAAGCATAGCGCTCAATCAAAAACGCCAAGGCAGTCTCATCGCCTTGTTGGGATAAACGAATCAGGTCAGTATCAGTCGCGTGATCCACAGGGGTTCTACCTTACCATCCTTCAGAATAAGAGCCAGAGGTAGATAAAATACGCACCAGAGAAGAGATTTGGTGCATAATGCGGATTGCCGATCATCATAAAATCTGCTATCTTAGCCTTGTTCTTTATTCCTCTTACGTTTTTATTTTTATGGCTTCACAACCTGTCATGTCTAACAAATCAGGGATCTGTTCCCGCTTTTGCTGCGGCACACATTCCGTCGCTTGGTGCGTTCTAAAAGTCGTCGTCGCCCTCTTTGTTCTCTGTGCCGTGTTCTGTCTAGGAGCACGCATGGGAGTAAGACGTTCATCTATGATGAAACAGGGGATGATGGGATCGGATAGCATGATGTATATGCGTGGCATGGGTGATGAGATGATGCGTGGCGAACGAGGGGTGATGGGAATGAAAGTTATGAAGATGGAGCATATGCGCGGTATGGATATGATGGCCAACGGAAACGCCAGCGGGACCACGAGTGTCTTCGGAAGCATCTCAAAAATCGAAAACAATAAATTCACCGTCAAAGATAATGGTGCCGTAGATCACATCGTTGTTTCAGAATCTACTACCACGATCATGTCCTCCACGGGTGAGACGAGCTTAGCCAGCCTCAAAGTTGGACAAACGGTAGAAGTGCATGGGATGATGGCAGAAAACGGAGCTCTTACGGCCAAGATGGTTCGCGTGTTTCCGTAAGCTTGTATAAGCTAACAGACGTTAATCTCAGAAAGCAAAACACTGGGTGTATCCCGGTGTTTAATGTTTATGAGGATTTTTCAGTATTTTTCTCTTCTTTAATGGCAAGTGCGACACCTTCTTCTAGCTCAGCAAGTGTATCGCCAAAGACCACCCCATGAAAGGCGGGAATAATCGCTTTATAGCCTCGCGATTTGCCCTCGGAAATATGATGGACGATATAATCGTATTGGATAGGAGATTTTTTCATAGCTCTGGGAGTTTTTTTAATGGTTGCGCAGACCCAGTAGAGGAGTGTTACATTGAGGGCATTCGTGATTATTCAAAACATGTTCCTCTAACGGCAATCCGTTATCGTTAACATTAAACGCTGGATTGTGTGAAATGATCCCTCTATGCCCACAAGAGGCACAATTGTAAGTCAGTCGATCAGAAGTGTTTAAAGGCGTTATTGAGGATGGATCAACGTGAATATCCATACCTATTTCTTTAAATCATCTTGAATGGATACAATCTTTCTTTTCTCTTCCAAAGCCTTGCGCTGCAAAAGCAGAGCAAGCCAACTCTCTTTTGTTTCTGATAAGCGCATAAGAACGACTGTATTAATAACGAGCGTGACGATCGCAATCAGAACGAAGAGGAGTTCCTTACCCGAAGGCAATCCTTTATCAATCAATAGAAGTCCAAACCACAGCAGCCAGCCGATATTCAAAAGGTAAGCAAAATGCTTCATATCAATCACCATCTCACCAATTTCTTGATGCCCTGGTGATTGACAGCGTCTGGGTCACCAGACACTGTCGCTCGTGGCTCCGGGACTAGGGTTCGAACCTAGATAAACAGCTTCAAAGGCTGCTGTCCTACCATTAGACGATCCCGGAAAAATAAGATCATTATCAGCATTGAGCTGATCCCGCCGACGGCGAGAGACGATCCCAGAATGTGGGGCAATCTTAGAGGAAAGCAAGACCGTCGTCAACCTCCCGCATTCGGGGTAATATAGGCTATATATGACAAAAGCAGAGGATTTTCTTGGTCGGAGCGTCCAAGTAACCATGGATCGTCCTCTCGGATCGACGCATCCAAGACATGGATACGTCTATCCAATAAACTATGGATTTATCCCAAATACACTCTCGGGCGATGGCAAAGAGCTTGACGCCTACATCTTAGGCGTTGACGAGCCTCTCAAAACATTTTGCGGTAAATGTATTGCCGTGATCCATCGTACGAATGATAACGACGATAAGTTGGTTGTGGTTCCGGAATGGATGACGTTTACAGACGATGAGATACGCGCAGCCACCCATTTTCAAGAACAGTTTTTTACTTCAAACATACGTCGAGGGTAGGCTAAGTCACCACCTCGATATTCAGTTGTTTCGCCATCCTGTAAACCAGTTGTTCGGGGCGTTCGTGCTCCGCTCGCAGGGAAGCAAGTTCGATCTCTATTTGTTCCTGGCTCGTAGACAGTAACGATATCAGGGCTTAAACAGGGATGCAAAAATCCTGATGAGAGTCATGGATAGGCTATAATGCGCTCAAAAAAGCGGACTCGACACCAAAATAGGCGAGGCCATTGCCACGCAAAGAGCACTGTATTACACTTGTAATACATATGCGCCAAGCCCTCTCAATCTCACTGCGTCCGGAAGAGCTTAAACGGACACGTCATCTCGCTCGTAAACGGGGGTTTTCTGTTATCAGTGATTATGTACGTTTTCTTGTTGCCCAAGATGACGATGACCTCATCTCCGCTGATGAGTTGGTAAAGCGGTCAAAAGAAACGGAAATCCTTTACAAGCAAGGTAAGCTCATCAAGGCACGCTCGATAAAGGATCTCTTAAAATAGTATGTTGGTGAAAGAGATTCTCTATAACCCAGTGTTTGTAAGGGAATTAAAGAAGCTGGATGCCGTGACCTGTGCAAAAGTGATTCGTTGTGAAGAATGCTTTCGAGCAAACCCCCTCCATCCCTCATTGCGCTTACGTTCACTAAAGGGAAGATTAAAGGGGCTATGGTCTATCTCTGTTACGGTGAGCGTACGAATCATTTTCCAACGGATGTCAAAAGGGGAGGTCGCGTTTATTTCAGTAGGAAAGCATGATATTTATCGCGAATTATAAAGAAATACTGTATCCTTCTCTCTATGTCCCCTCAAGTCATCGGGTTCGAAGATGAGCGCCAACTCGTAGAAGCGTTTGCGGCCGCTCTCAAACAGCCAGCTCTGTTTGCTTTAGAAACCCAGTACCGTGCCGGAGAATTAACCGTACGCATGCCTACTGTCACGTCGAAGGAAGCGATCTTCATCGCAAATATTCACGAAGAGCCGCGCTACGCTCTACGCACCTTATTCGCGGCTCAAGCCTTGCGTCATACCGGGGTAAAGCGTCTGACGCTCCTCGCGCCTTGGATTGCCTATGGTCGCCAAGATCGCGTGGCACGCCCCGGAGAGGTCCCGGGTGGTCTGATTGTTGGTGACATGTTGTCCCGTTTATTTGATCGGATTGTAACGTTGGACGCGCATAGTCCGATGTTCGTAAAATCCTTCCGTCGCAAGCTGGTGAATGTTTGGGCTGCGCCAGATCTCGCCCTGCAAAAACGTCTAGGTAACATCGATATTGTGGTAGCGGCAGATAAGGGTGCGTCATTGCGCGCCAAAGCCTGCGCGAGTTCTTTAAAACATCCGCTTGTCGTGTTAGAAAAACATCGCGATAAAGATGGGGTGCAAACAAAGATTGCGACAAAAGATATCTCTCGAATAAAAGGCAAGCGTTTATTAATCGTGGATGATATCTCTGATACAGGAGGCACTCTGATCACGGCGTCCGCGATGTTACGCGAGCATGGTGCCGGACATGTGTCCGCACTCGTTTCTCATGTCCCCAGTCTGGCGGTCTTAAGAGAACGTGTTGGCGGTGTCCTGCCCGTTGAGGCTCTGCATGACCATGTCACGCAAACCATCCAGCCTTGCGCTATGCAGACCTTGATTCGTGCCTTATAACCGAAAGGCCGCGTACGTTACGGCTCCGACTTCATCAACGCGCGTGCTATCGCGAAATTCCGCCACCATCTTTGGGTGGATTTTTAACCACTTGTGAATGGCTTGGCGTAATACGCCGGATCCTCGCCCATGAATGATGCGCACGATTTGCTCTTTATGATACCAATGCGCATGCAAAAATTGTTCTAATTCCCCAATCGCGATCGCTACACTTGTCCCATGCAAATCCAGCTCGGAGGCCGCTCCGAGTTCCGCCGAAAAAAATAAGGCGTCGAATTTTGGATTCATAGTTATATTCCCCTCCCTCCTCATTCCTGTATACTCCTACCATATGTCACACCCATTTGGCGAACAGGGACCAGATACCTTTGTCAGTATCGGACGAGTGGAGGAGTGGAATGACCAGCAAGTACGCGAAGTAAAAGTTCACAAAAAACCTATGTCTGTTGTGCGGTTAGGCGACCGCTTCTTTGCATTAAATAGTATCTGTCCGCATATGGGTGGTCCCATGTCCTGCGGCCCAGTCTCAGACGGCAAGCTGCACTGCCCCTGGCATGATTGGGCGTTTGATATTGAAACAGGGAGGTCACCGAATGGTCATTGTTTAACGCGTTATCAAGTAAAAGTCGAAGAAGGTGAAGTAAAGGTTGGTTGGGTGATCACATAGATGTAGATGTTATGACGAAGCGACAGTTGTATTCTCTTATAACGACGATCCTGGCGATCATTATTGTCGTTTTTAAGATTAGTCCCGCGCAAGAATTGGTTAACCAAGATGTTTCTGCTGTTGTATCTGCTCCAACAAGTACGGCCGTTATTCCGTCTCAAGAAATTGCATCTTCCTCAACCTCTGCCTATCCAACCAATGCCACCGTCGTTCACGTAGCCGATGGCGACACGCTTGAAGCACGAATGGACGGAGCTTCGAGCACCATCAAAGTCCGCTTCCTCGGAGTAAACACGCCAGAAACCGTTGACCCTCGACGTGCCGTCGAATGCTTTGGCAAAGAAGCCTCCGCCTTCACAAAACAGTTGCTCCAGGGAAAGCGCATTCTCCTCAAAGAAGATCCTCAAGCTGATAATATCGATAAGTACGGAAGATCATTAAGAAATATCTTTCTCGAAGACGGCACCGACGTAAATGCGCTGCTCGTAAAAGAGGGATATGCCTATGCGTACGTTTCATTTCCTCAAGATAAACGCCGTAAAGCCGAGTTAAAGCGCTTGCAAGAAGAAGCGAAGCTCGCCAAGAGGGGATTGTGGAAACTTGATACCTGTGATGGGATGAAATAAACCGTATGCCAAAACTCTCCCCATTTCACGCCCGTCTCATCATGGCGATTGCGAGCTTAGTAGGATTATTTGCCTCGGGCTATCTCCTCTACACGTATCTATCTGGCGTTCCGATTGCCTGTGGAGCAGGTGGAGGGTGTGACGTCGTACGTCTTTCAAAATGGGCGTGGACGTTTGGTCTTCCTCGCCCCTTCCTGGGAATTCTGTTCTATGTAGGAGTCTTTGGAATTCTGGTGGCGCGTGTAGCGACGACGTGGCAAGCGCTATGGTTCTACCGTCTGACAATGATCGCGGCCGTCCTAGGGTTTATCGAGTCTGCCTTCCTCTTTTTTGTGCAATGGCTAGATATCCAGGCCTTTTGCATTTGGTGTTTATTATCTGCAGCCGCCGCCACCGTTATTGCGGCCGTCGCTTGGTTTGATCGTTTAGAAGAGCATCGTCACGTCTCTGCGCAACGCGAGTTGAAAGCCTATTTTATCTCCCTCTTGATTTTTGCTCCCCTCGCCCTAGGATTATTTGCTTGGTTGATCCAGCCGCAAGCACCACCCGTAAACGTGCAGGAAATACGTCCTACAAAATAAATAAAACGACCCTTATTATGAGGGTCGTTTTATTTTCAGATCGCCTTAAGGCATCTGCTCTTCTTTGTGTAAGGCTAAACACACAGAATTGATGCAGTAGCGTTTTCCGCCCGCCTCTTTCGGACCATCATCGAACACATGTCCAAGGTGCGCGCCGCACTTTTTACAGGTCACTTCCGTGCATTTGATGCCATAGTCCATGTCGTCACGAAGTTCGATATTGGCAAGATTCGCAGGCTCAGTAAAACTTGGCCAACCCGTCCCAGAATCAAACTTGGTATTGGAAGAGAAGAGTTCTGTGCCACAGACGGCGCAGCTGTACATACCTTTTTCATGGCTATTCCAGTACGCCCCGGTGAAGGGGGCTTCCGTACCTTTTTCACGAGCTACATGGTAGAGCTCAGGAGATAATTCTCCATCTGGTTTTAGAGGAAGAGAAGACATAGCAGAGGTATTAAGATTGCATTAGTTGGCTAAAACGTTCACGCACTTTTTCTAATTTGGGATTGATCACGAACTGGCAGTACGCTTGTTCAGGATGGGTGAGGAAATAATGATGGTGGTAAGCTTCTGCCTCATAGAAGGTTTCAAGCGGGACTACCTCTGTGACGACCGCGTTCTTTAAATCTCCTTCATTCAGATCTTTAATGAACGCCAGCGTCTCGCTCTTCTGCTCCTCCGTCGTATACAGGATTATCGAGCGATATTGTGTGCCCACATCATTTCCCTGGCGATTCAAGGTTGTAGGATTATGCGCGGCAAAGAACACCGTCAATAAATCGTTATAGGAAATAATCGCAGGATCATATTCGATGCGTAATACTTCTGCATGACCCGTCTCTCCGCTGCACACCGCATCATATGTTGGCTTCTGCGTCTGTCCGCCCGCGTAGCCAGGCATAACAGATACGACGCCTTTAAGTTGTTCAAACACCGCCTCAATACACCAGAAACACCCACCACCAAAGATTGCTATTTGAGTCGTTGATGACATAGTTTTTTAACCAAAAGTAAATGTATACGCCTTTAATCCTGCTTTCTCAATGGTGAGCTCAAGGGTATGCGCCCCTGTTTCCGTTCCATCTTTCAAAAGGTGATAAAGACGTTCGGCTTGCACCATGATGTAGCTTTCACCATTCGCAAATTGCACATCTGCTCCTGCTTGCGCTGGGTCTAGGGCTTTCCCATCACGACGGACGATCATCTTGATCGGTGAAGCCGCGCTGCCAACAAAGAATATATTATTTGCTTGGTAGCGGTAGATGACTCGACCTCCTGCCGCTTCCGTCTCGGTGTACTCGGGATGAAAATTCCACGCACCTGCTAAATAGAGACGGTTTAATTTAGGAGCGTTGGGCGCTTCGAGTTGTTGCACGCCTTGAACATTCGCTGTGCCATTCGAGAGGGTCTCATTACGTGCTGCACCGAAATACGTCTCTGGACTAATCCCTTGGCCTGGATAGGTAGAGGTCGTATCGACAAGTCCGGTAGGGATGATCGCCATCGGACGTTTCTCGCGCTCCGCCTTTTCCATCAATAACTCCTGAATTTTCTTCTCCGTTTCATCGTACCCTCCTTCCCCAATGTGGTCGTAGACAATATAGCCATCAAGATCAATCAAGTATTTGCGTGGCCAATAGTTATTTCCATAGGCATTCCACGTCCCGTATTCATTATCCAGCACGACAGGAAATTTGATGCCATAACGTGCCATCTCTTTTTGCACATTCTCAATCTTTCGTTCAAACGCGAATTCTGGCGTGTGGATGCCGACAATCTCTAGGCCTTGGTCTTTATACTTGTCATACCAGGCGTTGAGATAGGGGAAGGTACGGATGCAGTTGATACAGCTGTACGTCATGAAATCTACCAAGATCACCTTTTTGCCAACTAATCCTCCAATCGTAAGCGGATCCGTATTCACGTAGCCAGCTGGATCCGTAATTTCTCGATACCGTGGAAAGGGCTTATTCATATAGGCCATCGACCCTGCTTCTGTGGTAGGCGTTTCTGAGCCTGTCTCAGGCATGTCGGACTGGTTCATAGGTTGAGCGCGAGTGAGTAAGGATGTTTCAAGAGCGGAGGTGGGATAGTAGCCTTTTTGTACGAGATACGTCTGTAGGTCTTTGTCCTTACCTGTCAGGATCAAGATACCTACCAAGATAAATAACACGCCTAAGCCACGCTTAAACCATCCACGTGGATCGGCGGCAAAACGTGCGCCTTGAATGAAGCGTTGGCCGAACAGGCTCACAAGCAACAACATGAGGGATAATCCGATGGCGTAAGCAATCAGATAGACAAGTCCGGCGGCAAAACTACGCGGTAAGACCGTCGCCAAGATCAAGAAATAAGTAGGGGAGCAGCTCGAAAACACAGGCCCAAGCGACATTCCCATTAAAATATCACTCCCATGTCCTTTGACCTTGGCTGAATCGGCGAGGAGCGCATCGGAACGGTTACTGAGCCCGAGCTTCACGTTAATATTTTCCCAAAGCTTAGGAAAAACACTAATTAATCCAAAGATAATGATGATAATCCCCGAAATAAGGCTCCAAACGGATTGTGGGATATTGATGAAGACCGTGCTAAATTTGAGAAGAAGGGTGAATAACACGATCGCGACCGCGAGCGAAGCGGTGATGATGTATGGATTACGTTTACGGCCGCCTTGGACAGAGCCTCCGATAATAATCGGCAATAAAGGCAGGACACAAGGAGCGAGCACGGTCAGGATGCCGGCAATGAAAGAAATGAGAAGAAGGGTCATACGAATAAAAGAAGTAAGAAACTATGTAAAGTATACTTTACATTAGAAAATGTGACAAGGCTAAAGAATCCTTAATAAAACGCGGTTAGTTCTTAATATGGTAGTACCAGCGCGTAATCAATTTTGCCGCGACCATTCCTACCAGTGTAAGGATCAGCCATGAATCAAGCTGATGACGGACCGTCTGTAAAATAATTCCCGCCACGAGCAATCCTGATCCAACAAGAAAGCCATTGCGCCCTGCGGTCAGCCGATGCTGATCTTCTCTTTCATCGCGTGCCTCTTCTTTCCAAATATACACGGCAAACAAGATGAAGACGGCAAGTAAGGTAACTAAAATAAATGAACTGGCCATGGTGGGCATCCAGGTCGTTTGCAAGGGTTGAAAACAAAGGGCGGCTAATAAAATGAGTAGCACCGCTAATAAGGGTTCAATAAAGGTCTTATTTTTC
Organism: Patescibacteria group bacterium; assembly: GCA_018061025.1. Taxonomy (GTDB): domain Bacteria; phylum Patescibacteriota; class Patescibacteriia; order 2-12-FULL-60-25; family 2-12-FULL-60-25; genus JAGOUY01. The sequence continues at coordinate 39,514 of JAGOUY010000014.1, forward strand.
ATAGATAATAGAAAAGAGGTCTTCGACCGGTCGTTTAAAAAAACGCGCGATGCGTAACGCTAATAAAACAGAAGGGGAGTAGTTCCCTTTTTCAAGGGCAATCACGGTCTGACGCGTGACACCGATCGCCTCCGCAAACACCTCTTGGGTCACCCCCGCCTCTGTACGATACCGGTGTACATGATTTTTGACTATTTCTTGCATATCAAGATCAGGCCTTAAAGGCCAATGGTAGAGGAGGTTGAACTAGCAACAGGATCAGGGATGAAGCGAAGAGCTGCTCCATTAATACAATATCGCTTCCCGGTTGGCTCTGGTCCATCATCAAACACATGGCCCAAATGTCCACCGCATTTGCTCGTTATGACTTCTGTACGGGGCTGGAAAGGGATGCTCGTATCCTCATCAAGCTTCACCGCCTCAGAATTAATTGGCGCCCAAAAACTCGGCCAGCCGGTCCCAGAATGGTATTTCTGCTCTGAGCGAAACAAGGGTTCGCCACAATCGGCACTGACATAGGTACCGGCACGTTTCTCGCTATTTAAGGGATTACTAAATGGTCGTTCGGTTCCAGCTTCTCGCATGATGTGATACGTTTTCGGCGGAAGAAGGTTTTTCCATTCTATTTCAGTCGTTGAAGGAGAACCGAAGAGCATCGAAGATGAACTCGCTGTCGAAGAGGTAGTCGTGGGAGTAGGTGGGACAAGAATATGCTCACGCATAAGTCGTGCACTAAGGGTCACTGCTCCAAGAATAAGGATGAATCCAGATAAAAAAACACGTGACATAGAATATGACTACTATGACACGGTTTCGCGTGTATGTCTAGTTAACTTTACAGTCGAACATGGGCCAAAGATCTATCTTCACGATCTCAGTTGACGAGTGATCTCATCAGATAAGAGGGTGATCGCTCGGTACCGAGCGAAGGGGAGGAGGGAAAGGGGCTGGTTGGGTCAGGCGTGGATCGGCTGCGAGGAGTCGCACCCGCGCCCGACGAGGGTTCGGGACTAGATCACGCAGTCGACGGGTTGTCGGAGGAGCGGCTAACCGTTGCCGTCTCTCCTCAGCTGGGCGTTGTCGTGCTGCATGCGGGCGATCTCGCGAAGCTGCCGCTCGGTGTAGCCGTCTTCGAGCGGCCTGTTCGTGTGCCGCTCGTGTTCGGCGCAGAGCTCATCGCCAGCACGAGCGATGGCGCGGGCACGATCAGCTCCAGGCTTGTAGTAGCGGAAATCAGGCATTTTGGCCTCTCTTCTCCCCAAGGCTCGACGAGGAATATCGTCAAACAGGGGTCGATGTGCGTGAGGTTAAGATCACGATCATGGATCTGTGTTTGACATTCAAAAAATAGAATACATGATTTTGACAAAATTGTCAACAGAACGGAAGAATTCCCAAGTTCTAACATCAATGCACCACCCCAAAGCCAAATCGCCTTCGAATGCGTATCCTTGAGAGGTATGAAAGGCTGCCCTTTGACGTATTTAGAGAGACAGATGATGGAGATCCGTCTCAAGGCTCATGTTTCTTTGCGGGATATCGGTCGAGTCCTGCATCGCAACCACGGAGTGGTTTCAAGAGAAGTTGCCCGAAACAAAGCAGATAATGCCAATCTTTAGGTGTGTTATTTAGTGCCGTACTTTGGTTCAGAAAAGATCAATGAAATAAAACAATTTGAATTTGATTCCATCGCTCAACCTAAACAAAAATCTCCCCGTGATGGAGAGATCCTTGTTGGTGCAACGGCTGGGATTCCACTCGCTCCGACTCGTGCCGGGGCGCTACACGTATTCGCGCCCTTCGATCCCCATCCCTTTTATGCACCAACAAAAAAACTCCTGATATGGGAGTCTTTTTGTTGGTGCAGCGGCTGGGATTCGAACCCATAGATGGGGACACCTCTAATCTCGCTTGGTTGATGCAAGTACCTGAAAAACCTGAGTAAAGTAGCATTGTTATCTATAGTCACATTCTCCTATTTTCCTATCCTTCCCTACTTCGTGGGCAACAAAGTGGGCAACACTTTGGGGAAGGGTAGGGAAGGTGGAGACCGAGAGCTGGATCAAGCTATCCTGTTCTTTGTGTTTCTGCCCCCACCGCCTGTCACTGTGATTTACCCCACCTTTAGCTTGGGACTCCTGACCTATACAAAATCCATGGTAGGTCAGATATGCGCGCAATATTTTTTAAGTTTATTTTGGAGCAAAAAACAGCAATTATTAAACTCACAAAGGAGTACTTATCTGTTTAAACTAATAGCCCTCGCAATTATACTTAGGATTGTTGAAACTGTGCTTAATATATTGGCTATATCGTCAATAAAGAAGCATCAACTCTTTTAAAAGATCCGATCTTTATATCTATTAATTTTTATATGCCTAAGCTAAGCTGCTGTTGTTTGCGTCCTTTTGTTTGCGTATCATCAACTGGTACGAGCTCATTTGTAGAAGAGATGATGCTCAGGGTACGCGCTCCTCTAGTCAGTGCAACGTACAGGCTTTCTTTACTCATTTTTTCTGGCTCAGTTATAAGAACGTGGTCAAACTCTAATCCCTTAAGTAGTAGAGTGTAACTAATAACTCTTTTTAGTGGATATCTGCCAACAATAGAAGCCAGCCTCCTGGAGCTTCTTACCGCATCTCGAAGAGACTTATTATTTGATATTCGAGCTATATTTAGGGCTCTTATCATTCCATAATACATATCTTTACGGTGTACATACCCTATTTTCTTGATAGTATTTAGCGCGTTTATCATGAATGTAGGATCATCACTTCTTGCCACGTCTATTATTACTGATCTTGCTTCCGCATGTTTAGTAATATTTTTAAATTCTATATCACCTACGGCAAGTCTTTTTAAAATAGATTTTAATTCTGTTCCAATTTTTGTAGTGCATCTACTCGCAAAGTTTATTAACTCATATGCACGTTGTGCGCCTACTGCAGTATCTAACCGTTCTGCAGCGGCAAAGAGATCGGGTGCTTCTATGGGCTCTATGCTTGTATAAGTGTGTCCTAGTCTTTGTGCGAGATAGCGGCTTCTTGGTTGGTCAGGGCTTAATACGGCGATTGTTTCTTCTAATGGTAGTGATGCCATATTGCTACATATTTTACGTGTAACCTTTTGGAGATCCGTGCCAGGATCTATTCGATTTATAAAAGGCTGATTAATATTCAGGGGTAGGCCTTGAATGAGTCGCATACGTGCATCCAAGAGCCACTCCCCAAGCGCAGCGGAGCCTGCATTTACCCACCTATGCGGAATATTTTGAAATGGAATTTTGTCGAAGTTACTTGTCACATGAGTACTCCACTCAACCATACTTCCGTGAAAATTGAAGATAGCTTGTAGTGAATCTCCAAATACTATACAGGGTAATATTTCTGTAATTGCCAATATCAACTTATGCTGTTCTATTGAGCAGTCCTGGTACTCGTCTACCAAAACGGCTGTATAGGAATTTTTTAAAATCGAACTACCGTGTCTTGATCTGAAAAATTTTTCCGCAGCGGGAAAGACCTCGTGAAACATATCTTGGTAATCTAGCTGGTTGCTAGACATGCCGGAAATCTTTGGATAGGCGGATGCATATCGGTAGGCGAAGCTGCTTAGAGTATCAATATAAAAACGGCTATTTGATACTCCCAGTGTATTCAATTTTACCTTTAACGATTGCACGCCTGAATGTGTATGGGTGAGAATTAAATATTTACCTAAAGAGTCGCGTACAGTTTCTGCAATCAAATAAGTTTTGCCGCAACCAGCAGGTGCCTCAACGTAACCTCTATTGCTGATATCAAGTACGCTACTCATGTTTTTGTTACCCATTGCGTAACCCTTAAAAGCGTCTTTTCTGTACTTGCGTCAGGAGTTAAATTTTTTAGAGAAATTTCTGCTAAGTGGTGAGCGTACTCAGCCATTTTAAACCATCCAGGTTTTTTTGCTTTAGCAGCTTTTGCTATTGCTGACCTGATTTCTACTTCCGTGTAATTCTGTAGCCAATGTGATGGATCTTTGCCTAATACAGCAGCATTCGTTCCAAGGTCGTTAGAAATGCGGTCACATATTGTATCTTCTCCATAGGTTGCTTTTGCAAAAGCCAATATTTCTAAAATCCCGTTCCAGGAGATATCCGAAATGATTCTTTCTTCAATTGACATGCCACCTTCCCAGCGGACGACGACTACTCCTTGATTACTCAACTGTATATCTAGGGATTTTGTATCTTTATCGCTGTCTGCAAGCAGCATTACTTCATAGCCAAGCTGTGAAAAATGCGTGGCTATTATCGGAGCTTCATCTCCGCGGCCATCAGCTAGGGACACTCCACTATAAGCAAGTCCTCTTTTTACTTCACTCCAGCGAATATCATCTAATCCTCTGCAAAAACCTAGCTCAGTCATACCTTCACAGACCAAGATTCTTCTAGATAAGAATGCCTCTGCCGATTTTTGCACTGTTGACTGAAGTTGTTCAGGCACAGAGGTGACGATTGTTTTACCCTCGGTGCTTCTAACGATCTCTATATGCTTTGCACCCAATTCTTGGAGTGCTATTGGAGAATGTGAGGTAGCGACCGTGCAGCTTTTCTCCTCCGCGAGAATTCGTAACACGTTACGCAAGCGGTATGGTTCTAGACCGCATTCTACTTCATCGATGATAGTAACTGCGCCCTGATTAGACAGTTCTCGTTGCAGCGCGACAAGAAAGAGCATACGAGATCCCAATCCAACACGGCGGAATGGTATTCCTTCTTGATGGAGAGCAATAGCTCCGCTGTTAAGATTCACTGCTGAGGGGTCTAATCCAGGGAGTCCATTTTTTATTTGCAGTCCCACTTTCTGCACTAATACCGACACCTTGTCTACACTTTCTTTAAGACCCGGGCATGTATCTGTTTGGAACGCTCCTCTTGCCGCACGTGCAGATTCGGCAAGGAGTCTTCTGTGAGAGCTACTTTCAGTCAATCTTGAAAGCAGAGATCCTCGACCCCAAGTAAACTGACGATCTGTCCCTGAGCCAAGACGCGTAAGGCCAAAAGCTTCCCTATCACGGAAGGCGATATTTCTCCCTTCAGGATTCCTTCCGCTAATTACAAGCCATTGAGGCTCAAGGCTTTCATCAGTTGTAAAGCGTAAGACCATAACTTCCTCCAAGTTTTCTTCCAGATCCGTAACTGTCGCTGTCTGTTGATCCCAGCCACTAAGATCTAGTCCAAATTTTGCTTCATTCTTCAACTCTGATGGTACGTCGCTTATAACAACTTCTATAGTAATTGGCTTTGCTACATCGCCAAGATAAAAATCGGAGTCATCTAGATTTACTTGCCATCTAGGCAATAGAGCGAGCTCAATAGCATCTAGTATGGTTGATTTTGTTGAATCACATGGACCGACTAACAGGGTAAAGTCTTTAGAAATATGCCAATCAAGACTTTTGATACCACGAAAGTTTCTAATGGATAATTTTCGGAGACGCATATTTCTAAGGATCTTTAAGATTTTGTCGTCATGCGTTTTTAATCGGATTTCTTTCTTTTGTCATTTGTCCGGTTATCTTCTATGCTTTTTTTCAGATTGTACATATCTAATAAAAATCCATGTATATCGGACAGTCTCATCGATTTATTCAGGGTGTGAATATCGTGATATGTCTCTTCGATTGCCTTGTTAGCCTGCCGATGATCGTCTATAGAATCATAGGGAAAGATACGTTCGTATATTTCCCAATCCTTCTGTGGATTATATAGGTCGGGATCTATGTAGTTTTTGTTTATTATGTTTTCCCAGTATTCGTTGGCCTTACTATTAAAGGTGGAGTTCTGAAGAGAAAGAATATTGTGAATGTCATCACTCTTCTCTTGGTCGATCGTATCCTTGCTGATCACGGGTTTCTTTTCCAGCGTATTTATAAATACACTCAAATTATCGTATACGTGTAACTTACCCTTTTTGAGTTGCTTCCATTCGTACTCAAGTAATGAGTGAAGTTTGAGTGTATTTTCTTGCTTTAAAATAAAGTCCGTATCTCCCGTTATTATGCTGACTTCTTTTACTTGTTCGGTTTCTAGTAAAAATTCCCATATAATTGCATCACCCGCACACCCGTTGTTTGTTTTTGGGGGATCGCCTTTTAGATATCTAAATCCTGCCTTTTTATAAGTTTCTTCACTTTCACAAAGTGGTTCTTTTTTTTCTAGAACTTTCATGATTAAGGCATGAGCTTTTCGTCTGCCTTTCATGAGCCTGCTTTCCTCTTGAGCGAACTGCTTTTGAATATCTTTCTCTACCGCTTTCAATTTTTTCTTTATCAGAGTGGGCTTGGAAAAGTGTTTTTCCGCAATCTCCTTGAGCTTTGATATACTGTCTAAGGCCTTTTCTTTGCTGGTGTTCTTATCGTGGTTAAGTAGGTACTCTTCTGAATTACGTATATATTCGTGAATGACTTGATTGGGAGCTAGCAGGGCTATTTTTCTGTTTTTTAGCAACTTTAAAAGCTCCTTTAGGGGAGTTAAGTCCCCTGGCCGTATGAGATACCTTAAAAAGATATTGTTATCTATGAACAAATGCATATCAACAAACTTTCACGAATGCACATGTACGTCAAAACCTTCATAGACGGTTTTTGTATGAATCTGACTCTTCACCCTTGCTTAGACCGTCTTACTCCACGTCAAAAACGTCTAGTCATGTTGCGTATAGCACACCCTTTAGCCAGTAATGCCTCCCTTATACGTGCCGCAGGATATGGCCGTGGTGTAGACAAGTCTTCCGGCCAAAAAGTGCTACATAGTGCTAAGGTTCAGCAGGCTTTACGGGAGCTTTTACTCGAAGCCTCTATTTAGCTAGCTCACCTTTTTCTTTTAAGGATTTAAGCAGTTGAAGGCAATTAGCAGATCTCTGGTCGCTACCGAGTTTTAAGCACTCCATGATTCGCTCGTCCCAGGATTTTGGACGAGTTTCGTTGTAGATTTTAAAAGCGAAAAGGCTTGTTACTACTATTGCTACCATAATCCAACTGATCTTGAGGGCTTTGTCTATATTCATAGGTAGGTTGATTACTATCATTAAATAACTCCAAAAGTTCATTTATTTTTTGCTCAAATGTTTGATGCTCTTGGCACAAAGATGCTGTGAGATAAGACATATTCCATACAGTGCTATTTCTTTGAATTTCGGATGTATCTTCATCAAAAACCGTATCAGTTATAAGCTCCCATTTCTCTTTCGAAGCATCGTACAGATAGATCCGTTTTCTAACCTTCTTCAATGGGGCATGAGTTTTTTGAGTAGACGTTGAATAACGAAGATTCATTTCGTGAGTGGCTACCAGAGGCGTTGTGAACACATCCGTTTCATCCCAGTAGAAAGTTTCGGGGAGGGATATATTCCATTTTAAAATAGGCACTTCCACATCAAAATTATCTTTCAGCCATTGAGTTGTGCTGGCGGAAGCAGAAGCTTCCCCCCTTATAAAAGAAGTAGGTGGTCTAAGCATACTCATCAACTCATCCACTTTTTCTTTGTTCTTTTCGTATTTAGATAGATCTCGACTATCACCGCAGCCCATGCCAAACACCATGGTCATAGCCAACATGAGAATGGATGCATATTTACCTAACATAGAGCCAATAAAACTAGGGAGTTGGTTGTTGAATAACAAGCTGTTTATCCATTAAACGACGTTTTGCATGTAAGCCTATCAATGCGATGGTAGGCAGAGCGAAAAGGTGTGAAGGCGGCAAGAGTTTCTCAAGAACGCCAATTAAAAGAAGGATGAGAATAGAGGCGATAAAATGCCAGTCTTTTTTCTCTAGTTTACGTAACTTCCATCCATAATAAAAAGAAAAAATGGCTAGGATCACAGACAGCATTCCGAATAGGCCAAACAAAATATTATAAATGCTTGCGATAAAACTACTCGGCGGTACAAAGAAGATAGGTAAAAACGATAGTAAGATAAAAATAACCTGCGCTATCATGAGTTGCTTGATGTTTCGATGAGATAGAGACATAGAATGGTGAATAAAAAAAGGCAACCATCTGGTTGCATAGACCCAATCGAGCACGGTTTGCGCCCAATTGTTGGAAGATGGTTGCCCGTTTATAGGTACAAACAAATTCCAACCATAATAGGGTTGGCGTGCTCGACTAAGGTTCAATTGGGTCTATGCACTGACAAGATAAGGCTTTTGGGCTAAAAATACAAGTAAATATCAAAGCTATCACGTCTACTTGACGGTCTGTAGAGCTTTGTTAAGATGAGCACGTCCTGATCATCAGGATGGCCACAATAAATAAAAGTTGCAGAGAGATCCGTTTATCGGCTGCAGCTTTATGAGGGTGAAACCTCAAAAGTTGTGGCCAATCAACGGATCTTTTTACAAATTGAGATGCGCTCACTCATTGGCTGGAAGAAAGTTTAAACACGCTTCATATTTATTTGTCGTTTACTCTCTATTCCTCCCAATATTCCTTAGCCTCATCGTGAAGCCGATGAGAAGAACACTGAGCATTTCTGCTGTCTTCGCCCGCCTTCCACTTGAGATGGCAATAGTATAGAGATCAGGCTCACCGTTTATATAAAAATCATAGGAGATGAGAACACGCGTCTACGTACCCCTTTCTTGTTTTAAGAATGGGTAGGGTAGATACGTTTTCGCATCTTTTTTTGTTAAAAAAATTAATTCAGGCGACCTTTCTTTTTAAGAGAGGGTTGCTTAGCGCTGTTTGTCCAAATATGGAAGACAATCAAGTATCTAAAGAAGAGGATAAATTTCCCAATGCCAACCCGAAGAGCTGGGATATTACTCAGTGGGCTGAGTGTTATGCCCATGAACATAAGATGTCGATTGCTGCCTATTCTGCCGATGAGAAAATTCGTCTTGGCACTAGGGGCAAGGGTACTGCCCCGCAGCCATACGAAGAAGTCCGGCGAATGTTTCAGGTTAACCCATTGCTAAATATAGCGATGGTGCCTGGAGAAAATGGGATTGTAGTGGTCGACTTTGATGTTAAAGCGGCTAAGGCTGATTTGGATCGTGCCATAGAAAAAGACCCAGCTTTCCTACTGCTTCCTGAAACACCTTCCGTTGACACACCGAGTGGAGGAATGCACTTCTATTCCCTCCAGGGCTAGTACCTCGCCGCTTGCGGCGTTCGTATCGTTGGGTAGAATGGTTCCATGGGTCGATATATCCACAAAAGCCACAATGTCACGGTTCTCCTGTACCACTTAGTTTTT
>JAGOUY010000001.1 GCA_018061025.1 Patescibacteria group bacterium
ACATATACCACCGTCAATACTGTCTCATTTGTCTCATTTACCCCATGACCGGAGTCCCTGCTTCCTCTTCCCCAAATACCCTCAAACTCCCCAAAGCGGCGAGTTCCAGACCGTGCCGTCCTGCCAAGAAGAAATCACGGATACAAAAGCCGTGGTTTTTTCGTTTATGGAGCCATTTTTATCGAGTTCTAACCGTTCAAGGTCTGATTTGATGCGGGGAGCCGCAATAGAAAACGCCGTCCATACTTTTTCCATATCAATACTGACGATTCCATCTTTCAGGATGAAGTTCGATCCGAGCGCAAACACAACGGAGCGTTTGGTTTGAAAATCACCATCCTCGAACCACCCTCGCGCATGCGCTGCGAAGTCGATGACGTTCTCAACTCGCTCGCGCCAGTTGTCGGCGCGTTGATCGGAGTCACCGAGACGCTCTTTGATTCCTCGTTGCTCTTCGACCAGACGTTCTTTCTGCCGCTTGTACTCGTCATCGGTCAATAAATCGGTCAAACGGAGGTCCATGAGCTTGTCGAGCTTCGCCTGCATGTCGTTATACGCTTTTTGCAGGTTGAGATGCGCGGAGGTTCGGTCTCGGGTTTCATCCTGGTTCAAGACACGCAACCAGCGCACGGCCCAGTCCGCAAACGGTTTCGGGATGGAGATGGCTTCAAGGTATGGCGTGAACTGGGCTTCAAGTTCTTTTGCAGTCAGCGGCTTCTGTCCGCAGTGGATTTCTTTGCGGTGTTTCGTACAGCGGTAGTACGCGTATGTCTTCCCACTCGGTTTGATTTTCTCTTCCGCCGTGATTGCGGAGCCGCACTCCCCACAGCGCATCAACCCGGTGAAAGGAAAGTCTTTTCGATGGGGTTTCGGTACGGGGTTGCCGAAGAGCTTCTGCACCTTCCAGAACTCTTGCTCGGAGACCATCGCTTTGTGCGCTCCGGTGTATCGGCGAGGCTCTCCTTCGACCTCGCGCACGATGACGCCATAATAGAAATGACTTCTGAAGAGCTTGTACATGACGCTTTTCGAGAGCGGCATTCCGCCTTGGCGTTTCGTCTTCTTCGTACGGAAGCCCCATTCGTCGTTTGCCTTGCATCGGATTTGTTCGATGGAGTACGCGCCTGATAAGGCCATATCCCACATCTTCCGGATCAAATCGAAGCGTTCTGGGTCCGGAATGACCGTGTGGTCGTCGAGTTTATTCAAATATCCGAGCGGTGCCGATCCGGGGAGCCATCCCATTTCGAGTTTTACCCGGTTGCCGCGCTTCACGTTCTTTCCCAGGTCGTCGATGTATTTTTGAGCCATGCCGAACTCGACGTACATCAAAATCGTGTTCTCTTCTTCGCTGGAGTACATCTGACTGGGCGTTGCGATTGTCAGTCCGTTATTCTTGATGCACCAAATGATGCGGCCACCATCTACCGGATTGCGTGCGAGACGGTCCAGCTTCCAGCAAAGTATGCCCGCGATCTTACCAGCCTCTACTTGTTCAAGGAGTCTATTGAAAACCGGTCGTCCTGGGGCCTTTGCCGACATTGATTCCTTGCAGATTTGAACTTCCGGATACCCAAGACGAGCCGCAACGGCTTGCAGCTCTTTGATCTGGGAGTCGATGGAAAGCACCTGGCGGTCTTCCGATTCCGTCGACTTCCGGGCATAAATGACGAAGTGTTTCATAGGATTTGCTCCGTCCAAAAAGGACGGTTCTGGCTACCCAACCGCGTACATACCGAGGCATGCCGCTTGCTGGCAGAACCGCCCATCTCGGACAGCAAAATGCCTACAAAAACAGCCTCGATATAGATGCGATTGGGTAGCGAATACATAGTATCTTCAAAGGCTATTTTCGTAAACGCGCGAAGAGGGCATTTTGAGCCATCACTAGGGCGTCGGCACTGGGCATCCGGTCCAGCTTTCGCAGCAGCCGAGCGTAGCGTTTCGTCGGTCTTCCGTTCCAGTATTTCACGCGCATGGCCGCCTCTTTTTCATCGAGCTTGCCGAAAATAGTTCTCCCCATTAGGCCGAAGAAGCCGCTATGCGTGTCCTGTTGGCTGCTATAGGCAAGATCATAGCAGCGGCGGCAACCGAAGTATTTTCCGCCCATGTAGAGGACTCCGATTCGTCTTCCGCACGGGATGCCGTCCCGAATGAGCGGGCAAATGAACCAGTAGCGCCTGCCGCCGAACTGGCAAACCGTCGAAACGATCCGAACCTGATAGTCCATGTTTTCTTTTTCGCCGTCCCAGCCGGTACGCGTATATCGAACCTGAAGGTGGCCGTCGCGTTCTCCGACGTAGGACGCTATCCACGCACTGCTCTCTCCGCCGTAGGTGGAAGACCAGTTCATCGTTCCACCGATGCCGCCGGATCGTAAGTAGCCCTTTTGTTTCAGGAAACGCATTGGTATCTTTTGTACACTCTCACAAGTTGTCTTGCTCATAACCCATCGAAATCAATAAGACTTGGCAGGTTTATTCAACCCGTTTTTGCGAAACGAACTCACTCCTCCTTTGAGCCTTTCAGCTCTCGGAGTTCATGGATTGCACGGAAAAGGCGGTTTTCGAGATTCGTCTCGTAACGCGCATAGACGGTCAACAGGCGTTCGACGGACTCGACTCCGATACGCGGCGTATAGCCCTCTTTCAAAACTTCTTCGCCGAGGTCCATATCGAACAAGCTATTCACCTTGACGACACGAGGCTCAAGCCTCGATTGGATGTACTCTCGTTCGGCTTTGGATACGCGATGGAGCTTCACATAGTGCGTTGCGATCCGCTCCAAAAGGAGTTCCTCCAAGGTGGAGTTCGGTTCGTTTTCCTGTCGGAGTTTTTCCAGCAAACCAAGCTCCATTCCTTCCTCGTAAGGCGTAAGCATCTCGCGTAACACGCCATGCGTCACCGCGTTTGCACTCGATGCTGCTTTGCCTTCTTCCGTTTTCGGACCACCGCCATGGATAGGATCGTTCGACATATGTTTACACAAGGCCATTTTTATTTAGAGAACCCTTCGGCTCTGGCCGCATGGACCGCAGGGCTTTGCATTCGTCTGAACAGAACCAAGCGAACCCTTCGGCGACGGTAACGATTTTCTCCGGTCTTCCCGGCGTCCCGTCGGGGACGTTCTGGACTTCCACCAGGCCGAGGACTCGCAGCGTCTCGATCTCTTTCAAGGCCGTCGGGTTGCTGCACTGAATGGCCTCCTCCACGACCCCGGTGTTCACGGTTCCCGCGTATTCCATCAGAACGTCCACGAGCTTGATACGATTGTACTGCGCGGAGTTCAAGGCGAGTTCAATGCAAGGCCAAAGGTCGTCGCGTTCGAGCGTGACCCTGCCGCATGCGAGCGCATGGCCTCGTGCGAGGTTGTAGAGCAACTGGTTGATACGGGTTGGCTTTTCGATCACAACGTTCGTATGGTGCTGTTTTCCTTCTTCTTCATCGCTCCACACGTTCACCGTTCCTCGTAAGTGCGCGAGCAGTTTGGCGCAACGCGAAATGATGCGGCGGATTTCCGTGGAGTCCGCTTTTTTGTTCCACGTCACTCCGCCTTTATTCTGCGACCAAAGCGTCAAAATGAGATTACGCGTCGCGCTTCGGCACTCCTGTTCCTTTCGCTTGAAGTCGTCCTGGATCAGAAGGTCGGCCAGCTCTTCTTCGGTTTTGTCGGAGGCTTTCATGTTCAGGAAAAACAGGCGGCTTCCGAGGTTGCCCATGAACTTCCAAACGCGGGGAGCGATAGGCGTCGATCCCGCAAGGAACATGAACGTATAGTCGCCCTTGTACCCGCGTTTACCGTGGACGCCGCTGTCGGATTCATAGCCCTCGCCGTCGAACACGCGAGTCATCACGCCAAGGTTTTTGAGGAGGTTTTCTTGACGTTCGGCGAAGATGGGCGCGAGATCGCGCACGATGAGCATGCGATGCCTGATTCTCGGCAAGAGGTCGATTTTTTCCAGGTCTTTCTGTTTGCGGTTCGAGGCGTGCGAGACGAGGGATGCGGGCGTGAAGCTGTCCGTTGGGTATACGAGCGCGTCGAGGTCGGAAAAGAAGTTCAGCGTGATGGTTTTTCCCGCACTCGGAACATCGACGTAGACGAGGCCGAAGGGATTCCGAACGTCCGTGATGAGGAGTTGCGCGAGTACCGCGACGCCAACCTCACCGGCGGCCATGCACTCCGGAAAAAGTCCGCCGACAATCTTGCGCCATTCGTCGATGTCGGTTTCGACTTCCGGCGCGGGGAGCGGCGAATACCGCTCCCCGGACTCTTCGATTTCTTTTGCCGACCGCGCTTTCTGCAAAAGTAGGCGAAAATCCTCCGCTCCCTTCCCAGCCTTCGTGAAAAAGTCCGTCACGTCGCCATGCTCGCCAAGCTCTTCCGGAAGCAGTGCGATGCGTGATTGTGAGATCAGTTTGGCGACGGCGAGTGCGCCTTTGCGCCCCGCGTCATCCAGATCGAATACCACGTAGACTTTTTGCACGTTGGAAAACAGCGAAGCCCATTCCTCTGGGAACGTCCCTGCTCCGCCGGTACTGGTCACAGCGATGAAGCCGCGCGAGCGCAACGCGAGAGCGTCGAGTTCGCCTTCACAGATAATGACTTCCGTCATTCCTTCCAGAAGATGTCCGCCGTAGAGCGCGGCCTTGCTCCCCGCCGGGTACTGATACTTAGGACCGGCTTCTTCTTTGCCGGGAGGCTGGCGGCGTTTTGCAAAGAGCCACGTCCCGTCAGGCGAAGCAACAGGGATGATGATGCGCGATCCGTCCCATCCGATCTTGGCTTGCGCGACGACTTCTTCGGAGATGCCGCGCTCGCCGGTCAGCCATGAACGGATTTCTGGCGGCAAGGCGTCATGCCACGTTTCGACTTGTTCGTCTGAAAGGGATTCCTCGATTTGTTTTGCCTTCCGGCGCAAGGCCCGTCCGATGTGAACGGGGCCTTCTTTGAAACCGAGTTCAGCGGGATCGTCGTCGAAGTGGCGTGCCAAGGTCACCATGTTGCCCTTGGCTTCGCACTTGTGGCAGAAGTAAACGCCGGTTTCCGGGTCGATGTAGAGATGCCCAGAGTGGCGCGTTTTCGTGTCACAATCGCCGAAAACGCAATGGGTCACGATCTGACCCGCCTTGGTTGCGAAAGGCAAGCCCTTTGAGGTAAGATACTGGCAGATTTGGTCAGACATATGGGTTGGTAGGCGTCCTTTACAGAGGACGCTTTTAGTTTTGTTTGGGGAGAAAGTCGACGACTTTTGAGTAAGTCTTTCCGGCTTGGGATGTCGCAGCTTTGACGACCACAAGGAGTTCCTGGCCGATGAGGCTGTCGACCTCGAAGCCGTTCCGCAGCTCTTCCGATGAAAGCGGGCGACCGGCGACCGCCTCGATGAAGGGGAGGAGTTTTCCTTGCGGATGCAACACAGGTGATGTCCAGAAACGGACGGACGGCGGTTCACCGTAGGAAGCTCCGACGGCTTCCAGGTTGATTTCGAGCTGTTCCTTCGTTGCGTCGCGCATGTTTTCTACGGAGTCGATTGAGGAGACGCGGACGGGATGCGTGCCTGGCGGCAAGACGCGGGTTGAGGATTTGACGATCATATGGTTTGGAGTTGAGAGGAATAAGAATTGACGGACCGACGGGCATCAGGGAGGCCCGTTGTTTTTAGGTGGTCCATTCGTATGGTTTGGAAAGAAGGCGTGACGCAACACGGTCAGCATCGCTTCCGCTTGGCGTTCGGCGGTCTCATGGTCAATCTCTTCGCCGTGAGCCTCTCGCCAAAGGTCACGGAACTCTTGGACGCATCGTTCTGGGAGCGGCATATCAGCGTGCGATTGCGTGAAGACGTGACTTGAGGAGTTTCACGGCTCCGAAATATGCAAGGGCATCCACGGTGAGCTGGCCGGACCAAAATCGTTCTATCGCTTCGCCGATACCAGGTTCATTCTGAAAAACGAAAACGACCCGCCGACCATCGGTGGGTTCGAGTCCGAGCAGCTTGAAGCCGATGGAGGCGATAGCCGCAGCCGCGCCAAGGTCGGCAAGCTCGAACGTGTTGAGGAGAGTCTCATGTTGCATATTTCATGGTCATCCGCATCGGCGTGACGCCTAACGAAAAAAACCATGATCATCATGGCTTTTTATCTGCAACGCATCTCTCCCTCGTTTCTCCGATTTCTCCGGGTATTCTCCGGGGCGAACTTCTATTATCCAATGATATAGCAGCCCTTTTGGCTCCCCGGTTTCAAAAACTTATCCACGTTTGGTTTTCCCAACCTTTTTCCGATTGCGTCTTTCAGCTTGTGGCACCAGGCCTGCGGTGTGAGATCGCGTGAATATCCTTTTTTCTTTACGAATGCGATGATCTCTTCGTATTTCACAGGCTCCCCATACCGATCAATAAGAAGATATAGCATCCAGTATTCTGCGGTTCCAACATCAAGACGACCCAACGGTTTTCCTTCATGGACGACTGCGCCTGATTTCTTATCAAACTGCACGTCACGTCCAAGTGTGGCGATCTCCGTACGGAATAACCCGTCCGGATCGGCAACGAGTTTCCCTTGTTTGATGGAAAAGCAATCGAAAATCTGTCGGACGTGGACGTTTTCGAGCGGAACGGCGGAGCCAAAAGGATTTCCTGTCGTCGAAAAAAGCATGACGTGGGAGCCTCCGTCGGCGAGAGTCTTCATCACATGCAGGTCTCCGGATTGCAGCTCCCCGAGACAGACGACGCACCACACCTTCGCAGCACCGAGTTTCTGGGAACCAAGCGTCCAAAATCGTCCGACGGGGTTTTCTGTCGGGTCTCCCTGAAGTCGCATGGCCTTTGCCAGTTTCGCAATCAAAACTCCTGCGTGGATCGCGTAGCAACGAAGACGCTCCGGTTCGATAAGCTGTCGCTCGGAGAAAGGCGCGTCGTCAGGAACGACGAACGCTTCGCCCCTATCTACGTAGACCTCTAGTCCCGTCTTCGGGTCATGTTTCAATGGCTCGGTTTCCTGCAAAACGCCAATGGCCACGCATGCGGCAACCATTTCGGAACCGAACAACCGAGTGGCATCGTCGAACGTTACTTCCTTTTCCCTGCATGAAATAGAGAAGAGGGCACAGATCGCGGCGTCAGCTTCCATACACGAGACCCCAGCGTTTCAGGTATTCACGCGCCTTCAGGTGGAGCGGTGAGTCGCCAAGGCTGCATGTATTTGGCGACAGCTCGATCTGGACGCTTCTCGCGCGGCCTACGCCGTGGAACTTGATTTGGATGACGGCTTTTTCGACCTTCATTTGGTCGACCGGAATGGGCATGTGTTCAAGTTCGTTCCAGATCGCGGACTCCCATCGGATTCGGGTTGGGATTTCGACGGAGTATTTTCGCCCAGTTGCGCCAAGACCCCGAACCCACAGGCCACGCAGTCTGACTAACTCGATCTGGTCCAGTGCATCATACGGAAACGAAAAATCCCGCTGTTTCAGCTTATCCAAATCAAATGTCTCGCGGGAGGGTTCGGTCGTCGCCTCGACGCCAAGGCACTTTGCCATAAACGCTTTGAAAACCTCGTCGGCAACTTCTTTGCCTCCCGGTGCCTTGATCTGGATGCCGCCGTCTTGCGGCATGTAGAGGATGAAGACCTCTTCCACGGGTTTGCGGTTCACCGGAACAAGTGTTCCGCCATCCGTGTATTCGTGATCCACCAGGCCATGCCCTTCTGGATAGGCGACAACGCACATCCGATCTCCCCGGTTATAGGCGACGGCTTTGCACTTCCTGCCACGTCCGTCCTTTTGACGCAGGAAGGTCTTCACTTCTTCCGCCAGCGCAGCGCAGCCGTCCTTGATTGGAACGAAAGAAGTACCCGTCGGCGCGCCAGGGTACGTCTGCCAACGGCCCAAGCCCTGCACCTTGTGCCATACGCCCGCCTCCGCGAAGACCTCTGGGTTGTCGAGAAAGCAGCGGAATGCCTTTTCGTGGTTTGTGTCGAGAGCGTCGAACGATGCGAGCATGTCTGAACCCATGCGTCGTCCGTGTTCGATGATGTCCGTCACACCTTGGGAGGAGGACAACTCGTTGATGGCGCGAAACTCGGCATCGGCTTTCTTCAGATCGTCTCCTTGGAGTTTCTCGAAGATCGCGTCAGCTTCAACGCCGAAGTCTTTTTTCTTCAGATTTTGCGGCATGGAGATATTCCAGCCGTTTCTGGCGATGTATTCCCCCAACGGACCGGGACCGGTCAGGCGAAGGAACTTTTGTCGTGCGTATTCTCGTGCCATATTTCATGTTTATTCCGGCAAATCCTACACCCGACTTTAGGCACCTGTCCACAGGGTGCCTAGAATGGAAAGAGAACTGATGGCATAATAGGGGCCTATGGCAAAACTAAAGTTCATTGATCTCTTCGCTGGCATTGGTGGTTTCCGTATCGCTTTTGAACGAGCTGGTGCAAAATGCGTTTTTACATCCGAATGGGACGAAGGATGTCAGAAAACCTATGAGGCGAACTTCGGCGTTCGTCCAGATGGCGACATAACCAAGATAAAAGCAGAAGACATTCCTGACCACGATATTTTGACCGGAGGGTTTCCCTGTCAGGCATTCAGCATCATCGGTGAGCGAGCCGGTTTTGCGGATACACGTGGCACGCTCTTCTTTGACGTTGAACGGATTATCGCGGCGAAGCGACCGCGTGCATTCTTTCTTGAAAACGTGAAGCAGCTCGTCTCGCACGACGACGGAAAAACGTTCAAGGTTATTCTGGAACACTTACAAAAATTGGGTTACTACGTTCATTTCAAGGTGTTGAACGGTTTGGATTTTGGCGTTCCGCACAAACGTGAACGCATAATGATTATAGGTTTTCTTGAAAACCACCCGTTCAGGTTTCCTGAAAGAGGAGCAGGCCCGTTTTTGAAACTCGAAGATATATTGGAACCGGACGAAAAAGTTGATAAGAAACATTTTCTCTCGGAGAAAATAAAAAAACAGTTGAAAGAAAAAGGAGTGAGGGCTTCATATCGTCCCTCCGTTTGGCATCAGAACAAGTCAGGTAATGTCGGTATCCATCCGTATTCTTGCGCCCTTCGATCCAACGCTTCCTATAACTATCTCCTGGTGAACGGAGAACGGAGATTGACGCCGCGTGAGATGTTGCGATTGCAAGGGTTTCCTGACGATTTCAAAATAACCGTTTCAGATCACGAAGTCAGAAAGCAGTGCGGAAATAGCGTTGTAGTTCCAAAAATCTCCGCTGTCGCCAAAGCTATGGTTGAGGCGATGAAAGAAAAACCGGTACCGCCTGCTATGCAAGCGGCCTTATTCAACATGTCTACTGACACGATAAAACAAATAGCTTATGCCACGGAATAGCAGGGAGACATTCGATGCAAAAAAGGCGGTGGACAGCATCATAAAAAAATCCCGCGTCCATTTCTATAAGCCGATCCAAATAGCGGAGATACTCCATCGAAACCGCACGCAGCGAGGAATGGACCTTCGAGACTTGGAAACGTATCGGAATATCTCAAAAAGATGGCGTGATGAGGTCACGATGCGCCTCGTTGGAAGACGCAGTACCTCAAGCCAGAAATATCAGGACAACGTATTTGAAGAGAACGCGATGCCTCCGCGTCTTTTGGTGGCCCTCGGCGTGATAAACAATTTCGGGGGAGGTTTTGTCGAGGCGTATATCTACAAGACTTTGCTCGCAAGGTTTTCCATCGTTCATGACGTTGAAAAATACGTCAAAAATGCTACTCCGGATTCCTTTGATTTGAAAGAGTTTGAAGCCATGTTCATTC
Source organism: Patescibacteria group bacterium (assembly GCA_018061025.1). Classification (GTDB taxonomy): domain Bacteria; phylum Patescibacteriota; class Patescibacteriia; order 2-12-FULL-60-25; family 2-12-FULL-60-25; genus JAGOUY01. The sequence continues at coordinate 9,787 of JAGOUY010000001.1, forward strand.
AGAACCCCGGCCTGAAACGCAGCGTCGATAAGATGTATGAGATTTCCGTATACGCTCTTTTTTCGACGCTGGTTAGGGCATTGAAAGCGCAGGTTACCATTGAAGTTTTGAATCGTGACAAGGAGATTTTACATGACTTTGAGAGGTTTATTCGTGCGGTGCTTGGCATCACTCCGGAAGTGCCGAAACTCGTGCTACCCGCTGCGCTGTTTCGCGTTGGTGTCACTAACGCAGCCGACCGTGGACTGGACATGCTTGCCAACTTCGGTGCAGCCATCCAAGTGAAACATCTAACGCTTACAACGGAGACGCTCGAAGACATCGCTGACAACATCATGGCGGATCGCATCGTGGTCGTCTGCCGTGATGCGGAAAAAGACTCAATCGAAGCGTTGCTTGCTCAAGTAGGTTGGCACGAGCGAATACAGGGCATCGTCACGTTGCAGGACCTTTCCGACTGGTACGTAGCCTGTCTTAGCAAGAAATATCGCTCCACGTTGGGCAAAACATTGCTTTCCGATTTGGTGCGCGAGTTCAATGCGGAGTTTCCTTCCGGAGAAGAAATCGGCCCTTTCATGGAAGAGCGCGGGTATCAGGCGAACAAGATGCCTGATGACTGGGAGATTGTCTAAGTAAAAGCGGCCATTTGCAACGGCGGCATCTCGATGATGTTCGTCCTGATGTCTTCCACGAGCCCCTGCCACGGAAATATCCGCTTGAATGACCGGGTATTTTTGTTGGGGAGAGGAAGGAATAGAATAATCTCTCTTAATAAGATAATCTTCCCCTATGAAAGTCATCGAATTTGTTGGCATGGCACGAGCCGGGAAAACCACTCAGGTCAACCTTTTGAAATCATATCTAGAATCAAAAGGCTTTGCAGTGACAGTACTGACCGACAGAGAGCGGGCACTCTCACTCCATACGCCACCCAGCGAAGGCCTAGCCTACACGCTCGCGTTCTTTGTAGCTGCGATTGAAACATACTATGAGTCATTACCTAAAGCTGATTATCTACTCATTGATCGAGGCTTTTACGATGCCACGGTCTGGGCAGATGTCCATTTTAAGCTAGGTGATATATCGCAAGAAGAATGCATTGCTCTTCAGACGACGTTTAAACCGTTAACAAAGCTCGTTTATAAAACGTTTTATTTTAAGGTTCCGATTAATGTCGCTTTGGCTCGTCATGAGAAAACTGAACATCAACCCGTGGACGACGTTGCAATGAATAACACGTGGCTCAAGGCATTAGAAGATTCTTACGAAGAAAATCTCCCGACATTTATAAACAGTACCACCATTGATGGGATGCAAGACTCTGATACCGTTGCCCAAAAGATTATTCAGGAGATTGAATAAAAAATACTTTTTATTCTTGACACATCACCCTATGAAAAAATATATCAAAAACACCATCGACGTTTACGATAAACTCGGCGCTGCCTATTTATCCAGCGTCGGAAATGCCACTCCTGATGAAATTCATGCGTTTATTCATGGACTTCCAACGAGCGCAAAGGTTCTCGATGTGGGCTGCGCGGGCGGAAGGGATAGTAAAATATTTGCGGATCATGGCTTTTATGTCACAGGCATAGACCTCTGTGAACCATTCCTTCAAGAAGCACAGAACAACGTTCCCAGTGGCACGTTTATACAGCAAGATGTGTTGGAACTTGATTTTGAAGATGCTTATTTTGATGGCATCTGGGCTTGCGCAGTCCTTCTGCATCTAGAAAAGAAGGATCTTCCCCAAGTATTAAGCGACTTCTACCGCCTATTAAAACCAAATGGATCGGTGTTTATAGCTGTAAAGCAGGGCGAGGGTGAACGATCCGTTGTCGATAGCTTATCCGGTGGAAACAGTCGGTTTTTCTCGTTCTACCAACTAGCTGAAATTGAGGCGCTTGTGAGAGCAGCTGGATTCACTGTCAATTATTCTAAAATCAAAGATGACGATACGGGGAGGGGTGAAGTGAAATGGATTAGGATGATTGCAGAGAAGGGAGAAGAGCGATCAGACTCTCTCTAGTGAGTGACCGTAACAACGCTTGAAATTGATTTGCACAACCCTTTGGCTTATTGCAAACTCGCGTAATGGAAGGCCATGTAGACGCGCACACGATCTTTTGCGATCGGGTCAAAATAAAATCCGCCACCGTATCGGTTCCAATCAGGACTAAAAATTGTGCGGTAATGATCACCTTCCGGCCCTTCATCAACCATGGATACAAGCACTTGATCCAGACCCTTTTCCAAACTTTTTATCGAAGTATCTGCATAAGCACGACCAATATTTTCGGTAAACGTGTTCCCATACCCTCCGCCAGGTTGGCGAGACTTGAATGGAAGATTATACGCTTTGATCCATTCACTCACCTTCTCTCCATTTGGGCGATCATGACTCAAAACTCGTGTCGTCCCCATATGAACTGCCCACACCATTGCCGTGCGAGCTAATCGAGCATCAAAGGCGATTGGCTCAAGCTGCTTTTGTTGACGTAGTTCATTAATTCTGGAAAGCCAATACACATTCATTGCCTCTTCGTTACTGTTAGAGATACCTTCTGTCATCTCTTGCTTCGTCGAAGTGGGTGCAGGGAGGAGCGACTCAATTGCAACGGACTTCGGAGTGTCTAATATTCTATTATTATCGTTTAGAGAGACTGCCTCTGCCGCTGGCTTATTAATACGGCGTACGTACACAAACCATCCTAAGACTATGACCCCGATCAAACTAGTAACGGATATCGCCCCTAAAGCCATCTTATTATTCATTATCATACTATAGCTCTCTCAGCCTTTTAACGGTACTCCACGCAGAATGATACTATGCATTCATCACGAGCCTCTGCCAATAAAAATACCCGCTCTATGGGCGGATATTTTTATTTAGCGTACATATTTTTCCCTTAGAACTCACCCCTCTTTGCCAGCTCTCGCTCTCGCTTAGTAGCTGGTGGGATAGCGTAGAACGGGATGCGCTTCATTAAATACTTTCTTAATCTATAAAGACCAAAGATAATTCCCGCTCCGATAAGGCAGGACAAAATAAAGTGCTGAACATAAACCGGGAATTGAAAACGGCTTTGGCTTGGATCTTTTTCTAACACCCATATCTTTGTTACCTCTCCAATACCCGTAGGAGTCTTTTCATGTGGAACCCAATATTCCAAAAGCTGGCTTTGTCCATCATATTCTTGATTAAGATATTGATACTTGTAGGAATAGTTATAGACTAGATCAGGAGGCGTTGTGTAATAGCGATTCTGCCCCCATCTCCTTGCCGATGTTACATAATTTCCACGGTATCGCGTTATCTCTGCTCTATGTGTTAAAATCTTATTTTCTATAACCGCGGGAACGCGAACCCATCCGTCCCCATGGTAAGCATACGTGTCCATCATGCGTGCTAATGGATTCAGAAAAAATAAGACCGCCGTTATTGCGCTTGCAAAAAAGAATCCTCCGTGAAAAAGGACTCGTTTTAATATTGATCTTTTATTTGGAGCAGAAATTTGATCATTCATATTTTGAGTATTTTAACCTATTTAATTAAATTCTCAAAATGAAATATTACCCCAAAGTAATGGCGAGATTCTCGTTGAGGTGATCGATACTTCTTGTTTTTGAAAAGCGTCAAAACTCCTGGTTGAGAAACTAGCCAACTAATTGCTATCTGAGCAGGTGTTTTTTGATATTTTTCGCACAGTTCTTTCATGATGGGCGGTGGATCTTGAAGTAGATTCCCTTTTCCAACTCATTGCAAATGATGCGCTGTCGACTCAACTAGTGCCCCGAACCAGAGGATAAAAAAGATGAGAAGAAAAAATCCTAATGCTAGGGATCCAAACCACAACTCAAGGAATCCTCCAATCATTGCTTCATTTGGATTATCTGCATTGTAGTACACAGATACCATATCGCCGATATTAAATGCGGGTGGATTGGACTTAACCCGGGTAAATACCTGGTGCGTTGTTCCACTCGGGGATGTGAAGACGGCTTGATGTGTAAACGTACCGGTGCGATTTATTTCCATAGTATTCGTCTTAGACACCGAAGGGGGAACGTATTCTGCACTCTGAATTATTCCCTGTGTTTTTTCATAAAACAAGATCGCCCGGATAGGTTTTCGCACCTCCCAACAAAATAACAGAAAAAAAATGATGAAGACTGTAAACAATGGCCAGGAAAAGCTTCCGCGAAAAAACATACGGTGCTTCGTTACGAATGAGGAGATTAAATTAAAAGGGTTACCTGGATCATCCTCGAGTAACCAAACATCCATCCCATTGCACCAATAATACGTTCCTGGGGACGGAAGAGCAAATCCCTTTGTCAGTATCTCCGGCCTAAAGAAGTCACTTGATTGGTCGCTAAGCTTGTCTTTTTCTTCGATAAGGAGTACCTTTATTCACCTAATATTCTCAACGATATATGTCGATTATTGCGTGGCTTGGTGCGGCTATTTTTATTTTCGGCTATTTGCTTATCGCCCTTGAGCAGAAGTTTAGCACTCATAAGTCTGCCATCGCCCTCATGATGGCAGGTGGCCTATGGACCCTAGCTGCGTTCCAAGACCGTAATACTCTCGCTTTTAAGCAAATTACCAACGAAACGGCGATTAATGTCTTTAGCATCATCGCCTTTTCCTTGGCCTCGATGGCGTTAATTGAGATCCTTGCCCATTATCGTTTTTTTGATTTTGTCCGGACCAAACTCCTCAAACTTCATATTCGGGATGGAGGGCAGTTCATCCTCATCATGTCCCTGTGTTTTATCCTTTCCGGGGTGCTCGATAATATCAGTTTGACGATTTGCTTCATCCAGATTGCCCGAAACTTTTTTAAAGGAAAGAATCTGCTCCTCGTCGGTGCCGCTATTGTGATTGGAGCGAATGCGGGTGGTGCTTGGTCCCCCATTGGCGACGTGACTTCATTGCTCCTATGGTTAGGGGGCAAGATTACCGCTCTGCAAATGATCGGTTCCGCCTTTTTGCCTACCTTAGCCCTAACGGTTGTTACCGGCTTCTTTCTCTATCGCCAGCTTGATGCGACGAGTTTTGTTAAAAACGAAGATGAGAACGAGAGGGTGCAGTTGTGCCTCAGCGAAAAAATTGTCATCGGCTCGGCGCTGGGGGCGTTCGTACTACCTCTGCTCGCGAACATCATTGACGTGCAGCCTTATACAGCGCGCCTCTTTGGGCTCGGTGTAACTTGGGCTCTGATTGAGATCATGCGCACCAAGAGCCGTCAGCCACATGAATCGCACTTATCCGCCAATATTGAAAAGATTGTTCAGAAGGTCGACATGTCTTCGATCATGTTCATTACGGGCATCTTATTAAGTGTGGGCGCGTTAACGTCCTTGGGCATCTTGAACTATTTATCGCGCATTGCGGTTGGCGCAGCCCCGTCTGACTTCTGGCTTATCACCCTCAGCTCTCTTCTTGGTCTGTTGTCGGGGATCATGGACAACTCCGCCTTAGTTGCCATCGCTATGCAAGTTTTCCCCATTCACGATCCACGTATTTGGGCACTTATTGGGATTACCACGGGCACAGGTGGCTCGCTCATGATCTTTGCAAGCGCGGCAGGCATCGTTGCTATGGGAAGCCTCAAAGACCTTACCTTCCAAGCCTATCTTAAACTGGCGACCTTACCCGCGTTAGCCGGCTTAGCAACCGCCGTAGGCGTCTGGCTCTTACAGTACAGGTTTCTCTAGCTCTATAAAATCATTATAAAATCCATTCATTCTTGAAGAGGATGAACGCGACCGATCTGAGTGCATCATAGGGCTTAATATGACCCGCTTCAGTACGCGTATTCGATCGTGAGGTGATAGCTACGAGCTTCAGGATAACCCGCGAAGAGTTGTTCGAGACAATGTTCCGCCGCTTTTTGGAGTTCCTGAGAAGGCTGCCGAGGATCTTCCTGTAACGGAATACCAAACGTGATGATCAGACTGTTCGGAAAGGTACCTGGATCAAGACTGGACAATATCAATTGAGGATGTTTGACCCCATTCAGAACAAGAGTACGTTGATTATTCGTTAAATACTCATTTAGAAAGGTATTGATTTGTTCGGGAGTAGGAGGAGCTAGCATGTAGCGACAATAGACTCTCCGCAAACGTGTCGCAATGGTCGGATGACAAAAGACAACCCTCTTCACAAATGGATATTTTTGCTATTCTCCATTTATGAAGAAGTCTTTACCTGAATCCCTCCCGCATAAAGCTCCGAAGGATCTAAGAGGTGCTCTCACCTCGTCTCAGGCTATTGAAGCGGCCTGGAAAGATCTCACTCCCCTCGCTCGCAATGAGTGGATCTGTTGGGTTATTTCGGTAAAGAAGGAAGAGACACGTAAGGATCATATCCGACGAATTCGCGAAGATCTTTTGGCCGGAAAGCGGAGACCTTGTTGCTTCGCGGGGTGCATTCATCGTAAAAAATCTTAGAGGAGCTCATGGATAGAGCAGATAGAAAAAAGAAGGGTCATATGCTAACGTTTCTTTGCTATGCGAGAAATCGAAATAAAGGCGAAGGTTCACGATCCTAAAAAGATCCTGACTGCGTTAAAAAATAACGGGATTATTCTTGGGGAAGAGAAAAAGCAGCATGATGTTGTTTTTTGTAAACCGGGGCAAAAGGAATATGAGCCGAACTCACTGTGGTTGCGCATCCGTACAGAGAATGATACGAAAACAATTTTTACTTTAAAGATGGATACGGGTAGAAAGCTCGATAGCATCGAACATGAAACGGAGGTGGCTGATGCGAAAGAGCTTGAAGCGATGTTGCGTCTGATGGGTAACGAGGTTTTTAGCGATATTACGAAGGTCCGGCAGAAGGCTAAACATGGAAATATTGAAGTTTGCTTAGACCGCGTGGAAAATCTGGGGACGTATATCGAGGCTGAGATGCTGGCGGAAGATGATGTTGATGCTCAAAGAATTGTGGATGAGCTTTGGGCTTTTTTTGAGATACTAGGGATTTCCAGGGATGACGAGGAAACGTTAGGGTATGACGTTATTTACAAGCAATTTCATAGCAACTAGAGAAAATATATACCATCTATACCCAAATATATGCTTAGTAAATCAAAACAAATTCTTCTTGTCGTTGTAGGTGTCTTTTTCATCGCCTGGCTGGTTTGGTATCTTGTGAACTTTTTATATCTCCAACGCAAAACCGTTTTAACAGTCGCGTCTAACGTCCTTGTCTGTCCGAGCGAGCAGATAACCATCGGCCCGACCCAACAATTTACTGACTACGGTCCGACCGAGATGACCGTTACAGGCTGCGAAAAATCTGCACGGATTGTATGTACAGATTATACTTCTACCAAGAATATCATCGCCCAATATTTCTCGTTTGAAATTACCTGCGCGGAAAAGAAATAGGGCAGAATGCGTATAAATGGATTATACTGCTTTTTAATGTCCCTTCCCTCCAAATCCTGGTTCGTGGATAATCTCCCCCTCTGGCTTTACATCACGCTCTTTAAAGCCGGTGGTTGGTTATATTTTATTACATTGCCTGTTTTTGGAGAGCGCGTCTTTCCCATCTGGATGGTGGGATTGTGTATTGGCGCCGCTTCTCTTTTTCAACTTCTGCTAGATGTGCCTGCGGGAATGATCCTCGACCGGTGGGGGTATGCTCGCCTGCTCCGTTTCTCGAGCATCTCTCTAATAATGGGAGGAGTGATCCTGTCTATTTTTGGACTCCACTCGTGGACATATTTGAGTTTCATTCTGTTTAGCGGGATTGGTTGGCTGTTTTTTGGTCCGGGAGTAGATGCGTATACGTTACGTATTGCTCCTCGAACCCATACGGGACGGTTTATGAGTATTCGGCGCCTGACAAGCTCTCTGGGCGCGGTCATTGGAGCTACCCTGTTTACCCTCCTACTAAATAAACCCCCTCAAACGATTGGAATCGTTGTCGCTGCTATCTTGGCGTGTGCGACGATTGTTGGATCTTTATTGAAAAAAGAGCCTCATCGCTCACACATTCATAAAGCTACACAAACACACTCCGTTACACACCCACATATTTTTGCCCGCGCCCTTCATACGATCAAAGCCTTAAATCCCGCTAGCAGCATGCTCATCTTTTCTGGATTTGCGGCGGCGACCTTTTACGGAATCGTGTCATTTGTTATTCCGTTACATCTTAAAGACGCTGTGCATGCCGGACCATTACAATTTGCATTAAGTATTTTTGATCTTACCGTCATCCTGTGCGGTGGATTTATTGGAAGATTGGCTGATAGCAACAAAAAACGTCTGTTCGTGTTCTTAGGCCTCTGTCTCTTCGCGCTTTCCTCTACCTTCATGAGCATGAACCTGAATAGCTGGTTTTTAGTATTTGGGTTTATGGCCTCGGTTGGTGACGAGCTGCTAACCGTTTCTCTTTGGTCTTGGCTTAACCATCTTAATCATGACCATGTGCACGATGGACTCATCGCCTCGATTATCGCCTTCTTCCAAGATCTTGGCTGGGTGATAGGTCCTATTATTGCCGGTTTTGCGTATACACGCTTCGGCGCCTCTCAAACGATTTTATTTGGTGCGGGCGTCGTCTGTATAAGCTGGGCCATCAATTCAATTGCCTTACGAAATTCTGCAGGCACGATCCTCCATACGCCTCCCTCTCCCCTACCAGTCCCGTATCATGATAGGCATAAAGAATAGATCTCTTTTCAAATTCGTTGACCTTCTTCGTAAAACATCGTGGCCCGTGGGTCGATCTCGCCTCCTTCTAATCCGAGTAACAGCACTTCATTCATATTGCGTATCCAACGATCTTTTGGCATGCGCTCGATTGCTTCTTTATCCATCCAATGAATAATGGTTCCTGACTCAGTCTTTTCTACCCCTCCGCTGCGTTGACCGCGAAAAATATACTTGGCGGTATTGTGTTGTTTCCAGGTAAGTACCTGAACCGCAAGAACTCCACCGAGTGCAATGTCATATCCTGTCTCCTCTTTTGCCTCACGGATAGCGGCCCTCATAGGCATCTCACCAAATTCCATATGCCCGCCCGGCAAATTAAATTTTCTTGTTCCATCATCGTCTGTTTCTTCTAACACCAAGCACCGCCCGTCCTCGATAATGAGGACACTCGCTGTCATTTTTGCGACGATACTCGACATACAGTCATAGTATGAAGCAGAATCCTGCTACTCACCAGAGTGCCTTGACCTACAATCTGGGATAGGGTATCCTCATTTCTTCTTAGATTATGTGCGTGTACTTTGGTACATGCGTATAATCTAGGTGTGGTGCTGCTGAGGAACGTCCTCGTCTTTGCACAACACCCGAAGGAGAGATGACTATGAGACACTGGATGCTCGCACTGTTCGCCTGCCTCGTGATGGCCTGCGACAAGCCTAGATCAGCCGCAGGCGTATCGACGCCCTCAACACCTCCACCGGGAGAAATCGAGGTTCAGATCCCCCATTCCTGGACCGGTGTACCGTTCTTCCCCTATAGGTACACCCTTATTGCGGCATCAGCCGATAGCGAAGTCACCTCCGATGGAACTTCTCGCATGTGCCTGCGGACGACCGTACACTGCCAGGGCATGTTCGAAGAGGATGAGATTCGAGGGTATGGAGATGACGGTCCAGCCTTTCTTTATCCGAAGGCATGCCATGCTCCTAACCAGTACGACGAACCCACCCTCATTGAAATTACGATAAAGGATCGCACCGACCGACAAGGCATCATCATTCCTCTAGAAGGAGGATTGCACTCTTCAGGCGACGCCGAACTCCTCATCACGGAAGATGCTCTCCTCGGTCTTCCTTCGTGTGAAGCTGATCACTCCATCACCCACCATTGAGGCTTCTTTCCCCTTCCCCAACCGGCCATCTGGCTGGATTTCTGTTTTTATGGAGGTTATCCAAGGTTGCCACATCCCTTTCTTCGCGCTAGCGTCTAAGTATATGCGATCTATTTCTTATCTTCCTTTGCTCGCACTTGTGACGATGGTGTTGACGGGATGCACTCACACAGAATTCGTTCCCCCTTCTTCATCTGTTACGAGCAACTCCTCCTCCACGACGAGCGCAGATATACTAAAAAACACGGAACCGAGCGTGATCGTTAAGAATCTTGAAATTCCTTGGGATATCGCGTTTCTTCCTGAGGGAGAGATACTTATCACCGAACGTCCGGGCCGTTTACTCTTACGTAAAACGGATGGCGCGATTAAACAGATACAAGGCCTCCCAAAGGTGCGCGCCAGTGGAGAGAGCGGTCTTTTGGGGATAGCTCTACATCCGAACTTCAACGACAATCATTGGGTATACCTCTATTTTACTGATGGGTCGTTAGGGAGCACCAAATGTCATGTCGAGCGCTTTCGCTTAGACGGAGAAACCTTAACCGACCGCAAAACGATTATAGAAGGGATTCCAGGCGCGATCTATCACGACGGTGGGCGTATTGCCTTTGGGCCGGATGGCATGCTGTATATCACGACAGGAGATGCGGGAAATGCTTCTGCGGCGCAAGACCTTGTTTCGCTATCAGGAAAGATCCTGCGTGTAAAAGATGATGGATCGATTCCAACCGATAATCCATTCCAAACAGCCGTCTGGAGCTATGGCCATCGCAACCCTCAGGGATTGGCTTGGGATGATAAAGGACGATTGTGGTCTACGGAACATGGCCGTTCTGGGATCCAAACGGGATACGACGAGCTTAATTTGATTGAGCGTGGAGCAAATTATGGCTGGCCCACGATCCAAGGTGATGCAAAACGTGAAGGGATGAAGTCACCCATGGCTCATTCGGGGCCTTCAACGACCTGGGCGCCCGCCAGCGCAGTTTACAAAGACGGCAAGATTTTGTTTGGCGGCCTCAAAGATGAGCGTCTTTATGAAGCAGACATTCAAACAAACCCACCGACGATAAAAGAATATTTTGTGAACGCGTTTGGACGAATCCGAACCGTTACGATAGGACCAGATAGCTCCCTTTATCTAACCACCAGTAATCGTGATGGACGTGGAACACCGACATCAGAAGATGATCGGATTATACGGGTTGAGCCAAAATAACCGCCTTCGTACCCCCTTTCTACTTGCATTTTTCTTGCATTTGAGCCTATTCTATTCTTAATTCTATGCGAAATATCTCCCAGGAACAGGACCTCGGCATCCTCTTGAAACAAGCTGGTCAAAAAGTCACGCCAGCTCGTCTTGCGTTGTTAGCTGAGCTTAAACGTTCGATAAAACCCCTAAACATCGACCAGATTGCTGAAACCATGAAAAGCGCCGACAAAGCGACGATTTATCGCAATCTCGTCACATTTCACAAATTAGGAATTGTCCGCCAAGTGGACCTGCACCAAAGCAAAACCTACTACGAGTGGAACGAACGCGAAGACCACCATCACCTTATTTGCATGAAATGCCAAAAGATTCGCGATTTTGATGGATGTGATTTCGCCCAAATTGAAAAGACCGCCCTTAAGCAGGTGCCGGAATTCAGTAAGATCACAGAACATTCTTTCGAGCTGTTCGGTATCTGCAAAGACTGCGATAAAAAATAATGTATCCTTCCAGCGGTTTGCCTATCCGTTCTTTTTCTCCACGTATTTACTCATGAGATGGTTTTTGAAATGGACTGCGTTCAGAGGCTCTGCGCTGATGTCTTTTATCAATTCATCTGCCGTAAACCATTTACCGCGTTGATACACCTTTGTCTTTAACCAGTTTCGGAGCGGAGAGAAATTTCCTTGTTTCATTTCCGCCTCCATCTCTGACACTTGCTGCTGGGCGGCTTGATAGAGTTGTGCCGCGTACAGATTCCCGAGCGTATAGGTAGGAAAATAGCCAAAGGCGCCCATAGACCAGTGCACATCTTGTAAGACGCCGAGACGATCGTTTGGCACCTCAATCCCTAAATAGTCTTTTATTTTTTTATTCCAAGCGCTTGGCAAATCTTCGACCGCGAGCGTGCCCTCTATCAACGCTTTTTCTAATTCAAAACGAACCATGATGTGGAGATTATAGGTAACCTCGTCAGATTCGGTGCGGATGAGGGAGGGCGCAACACGATTCAGAATAGCGAGAAATTCCTCTAGAGAAATCTTGGTGAATGGTTCTGGGAAGCGCGCTTGGAGTTCAGGGTACAGATACCTCCAAAAGGGACGGCCTTTCCCAACATGATTCTCCCACAAACGTGATTGCGATTCGTGGATACCGAGAGAAACAGTTTCTCCCAAAGGAGTCCCATAGTGTTTGACGGGCAACCCCTGTTCATACAACCCGTGCCCCATTTCATGGATGGTGCTGCCGATCGCGTAGAGAAGATCCTCCTCTTTGTAGCGCGTGGTCAAACGCACATCTGTGGGATGAAAACTGGTTGTAAAAGGATGCGTACTTGTATCTAATCGCCCCGCCTCTACATCAAAACCAACCTTTTCTACAATGAACTGATTAAACGCTTCTTGTTCTTTGAGAGGAAAGGCTCCGCGGATTATTTCAGGATGTATTTCTTTTGATGTAACGGTCAGCGTACGCACGAGAGCAGGAAGCCATTCTTTCAACTCATCCATAATTCGTGAAACGTGCTCCGTGGTAAGACCCGGCTCATACGTGTCTAAAAGAGCGTCATAGGGCGTCACGCGATATCCAATATATTCGGCCTCTTGGCGTTTAAGCTCGATGATGCGTTTAAGATGTGGGAGAAACAACGAGAAATCTTCTTTCTGCCTTGCCTCCGCCCAAGCGGATTGCGCCACTGAGCAACGCTGAGATAGCTCCTCAACAAAGATTGTCGGAAGTTTTCGCTCCCGATCATAGGTACGCCATGCCTCGCGAATAACGATGGATTCTTTTGTTTTGGATTGACCATCCAGTGAGTGATAGAGCTGGCTCAACACCTCTCCTGTATTCAATTCTAAGAGCTTCTCATGTGCCTGTACGCTTAGATAGCTAATCGTCTTTGCGCGTGCCTCTGCGGCTTTCGGCGGCATGTGCACTTCTTGATCCCATTGTAGAACCGCAAGAGCAGAATTGAGATGAGACAACTCCATTAGGCGCTTACATACGTCATCGTATGATTGTGTATTCATATCGTTAGTCCTCGTCTTGTTCATCTACCTCATTGAGATGCTCAGCCACCTTTGCCATCACTCGTATGAACGAAATAAGCTCGCGAGCAGAACAGCCTGCAAATAAAGACTTGATGTCGTGACGAAGGCCTTTTTCAATAACCGGTACCAACTTCTTCCCTTGTAGCGTGAGGGAGACGATGCGGCTGCGCGAATCGTCTTGCGCGACCTTGCGCTGGATAAGATGTTTTTTTACCAAGATACTCGTTCGTCGCGTGATCAACGGGGATTTTACTCCCAAGTGCTCACTTAGCGTGGATAATGCCATTCCATCCGAACATGAGAAGAGCGTTCCCAGGATCGCCCAATCAACCGTCGTAATCTCAAATCGCTTAAGATAACTTGCAGTTTTGGCTTTGAGGATGCGATAGGTTTTGGCTTGTAGAATACCTAACCCATACGTTGCAGGAGAAACGTTTTTTGGCAGGAGGCGTGCAAATAGTTTTTCCACCATAACGACATGATCTTAGTCAGATATTCTGGCCACGTCCAGCTAGACAGAAAATATCCCTTCTTTTTCAGGAGTTGACGCTCTCCTTACTCGCTCGATATACTTAGCCTAGTTAATTAACTCATTTCTTTTCCTCCTATGTCTCTTACACGCTATATTCCTGCGGCCTTGATTGCCTTGACGGTCGCGGGTGCAGGCTGCGGCTCTCCTCGCATGGAACAAGTCACCCCGTCCACCCCTCCTCCACAAGGCATGATGCCTGCTCCTGCAGAACAAGGCGTCATGGTTGGTGGTGCCATGATGGTGCGCAACTTGGATATTGTGGCCAATGCCATGAACGCCAACAACGTTACGACGCTTGTGGCTGCTGTCAAAGCTGCTGGATTAGTCGAAACCTTGAAAGGCCCTGGTCCATTCACCGTCTTTGCTCCAACGAATGACGCCTTTAACAAACTTCCTGCCGGTACCGTTAACACCTTGCTTAAACCAGAAAATAAAGCAAAACTCGTTGACGTTCTTACCTATCACGTCGTTCCAGGCGCCCTCAAGATTTCTGACTTGAAGAATGGGCAAATGCTTACGACGGTAGAAGGTAAGCAATTAATGGTTACCACACGTGGCGACATGGTCATGATCAATGGTGCGAAGATCGAAACCCGCGATGTGATCTCTAGCAACGGCGTTACACATGTGGTTGATACGGTCTTGATGCCACCAGAAGGTGTTATGGTCGGTGGTGCGCTCATGGTTCGCTCCATGAACATCGTGGAAAATGCCATGAATGCTAACAACGTCACGACGCTTGTCGCAGCCGTCAAGGCAGCGGGCTTAGTGCAAACCCTTAGTGGTCCAGGACCCTTCACGGTCTTTGCTCCTACGAATGACGCATTTAGCGCCTTGCCAGCTGGAACCGTTGATACCTTGCTTAAACCAGAAAACAAAGCACAGCTCACAGGCATCCTTACCTACCACGTTGTTCCTGGAGCGTTACGTGCTGCTGACTTGAAGGAAGGACAGATGTTGACCACGGTCAATGGAGCCACGCTTAAAGTCACCAAGCGTGATGGAAACACCTATGTAAACGGTGTCATGGTCCAAACGGCGGATGTTATCTCCAGCAATGGGGTAACGCATGTCGTCCCAAGCGTGCTCATGCCTCCTACCAAATAGCCCTCTCCTTAGCCACAAAAAGACTGCAACCAGCAGTCTTTTTGCTTTTCTTGTTACCTTTTTCCCTTCTATCCGTAGTACTATACGGAAGAACCCTCACGTGACCTATTCTCCCATGCCTTACCCTGATTCCTCCTTGGTTGCCGCCAGCTTAAACGGCGATGTGCAGGCCTTTGCCCGGCTGTATGAAACGTACGCGAATCGTATCTATCGCTACCACTATTACCGTACCTTTCATGCGGAAACGGCAGAAGATCTGACGAGTCAGACGTTTATGCAGGCGCTTGAACACCTGCCTCGCTATGACGAAGACAAAGGAACTTTCTCGGCTTGGCTGTATACGATTGCCCGTAATCTACTTATCGACCATATTCGCATCCATCGTCGACAGGTAGATATAGAAGATGGGTGGGACCTGCTGCAGGATACACGCTCATCCGGAAAAACGATTGAGCAGCGCGATCTCTTGGAACGGATTGAAAAACACCTACACACTCTCAGCCCAGAACAACGTGAAATTCTGATCCTCCGATTTTGGGATGAACGACCATACGCAGAAATTGCCACGATCCTCCACAAGAGCGAGGCGGCCTGCAAAATGAGCGCTTCCCGTGCCCTTACAGAACTTCGAAAACATGCGCCGCTCGCTCTCATCCTCCTCATGCTTATCCCTTTCTCTCCCACCTATGTCTTCCCTTCCTCCTGACCTCCAAGGGATTTTAGATGACCTCTATAAAGAAGACCCCTCCCTCCGCTCGCAAGAAGCCGACCTCATTCCTTTGTTGCAGAAGCTCATCACTTCACGTCCTGAAGCAACATTCAATGCACGCGCTCGCTCTCGACTCAAACAAGAACTTCTACAGGTTCAGACCCAATCATATCCACGAGCCTCATTCTTCTCTTCTTTCTTTTCTTCTATGCCCTCCCTTTCTTCTCTCAAGCCATGGGCAGCCCCTGTCGGGGCGCTCGCCCTTGTTCTCGTCGCGGTGATGGCTTCCACGTGGCGCTCAGCACCACAGGTTGCCGTCTCCCCACTTATTGCTAGTAATATCACCACTGTCTCTCCACGTGCCTTTGGTAACTTAGGTGCCGCCGCTGTTCAAACTGGGCGTGGTGCAGAAGGGGTATCCGCTTCTGCGGTCGCGCAAAATCCTGTGGGCGGCTCTGCCAAGCTCATGGCGCAGGACATGATGATCGCACGCCCTTTTCCTGAAGTACGTTATCGCTATGTCTATGATGGTGATCTTCCTGCTTGGGAGCCTCAATTAAACGTCTATAAGCGGGTGAAAGGAGCCTCCCAATTATCAGCTCTCATCCAACCACTTGCAGATACGACCCGTGGACTTATTGACCTGGCTAGCTTACAGAAGCTGCAATTACAGACATTCACTGCCGTTCAAGATGAACCCTATGGATATGCGGTCACCGTTGATTTATCCGAAGGGATGGTGAACCTAAACCAGAACTACCAACAATGGCCTCATCCAGAAGCCCTGTGCCGGGATGAAGCGTGTTACCAACAACTTCGCTTGAACCCAGGAGATGTTCCCAGCGATGAAGAAGCGTTGCGAATTGTTGCCGAATTCTTGCAAGCACGCGGGATTGTTACGACAGGATACGGAACTCCACGCGTCATCAATGAATGGCGCACACAGTACGAAGCAGCCACGGATAAAAGCACGGTCTATGTGCCCGATGTCGTGACGGTGACATATCCAGTCCTCGTCGATGGCAAAGCTGCCTACGAACAAGGCGGTACCGCTTTTGGTCTGATGGTGAACGTCAGCTCTCGCTCACGCAAAGTGGATAGCGTTTGGAACTTAACCACAAATACCTACGAACAATCTGCGTACGCGGCGGAAACGAACGTATCTCGTATTCGTGAAGTGGTAGAGAAGGGTGGCGTGTACGGATACGTTCCGGCTCAAGTAGAAAAGACGGTTGATATTACCTTAAACGCTCCTGAACTCGTCCTTCATCACTTGTGGCTCCCTAGCGAACCAGGCAAGCCTATGACGGAACTTCTCGTGCCTGCCTTACGCTTTACAGTGAAAGATAAACCCGCTGATGGATACATGCAGGATACGATCCTTGTACCCTTGATTAAAGACGTGCTCGACCAACAAAACAATCCACCCATTCACCTCATGGTGAAATAAAACCATCAAATTCATCTCGCTTCTGAGAGAGGCCGAGAATAAAATAAGACGAGCATGCTCGTCTTATTTTATTCTTGATAACCTCTACTCCATTCATCCGCAAAGGCTTGCAGGCTAGCCAGGGCACGCTGGAATCCATCAGGGAACGTGTTATCGAGGATGAGATCGGCGGGATACGCCTCTGCGCCTTGATCCGCATCAATGCGTTCTCTTCCTGTGCGACGAATCCATGTCCCATTCGGCTTTATCTTTATGACCGCGATATGCTCGATATGCTTGCGTAGCTGATCGACTAACACGGGCGAAGACGTCGCCACCACACATCCGCGTGCGAGCGCTCGTTCCCAATCTTGGCGTTGGGTGCCGTATTCTTGCCCATTAAACGAAAAACGAGCGGCAAACGCGTCCGCATCAACCAAGCGAGCAAAGGCTTCTGGTGTGATGAAATGATGAAGCGCTTCTTCTCCTTCACGACGAGGACGTGTCGTTGTGCCAGGGATATGCTGATAGCGCTCAGGACGCGAACGGATGAGCGCTTCGGCGAGGCTGGTTTTTCCCGATCCACTCTCTCCGATGAGAAGGATGGCGCAACCAGGAAGTTTTTTCATAACCTCAGGACTCCTTGATCTTTACTTAATTATTGGTTTTCTTGAACGTAATTTTAATCACGGGTTCGTGCTTCACGTCGTTTTCATCGACAATTTCAACTGTCTCACCTTTCATGAATTTGGTGAGAGCCATATCACTCAATAGCTGTTCATCGCTTTTTACATGTTCCGTTAAGCGTTCGGCTTTTTCTAATTCACGGGTAAATTCTTGGTGGACTTCTGTTTCAATTCGCAGCTTTTTTGCCTTGAGCTCCTTCATATCTTCTACCACCGTTTGATACGGCTTGGATTGCGAAAGGACATCTTTCATCGAGGCAGAGAGCTTGCGTTTTTCTTGCTTGTTATGGCGGATGCGTTCAAACACTTCTTTTAAGTCAGGCATAGGAAAAGGGATGAATAACGGAGGGAGTATAGCATAAGACATCCTCAACCTCCCAACGCTCATTGTTGTCCAAAGTGCTTGAATGTGAGACGATCTTGCCGACTATGAAGAAACCACGTGTTGCGGTTGTGGGGGCGGGAATTTCGGGGCTAGCCTGTGCCTATGAACTCCAGAAAGCTGGGGTGACCGTCATGGTATTTGAGGCAGAGGAGACGGTGGGAGGCAGGATGCGCACGCGGACAAAGAGCGACCTGTCTTTCGACATTGGGGCGGACCATTTATGTGAACTGTACACAGATATGAAGGCCTACATCGAAGAATTTGGCCTTACATCAGAGCCAATGCACTTTTCCCAAAAATACCATTTATTCAAACAGGGAACGGTTATTCCTCTTAGCTCTGGGGTAAGTTGGCGCTCAAGGCTTAAGGTATTATGGAACCAGCGTGGATCTCGGCAGATCCATGATTTTTTTAATCTTTCCAATGTCGCCGCGCTTGATATACAGGATGGTGATTCCTACGGCCGCGAGCATCTTACTGATGAAGCCGTTGATTACTGGGTCGATAGTTTTGTGTCTACGTATCAATTTCATCGCGCGAAGGAGATTAGTAGTGGAGTATTCAAAGCGATGGTGGAGTCGGCACGGCATGACGGCAGAAAATGGGATCTTTTTCAAATTATCGGTGGTATGAGTGCGCTGCCTGAGGCGATCGCAAAGCGGGTGACGGTTAAAACTAGTACTCCCGTCCTTGCTGTTGTCGTTAAGGATGACGAGGTTTTTGTCACGACAAAAGACGGCGTGGAACCCTATGATGCCGTCGTATTGGCAACGACTGCGAACGTCAGCTCAGCCCTCCTTGCATCCCCTACGAACGCTCAACGTGCGATGCTAGCTGCTACCAAGTATGCGAGCACTATCAGTGTGGCGTTTCGCGTCCCCAAACGTCTCCTTCCTCAACAGTTTGTGGTCTGGGTGCCGTTTGTCGAGAGCCAAAAAATTTCTGGCTACACGAATCAAATGATGAAGGAGCATGCGTTTGCTACAGACCAAGATAGCTTGCTCTGCGTATGGCTACACGAAGACTATGCAAAAACCCTCATGCAAAAATCTGATGAGAAAATTTTTGCTGAGGTGAAAAAAGAATTGTTACGTGTCTGTCCTCATCTAAAAAACGGCGACGCTGTCCAAGGCTACGATCTGCAGCGCTGGCCAGAAGCCATGCCAAAATTTGCGTCGGGACATTTGAAGCGCGTTAAAAACTTCCTCGAACAACACCAAGGAGAGAACAATATTTTTCTCTGTGGTGACTATATGAACAGTTTATGGACAGAAGGCAGCATCCGAGGCGGTAAACGCACGGCCTCCCTTATCATGCAACGTTTTAGCGGTGTAGACGCTCCTGAAGCTCGCGGATAAATTGTTCGTCGGTTGGGCTCTTCGATCCATCGTAAAACTGGTCACCGGTGAGCTGCATATAGAGCTGCATTCCCGTTCCCACCGTCCCGTAGAGGCCCGCGTAACCACTGGACGCATTGCACCAGAAGAAGTTTTTCCAGGGCGTTTCGGCACGGAGGCGACCGAGAGTTAATTGCTCTGGCGTCATATGTGAGCCGTAGGCATTGCCATGAGGCGCCATCACGAAGTCTTCATTGGTTACGGTGGTACCCACTACTTTAACCGCGATGTGTTTACGCAGGTCTGGCACGTAATATTTTTCGACTAAATCAAGCAAGCGTTCTGCTAAAGCGTTTTTCATCTTCACGTATTCAGCATAGCTACGATCTTGGGCCTGCTTGAAACTCGTGTAATCGGTGAGGGTAGCAATTTCCATGATTTGGCCGCCGGGAGGTGTCGTACCGCCTTCGTTCGTATGGAGCGTAGGAGTGGAGATGAAAAACCAAGGCTTGGAAAAATCGCCCTTTAACTGCTCTTTCCAGGTCTTGTTCATGTCCCAATCTTCGAGATGCCAAATATTGTGCTTGCCGAATCCATGTTTATGCAAGTCGATATCCTTCAAGCCTAAATACACCACCATGCCGGAAGGTGAATAGGAATAGGACAACGGTTTTTGGAAGGAAGAAGGAAATTTTTCCCAGCCGATCATCTTGGCGGCAGCTTGAGGATCCATATTGCAGATGAAGTGCTTGGCCGTGAAGACCTTGCCATCCTTGGTTTGAACGGAAGTGACTTGGTCGCCTCGTGTTTCTATCTTTACGACGGGTTGCTCGTAGTAGATGTGGCAGCCCTCGTGGTCAGTAATGAATTTGCAAAGACGGTCCACGTAATAGCGGAAGTGTTTGGAGGGATAGTAGGCGCCCGTATTGTAGCCACCGAATAATCCCGCGTAGGAAAAAATGGATAGCTCTTCTGGAGACGCCATCATGTCACCGGCGTTAGCGATGAGGACGGCTTGCGCTTCTCTGGATAAGCCACATTCATCAAAGACTTCTTGAAGCGTTGCGTTCTTGTATTTGAGCAAGGTTAAGAACTTATAGCCCTGCGTAACATAGTGCCACCAGCTGAGCTTTCCTTGAGGGAAGGTGGTCATTTCCTCACGTAATTTGGTCAAAATATCGCAAAACTTGCTAACAGCTGCCTTTTGGCCGGGATAGGCGGCTTCGATATTTTCTGCCAACTTGTCGAATCCGTAAGGAATTTTTACCCGTTTACCGTCGGGCATAACCATATGGTCGTATCCGGTAGGGTCGTACAACTCAAACGTAATGTCTTTTTCTAAACCAATCTGCTTAATAAATTCGTAGACTTTTCCGCCTGGCCCACAGCCCCAGGTGTAGTGGATCTGAGCGCAAAAATAGTAATCCCCCATCTTGAAGGATTGGGCGTAGCCACCAGGGATATCGTGCGCTTCTAGCAGACAGACCTTGTACCCTTTGTGCGCGAGCAAGGAACCGACGGTGAGGGCGGAGCTCCCGGTCCCAATAATGACATAGTCATAGGCGTGCCCTTGGGCATAGCGCTCATTTTGACGGGCGTGGTCGGCGGGGGTAAGAGCCGTCGTGCTGTGTTTTTTGGCCATATAGAAGGGTATCGGTTGATGGCCAGCATAGTAGCATACGCAATACAGACGTCCATGGACGTCTGTATTTTGGCTTCGACCTTCATCCACCCTTTATTCTGACTAATGAGATGGCGAAATAATATGCACGGGGACGGAAAAACCTTTCCGACTATACCAAGAGTGTTTTATTTTTTTGTAGGCGAGAATGGCGAGAATGCATCCAGCTCCTCCGATGAGATTCACCATCATGTCATTGGCTGTGTCGGGACCATCACCAAGACGCTGTGAAAGAGTGAAAAAATCTTCTAGATATTCCTCCACCTCGTAGAGAACGGCGATGGTGACATTGATTCCTAAGGCGAGAAGGTAAAGGATCCCGTCTGGCACACGCCATTGTTTGGCGTTTTTTATCATTCCTAAGAGGGCAATGAGTGGGGCAACGAGGAAGGGTCCGCTCAGAAAATGGATGGCCTGGTCGTAGCGATCCCAACTCCCATAGAAGTGAAAGACATCCCCAAAAAAATCTCCAATGATAATGAGAGCAAACGATACCCGTGCGATTCCGGGTAAGGCGCGGCCGATGTGTTTTTTAAAGAGGGCATCCGCGATTGCTAACGCGAGAAAGGCTCCCCCAGTACTTACGATACGTCCGAAGAGAGTAAACTCAACTTTGTAGGGTAAAACTTGGAAAAAGTTTAACGCATCAAATAACACGAGCCCACCAAGAATAGTGTACGCGGCTCGACGCAAATAGATATCTAGCCTGGATTCTCCAAAACGACTTGATGCAATCGGTATCGTCGACATATGTCTCATCAAGATGAAGAGTAAGCTTCCCTATTTTTACCTTACTCTTCTCGAGCAAAAGGGCAACCTTGGTTGACTTTTTTAAGGCTCGAGCAGACGATGCGAGAGATGTTATCCCTACCTAATCAACTTGGTTAGAAAAACTGTCTCCTTAAACCGACCTATGGCATCGCCACCTATTCTTTCCTCTCCCCATCTTGGTCTTGAACCACATTTTCAACAAATTCATAAGACAGATGCGGAAGACGATCCTTTAGCCCGCGTATTTATCCGTAGGCGGGTGGTGTTTGCTATGGATGGATATCGCTATGCGGTACGTGCCGTTAAGGAACGTTGGAATATTGATTTTACCTTTTTTGAAGCGGGTCGCTCCCCCATCAAGGAGGTGTTCCAATCGACCTCCTTAAACACACATGCGGCCACTACTTGGCTTGCTGAGTTAGGAAGAGATCCATCCTTCGGAAACGGTCTGGTTCAAGAACTTACAGAAACGATCGATCAGGCACGCGTATTAACTAAGAAAGCACAGATCACCCAGCTCGCACCCTCTTCCATCTCAGAGCTTCTTCGTGATCATTTAACCTGGTGGGTTGCATTTTTTGAGGTTGCCTTCTTATGGTTTGCGATTGATCCCCTGCAAGAACGTACCAGTCAAGAAATTCGTGCGACTTGGAAGGATTCTAGGATGGACGTCGAGGATTTCTTATCGCAAGTTTATCGTCCCTCCGCCCTTCCCCTCTCTAGCCGTGAACAACGAGATCTCATAAAGATCGCTGATTTTCCGACGACAGAGCAACCGCGCGCATTATTAAGGCATTGCGGGCTCTATCAATCCCTTTCCATGCACGTCATTGATGATGAACCGTTCAACCTTGAATATTATGAAAGTCGCCTCCAGCGTTTAACGGATGAACATGCACGCGAGACAGAACGAATAGCCCTTCAAGCAGCTGATGATGAAATACGTAATAGCCAATCCCTGATTGATCATTCCGATCTCTCTGCCGATCTCAAACACCGCCTTCACTTCATTCGATCATTTATCTATTTGCGTACAGAAAGCATTGACCACATGATGTTGGTGAATGGGGCGTATAAGCGCATCTTTCAGTATCTTTCAGACTTTTTTCAGCTGTCTTTAGAAGAAACCTTGCACATGACCTATGATGAGATTCTCGATAGCATACGAAAAGGCTCACTCTTGTTGCCGAAGGAAGTATTCCTGAATCGTACCCAAGAAGGGTATGCATATCTGATCGCTCCGTATGGAGAATGGTTAGTGACGGGAAAAGATATTGATATCCTGCAAGAACTCTTTACTCCCCATCTTGAACAAGATTTCAGCGAAGTAAAAGGCCAATCTGCGTTTCCGGGGCGGGTACAAGGAAGAGCGCGCGTGATCCTTGATCGTAAAGAGGCTTTACAGGTAGAGCAAGATGAGATTCTCGTTACCCCAATGACGTCTCCAGAATTTGTTCCGGCCATGCGGTTAGCCAAAGCGATTGTCACAAATGAAGGTGGGATCCTGTGTCATGCCGCGATCATGTCTCGTGAATTACGTAAGCCCTGTATTATCGGCACAAGATCCGCCACACATGCGTTTAAAACGGGTGACATTATTGAGGTGGATGCCGATCGTGGAGTTGTAAAAAAGCTTAGGGATCGCTAGGATCTTCAACATATGTCTTTCAAAGCAATCCTTTTCGACGTTGACGGGATGGTGATCCGTTCTAAAAAGTTTAGTACGCAGATGCAGGAACAGTATGGGGTTTCTTGGGATACGATGAAACCGTTTTTTGCTGGACCGTTTCAGGCCTGCAAGATCGGCAAGGCGGATTTGAAGGAAGAGCTATCTCACGTCATGAAAGATTGGCGCTGGAATAACACGGTGGAATCACTCATGAAATTTTGGTTTGAGGGTGGACTGGAGGTGAATGAACAGATGACGAACCTTGTCAGTGAGCTACGCGAGCATGGAACGCGTTGCTATCTTTCCACTAATCAGGAGAAGCATCGTTTAGCGTTCTTGCGTGATGAGGTCGGACTTGGATCTTTGTTCGATGATATCTTTTCGTCATGCGAGATTGGGCACACGAAGAATGAATCCGTCTTCTTTGAGCATGTCTATAAAACACTCCATGCTCAAGATCCCTCCCTCCAGCGATCTGAGATCCTGTTTGCAGATGACCATGAAGAAAATACGACCGTAGCAGAAAGAGCAGGCTTTCAAACACATCTCTATAAGGACTTTGAGGCGTTTGAGAAGCTTGTTATATAGCCCGACTCTGGGCTGGGTTCCCTCCTTCGAGGGAATGACGGAAAAAAGCATCACCATTGAATTGGATCGAGGCCGTGTTTTTCAAGATAGGCATTCGCCTTGGAAAAATGTTTACTGCCGAAAAATCCGCTGCTGGCTGAATAAGGGGAAGGATGCGGAGCCTGCAGGACAAGGTGACACGAGGAGTCGATGAGAACACTTTTTTGTTGGGCGTATTTTCCCCATAGCATAAAGACAAGGTGCTCACGTTTTTCTGATAGAGTACGAATAACCGCATCCGTGAATTGCTCCCAGCCTTTACCTTGATGGGATCCGGCTTTGACTGCTTCGACCGTTAAGGTCGCATTCAACAGTAACACCCCTTGATTGACCCAGCGCTCTAGATTTCCACTGGTTGGAATTGGCACGCCAAGATCATCGTGAATCTCTTTGAAGATATTTTGTAAAGAAGGTGGTGGCTTAATGCCATTAGGCACGGAAAATGCGAGACCATGTGCTTGGCCTCGTCCGTGATAGGGATCCTGGCCGAGGATAACGACACGCACTTGATCAAAGGGACATGCGTCGAGAGCATGGAAGATTTGAGCCGGTGGAGGATAGACGACTCCTTTGAGATACGCCTGTTTTACAAAAGCTGTGACCTCTTGAAAATACGGCTTTTCAAATTCTTCCTGTAATACCTGCTTCCAGGAAGGATCTAGGCGGACATCCATACAAAAAAACTCTTGCCCTTAGACACTTGGTAGCACTCCTATAGCAGTTGTGTCATCGGGTCTCTTGTAACTTTTTGCCGAGATAGCTTCTTCGCGTACCGTGTTTAACCAAGCCCTTGGCGTCCTCCCCTCCTTAAATCCAAATATTTTTGTCGTATCTGGCTTCTCGTTTTTTTCGAGGCGGTCACTCACACCATCCGTAGTCAACAGCGTATTTTTTGTTACCTCACGGAAGGTGATATCCAGCACAGGGTCTTGATCTGGATCCCCAAATGCAGCAGATAAGGCATTGCGAAGTTGCGCGTAAGACCGGGCTACCGTTTTTCCGTTTGGTAACAGAATAGGGACTTGCGTATCGGAATCGATCTCCCCCGTTACAGGATTACGCGGGATATCGGCTGGATTAATCCACTTTTCATTGATTGCTTTGGTTAGGAAGGAATGCTCTTTGTTGATCTGCTCCTCCCCTGTCATCAGCGCGCAATCTCCAAAGCTTATAGAGACCATGTGAACTTTCCCATCTTTTGCCTGGTGGAACAGACTGAATATTGCTGTCGCTTGCCCATTTACCTTGCGAATATGCGCGTTAATCTCTTGCGCGGATTTTAATAGTAGCCAGGCCTTGCGCACCAGCCCCTCATCCGTCTGCAACGCAAGACCTAAGCTTCTATCAGGATCACCCAAGCGATCAATTCCATTTTTTGTATTATTCAACTCTAGGTCGGCGACAAGATAGGCAATATCCTTGTCTCGTGCATCGACCGCAAAGAGACGTACTGCATCTTGAAATCCAGATGCAAGCTCGCGTGCAGCCTTTGCTGCTTCTGCGCTTTGACTCACTCCATCCGTCACTCCGATTAACTTCGTTTGCTGATCGAACGTAAGAGCATCCTGATTCAACTCTTGAGCTCCTCGTCCAGGCTTTTTTTGCGTAGTAAAAACTACATCAATCGGCAATCCACCAAAATTTTTTATTTGGAATGCTTCCACCTTTTCTCGCTCCTGCATTTCTAAGATATCTTTTTCTGTCATCCTGTCTTTTTTTGCTAGCCGTTCGGCAAATGGGAGCTGAGGAGTCGGAGGACGGTTTGGCGTAGTAAATTGGGGAGTAGCCATAGGGATATGGATTGGATAATAGC
Organism: Patescibacteria group bacterium; assembly: GCA_018061025.1. GTDB lineage: Bacteria > Patescibacteriota > Patescibacteriia > 2-12-FULL-60-25 > 2-12-FULL-60-25 > JAGOUY01. Next base: position 35,650 of record JAGOUY010000001.1, read on the forward strand.
ATTCCTTACGCTTTTATAGCCACTCTCCCCCTTTTTTGGCTAACCTGCTAGTCTAAGTCTATCTATGACACCTGCCCGCTATATCCCCATCATCGGTCTCGAAATCCATGTCCGTCTTCGGACCAAAACAAAAATGTTCTGCTCGTGTCCAAATGTGGACGACAGCACAGCACCAAACACAGCTATCTGTCCCGTGTGTACAGGCCAACCAGGCGCGCTCCCCGCTTTAAATGCAGAAGCGGTTCGTTTAGGTGTACGTGCGGGTTTAGCCCTTGAATGCACGATTCCTGACCAAGCGCATTTTGATCGCAAAAACTATTTCTATCCTGATCTCCCAAAAGGCTACCAGATCTCCCAGTTTGACTTCCCGATTGCAGAGAACGGACAGTTCATCATCGACGTTCCTAAAAAAGATGCGCTCCCAAACCGTGAGCGGATTCGGATTGGGATTACCCGTGCACATTTAGAAGAAGACGCGGCCAAGAATATCCATGACAGCGCTTCGTCTTCGAGCTTGATCGACTTTAACCGTGCGAGTGTTCCGTTGACTGAGATCGTGACAGAGCCAGACGTTCGCTCCCCTGCTGAAGCCAAGGCGTTCTTACAAGAACTTCAGCTCTTGTTGCGCTCGCTGCGCATCTCAGAAGCAGACATGGAAAAAGGCTACATGCGTTGTGACGCGAACGTGTCTCTCCTCCCTGTTGATGAACAAGGTCTTAAACTACAGCCGGACTTTAATCCTAAAATTGAGATTAAGAACCTCAATTCTTTTCGGGCGGTGGAACGGGCGATTACGTATGAAATGGAACGCCAGCGCTTGATGTTGGAAAAGGGCGAAATGCCTCGCGGAGCAACGCGTGGTTGGGATGAAAACAAAGGTGAAACGTTTGACCAGCGTTCAAAAGAAACGAGTGCCGATTATCGCTACTTTCCAGAACCAGACCTTCCTCCGGTATCGTTGGCGGAGATTCGTGAAGAGGAAAAAGCTCGCATGCCAGAATTACCGATTGAGACCCGCGAACGCTTGCAAGAAGAGTGGGGCTTCTCTGTGGATGATGCGCGTTTCTTTGTCGCGAATGAAGGATGGGTTGAATACGTAGAAGAAGTGATGGGAGAGCTAGGAACCTGGTTAGCGGCGACGGATGAAGGCAAGGAATCTGCCGGTGACGTCTTAAAAAACCGTCGTACAGAGATTGCGAAACTCGCAGGCGGATGGTTTACGACCAAGCTCGCCGGTCTTTTATCGGCTAACAATAAAACGATCCGGGACGTGAAAATTTCCCCGGAGAACTTCGCGGAGTTTTTGCACTTGATTGATGATGGAGCGATAAACAGTGCAAATGCGCAAAAACTCTTAACCCTCATGATGGAGAAAGGGACGGATCCCTCTCATCTTCTTGAGGAGCACAACCTCGGACAGATGGACGACGCAAATGCGTTAGCCGAAACGGTCGCCAGCATCCTCCAACAGAATTCCGATCAGGTGGCGCAAATCCGCGCGGGGAAAGTTGCGCTGGTAAAATGGTTTGTCGGATGCATTATGAAAGCGACGGAGGGGAGAGCGAATCCCGAACAGGCGGAGGTGGAGGTGAAGAAACAATTAGGACTCTAATCTAGCCAGATACACAAAACACCCATCGCTGGGTGTTTTGTGTTAGATGAACGTGAGGTTACATCCGAGGACCGCGTGAAGGACGTTCCTCCATTGGGCGGGCCTTGTTGACCGCGATGCGGCGACCGCCCATTTCGGAGCCATCGAACATCGAGATCGCCTGATCTGCGGCTGCGTCATCCACCATCTCAACGAAGGCGAATCCGCGTGGGCGCTTGGTTTCACGGTCCAAAGGGATGAACACTGAGACCACTTCGCCAGCCTGGGAGAACAGTTCGCGGAGCTCCTCTTCCGTAGCACGGTAAGGGATGCCGCCGACAAACAACTTGATAGGCATGCGTATGATGTGAACTCTTTCTTGCGAAAAAGTTCAAATACTAGATTGAATCAAGAGAAGGTTGCCCTTCTCGGGATACTCGTTTGCGCAGAACCTATCCCCGACCACGGACTGATCTTCGCACGTCACTATCCATAGATAGAATGACACCTTTTTTGCGTTTTGTCAATATCATTGACGAAAACGCCATTTTATGATTAAATACGGCGTTACCCTTTTAGAAAGGAGGTAACCATGACGTGGATCAGTTGAGGGCTTAACCGCCCAAAAAAACCACACGAGAGACAAGGGCGCTCCATCGAACAGCGTGTGGTACCGGACCACACACTACAGTCGAGGAGACGACCATGAGCAACGACAACATCCGGACGGACGAAGACACGAAGGACCAGACCGACAACATTCCCCAGGTCCATGCAGCAAGGACCTGGGAGCCGGAGGAGCTCGAGCGCGTGCTCGAAGGCTTCACCCGCGACCTCGAGGACGAGAAGAATCCGCGCGAGGTGTTCGCCCAGGCCGTCGAGCTCGACGTTCCCCTCAAGGAGCTCGGCATGCTCATCGCCTGGGTGCGGGGACAGTACGACGTACGGCTGTCGTGGATCTCGGCACTCAAGGCGAAGGGCTGGCAGACGTGCGAACTGCGCGCGCTCTACCGCTCCCTCTGCTTCGAGCAGCTGGACTATGACCGTCGTCCGAGCCTGACCCGCGAGTGGGTGCTCGAGTACCTGCTCAACTTCAACACCTACGGCGAAGATGGTGAGCTCGAGGAGCTCTTCGGCGCGGACGACCAGTCCTCGTTCGTCGAGTTCGTACGAGCAGCAGCCACCGAGATGCCGGAGGAGTTCGAGAAGGTACTCGAGAAGGTACTGCGGTTCCGGGTGAGGCGACCCAAGCCTCGCCCTGGTCAGCGGCGTGAACCGCTCACCTGCCGCGACGCGGAGCTGTTCGAGGGACTCGTGCCCTGGCTCAGCCTCGAACAGCGCGAAGAGATCCGGTGGGTGGTGGTGCGGAACATCCGCATCATCCACGATGCCAACCGATTCTTCGGGCAGTTCTCGAAGGAGCAGCGCTTCGCAGCGACCAACCTGACGAGCCACGTTCCCAACGTGGAGTTCGCGGGTCGGATGCTGCTCGAATACTTCCCCTACTACTACCGTGGTGCGGGCGAGTACTTCACGCGTCTCATCTCCAGAGCCGTCGATGGCCCTGGTGAACGGGATCGGTACGCTCGGACTCCGGACGTCTACCGTGCGCTCCTGCACGCGGGCGACCAGGGAGCGGGCAAGCCCAACCGCTGGCTCACCTCGGAGTTCGAGAAGTGGTGGCAGGAAGTGATCCTGGCTGGCTCCGGCTGGCTGGTACTCACCCTCACCTCACACGAGTCTCCGAACAGTGGACGGATCAACCTGCAGGCCACGGCTCCTGACACGCTCCGCGTTCAAGGACTTCCGCCGAAGCTCGTCATGAGCCTGTCGGCGGGCCGCGAAGACGGAGGGGTCGTCCATCGGACGCCACTGCCCGAAGGTGGATCGTTCATCCTGCGCGTCGGTGAACGGGTCATGGTGCGACGCGACTTCCACCGGTCGACGGTGGCGCACCGTACACATGACACGGCCATCTTCCACGCACGTCCCACGTCCCGTGAGTGGCACTTCCAGCGTCCGTGGCCGACGGACGTGATGATCCCGCTCCGCTGAGAGCGCACCTTCCCCACCTCAACATCCCACCTACTACACACCCCGCACCGTCGTGAGACAGAGCGGGGTGAAATCATTTTTAAGAAAATAATATATTATATTCTTCCATTGCTATATGAAGCGGATGGATTCTCGTGTCTCCGGTACGTCGTTCGTGAACGACGTACCTACGTCAGACTCCGCACAAGGATGACGGGGAAAAATAAAAGCACGTTCGGCTGTTGACAACTTCTCTTGCACACAAAAATTAATTTATGTGTTATACTCGTGGACGTGATCGTTGGACGATGTGCAAACATCACAACGAGCATCGATCCCGCCTCTCTCGATTGGCGGGACGACTAATAAACTAGAAAGGAGAGTGAATAATATAATATGGCAATGAAGAAAAAAGCTGTGAAGAAGACCGTTAAGAAGGCGGTTAAGAAGACCGTTAAGAAAGCTGTGAAGAAAGCCGCTCCTAAGCGCAAAGCTGCTGCAAAGAAGCGCAAATAGTTTTCATACACGCTCTTTTGAACAGGAGGAGATTCCCCGATTTATTCGGGGAATTTCTTGTTTTAGCCGCTTTGCATGCATACCTTCTTTATTTTAATATTACTTATAGACCTGATATATGACTCCACGTTACGGACGAACCCAGTGAAAGAAGAGGACGATGAACAGAATGGAGACGACCGCCAAGCGAAGAAAGGCGACACGCAAGAACATAGGCGACGGACGAGGAGGAGCAAAGTACACAGAGCGATACATAAAAGGAGATGATGATGCTATCTCCACGGAGACAGGTTACGCGGAGGAGAGGCGGACTCCCTTCCATCCGTAGAAGGTCTAGCCCTTCCCGTAGCTAGACTCCCTGCCTCCGTGGAGATAACAAAATGAATGAGGAGATACACTTAAACAACCTCAGCCGTACAGGATTGAGACTCTCTTCTTACCTTGGGAAAAATTAAATGGTGCGAAAGGAACGGATGACGGCGCGGACAACACCTTGAATCAGTGGATCGTAGCAGTAGATAGGTTGCATGGTCTTGTTGGCGGGTTGGAGGCGGATGCGGTTCGTTTCACGGTAGAACTTCTTGAGCGTGGCGTAGGCGTTATCAAGCAGAGCGACGACGACTTCTCCATTTTTTGGTGAAGGATTCCTTTCTACGATCACGTAGTCTCCGTCTAGGATTCCTTCATCGATCATGGAGTCGCCTTTGACACGCAGGATATAGGAGTTGGTTGAATCTGGAACAAGATCGACGGGTACAGCCATTGTTTCATGCTCCTCGACCGCCTCGATGGGTTGCCCGGCGGTGATTAATCCCTTTAAGGGAAGCATGACCGCCTTTGCCCAACGCACCGCTTTATCGGTTGGCTCAAGCTCCCGATTGGCGGCGTTATTTGTGTCACTGCTACCGCGTAAGTACCCGCGCAGACGCAACGCTTGAATGTGCGTGTGCACGGTAGAAGGTGAAGCGAGTTCGAGACCGGTTGCGATCTCACGATACGAAGGTGGGTAGCCACGCTCGTTAATGAAGTTCACGATGAAGTCGAGAACTTCTTTTTGTTTGGGCGTAAGAGGGGTCGGCATATAGAACAAAAATAGAACAATTACGTTCTTCGGTCAAGGAGCCTGATTTTGTTAGTACTCTAACTACTTATCCACAGAGATCGCCTCTTGCCTACCGTTTTTGCCCCTCCGTTTTTTCACGATTTCACGAACGATTTTTACCTATTGTCAAGGCTGAGCGATCAACCACTCCACGTGTCCGATTTTGTTAGAAGACCCTAACGCGAAAAAGACCCATGTTCGATTCTTAAGATATTTACGCCCATCTATACCGACTGTCTTGTCAGCATCACCTAACATGTTTGGCTCGTGCGTTTATCTTTTCTTGAGGAGCATCCTTTATCCACAATCATCTCAAAAGCCGTGTCACGATAGATATAGGAGCTGCGCAGAACGCAGGTGAATAACGGGCTTCCGTTACACCTGCGGATGCAACAGCGATAAACATGCCCACGAATGTGTGGGGGCGTGCCTGCTCACGCCCTGGTGTTTTTAATTTCTTATTCGCTTGCTTGCTCTTACTTGTACCGATCAGCGTTCATGCGAGTTCTCCGCTCGTCATTGGTGAGGTGAATTGGGCTGGCTCATCACACTCAAATGCAGATGAATGGGTGGAGCTTTGGAACATGAGCTCGGAAGAACGATCTTTGGCAGGCTGGAGCTTGGAGGGAGTAAGTGGCCATCTGATCACCTTTCCGGAAACAGCCGTTGTTCCTGCGTATGGGACATTTATTCTCTCAAACTATGATGAAACAAATCCAAAAAGCACTCTCAATACGCCTGCGCACCTGGTCACTACGGACGTGGCTCTCTCGAATGAAGCGCTCCATCTTGTCTTGAAGGATGCACAGGGCGCCGTGATGGATGAAGCGGGTGACGGAACACAGCCACCCGCGGGCACAACAAGACCGCTCACCTCTATGTTACGCACGGATCCTCTTGCTAACACCTGGGCGAATGCAACCAGTAGCCACGGTCTTGATTCGGACGTAACGGATTTTGGCACCCCTGGCCTTTGTGATGGATGTATACGTATGGAAGCAATAGACACCGATATTGTACTCCCCCCTAACACGGAATCTCCTCCTGAAGAATCCTTACCTGTTATAGATACCACTTCAACCTCTCCGCTTATTCCTGAATCACCAATCCCTGAAGAAGAAACGACTTCAACTGTACCCATCACAGAAGAACCGGAACTTGTCCCGGAAGAACCGGTATTTACGGATACGACTTCGACAGAACCGGATGTCATCCCAGAACTGATAGATCCTGACTCCTCTACCTCTTCAACCATTGAAATACCCGAGGAAGAATCTCCGGCCTCGACAACTTCAACGGAAATAACTCCTGAGATTGAAGCACCCTGTACATGGCGATTGAGCAACATCCTTCCCGCTCCTAGCGATGGACAAGAACGCGTCACAATTACTGGCTGCCACGATATAAATGACTTGCTGGGATTAGTGCTTCGCGATACACAGGGCGCTGTCCTCACGGTGGCATCTTCAACACCATATCTCTTAACCAGTGAATACGGTTGGCAACTCAGCTTGCCTAGCCAACGGCTTAATAACAGCGGCGATTCTGTTCTCTTGTATGCGGCCGACGGAAGTTTGCTCGACAGCGTTAGCTATCCCTCGATGCAGCATGATGAACATTATGCGCGGCTGGAAGATGGGACTTGGTGGATTCCAGAGCGCGCTCCCCCACCCTCCCCCACCGTCTCAGCTACCCCATCCACTTCCGCAGCTTCTTCCAACAACACATCTCCTCCTGTTCTCTCAACGACCTCTTCAACTTCTCCGACAGCAACCTCGACCGCGACGACGGTTAAGAAACGAAGTGCGACAAGTACCACCGCTCATGTAAGTACATCATCGACAAAAGCTACTACTCCTTCAAAGAAGGTGACCAGCATGTCGTGGGCAGAATACACAGCCTCTAAAGCACGCGGAAGTACGACTTCTTCAAAAGCAACCGTGGCAAAAGCGAAAAAAGCCACGACAACGACAAAACCGGCTGCAAAGAAAACGACAACCTCTATGACCACCTCTTCGGCAACGGCTCCGCGTGTCTTACTTCATGGCACAGTAGGCACGCCAGCAAACTTGATCGCAAAACGTCGGTTCGTATTACTCAATGCAGATGGGACGGGGTTACTCGTATATGGAAGCACATCGCAACCTTCTCCTCCGCTCGGAAGTTCTATCGCTATTTACGGGACGCTTGTCACAAATGATGATGGCACACATTTGGAAATGCGCACCCGTGACCGCTGGGAACTCACCAAAAACTCTCTCCCGTCTCCCAAGACAACTTCGGTTGACCTTCTGAGCGTTGAGCCAAGCCAGGCGTGGAGCTTAACGGAATTCACCGGACGAGTCCTTACACGCGGCACAACCAGCGCCCGGATTGAAACGGCTGAGATGGAACTCACGATCGCTCTTCCTGCCATTCTTGGTTACCGAGCCCAACGATTACAGGTGGGAGATGTCATTCGCGTGCGAGGGGTCCTGGATTTACGTGGGGCAACCCCACAACTTTATCCACGCACCCCGGATGAGATCACGATTGTGGAATCAAAAGCGAATGTCGCCGCGGCCTCCACCCCCATAAAACACACGAACCTCCCTCCTTGGGCTCCCATGGGGGCAGCGACCGCTACGATTGCAGGCGGGTATGGGTTTATGCGTTGGCGAGCGTGGTATAAGCAGAAACAGCTTGAACGGCAGCTGACGCTTGCCATTGAAACCCTCCCCTCCTGACCCTCTTATGTTATGCCCGTATCCACCTACCCCATGACGCGCTTAGATGACCTCTTAGAAACCCTGTGGAACCTAGAGGACATGCATCGTGACGTCTCACAACGACTTGAACGACTTATTGCCCAACTAGAAACGGCGGAACGCCAAGAAGCGTCCCCGGCGTTTACCCCTTATTCTTAACCTAGGTAACTATTATACCCCTCATATACAGCCAAAATGGCTGTATATGAGGGGTACTCCTTACATCCTCCATTGACGACACGAATAAAAAAGACCTAAACTATCGCCATCCCTGCATGTTATTTGAAACAGAAGCTGAGGCGATCACCTGGTACGAATCACAAGAGCGCGTCTTGACACCCGCGTTTTTGGAAACCATTCCTTGGCATACGATCAAAGACCACCCCTTGGATCCCAGTTTCATCCCTACCCTGGTCTACATGCGCGACGTGGAACGACTAACAAGTCTTTATAATGACGAACTGTCACGCACTCCCACGGGCAAAGATCCTGCGATCAAACGTTTTATGGAACGCTGGAGCGAAGAAGAAATCACGCACAGTGACCTGCTTCATCGTTTTTTGGTGGAGGCCGGTCTACCCACAACGGATACCTGGTACGAAGAGGTAACGCAACGCATTTCTCGGCGCAACAAAATCGCAAGCCGTATCATTCCTCGGATTACGAATTTGATGGGGCATCATTTTACGGGGGTGCACATGACCTGGGGGGCGATCAATGAACTTTCAACCCTTACGGGATACCAACGACTTTGGACACTGGCAAAACATCCCGTGCTAGACTACATCCTTAAACACATCGCCCGCGAAGAAGCGACGCATTCATTCTTTTACTGGAGCGTGGCACGGATAAAACTGATGCGGTCTACCTTTCGCCAACAATTAGCTAGATTTATCATCGATACGTTTTGGTCACCCGTAGGAGAAAATAAGAAGACCCCTGCAGAATCAAACGCGGTGATCCATACACTGTTCTCTGGAGTTGATGGGTTAGAGGTTATGCACGAACGCGTAACACGTCGTATCCAACAACTTCCAGGTCTTAACTCCCTTCAGACGGTCACGGATCGCATCATGGCGATCACGCAAACGCCTAATATCGTGCTTAAGCCTTAAGGGCAAGCACGGTTTCGACGGCACTCATCGCGGCTTCCCAGCCTTTTTTCTGGGAACCTATGGCACGGGCTTCGGCCTGTGCTTTTGTTTCGGTGGTTAAGACGCCGAAGGCAACGGGAATACCAGTGTTTATGGCGATATCAGTGAGACCTTGGGCGACAGCATCCGCAATGTATTGGTCATGACGCGTTTCGCCCTTGATAAGGACACCTAAACACACGATCGCATCAAAATCATCCGTCGAAGCGAGACGACTGGCCGCGACGGTAAGCTCAAACGAGCCAGGCACACGAACAACGGCGACATCTTCCTCTTTTAAGCCCGTACTCTTCAAGGCAGCTTCTGCATCCTCTAACATGGCATCGCACAGTTCTTGATTAAAACGGGAAGCGATGATCGCGATACGTAAGCCGGAGCCGTCGAGAGAGGAGAAGTGGTTGGAGTTCATAGAACGTTAGGTTTTTTTCTGTCATTCCCTCGAAGGAGGGAACCCAGCCCAGACGGTTCGATCGATCGAGGCTGGGCCCCCGCCTTCGCGGGGGTGACAGGGCATATTAATATATTATTTATTAAGAATGGTTCGCGCCGTATCCACAATCGCACGCGTCATCGGGTCTATTTCCATGTTCACTCTATCCCCCACCTTCTTCTCTCCAAAGGTTGTACGCTGCAAGGTTTCTGGGATGAGGTGAACGGTGAAGGTATCGGTTCCAACATCGACGATCGTGAGACTGCAGCCATCGAGAGCAACAAAGCCTTTCGGAAGTATATACTGTATCCAGACTGGGTCGATGCTGAGGGTGAGGATCCAATTATTAGGTGGCGTATCGATCGAGCGGATCGTAGCCGTGTCACTGATATGTCCTGAGACATTGTGCCCGCCTACTTCTTCGCCGACACGCGCAGAACGTTCAAGATTTATCTTGTCTCCGACTACCAGGCTACCGATATTCGTTTTTTCTAACGTCTCTCCAATCACATCAACTTCCACCACAGAATCCGCAATGGCCACCACCGTCAGACACGCACCGGCGACAGAAACACTGGCTCCAATCTGGATTCCAGCCGCGAGTGCGCCAAGGTCGAGCCTTAGGCGAAGAGCCTGGTCTTTTTTTTGTACGGCCGCGACGGTGGCCATGCCTTGAACAATCCCGGTGAACATATTAACGCGTGAATGAATGAGAAGAAAACCAAACTCTTCCCTGCTGGATATCTTGTTTGATTTGGATTTTTAATGGTTCTACCCCTTGGAATGGAAGGAGTGGGCGCAAACGATGGCCAACCTCGATCTCAACGTGTGCGTCATATAGATCCGGCGAGACATCTAGCAGGTGTACTTCTACACTTGGTTCACCCCGGGATAATTTCCACATGCCTACGACGGCAAGACCTTCTTGAGGTTCACCATCGAGCAACATCCAACACGTCCAAACGCCGGGCTCAAGATGGTCAGCAGAGGAATACTCAATATTAGCCGTGGGATAGCCAAGCTCTCTGGCCTGTTTTTTGCCATGGACGACAATCCCCTGGATTTGCATGCAGGCACGTTAGCGGGTTTTAAAGGGGGAGGCAAGGATGGGTTAGGCGGCGGCTTTTTGTTGAGCTTTCCATCTTGCTGCTTGCTCCTGAACTTCAGGGATATAGTCTATGTCTGGCTTAAGATTGATAGGACGTCCATGCTCGGCTACCTCGGCGAGTCGTTCCATGAATTTTGCGAGCTTAACCTTTGCCAGGCGTTGGCTAAAGGCACCATAGGAACGCAAGGCGAGGGTAAACATCGCAAGAAACACCTTGTACTGTTCTCCCTTAGGATCTTTTAGCTCTTCCGATAACGTTTTCACATATCCCAAAGCTTCATTATCAAGGGTGAGCTTATGCTCAAGCACTATCTCTAACGGGCCGCTCCTGATCCTATCGCATATTAAATTCTGCGGCTCGAATCTTGTACTCCCTGGAGCCGTTGGCATGTCGAACGTGATATTTTTGCCCGTCACAACACCTGAACTTAATCCATTATCAATCTTCATGATTTGATTCGTAGCTGGATCAAACATGTGATTTTTTGCGATGCCATCCATGTCCTGCAGTAAATAGGCGAAGATACCGATACGGACGAGAGACTTTTTTAAGGCGTCAAACGATCCGAACATACGCGGAAACACCTTTGCCCATTCGTCCGGATGGACTAAAAACAGTGCCACAAATTCCATATCCTGCATGTTTCTCGTTTCCATGTTTGGATTTGCCGATGTAACTCCGTCTTGTAATGAAGCGATATCATCCCCTTGCTCTTCGGGACGTACAACGGTGAGAGGGACTGCCCCAAACTTTAACGCAAGACTGATCCGACTTGCGAGCCACTCACGAATAACAAGTTCGCCCGGTAAAACACCGGCTCTGGCGTTTGCTAATTGGTTATCATACGGAATGGCGTGTGCCTCCTCTAGCGGAATGCCAATTTCTTCCGCAATGGAATTTTGTATGGCGGTTTTTAATCCAGGTGAGGTGAGGGGACCCATTTCCGCTATATAGATATCCGCGAGTGCCCCTGATGTTATTTCAAAGACGGGCTTGTCTAGATCTTCGTCATAGTACTGCCGAAGTAAGACCGTCTCCATTCCCTCCTTTGGATCCCCTGTATCATCAACTTCTCCCCATTTTTCCAAGCAAAAAGCCCCTTCGCGATATTCTTCTTTGCCAAAAGCAATATACTCCCGTCCTTCTTCGTCGACTAATATGCGCCTTGAAGCAGCATTCATCGCCTCCTCTTCACCTAGATATTTTCGCTCATCTCTTTTTTCAGACGCATACTTCAATATTTCTAGCTTCTGCCTTATTGCTACCCTTTCTTCAAGCGAATAGCCTTTTCCGAAGATACGCAAAACATCTTCATCCAATGCCTCAATCTGCTTCAATGGATATTTTTGCTCAAGTGCTTCTTGCGTTCTTTGTGTTTTTGCTTGCTCAATTAATAACGACAGCTTCTTTTCGGCGAGCTGTGTAAATGCTCGCCAATTCGCCATGCGTGCACGGTCTGTAATGTCAGGGACTTGGGACGTTATTCGCTCGATCTTTTCTAAAATATCCGCGCTCAGCCCCTGTATCAATACAAATGTCTCATCTACACCGTATTGTTGGAGCTCACCCAATAATCCCGTAATCCGTTCTTGCGTATCGCGAATATATAACTGTGCCAGCTCCTTTAGCGAAGGAAGTGCCGGAGAAGTCTCCTGTCGAGCAACAGGACGATCCCCACTTCTCTTTTCTAAGCGTGGCATAGAATAGAAATATTATCTTGTTTTTTTCTGCTTGAGAAAAACCGCCCCGTACCCGTTTGATCCCTGGGTTATGAGCAACTCTAAGAATACCGCCCCCTGGGAAGGAAAAACGGGTTTTGCATTTCCGATATTCACTCTTATCCCGCAGGTGTTCCAGCTGTTACACATCTCCTCAGGCACATCTTTAAGATCTACCGTCCCATCTTCTCGTAAACCGACGCGACAGACAAATTCATCCTCATCTTGTGCGCGAGGACGATACATAAAAACTTCACGCGTCGGCTCACGTTCGCTGCGTCGAACTTCGTAACCAGGAGGCGTGCCTTCAAAGAATTTTTTCATGGAGAGAATATTATGCCGCCTGTTTTTCCTTTTGTGCCTCAGCCTCCGCCTGAGCAAATCCTTCCTCCATGGGGCGCGAATAATCATCGCCATACACTAAACCAACTGGCTTACCATGCGTAGCGATCATTTCCAGCCTCCCTAAGAATTCTTGAAACCTGTTATTTGCAATAACATCCCCATATTTACCAAACGCGAGACGGAACATCCCCTGCATGCACGCGTAATGCCTGCTCTTTGCATCTAGTAACTCGGTATGTAACTGTTTAATATTTGAATGTGCCTCGTCATCTAAAGATAGGCCATGGCGGATAACGAGCTCGAGCAAAATACTCTTTACGACTTCCTTATATGGGCGACCCGTATCTGTGGTTTTTATTCCAGGCAACTCTTTCCCCGTCACCACCCCCGAAGACAATCCATTATCTATCTTCCAGATACGACCTGTAACTGGATGGAACATAATATTTCTCTCAATCCCATCCAAATCTCCCATTAAGAACGCTAATATACCCGCCCGTATTAAAGAACGGGCTGGATCTTTCTTGGCTCACTCCGGGTCCTCTTCCATTGGCTCATCTGGATTGGATGCTTTCAAAATCTCTCCCCAGTAACTGGGAGGGGTATCAAAAAACCAATCCGCCTCCATATCAGAAAGCTGATGAGCTATCAGCGGAGAATCAGGATCAGCGACACTCTCGTGATACGTTACATTTTCTTGGATAGAGGCGACATCCGTCCCATCTTCTTCTGGACGCATGACGGTGATTGGCACTACTTCGAAATCAACCATCATGTCTACCCAACTTTGCATAACTTCTCTCACTGTACTCTCACCCGGCAAAACACTTACACGAGCATTCCCTACTGAATTATCATAGGAAATGTTTTCTGGAGATGTCCCAGCCTCTTTTGCCAGCAGCTCTTTTACCCCATCCTCAAGCATTTGAGAGGTTAGGAAGGTTATCAAGTTATTTGTCTGCCGAACAGCTTCTACTCCTACCTTTGAATCTTTATTAACACCTCCGTAATCATGCTTTTTCCATGTAATGGTTCCGGTTTCAGGATCAATAATTCTCTCCGATAGATGCAGCTGTCCATCATCTTCGTAGGGCATAAATCCTTTTGCTCCCTCACGCAGGCTCTCTTTGGCAACACCCCCCATTTTTTCTCCGCTGTCTGACTCATATTCACAAAATGAAGGTGCGTTGGTTGAATCCCCTTTTGCACGATACTCTTTGGAAACGCGTTTACCCTTTTTTAAGATATCTCTCTTGTTCCGAATTTCTATACGTTTTTCTACGGACGTGTCAGGAGGCAACAATTCCAAGACGAGCTCCTCTAATCGCTCAACTTCGCTTAAATGGTGTCGTTCGCGCAGGTTCTTTATACGATCCTGTTTTGATTGATGGATTTCGTGAGCTTCTTGTAATAAAGGAAAGAGCCGCTCTATGGCTGCTTCTGCCGTCTTCTGCCAAACATCAAGCTCCTCCTCATCTTTTGCAGACAAGTCTTCTCCTGCCAGCTGTTCAAGTTGGATTAAAAATTCCTTCTCTACTCCATGTTTATTCAACAAGGAATCTTCAGCGTTAAGCCGCTCAAGCTGAGTAACCACATGACGAACGGTTCCCTGCAACTCCTGCAGCTCGCTATGTATTCCTGCTTCTGCGTGAGGGAATAACTTCGAAGTTTTGACTTATCCCTTTAGAGGTAGGAGGCATATTTGCGTTAGCTCTTATCAGCCCTAGCGTGAAAACCAAGGGCCGTAGGTAGCTGACTCTACGGAAATGAGCATCTCGAGAAATGCTGCTCCTTCATCAGGTTTAACAGCTGTCCCTCCACGAGAATCTCTTACTCCGAATCTTTCCCAATTCAACCGAGTCTTTTCTGGCACTAACGACAAGTCGACCTCTCCTGTAGGGGTTAACCAGATCCGGATAGGAGCGCTCGCTTTACCACCACCCATATCCATCGTCATCCAGACTTCTTTCACAGATTCCCGCTCTACTGATTCCTCCTCTTGGCCCTGATTGTCCGCTGGTGCAGATACCCAGCTAGGATTTTTTTCATTCATAATAGGGCTATAGTAACAAACACGCGACAGAAACAGAAATCCTCACTTTAGTATTTCTTCCGGGAAAATGTTACCCCTTTTACGTTCCCCGTGAGGAGGAGAACTGCTAAAAATGCTAACCCTTGCTTCGGGAGGACGGGGCTTAGCCCACCCTCGTCTATAATCCCCTTTTCCCATTTCTCACGCATCTCTTTTGGAACTTCAGAGAGATCTGCTTGCCCATCTGGTGTTAGCCCGATATGGATAGGCTCACCCACCACCCCATCTTCCGACTTAATACGCATAAATAGTTCGTCTAGGACGCCTTCTGGGCCTGGGGATACATCTGGTACACGCGTTCGAATAGTTTTCATCAAAGCAGCATCGTCGTTGGCGGGTTCACTGGAAAGGGTGAAGGGAGGGATTCGTTCGGGCATAGAGCAAATTTAAAAACTATTTCGCGTTATTTAGACGGATAGAACTTTTTCAACGTATAGGCTAAGTCGACTACCTCTGGTTCGCCCTTCTCGATCAAGTTCACAATTTCTTGAGGGAACAGCCATTGTGCCTCGGAAAAATCGTCTGGATTATAGGTTGGCGTTTGATCTGATTGAATTTCGTAGACCATTTGGAAACAAAACGCTCCCTCACTGGGCGTGATTTTTCCCAGGATACGCCAAGGAACTTTTTGCGTATCAATATTAATTTCTTCTGAAACCTCTCTGTGAAAAGCTGCGTCGTACGCTTCGCCCGACTCTACATGCCCGGCCGTACTATAGTCCAAACTACTTGGCCAGAACTTCTTTGAAGCCACTCGACGAGGGATCCAGATTTTTCCTTCTGAATTTATTACAAAGACATGGATGGCGCGGAAGTTGTGGAGATCCTGAGCGTAGACATCGGTGCGGGAGAGGCGACCGATTACTTCATCTTGTTCGTTGACGAGGTCCAGGATTTCTTCGGGCATATGAGGGGTAGGATAGGAGATGGGTGGAGGGATGACAATTATTTTCTTTCAATACAAAAACACCTCTCGCATGAGAAGTGTTTTTGCGCTTACGTGCTCTTGATGCTCTTACTCAAACGAACCGGCAAAGCTGAGCTTTGTATGTCCGATCCGAGCGAGTCGAGCTGAGCTCGATGGAGCGGGTAAGGGGAGTCGAACCCCTATCTCTACCTTGGCAAGGTAGCATAATAGCCGCTATACGATACCCGCGTGGTGGGCGTGGATGGAGTCGAACCATCGACCTTTACATTATCAGTGTAACGCTCTAACCAACTGAGCTACACGCCCGTGTAGGACGCGTAGATTCGGCGAATAGCTTTATAGCTCTTCCTCCAAATCTGCGCGTCCTACCTTGCTAATTTGCCCCGGAACAATAACGAATTCTCTCGATCTTTGCAAGGGGTGGCTGGTTTAATCGAATCTCTCTTGGTGAATACGCTTTTTATCAACCCCGGCTTGCTCAAGGATAAGACGGATCGAGTCCATGAAGGGATTGGGTCCACACATGAAAAATTGCCCCGTGGCGGCTGTTTCAGCTAAAAGTGGGGCTAGCATGGCCGCATCCACCCGTCCTGTCTTCCCGGTCCAACCTGGTGGCTTCTCCCCTGTCAGGGTCGCGAGCATCGTCATCGGGCCATAGGCACGCTCTAAATCGTCGAATTCTTCTAAATAGGCGCTATCTTCACAGTAACGGTTGGAATAGACCAAACGCATTGGGACGGACATCTTTTGATGGACCATTTCACGCATCATGCTGCGAAAAGGGGTGATGCCGATCCCACCCGCAATGAAGACGATCGGCGTCGTGACTTCGTTTGGCAAGACAAAGACCCCGAATGGACCTTGGAGGGCGACAACATCATCAATGCGAAGTTTGGAAGCGCGCTTGGTAAAATCTTTTTCGATCTTTACGCCTAATTCTAATGGACAGGTGTCAGATGGTGCGGTCGCAATCGAAAAGGCGGCTTTCCAGGTTGTGCCGTCTTCGTTCAAGAGATGAAGATAGACCCATTGCCCCGCTTTAAAGGGTAACGCGGCTTCGCCTTCGACCGGAACCAAGCGCAGGGTATAAATCTCTGGGGTTTCCCAAACAATTTCCTGGACACGGAATTTACGCAAGCGCAAGACTTCGGGGACGTTAGTCATAGAAGTTAGGGCTTCGTTTTGTAGGCTTCCATGGCTTTCATGATCGCCTCCTTCGTTTCCCCAATAGATTTAAAGCCCTCAATCACGATTTTGTCGTATTTGGCTTTTTCGAGCTTCTTATATTCTTTAAAGTAGATTAAAAATTCTTCGCGGACATGCGCAGGCAGGTCTTCGATCGTTTGAACCTCTTCAAAACGAGGGTCAACCTTTGATACAGGGACCGCGATGATTTTGTCGTCTGGACCGTCTTGATCGGAGGTACGAAGAAGGCCAATAGGGCGCGCCTTTACCACACAGCCAGGAAACGTCGTGTGCGTAAGCAAAAGACAGACATCTAACGCATCCCCATCGCCAGAATGCGTTTGCGGAACAAACCCGTAATCAAAGGGGTAGAATGTTGATTGGTGAAGGACGCGGTCGAGCTTGAAATACCCACCTTCTTCGTCGTATTCGATTTTATTAGAAGAGCCTTTGACGACTTCCACCACAACATTAAATGCGTCGGGTGTGCCACAAGGAACTTCGTGATAGAGGTTAATGCCTTTCATAGTGCCCTGAGCTTAACAAAGCCCCGATCGTCGGGCAAGATGGCTAGGATATGCCAGTCCCCCTCCCAGAGAATGCCATCTTGAAGTATAGCGGACAGCTTCTTCAGGCTTACCAGTATGAGCAAAGGCTTTATGATGGATCCACAACCATCTTTGAATCCATCGTGCGTCCGGATTGTGCTTCGGTCGTTGCTTTTTTAGATCGAGAAACTATTCTCATCACCCATCAGGAGCAACCAAATAAACCCAATGCCTTCTGGGCTCTTCCCGGAGGACGCATCGACCCGGGTGAAAGCCGAGACGCGGCGGTGGCTCGAGAGTTACTCGAAGAGACCGGATTTGAAGCAAGTGAGTTTCTCCATTGGTATACAAAAGAATGGCGCGGCTTCACTCAGTTTGAAGAAATATTATACCTTGCAAAAGGACTAGCTCCTGCTCCTCAGGGTATGCACCTTGATGGTGGAGAGAAAATTGAAGTTGTAAAACTCTCTTGGAAAAAACTGGTGAATCTCTGTTTAAAACTCGAACTTCGTGGACCAACCCTCGCGAATTGTATTCTCGCGATGGAGTTTGATCCGGAGACGCGCGCGCGGAAAGACGAGTTTTTGCAGGGGGTGTGATACCATAGGGCGATATGCGTCGTTCTTTTGGAATTGTGTTGTGGATCTTGCTTGGAGCTTTGGCTTCGGCGGTTGGAATTGGCGTCGTATTACACGCTTCAAATACGGATCGTAAACAATTAACTCGTGAATTAGACGTAGCTAAAACTCAGGTAGCCACATTGCAAGCCCAGCAATCCTCTCTTACACAAGAAAGTAACCAGCGTGTGGCAGATGCAGCGCAACAAGTAGCCGACCTACAGAGACAGTTGCAGACAGTATCTGCTTTACAGTCACGGTTTAAGACAGCGACTCGACTCGTGGCTCCTACCCCTGCGCAATTGCGTCGCTGGTCTGAGTTTGCATCGGTTGCGATGGGCGTCTCGCTGCGCGTCCCCCCTGGGATGCAAACACAAAGCAGTGATGATGGACTCTTTGTGAGCATAAAACGCTTGGTAAAAGGCACACCCATTGAAGAACAATGGTTCGCTTTTGCCCCCTATCGACAAGAACGCGAACAAGATATCCGTTCTCGCCTTACGAATGTGACGGATGTGAGCTATGCGCTAGGGACTCGTTTGTTGACGGGTGTACGTGGAACATTGTTGGATGGCTCACAAACTCTTTACCTTTTGTCCGTCCAAGAAAATGCGTCTACGACCCACCTGCTCTGGGGCAAAACAACGGATGGGGTAAACGAACGTATGATCCTGGATACGCTTGCGACGTTGTCGTTTCGCTAAGTCTCTACTTTATAACCTGTCATTCCGAAGGAGGAGTCCGCGACGACCGAGGAATCTCGACTGGAAACAGGTAGCCCATGGACCCAACCCCTCCAACTCCCCTTATCAGGGGAGAGTCTAAAGGCTTCCCCCTGACAAGGGGGACTGAGGGGGTTGGCTCCCTCCCCTTGGAATCGGATGGATCCTCGTGTCTCCGCCACGTCGTTCGCGAACGACGTGGCTCCGTATGACTCCGTTCGGGATGACGGGGGAATTGACTCCTCGTGTTTTAGCCTTCACGCTGTTCGGAGCTATGTCCCCCGCTGCGATTTTATTACGTTGGTACGACAAACATGGGCGGGACTTACCCTGGCGCAAGACGCGGAATGCGTATCCTATTTTGGTGAGTGAGGTGATGCTGCAACAAACACAAGTTTTACGCGTCATATTATATTATCATCGTTGGTTGGAACGATTCCCCTCTTGGAGAGAACTGGCGCAGGCAACAAATGCCGATGTTATCGCCTTGTGGTCTGGGCTTGGGTACAATCGACGTGGACTCATGTTGCGCGATATTGCGCGACGTATCGTGGAAGATGGCGAACCTACGACCGAAGAAGGGTGGCGTACATTGAAAGGCATTGGTCCATATACGGCTGCCGCCATCACCTCCTTCTCTCTACACAAACGGACGCTCCCCATTGATACGAATATTCGACGTGTAGGGGCACGGTTATTCTTAGGAATCCCTTTCCCTGATTTGAAGGACGATGAGCGCATTCGCCAAGCAGCCGAGAGCTTCCTTCCTCATAAGGGAAGATTCTACGATATTCCCCAGGCCTTATTTGATTTGGCGAGTTTGGTTTGCACAAAAACTCCGGCTTGTGCGATATGCCCCATGAAAAAGTTTTGTCCGAGTGCGGAAGCCTTTCTTTCAGGACAAGTTACTATTCCTAAACAAAGCATCAAAAAAACGTTTGAAATGAGACATCGAGATAAGCCGCATCCTGATAGGATTTATCGCGGAAGGATTTTAAAACTTGTGCAAGAAAAGGGAGCTATCCTTGTGAAAGATATTGGCTCCCTTATTGATCCGTCGTTTGATGAAGAGCACGACACTGCATGGCTGCTACGGATTTTGGACAGAATGCGAAAAGATCAGTTTATTGAACGACGTGGTGAAAAAATTACTATTTATAAAAAATAATATATTATCACCTTCTTAAGGACATATTTTCTTTTCTGTCATTCCCTCGAAGGAGGGAACCCAGCCCAGACGGGTCGATCGGGGCTAGGCCCCCGCCTTCGCGGGGGTGACAGAACAAAAAACCTTACACACCCCAATACCTATCAATTATTCTCAAATTTAAGCCGAGAAAATACTACGTTTATACGCCTCCAGATTTTCAAGAGCAATCCCCGTTCCCTTCGCCACACATAATTGAGGGTGATCTGCGACAAAGGCCGGGACGCCCGTCGCTTCGGCGAAGAGACGTTCGAGGTTGCGGAGTTGGGCGGTGCCACCAGAGAGCATCATCCCTTTTTGCATGACGTCGGCAGAGAGTTCGGGAGGGGTTGCACGCAAGACATCTTTGATGGCTTCTACGATGCCTTGAAGTTCGTGCTGGATGGCATCTGTCACATCATCACTTGTAACCGTTACGATACGTGGCAAGCCGCTCACCATATCGCGGCCTTTGACTTCCATTTCTAGCTTTTCTTCGAGATAGAGCGCGGAACCGATGCGGATCTTAATTTCTTCAGCAGTGCGCTCCCCTACGGCCAAACTGTATTTGCGTCGGACATGCTCTTGGATAGCGGCATCGAGCTTGTTGCCGCCAATACGAACCGATGCAGATGAGACAATTCCTCCTAAAGAAATGACGGCAATCTCGGAGGTTCCTCCACCGATATCGATAATCATGTGGCCAGAGGCGGAACCAATGGGAATATCCGCCCCAATAGCGGCCACGACCGGCTCTTTAATAATGTAGGCGGCTTTTGCCCCTGCAGATAACGTGGCATCAATCACGGCGCGACGTTCGGTTGAAGTAATACCTCCGGGAACGGCGACCATGACTTCAGGACGAAATAAACGGACTCCGCCCAGTGCCTTGTTAATAAAATACCGGAGCATCGCTTCCGTTGTACGGTAGTCGGCAATGACTCCATCTTTCAGCGGACGTTTAGCGACGATGCTTTCTGGGGTACGACCTAACATCTCCTTAGCCTCTTTGCCGACGGCCATGACTTTTTTGTCTGCTACGGAAATAGCAACGACGGAAGGCTCATGGATAATGATCCCCTTTTTAGGAATGTAGACGAGAACAGTCGTTGTACCAAGATCAATGCCGATTTTTTTACCAAACATAGGAGCAAACAGGAAAACGGGATTCAAACTTATTTCTCACTTCTTATTTGGACGAGCCGGTCTGTATTCAGGTCCAAGGTGGTGCGATAACGATCGTCACCAAAGTCTGCAGAGGCTTCCGGAGGAGATGCGGCTACAAGCTTCTTACCCAACAGGAGATCAAGCGTCAAACGATGATGAGAACCGGGTTGTTTTTGCAGCAAAAGCTGATACTCCCCTTTTGTGATGAGGGGCTCCGAAACGCGCGCGGGTAAGCGATAAGTAAAGGTGAGCTCACGTGTTTGACCCGGTTCTATCGACCAAAAGGCTCCAAACACGGTTTTTCCTAAGTCTTTCATGATATCTACTTGTCCGGGAATAACTCGTCCTCCGGTTTGATTCAGATCTTTAGCCATCGCACCTTCGCTAGAAACAAGTTCACTGCCTTCGGGCACGTAGATACGTACGTAATCACGATAGCGCGTATAGCGCCAGGTGATGGCGCGGTTGGTGTTTGTATAGATGAGACGAACGGTTGCGACGGGAGCCGCAGGATTCTTCGCATCCACCTTGTATTCAATCCGCTTGTCCATGACTCCGTCTGTTTTAAGCGCAGCCAAATTTGCATCCACGACCCAAAGCTCATCCTGCGTAGGCGTCAGAGTACGGCCACTCCAATTATGCGCATCAAAGGCGCGTTGCAAGGAAGGATCTTGCATCACGATCATAAAATCCTTCGTTTTTAAGGCGTTAGCTCCCACATCGAACAGCTCCACCCAACGACGGACAGGGGCATTGGAAAGACGCGTGAATAATTCCATGCCGAGCTTAGAGACAATTTGTTTGCGTTCCTCAACAGGAATCCCTTGCTTGGCAAACCCAATTTCTACCGCGTACTGTAACTCGTCAAAAAAAGCATCGGGCGTAAATGTGGTTCCGTCAATCGTGATAGGACCTGTGAAGCGTAATAACGAAGTAAAAATCTCTGGCCCTAAGAATATGATTCCATCTGGAGTCGGACTGGCCGGTGACGGAATCGTCTCTGCGAGCCAGTTATGCTCAGCAAATAGCCTGGAGATGCGTGCGGCTGCCTGAGGAACATCCGGCGACCAATTACTATCTCGCAAATACCAAGCGCTCACGTTTAACTCACGACCTAAAATCTCGGGCGGAGCCCCTAAAAGGGTCGAGCTTGCCGTACGGTCATACGCATAAACATCTTGGAAGGCTTGTTGGGTTATTTCTCCACTATCAAAACGCATGACGCCCATCGTTCCCATGAAGCCACCGGTTGGGCGCAGTTCGTCTGCGTTTTGTAAAACGACAACATAGGTTTTTGGTTGAGGGTAGCCGATCATCGGCAGAAGGAGACCTAGAAGATCAACGCCTACGTCTGACCGTTCACGATAGGCTTGAAGCGTTTTTGTCAGTGGCTCCATCGCGTTGCGGATGGGAGGCAACATACGGTCCTGCGGAATTTGGTTCCAGGCATCGAGGGCGATCATGGCTTTTTCACGGGCAGAACGGATTTCTGGTAAGGCCTGATCTAAACGGGCGAGGATCGTGCGCTTTTCTTCACGCGTTAAGTCGCGAAATGAGCGGTTACCGCTTATTCCCGTTTCGAGTCCCGGAACACGGCTTACCGCATTGAAGGCTTCGCTGACACGGTTAATAGCGATGAGGAGTTGTTCTGCTGCGTCTAATCCTACCGACCCCGCTTGGAGCGCATGATCAAAGGCTCCAACCTGTACACTCACCCAAGGCAAGACGCGCCATGGCCCAAGCCATTGGATAGAGGCGCGGGCGGCATCTACTTCTGCACGAGCGGACTGCAAAGAATGTGTCGCGTCAGAAAACGCATTGGCAGACATGTAAGCATACGCCTGTTCTAGATTGGCTTTAACCGCTTTTCCATGGAGAGCGGCAGAAATACCCGCGTAGGCAAGCGGCGCAAAGACGACAAGCCCGAGAATAATGAATCCTCCTAACACCCAGGGCCAACGACGTCTTTTTTGGGCGGGAGTCTCGTCTTTTTCCACCACCTCCTCTGGTTGCGCGGTGGGAGGAGAGGTAGGTGTTTCAGGATCCATCAAGTTCGGGGTACTCATGTGGCCATTGTGCCTGTACACAGGGCTTTTCACAAACTGTGGAAAAGATGGGTCCTAGCTTGGTGTTTTGACAGGAATAAAAAAATATGAGACAAACAGTCCCGGCTCGCTTCATGCTGAAGCGGGAAAAACCAGGGAGGACACCTTGGAAACACGGGAGAGTACCAATCTGGAGCGTTCAGGGATGCTTCAGCGGCGTCTTCCGTGGATGTGTGATGACATCTACCAAGAAGACTACGAAGTTCGTGCAGCACGCGCCTCATATCCCGAGGCGCTGAGTCTCTTTACCCATGGCTTACGGGATGCCTTTCATCAAGGATGTGAGGCAGGAGAACTTATAACCCTTCTCGCGGTCTCATGGAGCGATGCGCGGCGTGCAACATTCGATGTTACTCGTTTCGTCCTGTCTCAATTTCATCCAGCGTGTACCCAATATAGGCAATGGAAACTACGGAGCACATTTAACGCTGCCTGCCTTCAGGGGGCCCTCCTCACCATTCACGAACAAGTGACGCGGTACAAGAGACTCCTCGATCCTACGTCCAACCTGTTCTTGAATCGGCAATACCACATCCTACGCATGAGCATGCAGCACCAGCTCACGCGAGCCTGGATGCATCTACCCAGATTTTTGCGTCAAATGGTGGAATATCGCTGGTATGAGAACGAACCCTACGCGAACTCCATGCTACGATGGCAAGAGCGGTGTCGGGGGTCTGCACGCGTTTCTACTACTGCGCTCGGCATCCTTACTATCCCCGGAGACTGGAGAGGATTCGTCTCCTCTCCTAAACAGGATGAGGAAAAACTCGATCTCATCATGGAAGGTCAGGCTACCATTCAAGGCGAGACTCGGAAGGTTAGACTCCTTATTCAAGCAAAGGGTTCTTACGGAAAGGGAAGCTCCGCTCACCTCATTACGCACACAAAAAATCCGGTTCCTGGCATTATTCCCGCAGAAGAGTGGGAATCGCTGATGAGCCTTTGGAGACTAGAAGAATTCCAAGGACGAGATATGCCCTCCTTTCCTGTTTTGGTTAATGTGGCTACGCCCAAAGATACCTCCCCTTACCACTTTGAACTTACCGTACCGGAAGTCGCTGCCGCTATCCGCGAGGCATTTCAAGGATAAAACTGCTCCACGTTCTCCGCCTCATGCCACTGTTGCTGCGGATCACGTGGTTTTTGTTATCTTGATTAAGATTTACCGCGTTGTGCTTGCTGGATGGCGAGTGAAAGAAATTTTCGTTTATGTAATGCGCGTGGTAATACCAACCAACTTTTCATGATCGCAGGAAGAATGCGCAGATCTGCCAAGGTGACGAAAAGTCGTTTTAGCCAAGCAAACCACAGCCATGGCATTGCTACGATGAGCGAACTCCAGGCCGCATTTTTTCCACGCAAGACACAGGCGTAACTATAGGACTTTCGTTCTTGCAGCGCTTCTTGTCCGTACCACTGTTTTATTCGAGCGATGATTCCGGAAGGAGGTGTTTGGGCGCGTTGCACCCAGACGAGGGCTTGAGGCACAAGTTGTATCGGGAACTGTAGAGTTCGTAGCCGCCAAGCCACGTCCGCCATGGCGTAGGCTTCCGGTAAATCTGCATCTAGCCATTCTTCCCCCATCTTGGCTTGCATTAAGGCACTCGCGCGCATGACAAGACACCAATTCCCCAGTAATTCAGGCGGCTGGCTATCGTACTGCCCCGTATCCTTTTCTCCCCGTCCCCGAGGGGTGAGGACCAACCCATGACCGAGCTTCAAGCCTACTTGTTCAATAATGCCATTATCTTTGAGAATGGGTTCATCACTATCTTCATTCGCGTGCAAACTCGCTTGCCGTACTTTAGGGGCGACGACCATCAGGGCCGAATCTTGTTCTAAAGCCTGAATCATCTGCTGTATCGCATCGGGAGCGAACAAGACGCGAGAGGATGCTAAGACAATATACCGGTCTTGCCAGGTAGACGGCTCCCAACGTGCAAAGAGGGAAGAAAGCGCTTGGTTATGCGCTCGTGAAAATCCCTGGTCGCGAAAATTCCGTAACATCATGACCTCTGGGCCTACTCCTCTTTCCCAAGGGATTTCTATATCCTGTGAAGCATTATCCACCAATACAACCTGAAACTGCTGCCATGTTTGTGCTCCCAAACTTTGGAGCGTGGGAATTATGGAGCCCGCCGGATGCGAGATAGCGAAATGAATGGAGGCAAGAGGGGAAGACATGGGTTATTGGATGGTGCGTTTTGGAGACACCGTGAATCCAAGCGGCTTGCCGAGCATAAAGCGCGTTTGCGCATCGATCGCTGGGATCGCTCCAAATAGGATGAAGGTGACGGGTAACAAGAGCCATTGCGCCAACATAATACCGTAGGCATAGGGGCGACGAAAATGACGCGGAGGCGGAGGCAGTAACGTAAACGAGAGAGTTGCTGACACGAATAATCCAATCATGGCAAAGCGCATAAGCCATTGGAGCGTGAAGGGCGTATTTTGAAAAATCACAAACTCACGCAACGTATCGGGGGCGAACCAGAATGGCAGGTACCCCAAGAGGAAAATAAGGAGGGGGGCGGTCGCCCAGGTATACATCCCCTCTAATTGCTTAAAGATCCAACCGGCTTTGGCGGTCCAAGACATCTGCGTGTCTTTGGAGAAGGCCTCGACCATGTAGGGAAAATTCTCTACGCCCCAAGCCCAACGACGCTGTTGTTTATAGAGCGCGCCGAAGGCTTTCCAATAGTCTCCCGTCATGACCGTATCCATCGAGACAGGCAAATAGAGAGGAGTGACGCGATAATGTCCCTGATAGCGCATGAGCCCCTGGAGAAAAATACGTGAATCTTCTGACACAATATCTTTTTGCCAAAAGCCGACATCGATCAACATACGTAAACTCATGGAGTGTGACGAGAAGGTCATCATCCCTTCAGCGCGTGGCAGCTCCGTCATGAGCCAAAACGTGGTGCCGAACATAGCCACGCGTACAGCCGCTGGCGACTCCCATAAATTATTATTATAGACGGCGACGGGCTGGTACGAGCTACGGGTAGGCTCTGGAACCGTGAGGTATTGGTAGGTAAGACACGAGAAATATTGGGGATGGACAATCGTGTCCACATCTAACGACGATACGATGACACGATCAGGATCGAGTCCGAGCGCGTAGATCTTCGGCAATATTTGATGGCCGGACCAATGCAAATTCGATCCCTTACCTGGAATTTCTTCTGGGAGATCCTTAGGGTGGGTGGTGATCCAAAACGCTTTGAAGGTCGTACCAAACTCTTGGCTTGCCTGCTTACAGACCTCTTGGAATCGAGGGGCGTCACGCTCTTCCCCTGCCAACACGATCATCATGTGATCAGCAGGATAGTGTGTGGCCGCGAGGTTTTTTAGCGTTTCACGAATGACGGGGTACTCTTCTTTGTAGGTGGGCAAGAAAATGAGATGATATGTCTCTTCATAGTGAGGTAAAGAGACGGCTTCGGCCTGCCAGTCGCGCTTGAGGGCGCTGCGATAGCGCCACCAGGAGATGAGCGTGAACGGCGTAAAGTAAAAAATCCGCATCAACCAATAGAGGTCGAATAAAATAATAAAATAAATCATCCAGAGCGGTCGGGTGATGGATAACGCGATAGATGCGATCAGGGTCGTCCAGACCATGAGACCAGGAATGATTTCGAGCACGCGGCGGTTCATACGGATTTTGGGAGCGTAATGTTCGGCTCCGCATCATAAATGGGGGCCACGTAAGCGGCGCTTGCTTGCCCATCTTCTATACATTGCTTATACAAGGTGCGAAGATCAGAGACTTCCTCTACTCGCACTCCTCGGAGCGGCTTATGGAATAACCTGGCCAAAAGATTAGCGTAGAGAACCCCGATTCGAATAGAAGAGAAAGAGCCTGGGCCTGCCACCACACAAATTCCATGCGCCGATTCTAACCGGGTGCGATCTTTGAAGAGCTGTTTTAAGAGAAGTGGGGGGCGTCCTGGGTGCGTGCGGACATTTAGACGACCAGCATCACTTAACCAACCTAGACGACTTTGCCTAGGAATATGCGTATCAATAAATACCCATTCATTATTCACAAGATTTTTATTTCTTCGATGATTCTGTCATTCCCGCGAAGGCGGGAATGACAGGAAGAACCCCTTTACTTAATTCTTTCCGCTAGTTTATCGACGACGACATTTTTTGGGGCTTCTAAAATCGCATAGAGAAAACGATCGGTAATATCTTTGCGATAGCGGAACTCGTCTAGAGTCATTAGGGAGTAGCGGATCTCCACGCCAAGATCTTGTTCGGTTTGAGCCAGGATTTTATCCATTGCCTTCTTGTCTACCTTCTCGGCCACCATAAAGATATCAACGGGCGCACCGGCCTTGCCGAGAAACAGTCCCAAGAAGGCCAGATAACGAATATCCCCGATCTTTAAGAGGTGCTGGTCGAGCTGTTGCTCTAACATGACCTGGGCTTTGACAATCAGCGAGGTGATTTCTGGTAAAAGAGAGAACGACTTATTTACTTTGTAATACTTGCGTTTGAGACCAGGACGCTTCACCCCTTCTTCTGATACCCCTTCTTCCACCACTTCCATGATCAGGCCAAAACGGACGAGGTTTGCGAGTTCACGACGTACCGCATTGATTTGCGTGCCGACACGACGCGTGAGTTCGCGAACGAAGATGGCTTCGTCGGGGTGGCGCAAAAACAAACTCAACAGTTTGACACGTGTCTTCGAACCAAATAAGTGTTCAAGCATACCCGCCTCTATCCTGCCCGATATTAGCCGCCTTGACAAGCAACCCTTTAGGCTAGACGGAGAGCGGTCTTAAACCGTATACTAGGCTCACGCTCCCCCTAGAGGGATTGATTGGTTTGTTTTTCCCATGTCTTTCCAACGCCAACTTCGCATTGCCGAGATTGAAGTCAATGCCGCGCCTACCGATGAACGTATCGTAGGGATTTTTCGGTACGAATCAGAACCACAAAAAGGCAAACGAGGTAGTACCATTGTACTGATTGCAGAAATCGCTTCCACGCTCTACGTCTACGAGCAACTTTTAGACGTTATCAATGATGCGATCGAGCGGTTACGCCCCCTCATCTCGGCCGTAGACGCAGATCCAATGGCTCGCTTTGAAAAACTTGTACAAGGACTTAATCAAACGGTTGCGACGTTCGTCTCACAAGAGCCTTCCCCTATTGCTTGGAACCGGGTTAACCTTTTTTTATTAGAAGTCCAAGAAGAACACGTGTGCTTAACCGGGCTTGGACGATTGAGTAACCTTTTTTTACAACGCCAGCCAGATGGGACGACACGCGTATTTGATTTGTTTGGGTCTTTAGAACAGCCTGCCGAAGTCAACCAAGAAAAAATCTTCTCGGGTCTTATTTTTGGAGAATTAAAAACGGGTGATGCCTTATTTGCGGGTACGCAGAATTTTGAACGGTTGCGCCAAGAACTTGAGATTGTCCCCCACTTAAAAACGCTGCCTCCCGTAACGGCTGCCCTTGATATCCAACAAGCTTTGGAAACATTGCGTATTCCTGACGATTTTGGAGCGGTTATTTTAGCCCAAGTTGAACTTACAGAGCCGGTGGCCCAAACGGTACGCCCACCCCTCACGGAAGTTCTGAAAGAAAAAAGCACCACCTCAGTTGAACGTATGTATGCGGAGGAGAAGACGGCCGAAGCCATGCTCCAGCCAGCGATGACGCCGCTGCCGGAATTAAAAAAGCGTAGCCAAGCGGCCTTACGTGAACAGGTATCCACCCTGGGCGAAACCTTAAAAGGCTTACCGGCTCGGGCAAAGGCTCTATTTACTCGTCCTCAATCGGATCATGATCCAATCACCCTCGCAGGGCTACGCACGATGAACGCGGGTCACGGATCCTTCTTAACACGCAAACACAAGCTCGCGATTATTGCCGGGGTGAGTGTACTGGTTTTATGCATTGGTGGAACTGTGTGGTATCGCTATGCCCAGCGTAAGAATGCGGAACAACTTGCTTGGAATAACGCCTATGACCAAGCCATGGAGCAAAAGAGCCGGGCGGAAGCGAGCCTCGTGTACGGAGATGATGAAGGGGCGCAGCGCTTAGTCCAACAAGCGGATGGGATTTTGCGTAGCTTAGATAGCAGCAACGAAAAGCGAGCGGAAAGTCGTAAAACGTTGGAAACCGCCCTTGTAAGTGTCCGCGCCAAACTACGCAAAGAACAACGAATCGATCAGCCGCGTAGCTTGGTCACTCTTCCCGCTGAAGCCGGTGATGCGACGTTGAGCCTGCTCGGATCCGCCGAAGGCAAAGTCTATACATTTGATGCCAAGAACAAACAATTTATTATTACGGAAGCCGCCACAAATGTTGTGAAGCGTGTGGATTGGACAGATGGGTCTGTACCGGTTGCGATCATGACGGATAAAACGGGAGCCTTGATTCTCACGCAAGAGAAGAAAGCCTTTCGCCTTGATCCGTTAAAAGCAACGGTGACGACGGTTGCGTATGACAGTGCGCAAAATCAGAGCATCGCGAATGCTACCGTATACGCCAAACGTGTATACCTCCTTGATCCGGCCGGCAACATGATCTGGCGTCACAACTTGGGAGCGTCGATTGGACCGGGGACAGCGTATTTGAAACAGACATCTACCAGCTTGCAGGGTGCCACGAGCCTCAGCATCGATTCAAACGTCTACGTAGGTTTTTCTAACGGACAAATCGTGCGCTACTTATCTGGCGCGCAAGAAACGTGGGCACCAACTCCTATTGATCCTCCCCTTGCGAATGTGGCGAGCCTTTGGACGGCGCCTGAAAGTGATCGCCTCGTGATTGCGGATCAAGTTGGCAAGCGTGTTGTGATCTTACGCAAAGATGGGAAGCACGTTTCGCAAATTACTTCGAGCGCCTTCAAAGGACCGAGCGCGGTCACGGTGGATGTGGCGCTCAAACAAATTTTTGTGACGGATGGTGGTTCCGTGTACGCGTTTGACCTCCCGTAAGAAACAAGAGTGTGGTATACTTTGTTCATTGATCTTTTTTATTGACCGTCCTTTCTTCTCCTATGCCCCTTGCCAAACCTGCACGTCGAAAAGTTGCGAACACGTCTGTCGCGGAACGTTCGTTTTCTGCGCAAACACACGTCACGGCTAAACCACGCTACCATCGCGTCACTAAAGTTCCACTCGCGGTAAGTGTGGCAGCGTTTTTAGCGGTGATCGCGGTCATCGTTGGTTCGATGGCGGCCAACAGCATGCAGCGTGATGATGAGATGCTCCGTGCGGATCTTGAGCGTGTGCAACAAGATTTATCTGATCGTGTCGCTCGCTTAGAACAAGGCATGATGCCTGCTAAGACTCCTGCTCCGCTTCCAACACCTGTCATGGATGGCTCTACGCCTGTTACAGTCACAGTGACTGCAAAACAATTAAATGAGATGCGGGCGTCGGTAGACATGGCAAATTGGAATACAAGCGCGACGACGGAAACGGTTGAGTATCGTGATACAGTGCACGCAGTCCTGGTTCGCTTACCGTATAGCGCGAAGTGGGGAAATGCGATGTACAAGATTGCTCCGTATGAAGTAGAAGGAAATACTATCTGGTTTGGACCGGTGAAGATTGAGAAGGCGGGTGACCAAATGGTGTACTCACGCATGTATAAGATGGAGATTGGAGACAAGGTTTCGTACGACGATGCGTTCAAAAAGTACGTAACCGATAACCCACGCTCAACTCCTAACCAGCCCGTGAAGCAACGCGACTTGAGCACTGGTGGTCTCCTCGCCCGCATCTACACGATTCCTGGCATGGATACGATGGGTACTGCGGAATACATTGTCTTCTCTGGAAAGAAGTTTAACTATACGCTCTCCACGGCTTGGAATAATCAGGCGCTTACCCCGGCAGAGATCGCGACCTTCTCAGCCGTCATCCGATCGCTCAGAGCCATCTAATAAAACACCCCGAGGCTATCTCGGGGTGTTTTATTTTTGTTTATGATTAGCCAAATCGTAGCTGGAATCGTGATGCGTTTTCCTTGACTTTTTGGCTAATTTGTGATATCTTACTATTTCGTACATTGACCATATTTGTCTAGGACGGATGTGTGAAATTAGCTGATTTCAGACACCCGTCTTGGACGGAAGAGTACTGCAATGATCTCATGGCTATCACACCAGACCAAAAAGGAGACCCTCATGAGAACAAACCTGCGTTCAGTCATCACCTTCCTTCGGAATCACCTCGGCAACCGTATAATCTTTCTCTTCGCCTGGAACGAGAGGAGTGCGAGGGAAGCATTCTTCGAGTGTACCAACGGCCATGAGCGGGATTTCGCACGCGCGCCGCCCATCTCGCTGAGGATGCTGGAACTCTCCGGGCGTGAGCCTGCGAACATCGTACGAGAGCTGGCTGAGTGTTTCAAGGCTGAGCTCATCTCCGAGAAGGACTTCCTAATGCCCTTCTACGGCGACCCGAAGGAAGTCATCGCTGTGGCGACCGAGCTCGGGAACCAGCTGGTGGCTGCCCTCAGCCCGCAGTGCGAGCTCGTCGTAAGCCCCAACATGCTCCATAACCTCAGGCATGGTGACATGCTGGAGGTCGAGATCAGCCCCACCGGGAAGTGGGTGAGACTCACCCTGAGCACCGGATCTATCTGATCCACTCGCTCCTTCACACCCCTCCCCTCGGGACACGCTGTTACGCTGTCCCTCTCACCCCTTTTCATTTGTCACAAGACGAATGTGGAGGGGTGAGTTTTGTTTTATCCTCTACCGTCATCCTTGTGCGGAGTCATACGGAGATACGTCGTTCGCGAACGACGTATCGGAGACACGAGGATCCATCCGATTCGGAGGGGATGGATCCTCGATCTTCGCTTCGCTCGTCAAGGATGACGGAAAGAAAGAGAACAATGAAAAAATCTACTGAACGCTTATTCTAAAAAACTCCAGCGCGTTTTGTGTTGTTTTTTGTGCGATTGATTCAAGACTCTCCCCTCTTACTTGCGCGACGTGTTTGGCGACTTCTTCGATATAGCTTGGTTCGTTACGCTTGCCACGATATGGGATGGGAGCGAGATATGGTGCATCTGTTTCTAGCAACAATTGCTCGATGGGAATATTTTTTATGGTTCGATCGATCGCGGTGGATGGATCTTGGCCTTTGCGAAGAGGAAACGTTGAGATGCCGTTTACGGCGATCATTAAGCCTAAATCGAGAAGCGGTTTTGCTTCTTCCCAGGTGCCGGTGAAGGAGTGGACGATGGCACGAGGCTTCCAGCCTTGGGTCCAACGTGCTTGAATTATTTCGGCGAGACGCGTGAGACCCTCACGGCAGTGGATGACGACGGGGAAGTCACATTCACGCGCAACATCTAAATGGAGATTGAAGACGCGTTCTTGGTCACGCTTGGCGGCTTCTTGATCCGCATGGTCGTCAAGGCGGTAGAAATCCAAACCTGCTTCTCCGATCGCGATGACTTTTTTTGAAGATTGAGCGAGGGTTTTTAACTTGGCAGGATCGATATCATGTTCATGGACCCCCCCTTCTTGTTCATCGAGATGTTCGGAGGTCACATGACTAGGATGGAGACCGACCGTTGCCCAAATGTCAGGATACCCTTCGGCAAACGTAATTCCGCGCGCACTATTTTCTAGTGACGTGCCAATCGTAACGGCGGCGATTCTTTTTTCTCGCATGCGCGTTAAGACGGCCTCACGGTCTTGGTCGTAGGGAGGGAAATGAATGTGACAGTGGGTATCAATCAAATAAGGAGACATACATTACTCGCTTTTTTCCGTCATCCTTGACGTAGCGAAGCGAAGATCGAGGATCCATCCCCTCCGAATCGGGTGGATCCTCGTGTCTCCGTATGACTTCGCACAAGAATGACGAAAAAGTAAGAACCGACTGGAAAGATTAAACCAAAAATCCCAATAAACGATAGAACACGGTTTGTGAAAACGTTGCGATGCGTGAGTGGGTGATCCAAGCCATCCAAGTGGGGTTGAGATGGAGCGTGATAATGATGTAGGAGAGAGAGCCGATGAGGAACACGCCTTCGAATAATCCGATGAGACCGCCGAGCAAGGAATCAAGGCTCGAGAGGAACGGGAGCAATGTTACGATTTTGAAGAGCTTATCCAAGAGCCAGAAGACTAACCCCACTAAACGATCGGCGATGAAGAAGATAATGATGAAGACCATTACCTGAATAACCGCGGCACTTAAGGGAACGATGAGACCAACCGTGCTCGCAATAGGGAGTGCCCAGGTTTTGGCGATCCAGAAGCCTAAGACGGCGCCTAATAATTGACCAACCGTTTGTACAATGCCGCGACGATAGCCTAGGACGGCGAAACCAACGAGGATGAGGGCTAATAAGCCATCAACAAGATAGGGCTGCAGGGCAGCGAGAAACGAAGGCATATAAGATTGCCCCTAGTGTAACTTAGACGTCTTGCTTTGGAAACAATGGTTCGCCCGTACGTAAAAGGCCTGTTTCGTAGCGGTGACTGATTTCCATCGAAATTCCTGGCATGACAGGCGCCAGCGCTTTGGCGATCCAACGAACCATCATTGCGAGTTCAGCTAACGTTTGCTTGGCTTTGGCGGGATCGGTTTTTACGGTTCGAAAGGGTGCTTCCTTATCTACCTTTTCATTAGCAGCAGAGACGACAGACCAGACCACTTCTAAATAGGCTTTGAAGTCATAGGCGGTCATGGCGACATGCAACGAAGTATCAAGATCTCCACAGGAGAATGCCACATCAGGCAATCCTTCTGGCACGTATTTGTTGGCCATGGTGGCGACACGTCCGACGAGGTTCCCGAGTCCGTTCGCTAATTCTGCATAGCGCTCCTCAAGACGAGCGCGGGAAACGTCCCCGTCTTCTCCGCAAGGGAGGTCGCGTAATAACGCATAGCGCACGGCGTCAATTCCATACGCCTTCACGAGTTCTTCAGGCGCGATGACATTACCTAATGATTTGCTCATCTTTTGACCTTCGACCGTGAAGTGTCCGTGGATGAAAACTTCCGTTGGAACCGACAAACCAGCCGATAATAGGAAAGCAGGCCAATAAATAACATGGAAACGCATGATGTCTTTGCCAATGACGTGCGTGCGCACATTCGCGTTTTCCCAAAATGTTTTGTACACCTCTCCCCCATCAGCGAAGCCGAGGGCGGTAATATAATTGGAGAGCGCATCGACCCAGACGTACATGATTTGAGAAGGATCATTAGGAACAGGCACCCCCCAATGTTCGGCACGGGCGACGGAACGAGAGATGCTAAAATCTTGTAAGCCTTGGCGGATAAAGCCGAGAGCTTCGTTTTTGCGGGAGGCGGGGGTGATCTTAAGACGATCAGACACGATTAATTCTTCGAGTTCTGCTTGGTATTTTGATAAACGAAAGAAGTAATTTTCTTCTTTGACACGTTCTAAGGGTTTTTGATGGATCTTACAAATTCCATTAGGTGCGTCTTCTTCGGTATAAAAGGCTTCACAGCCGACGCAATACAACCCTTCATAGGTTTGGGTGTAGATATCGTCGGGGTTCATCATGGACCACAACTTTTGTGCGCCACGGATGTGACGGTCTTCGCGGGTGCGCATGTAATCATCAAAACTCAAATTTAAAAGAGGTTGCAGGGCGCGGAAGCCTTCTGAATGGCGAGCGACATAGGCCTCGACGTCTTCTCCAACAGCTTGGGCAGCACGGACGTTCTTTAAACTATTGTCATCACTCCCAAATTGGCCACGCACGGTTTCGCCTTGGGCACGGTAGTAACGCAAAAGAGTGTCGACCTGGATACATTCGAGGGCGTGGCCGATATGAGGGAGGCCGTTGACGTAGGGAATAGAGGAAGTGAGGTAGCGGGTCATAATATGGGGTTGCCCTTCGGGCAGAAGAGGAATGTAGGCGATGAACCTATGTTCGGTACGGAGAAAAAGGAGTACGCCTATTTTCTGCTGAAAATATCCTCAGATTTAGCCGCCGTCGCGTCTAAATAGCCTCCTTTTTCTCCGTACCGAACATAGGCACTAGATAAGAGGAGAGACGGGGGGATCAGGGCTTCGCATTACGCGATTTACGTTTCACGGTCTTTTATGCGTTTGGGGGCGGGGCCTACGATCACCACGAATTCGCCTTTGGTGCTGGTGGATTGGAGGGCGGTGCGGACTTCCTCGATCGTGCCACGGTAAAGGGTTTCGTGGAGTTTCGTCAATTCGCGGGCGATGAAGAGTTTACGATTTGGATCTAGGAATTTTGCGAGGGCTTCTAAGGTTTTTTCAATGCGATGCGTGGATTCAAAGAAGATGGAGGGGGTGTCACGCGCGGCAATTTCACGGAACATGGTCTCGCGGCCTTTTTTGTGAGGGACGAAGCCGAGATAGACAAACTCATCCATGGGAAAGCCACAGGCTGACATGGCGGTTGTGAGAGCGGAGGCACCGGGAATAGGGACGATTTGAATAGGAAATTTGGCTTTTAGGGCAGCTTCGATGAGCTTGCCGCCTGGATCATTTACACCCGGAGTTCCCGCATCCGAAACATAGGCGATCGAAGAACCCTGCATAAGGGCATCAAGGATGCGGTTTAGTTGAGCAGCGGAGGAATGCTCAAAACACGCCAAGAGTGGCTTACGAATTTCGTAATGCGCGAGGAGATGTGAGGTGACGCGCGTGTCTTCACAGGCAATCATGTCGACTTCCCGCAAGATGCGCAGAGCCCGATGGGTCATGTCTTCGAGATTTCCAATCGGGGTGGCCACGATGTAGAGCGTTCCGGTCATGTCTTGTTTGTAACAGATCTAGGACTTTTTTGCGAGAAGAGGGCGTAGATGGCACAATGGTAGAGTTATGCGTCGCCTTCCCTTGCTCGTTTCGTTTTTTGGCCTAGCTCTCTTTGGATTTGGATGCAAAGAACCAAGCTACCAAGCGAATACCGTGACGAATTGGCGCGGTGCGATCCAAGATCCTGGAGCTGCACGTAAACCCTCCTCCCCTATCCCGCCTAAGGTCACGCAAAAGCGCGTCGACACGGTCCAACCTCTGCCCGCTGAAGTCCCCGTTTTACGCCAAGCCCTCACAAACCTAGGCAACGCCAATTCTTTTAAGGCTACGCTCACACTTCCTCCGGCCGATGGGCAAACAACCCCTGTTCAAGGATCCCTCCTTTTTGATCGAGCGCGCGGGTTTCGTGGTTCGATCACCCTTAACGCTCAAGCGAAGAGTGATATCCTGTCTATCAATGGACAAGTGTATTTCCGCGCGAATACAAGCACTTGGCAAGCGATCACGTATACAGAAGAAGGCGATCGTTTGCAGGCTTTTTTCCAAGTTGCATTTCCTAACAAATCAAAACCAAACCAACTGCTCGTTTCTGATTCGACACGCATTCTTGAAGTCGCGGATGATTCACGTGGATGTAAACGCTACGTATACACCGAAATCCTTCCCACAGGCGATACCGCAAAAACGACTTTGTGCATTAAAAACGGGTTTCCCGCCTATATCATCAATGAATACGCCGAGGGTGCAACCGAGGTGTCTTATTCTGAGATTAATGAACCGGTGAATATTGGCGGTCTTGATTCATAGGCGTTTTTCTTAAGGATCTTACGAGTCTTGACGGTAATGACATGGGTTTATATACTTATTTTAGCAGTCGATGACTTAGAGTGCTAAAACTCAATTTTCCCTATGTTACCCCAAAATTTCACCACAAAAAGCCAAGAAGCCTTGGCCATGGCGCAACAATTAGCCCTGCAAAACGGACAAGCCTCGCTTGAGCCGATGCATTTGTTTTACGCACTCTTAAGCCAAGAAGATGGCGTGGTGCCCGCTTTATTCAATAAGCTCGCGGTGCCAGTTGCTGTCTTGCGCACCCAAACACAAGCTGCGTTAGAACGGCTTCCTCGCACCCATTCAACGGGTGGGATTGGACAGCTCTACATTTCACCTGAGATGGCCAAGGCCTTGCAAAATGCCGATCGAATTGCGAAGCAATTTAAAGATGAATACATTTCTACCGAACATCTTTTACTCGCGCTGGCAGAAGGCCATTCTGAAATCGGAAACCTCCTGACGCAGAATGGCGTGAACATGGAGGCGTTGTATTCGGCGCTCAAAGATGTGCGTGGGAATGTGAACGTCAACAATCCTGAACCGGAGAGCGCCTACCAAGCTTTAGAAAAATACGCCAAAAATCTGACAGCTCTTGCTCGTCAGGAGAAGCTTGACCCGGTGATTGGACGTGATGATGAAATTCGACGCGTGATGCAGATTTTGTTGCGTCGCACGAAGAATAATCCGGTCTTGATCGGAGAAGCTGGGACAGGGAAAACGGCGATCGTCGAAGGACTGGCGCAACGGATCGTGGCGGGTGATGTGCCGGAATCGCTGCAGGATAAAGAAGTGATCTCTTTGGATATTGGATCGTTAGTAGCAGGCACGAAGTTTCGTGGAGAATTTGAAGAACGTCTTAAAGCCGTGATCCGTGACGTTGAGAAATCTTCTGGAAAAGTCATCTTGTTTATTGATGAATTGCATACCCTTGTAGGAGCAGGAACATCTGGCGACAGTGGTTCGCTGGATGCTTCGAACATGTTGAAGCCTGCGTTGGCGCGTGGTGAGCTGCGGGCGGTGGGGGCAACGACTTTGCAGGAGTATCAAAAATATATTGAGAAAGATGCGGCCTTGGCTCGTCGTTTTCAACCGGTGCATGTAAATGAGCCATCGGAAGAAGATACGATTGCGATTTTGCGTGGAATCAAAGATAAGTATGAACTGCACAGTGGGGTACGCATTACGGATAGCGCGATTGTGTCGGCGGTGAAGTTATCGACCCGTTATATTAGCGATCGCTTCTTGCCAGATAAGGCGGTGGATTTGATTGATGAAGCGGCTTCGGCATTGCGCATGCAGATTGATTCGTTACCGGAAGAATTGGATAAGCTTAAGCGCGATTTGATGAAATCGGAGATTGAAAAGCGGGCACTTACCAAAGAAGAAGATGCGGAATCAAAAGAACGGTTGCAGGTCTTGGAAAAACATATTGGGGAAGTGCGTGAAACATCGAATCAATTGGAGCTTTCTTGGAAAGCGGAAAAGGAATTGATTACGGCGATTCAGGAGGATAAGAAGGAGACAGAACGTCTCAAGAATGAGGCGGATATTGCGGAGCGTCGTGGGGATTTGGAAAAAGCTTCTGAGATTCGCTATGGGCGCTTGCCGGAACGGGAGAAACACCATAAGGAGACGCAACAAAAACTTAAAGAACTTCAGGGACAGCGTGGTCTTTTGAAAGATGCCGTCACGGAAGAAGATATTGCAACGGTGGTGGCGCGTTGGACGGGGATTCCAGTGCAACGCATGCTGCAGTCGGAAGCCGCTCGTTTGGCGACCTTGGAGGATGAGCTCCACAAACGTGTGATCGGCCAACACGAGGCGGTAGAAGCGGTTTCAAATGCCTTGCGTCGTTCGCGTGCGGGGATCAGTGAGGAGAAGCGTCCGATTGGATCGTTCCTTTTCCTGGGACCTACGGGTGTCGGGAAAACGGAGCTCGCGAAGGCGCTAGCCACGACCATGTTTGATGATGAAGATGCCATGA
The DNA here is from genome assembly GCA_018061025.1 of Patescibacteria group bacterium. Taxonomy (GTDB): domain Bacteria; phylum Patescibacteriota; class Patescibacteriia; order 2-12-FULL-60-25; family 2-12-FULL-60-25; genus JAGOUY01. Next base: position 74,538 of record JAGOUY010000001.1, read on the forward strand.
TTCGTGTCGACATGTCGGAATACATGGAGAAACACTCCGTTTCTCGCATGATTGGCTCCCCTCCGGGCTATGTGGGATACGATGAAGGCGGACAACTCACCGAGAAGATCCGTCGCCGACCGTATGCCGTTATCCTTTTGGATGAAGTGGAGAAAGCGCATCCAGATGTGTTTCATCTCTTATTGCAAGTTCTCGACGATGGTCGCTTAACAGACGGCAAAGGACGACAGGTCAACTTCAAGAATACGATCATCATCATGACCTCGAATATTGGGTCAGATATGATCTTGGATTGGGGTAAGCGTCGTGGCGAGATTGGGTTTGTGCATGAAGACGCGAAGACTTCGGACAAACAGGAAGAGAATATTCGCGGTAAAGTGATGGAATTATTACGCGACCACTTCCGTCCCGAATTCTTGAACCGTGTGGATGAAATCGTGATGTTCCAAGCGCTGATCAAAGAAGATCTTGCTAAGATCGTTGACCTGCAGATCGCCTCGGTCGTAAAACGCTTACAACAAAAGCGCATTAGCCTGACATTCACGGATAAAGCACGTCAGTTGGTGGCGGATAAAGGATATGACCCTTCCTTTGGAGCGCGACCTTTAAAACGTGCGATCCAGGATCTGATCTTGGATGAATTGGCCCTTAAGATGATTAAGCATGAGATTAAAGAAGGTGAGTCGGTGAAGATTGATGCCAAGAAGGAGAAGATTGTGATGACGGTTGCTTAAAAAATAAAAATACCCGACCTAGTCGGGTATTTTTATTTTAACGTTCTCTGGCGCCTATATTCCGTGTACAACGCAATCGTTTCCCCATGATCAAACGCAAGCTCATCTGCGTTTGGCAGGTCTTTAAATGCAACCCACGCCAGATCTGAAACTTCATTATCTCCTGTACCAGTTTTTTCTAATGGCTTTACGATAAATTCTAGCGCTACATTTTGACGATCTTCTTTGGGACGATTGGGGTTACTGTTTATCCGTAATAATCCCACTACCTCCCCTCTCCAACCAGTTTCTTCGTACAGTTCACGCAAAATTCCTTCTTCTACTGTTTCATTGAAATCCAGATACCCTCCGGGCAAAGACCATTTTCCTCCTTCAAGCAGATGTGGAGCACGCTTCTCTAACAACAATTTCCCTTCTTTTTCTACCAAAGCGTGAAGTACAACATGACGCAAAGTTGCCTCATTACCATTTTCGAATTTACAGATAACCATAGCTATATATTTATATTCTCTTATCAGGGACTTTGTAATGAGATATGTTGTACTTACTTTATCGATCGATTCTATCCAATGTCGGGCTAGTGGGACTTGAACCCACGACCTCGTTAAAGCTCCGCTCGCTCGCTTTAACTCCCTCACGTAGCGCGCTAGCCAATTTTCTTCTGCTTGCTGTCGGGCTAGCGAGACTCGAACTCGCGGCCTCCACGTCCCGAACGTGGCGCGCTACCAACTGCGCTATAACCCGACAGTAAGCAGAAGCTCGTAAAAACCATCCAAAATCTAGCAATGCGTCTTTTTTCTGACAAGTTCTATGAGGGTGGATGAATATGCGCGCTAGGCTTGTCTGCCTCCAAGCTATTTAGAGACTGTCGTTTCATCACATATGCAGCTAATAAGGCGGTGATTGGAACCGTGAAAATCAAACCGATGGTACCTGAAAGAGAACGGATGATTTCGTCGACGACGGAGTCGAAGTTGATGAATTTGAGCCAGGAGCCGCCGAATTGTTTGTAGAGGAGGAGTGTAGACAAAGAACCGCCGACGTAGGCGTAGATAAGCGTATTGGCGAGGGCGGACATGTGGTCATTCCCAATCACCATACCAGCGCGGAATAATTCTTTGAGGGAGAGACGATGGTTAGCGCGACGAACTTCAGCGACACCGGAGACGATGGAAACTGCCACATCCTCGACCACACCAGCGGAGGCGATAATGATTCCGGCAAACAGGAGACCGCGAGGATTCAACAAGGGGTTCTTATCAAAGAATAGTCGATCCTCTTCGGTAGAAAGACCGGAGAGATGCGCCCAATCAGCAAATAACCAGGAAACAGCGCAGGCAACTAGGGAGCCTCCAATCGTACCAATGGCCGTTACGAACGTTTTACGATTCCAGCCGATTGAGAAGCCACTCGAGATGAGAGTGAAGACTCCGGAGAGAACGATGGCGATTGGGACTGGATTAAAGCCGCGTAAAAATAAAGGGATCAAAACATATCCAATTAAGCCGATAGAGATCAGGATGGAGAGCGCTACTTTCAATCCTTGCCAGCCAGACAAGATGACCAGCATCAACACAAACAAGATCCCTAACGTGATAAGCGCAGCACGACGGTCGAAGCCTTCTAAATAATAATTTGAGCCGCCGTTATTTCCGGGTTGGACAAACACCACCACTTTATCCCCTATCTCTGGGTGGAGCTGATACGGATTGGATCCGACATCTGAAGAAATTTCCTCTACCTTGCCCTGGGAAGGACCAGACAAGAAGCGGACTTGATAGACCTCGACTTGTTGGCCTGTGGAGGTTGTTTTTTGGTCGCGTATAGCCAGGGATTCAATAATCCCACGTTCATAGCTCCCTTCAATCCCATCTTGGGTTACGACGGTTGAGCCGTCGATAGAGTCTGAGCCTTGAGCCTGGACGGCCACCGCAGAAAAACTACTGAGCCCCAAACACAGACAAGTGAGCAAGAGAAAACGCTTCATACTGCTCCAGCCTATCACGAGCTGGCTTCCCAAGGGTAGGGTGCGGGATATATCGCTTCTTGACGCGCGTAGGTATTCAGCCAGTGTAAGAGATGCGCCGTTGCTCGTACGTCATCACAGTTATAGCGGATAATATCGTCTAGAATGGCGTGATCCTGCGTTGATAACCAAGATTCGTAGGCCGTAATGGAAGCACGGCCGTTTTGGACTTCGCTCGTCCAAGAAAATCCAAGGAACTTACAGATATTTTTTAAGCTGTAGAAATATAATGGGTAGACGGCGCATTCACGAGCCGCTTCTTTCAAATCCACTAATCGTGATTGGAATAGTTGAAGGGATGGATCGTCTGTATCTCCGTAGCGCTTGCCTAAAATTTCTAAGCGCGTCGCCTCATAATTGGCGTAGTGATAGATCGTGTACTCCTCGGGCAACGTCGGAAGCCAAGCGAGAAATTCCTTCCACATCTTTCCCTCATCTTCTGGCCGCTCAGCCGTGAATGACTGATACCGCTCCCCCGCTGCATCCTTAATCCAAAATCCATACAGATAATCTGTGTCTGTCATCGGGTGACTCTCAATATCAAAATGGATTTCGAGGCCATTCGTTATATGTGTCCAAGGTTTTTTGATGATGACGCAACGATCGACTAACGAACGCGCCTGACGTTGAATGGATTGGAGAGCGCGAAGCGTCATGCCTGGAGCTTGTCCCGCGAAGGACTCGGGATCCATATCGGCGGCTTCGTAAATGGTGCGAATTCCTTGCTCGCGTAAGAACCCAAGCTTGTTCATGTCGACGTTAAAGAGGAGCGCGATATCATCGTGCTCTTTTGCCAAGCGAAAACAGGCCTTGCCCCAAGGAGAGGTATCTTCGCAGGTTTTACGATAAACGGGTTCTGGACGTTCGCCCCCGATAATTCGTTCTAATTTTATGGTTGCTTCTTTAAACTCCGCCAAATATTGGTCTGGATTCACCTCTAAGCGCTCACCGTCGCTATTTATAATGGCAGGATGTGCTGGAAACCGTTTCTGTATGTTGTCGAGCAGGACGCTGTAAAATAATAATTGAAAGACATGTTCTTTTTTAAGCTCATGCGCCCGCTTTACATCCACCGGCACATAATACCAATTGCCTAAGGCGCTCTCGCCTTCATGACGTTCAAGGATATCCGGCCTCCCCTGCCATTCCCCATTCGCCAACCAACCTTGATAGATGGCTGGGACTCCAGCGCGCATGAGTTCCACTGTTTTGGCCGCGCCGTCGGCAACAGAGGCCGTAGAGACCGCCTCAAACGCTCCGTATTGCGTACGGACGACCTGTTCTTCATGGTCGAGACCATCAGCCAGGCGTTGCTCCTCAAATTCGGTGAGAGGACGACGTTCCGCAGGATCGCCAAAGCGCTCCCAATAGGGCCAATGTGGGCATTGCAAATAGCGGTAAAAATCAGTGGCGGTCAGCATAGATATGCGCAGAGTAGCCCTTAGGCGCAGCAAGAGCAATAATCTCGTTTATTAATACGCATCCGCAAATACAGGGGCAAGATATCGATCCGTTGGGACGAATGCATCCGTTAACAGCGGGACTTCGTGACCGCGTAAAAAGGCTTCGATGGTCGTCTGAGGAAGTAACTGAGTGAGACGCGTATACTCTTCTGCCGACATAGCGGTTTCACGCGCTGACGGTGAGAAGGTGGTTCGCCAAGCGCTTGCGTCAATCGCTTTGTCGCTCGCAATGAGAACGATCGTATTCCTCCCTTTCACAAACTCAGGCGCTCCTGGAGCGACATAGACATGCCCCCAAACTTCTTTGAGCGTGCGGAGCATGGCTGAGAGGAATTGGCCGTAACGTGGATCGTCAATGATATTGAGGGCGTAGATACCATCTTGAGACATGTGTCTCTTGAGAAGCTGATGAAACTCGAGCGTCGTAAGATGGTATGGGACGCTAAAATCGTTGAAGGCGTCTCCAAAGACGAGATCGAATTTCTTATCTTGAGAAAGGCGCGATAAATACATGCGTGCGTCGAGATTCTGCGTTTCGATCGGCGTATTGGCTGGCAAGCCTAGCTGGGTCGTATTCACCTCTGTGACCCCCGGGTCAATCTCGGACACCGTGCTATGTGAGTTGGGATAGTAGGCGGTTAAATAGCGTGGCAACACATACCCTCCTCCACCAATAAAGAGTGAGGAGAACGCTTGCTCTTGCGTGTATTTGTTTGCGATCAAATGGGCGTAGACTTGTTCATACCCATAGCCTAATGCCTCAGGATGACCAAGTTTTACATACGAATGAACAAGGTGATCAAGACGCAAGCTGTAGGCACGATTTTCATCAGAAAAATTCGCGTCTTTGATAAGCTGAACGCAATAGTACTGGGTTTCTTTAAGACAAGCGGCCGGAGCAAGGAATAAGACGCCCAGTCCCGCCGCCAGCATAAGGAGTACGCGAGGACGGATCGGAACTACTGAACGAGAAATCCACAAACCAACTCCGAGACAGACGAGTACTAAGCAAACGAGTAATCCGCGCGTCCCTACCCAGGTGATGAATACAAATCCTGTTCCAAGTGTTCCTACCAATCCTCCAAGTGTGTTCCACGCAGCTAACGATCCTGATCGTGTCCCTAACCCTGTGAGACTATGGATCTGGATACGCATTAATTGAGGGGAAATCGTCGAAAGGGCAATCGCCGCTGGTAAAAAGGCAAGCGTCGTAAATAGAATTGTGCGCAAAATCAAGGGTAATGTAACGGAAGCAAAGAGCGGACCTGTGATAATCACGACGTAGATGGCGAACAGGATCGTGATCCCAGACCAGAGGAACGATTTTCCTAGGAGCTGCTTTGAAGAGCGCTGATCTGCCAAAACTCCTCCTAAAATGTTTCCGGCGATGATGCCTAATAATATAATACCAATACTTCCTGTCCACGTATAAATAGACACTCCAATATAGGGCGCTAAGACCCGGCTCATGACGACCTCAAGAGAGAGAAGAGCGAACCCGCTTACAAATGCCAATACTGACCGCTGCACAACCGATATTTTTTCTTCTGATGTAAGTGAAGCGAATTCGGACACTAAAGGAGCCTTTATTACTTCTGACAGAGCAGGAACCCTTCTTTTTCTCTCTTGTAGAATTGAGACGACTCCCATCCCTCCCAATACTCCCGCAATACTCCATAAAATAACCGGCGTCGAACTCCACATCACCCAAATAAAGCCTGTGCTAAACGTTCCGATGATACTTCCTAAGGCTGAAGCGGCGTTCAACCCTCCCACCATCTCTCCTGTCTGTCCTGGTACAGATATTGACTGCTTCACAAAACACGGATAGATCGCGGCCAGGATCATGCTTGGCAAGCAGAGAACGGTCGCGCTCAATATCACTGCGATGACCCCTAATGGCAGCGAGGATTCCAAGAGATATGGACCGATCCATCTTGCTAGTGGGTACATGCACGCTACCGACACTCCTCCCGCCAAGAGCAGCTCCCCTCCCCATGTGCGTGCGGGTACGCGGTCGGCGAGAAGCCCCCCTAAGCGATACCCGATCGCCATAGATACAAACACAATTCCGATGACACTCGCCCAGGCTAAAAGAGATACGCCTATATATGGTGCGAGAAGTCGACTCGCGACCAACTCCACCGTCATCAAACAGATATTTACCAAAAGGATCGTGAGCCAGATCTGCGTACGTCCTCGGAAACGAGCAAGAAAAGAAGAAAGCATGCTCCGAATTGTACCTTATAAACCACAAAACGCCTTGTGGGGCGTTTTGATATCGTTCTAAACTCTTATTTACTTTCTTTATGACCAATTCTGCCTTTGCAGGTTTTGCAGAACTTTTTCAGCTCTAAACGGGCCTTAATGGTCTTCTTGTTCTTGCGAGAATGGTAATTGGTCTTACCACACTGCGTACATTGCATTTTGATCAGGTTATCCTGGGACATATCAGGGAATGGAAAATTTTATGGAGCCGGCGGACGGAGTCGAACCGACGACCTACGGTTTACAAAACCGTTGCTCTGCCAACTGAGCTACGCCGGCATACGAAGCACTCGTCTTAACCGCCTTTCACAACAACGCCCGAAGCTTAGCGAAAAAGAGGATGCCCGTCAATCCCCTTCCCTCGACCTAGGCTTTTTGCCTAAAACAAGGGAAAGAGCGAAGCGGATCCGGGTGAGCGGACGCTTCGATATAAAGAGAAAGGGCGTTAGGAATTAGGGAATGTGCATTAGGCCCACATGGCTCCTCTCCCCTAGAACCAGACGTTGGTGGAGAGGGTGACCGTCCGCTGAGTGTCCGCGTTGGGGACATAGGGACTCATGGCCGAGCCATCGCCCATGACCTGGCTGCGGTAGAAGAGCGGTGCGCGCGCGGACCAGTCCTGGCGGTACTCGAGCCGTACCAGGACCTGTGCATGCGGACGGAAGCCGATCGTTCCCGTGGCGGACGCGACGGCCTCGGCTCCGCCCCAGAAGATGGGATTGGCGCGACCCGTCTCGTTCGCTCCCATCCACTCGCGGAAGTACTCGCCGCGCGCGGCGATGTACAACCAGCGTAGCGGATGCCAACGCGCGGCCAGGGAGCCGACCATCCAGCCCGAACTCCCGAAGCGAGTGGGCTCGACACCTCCGTTGAGCTGCGCGACGAACCCGAGGGTGGGTGCGGGGTGCCACTGCAGCCAGCTATCGAAGAGCGCGCGTACGACCGGTCCCTCCGGCGCACCCGAGGCGCGCTCCGGACCGACCATTGCGAGAATGCTCCAAGACAGTCGTGGGGAGCCGTACTGGAAGTTGACGACGGCCGTGGGCACGCGGTTCGTGTCGAGGCCTATCGAATTCCATCCGTTGATCGCCCAGAAGCGGAGGCTGAAGCCGTGCCCGAGGTCGACGATCGCTCGGACACCGGTGTGGTAGAACGGGAGTCCGTAGAAGGCGAGCCCTCGGGAGAGAGTCGCGTTGGCGACAGCCGGCGTCTCGCTTCCGAGCGGGGTATTGCTCCCGCCGTTCGTGACCATGCTCTCCGGTCCGACCGGGGAGAGGAACACGCCCGCACCCCACTTGATGCGTCCGGTCAGAAACTCCGCGAAGGCCTCCTGGATGTTCCGCCAGTTGGTGGCACCCGTGTCCGTGACGGTACCGCCCCCCGGAGAGAACGGCTCGCCGAGGTAGTACGTGTCGCCGACCGTCCCCACCTGCGCAGCGACACGGATGGACACCGGTCCGTAACTCGCGTCGAGGGCGAGCACGAGCTGACTCAGGAGGAGCGTACGGTCCCGCCCGTCGTTGAGACGGTACGGGACGATCCCATTGGACGGGTCGCCGAGATGAGCTCCGTAGACGAGCTCGAGCGCGCCCGAAGGCGTCACCTCGAAGCGCGCCTGGCCGTTCCCCTGCTTCGGCACGAGCACCGAGAGCGCGAGAACGAGAAGGAAGAGACCCAGGCAGGTGGACTTGCTTTGACTTGGACTTACCATGACTCCCTCAGAGGGTTGGCGCATTGCCCATGAACGTCGTGAGGCACATTCCCCACTCTCTCCATGTTCCGCAAACGTTTCGCGGAAGCACCTATGGTATGCCCGTTTTCTCCCCTCCGTCAATGGTTGGGAGGGCTTATTTTGTTGTCACTTTTAGCAACATTTACCATCCGCGCCAGCTGGCATATGCCCATAAAAGTGGTGCTCCCGTCATCAATCCTACCGTGATCCAACCGGCTGTTTTTATTTTTAGATTGCTTGCGTGTGGTCCCATGAGTTTTTTATCACCCGCGACTAAAACAACAGCGACTAAAATAAACGGAGCCACAATTGCATTCACGATCGCAGAATAGATGAGTGCTCTTACAGGATTGAACCCAACAAAATTTCCCAATAACCCCAATAAGGTTGAGACAATAATCAGCCCATAGAAGGCCTGTGCTTGGTACCATTTCTTGGATAAGCCCTCTGGAATATCCAATACCTCACAAATTGCGTAGGCGGCGGACGCAGACAAGATAGGCACCGTTAGCAGCCCCGTCCCTAATGTCGCAAGCGCAAACACGAGCGAAGTAAACTTGCCCGCCAAGGGTTCTAGTGCGGCTGCAATCTGCGCAGCCGATGTGATCGTTGTGAACCCTTGACCTCGCAAGGTAGATGCAGCCAATAAAACAATAAACCATGCAACAACATTAGAAAAAACCATCCCCAATCCGACATCTTGACGCATGAATTGAAGGCGACTTAGGATATTTTTTTTCGAGACCGGCTTCAATTGAGGATGCAAAATTGCTCGACACGTTTTTTTATTCTGCTCCTCTACTTCCTGGCTTGTTTGCCAAAAAAAGAGATAGGGGGAAATACTCGTACCCAAGACCGCAACCAACATCATTAAAAAATCTTTTTCTAAAATTCCCGACGGGAGAAACGTGCCCTTTAATGCTTGCCCCCAATCAATATCACTTACCGCAAATGCCACGCCTATGTAGGCGATAAGTGAAACGGTTAGCCATTTAAGATACTTTGCGTATGCTTCGTAGCTAGCAAATATCTGTAGACTTACACAAATAAGCGTCAAGGCCACTACAAGCAACGGAAACGGAAGCGGTAATACGAGCTGAACCGAAGCCGCCATCATCCCGATATCGGCTCCGAGATTCAAGGTGTTAGCCGCAAACAACAACCCGACCAATCCAAGCACGACGATTTTTGGAAACTTTTTACTCATGTTGGCCGCGAGACCGCGACCAGTTACAATCCCTATCCTGCCACACATCTCTTGTACGACCACCATGAATGGAATACTAAAAAGCGCCGACCAGAGGCCATTATAACCGAGCGTCACCCCTGCTTGCGTATAGGTTGCGATTCCGGCCGGGTCATCATCTGCCGCCCCTGTTATAAAGCCTGGACCCATTTTTTTTAAGGTACGTTTTATCCAATCAATCATGCGTAGATTATGCCATATTTTTCTGAGAATAAAAATGAGCCCGGATTAAACCGGGCTCATTTTTATTCTCAGGTTTTTCCATTATGACATGAACCACTTTGGATCATACTGCACGCGATCATTCACGTGCTCGTATTTGTAGAGCTCAATGTCTGTAAACCATACCTTGATTTCTTGATTTGCTTCGTCTTCTGTGCCGGAAGCATGGATCAAATTGCGGAGGGGGCGGTTTTGGCTATTGGAAAGCGCGTAGGTGTCGTGGGAGAAGTCGCCGCGGATGGTGCCAGGGGCAGAGGAAGCTGGTTCGGTGGAACCGACAATCTTACGTACGAGCGGGACGGCCTGCTCCCCTTCCAATACCATCGCCACGATGGGAGCGGATTTAAGAAAATCGACTAAGCCGTTCTTAATTTCTGTTCCATACGCGATATGGTCTGGAAATGGAAAGGCTTGGTTATTGGCTTCGTACTTCGCCTTGGCCTTGCTGTAAACAGCCTGCATCCATTCTTCGGTTAAGGCGTAGTGCTTATCCACATCTTCACGAGATGGATGAACCATTTTTAAGGCGATGAGCTTTAAGCCCACGGTCTCAAAACGACTAAGGATTTGGCCAACAAGGCCACGTTGTACACCGTCTGGTTTCACGAGAACGAGAGTTTTTTGCATAGGATTTGTCTGATCGTACCCCTTTTTGCCTATATTGACAAGACCTAGCCCCCTATTCTCTTGCAAAATCCCCTGCTTTCTGATAGTCTGAGACAAAGCTTGTCATTTCATTCGCCTCTTCATTTGCCGATATGGGTCTTACTGGCCACCGCCGAACCTCTTCCCACAAACGCCGTCGCGCGTCTCATTTTGCGTTAGTTCCACCTCCAATCACCAAAGATAAGGCTGGAAATACGCATTTATCTCATCGTGTCGCCCCTGGTGCTACGGAGTATCGCGGTATCACGATCCATCGTAAAGGCTTGGAACGCAAGGTACAAAAAATGTTAGACAAAACCAAACCTAAAGCCAAGGCTCCTGCGGCTGCCCATGACCATGATCACGCCGGTCATGACCATAGCGACCATAAAAACGCAAAGAACTAGTTCTTTGCGTTTTTGACCCCAACCCCACCCAATTCGTGCGTTTCTTTCGTTCTTTTTCTTCCTATGTCAAACCGTCATCTTGCTCGGGCTATCGTCATGCAATCCCTGTATGAATGGGATTTTTATGGGGATGGACGCGACCTTCCGGCCATTTTAGCCCGTAATCTTCAAGAATTCGCTCCAGAATTGGACGAAAAAGCCTTTGCGGAGATGATTACGCAAGGCATTCTTGAACACCAAGAGCAAATCGACCAAACCATCCGCACGTTTGCGCCGGATTGGCCTTTGGAGAAAATCACGACGGTGGATCGCAATGTGTTGCGGATCGGGACGTTTGAATTATTGTTCAACTTTGAAATTCCTAGCAAAGTCGCGATTAATGAAGCGATTGAGCTAGCAAAAACCTTTGGCGGTGAATCGAGTGGCAAATTTGTCAACGGAGTTTTGGGAGCGGTGTACCGCAACCAACTATCCCAGGGCGTCGCGAAACCATCGGACCAATCCCCTGCCAAAGACAAGGAACCCGCGGTCGCTACTTCTCAATAACCCTCCTATGGAACTCACCATGCCGGATTTTCGCCCGCTGGAGGAACGCTTGGGCCACACCTTTCGTGACCAATCGCTCCTCCTGCAGGCACTTACCCACCGGTCGTATCTGAACGAACACAGCGACTTCCCCCTGAGCCATAACGAACGGTTAGAATTTTTGGGTGATGCGGTTTTAGAGCTCAGTGTCACGGAACATTTGTATAAACACTTTGCCAACCCAGAAGGTGACCTCACCAACTGGCGCGCGGCGCTTGTGAACGCGAAGACACTAGCGGCAATTGCGAAGGATCTGGACTTTGAGGAATACCTCCTTCTTTCTCGCGGTGAGGCGCGCGATAAAGATACAAAGGCACGCATGTACATCATGGCGAATGCCATTGAAGCGATTATTGGCTCGATCTACTTGGACGGAGGCACGAAAGCGTCGGATACCTTCATCCATCGCCATATCTTGAGCCATTTGACGAAGATTTTGGAACTTGAGTTATACGTAGACGCGAAGAGTAAATTCCAAGAGACGGCGCAAGAGTTGCTAGGCGTTACGCCAACCTATAAAGTCTTGGAAGAAACGGGGCCTGACCATCAAAAAGAATTTACCGTGGGGATCTTTCTTGATAAGGATCTTGTCGCCGTCGGACGAGGCACCTCAAAACAAGAAGCACAGCTCGCCGCGGCAGAAGCTGGATTGGATGCAAAGAGCTGGCGCACACGCCAAACGCGTGAGATCGTTCGCACCGAGGTAAAAAGTGAAGCCTAGCGCTTCGCGCTTGCGCCCTTAGCTTAACGGATAAAGTCCCGGTCTTCGGAACCGGTTATAGGGGTTCGATTCCCTTAGGGCGCACCACAAGAGAAGAATCCAAAGATGGGTTCTTTTTTTGTTGATAGATAAGCGATAATTTTGGGGTTTGAAAATTCTCCCAAAGAAAGAAGGGCTTAGCGGTAGGAATCAAATTCTTCCCTATTATTTAAGCGTTCAATTTCTTGGCTTCTTTGCAACTCTTCTTGTTTGGTGAGAGTGTCAATATGAACACCGAATCGTACTCTGCTAACCGTTGAGTTTTTGTTTTGTTTCGACATCTCTCCTCCTGCCTCAGCGAATTCTAAAACACGAATCCCCGCCTTACCGTTTCTTTCGGAAGAATTTTCTACCGAAACAGCTATATCAAACTCTACAGTACGGTCTTCTTTACCGTTTGTCAGATGCATGTCGCGCGTTGAGTTCGTGCGCGTATGCTCAACAGCGTCTACCAGATCACGCAATACTTGGCCGACGAATTCTTTAAGTTCCATATAAGGTTAATACTAACATAATACAAATCAATAAACTATCTATGCGACTTTTTTTATCAAGACATCTTCACGTCTCCTCTAACCTCTCTCCATCCGCTACACTACCGCCATGCTTCTACGTCTTCGTCGTTTGTTGTTTCCGTTTTTGCTTGCGGTTGGGTTGATTATTGTCCAGATCTTCCTGGCTTGGTTTATCAACCGACAAGCGGGGCCTGATCGCATATGGCTGGGGGATTATTTGTGGAATAGTGCCGACCAAGCCGTATATTTTACGTATATCGAACAGGCGAAACAGGGGGCGCTGACGTTTCGGAATTTGTATGCGCCGGTTGACGCCGATCGGTTTATTCATCTTTTATTTGTGCCGATTGGGTGGCTTGCGGCGATCTTTCAACTCACTCCGTTGTGGGCGCATGAATTGGGGAGATGGCTGGTAACATTTATTGCTGTCTATCTGCTGTACCGGATTGCACAGACCATGACAAAGGATGAACGTGACGCGCGGATTGCAACAGCGACGATTGTGTTAGGGGGTGGGATTGGATGGATGGTGGTGGTGTATCAGGCATTGAATGGGATTTTTCCGGCGGACTTTTCTGCACCCGCAGACGTCACCTCGGAAACCTTTTTCTTTCCGACGATTATTGGAGGCGCGCATATCATGCTTTCAACCGCTCTCCTCGCGTATGGATTACATCGTTTATGGATTGAACTGGAGCCGGATTCGCGTTCGTATGTTCGATCGCTTGTGAGCATCACCGCCTTATTCGCCATACATCCTTATTTTGTTCCGTTGGTGGGGTTGTACGTTTTAGCTCTGATGCTCTTCAAGCGTTTGCCATGGCGATATATTCTGAAACTCGCGTGTATCTACGGAGTACCTCTTTTACTTGCGATTGCGCCACACGCTTGGTCGCAGTGGCATGATCCGTATCGACGCTTTTTTATTCAAGAGAATCATCTCCCCCTTGGATCGTTGATGGCGAATATTTTTTCCTTTCTGCCTTGGATTGGATTTATCGCCTGGCGTGTTCGTAAGCATCCGCTCAAGAAAGAGGAATATTGGATCATCGCTTGGGTAGTGGTCGCCCTCATTCTCATCTCTATTCCCTCTCTGCACTTTAAACGGAAGATGCTCGAAGGGCTCGCGATTGGGATTATGCTGCTAGCGTTTCCTGTTTGGAAAGAAGTATTGGGATGGGCGAAATGCACGGGGAAGATTGCGCATATGGGAATGTGGGCAATGATCCTGCTCTCTCCCCTGTCTTTGGTGCAGAGCCAGGTGGCGTGGGTGACACGACCGATGGGGCGTGGGGATGAGTTTTTTATGTCGCAAGACTTGGTACAGGCCTGGCAGTGGCTACGGACTTCGACGCCTGGAGATACGGTGATCTTGCCGGATGATGCGTGGGTGGGAGTTTGGACACCGCCCAATAGTGAACGATATGTGTGGATTGGCCATGACCATGAGACGCCGGAATGGAGGAAGAGGCGAGCCTTTTTAGAAGAGCTGTTTGCGAGCCAGAATCCGCGACGAGTACAGGAGATGCTCAAGGAGGCAGGGACGGACATGATTATGACAACGCGGGCGAAAAACGCTGTCTTCCTCCAACAAAACGCTGGCCCTGCCTGGCAAGAGGAAAAGCGATTTGGAGCGGTCGTGATTTGGGCCAAAAAATAGCCTTATGTTAGGCCATTTTTGCGCTTATTGATTGACAAAATAGGTTTTTTATGGTGAGATATCCTACCCTTATAGGATGGTTTTTGCGTTCTGTGGAGAGAGCCGTCTTTCTCCAGAGCACGCAACTACGCGCGCTCGCACGTTCACAACCGAAGAAGAGGTGAGTCATGGAAGGAGAAGAGCTACTCCAGGCCGATTTTAATGGTTATCGTATCGTTAATGTCGTACCTATTGGTAGTGGCGGCATGGCGCGAGTATATAAGGGTGTTTCACAAGCTGGGCGTTTCGTAGCCATTAAAGTGCTCAAGCCGCAGTTTCAAGATGGAACGACGCATTACTCTCTCCGAGCAGAGAGTGGTGTTCATGCGAGACTGTCCGCCGAGAACCATCCAAATCTGCTGAAATACCTCGCTAGCGGATCCGTGTATATCGTTACCGACTTCCTTGAGGGAGCAGACCTCGTAACACGCGTAGAGCGCGGTACTTCATTCCCCCTGCGCCAAGTTCTGGACATTATGCTCCAGACCTGTCGAGGGCTGGGTGTTGTACATAGGCTCGGGCTCGTACATAGAGATCTGAAACCGGACAACATTTTCCTTATCCAGACTCCAGACGGCTGGCGGGTAAAGATCCTGGATTTCGGCATCACCGTCGCCTTTCGGGATTCGGGTATGCAGGAAGACGGAACGGTTAGCGGGACTCCCAGCTGCATGTCACCCGAACAGTGCGGGGGCGAGATTCTGGACGCACGCTCAGACCTGTATGCCCTCGGATGCGTCCTGTACTTCATGCTTACCGGCCAAACCCTCAACCCCGCCCTCCATCCCGTAGAAGCTATCGGGATGATGCAGAAGAATGCGGAACGTATCGCAAACGACCCGTTGCTGCGTGGGGCAAACTCCGATCTTCTTAGCCTGCTGCAATGTCTGTTGGCATATGAACGTGAGCAGCGTCCCGCCTCGGCCAAGATCGTCGGTGACACGATCCAGCACATGATCGATGCGCTCACGCCGCCTAAGAGAATGCCGATCCCCGTGAAAGTAAGCGGGAATCCTCCGCCTCTGCGTCGCTCTCCCCCTTCTACCTGGCTGCGCGTGGTGGGAGTGTTCGTCGCTGCTTTCCTGGGCACAACTCTTAGCGTGTTCATGCTTAGTCGCCTTTACCCTACCGCCCATACCCACCAATCAGAAGCGCGGGTTACCCCTGAGGCTCCTCCGGCTACGAATACCACCTCTCAAGCGATCAATGTCCGCGCAGAACTTCCGCGACAGGAACCTCCTCCTCAATGCTGGTCGTCACGCGGGAGGGCGAGGCAGTTCGACTTCGTGCGCATCGGTGATGTCAAGGCTGCGGCTGATCAGCGCTGTTGGGAACAGATCCCGACGGATCGGCGGCAGCGGCAGTGCAGCCATCTGCGACGACGGGGTCATAGCACCGCTCCCCTCTTCGGTCCGTACTGTAACGGTTACTGAATGGTCCTTCATCTTCCTTATCTTTGCGCGTTTTCTTGATATCACATGATGTCAGGGGGACGCGCTTTTGTTATTGACTATTTTATTATAATTTGTTACCTTCCGTCTTTGCTTTTTAGATCTATTTCTAAGCTTTTTTGAGCCTAGAGGTGGGTCTACAAGGCCCTCGCACGTCAACAACAGAAGAAGGAGAAGACCGATGGCAGAAGCAAATGCAGATAATACGTCTCTTCCTTACAAGAAGCTGGCGGGGTTTCACCTAAAACGCCTCCTCGGTGAGGGAGGCATGGGTGCCGTGTACGAAGCGGTTCATCCCACGTCGCACGGACATGTCGCCCTCAAAATCATGCGTGAGGAACTGGCCAGTAACCCTGGGTCTGTAGAGCGGTTTGAGGCAGAGGCCAGAAATCTTGCCGCTCTTAAACACCCCTGCGTCGCCGAATATGTCACCCACAACGTACACAGACGCGGGAAAAGAAAACCGCTTTACTACCTGGCGATGCGTTTTCTTCAGGGATGTACCCTTGAGCAGTATGTCGAGAAATACGGACCTCGACCCGTCGAGGAGGCGATCTGGATCATCGCGCAAGCATGTCGTGGCATTCACGCTGCGCATGAGGCAGAGATCCTTCATCGCGATATCAAACCCGCCAACATCTTTCTGGTTCACGAAGGCGATGGTCGTATTACCGGCGTAAGAGTGATCGACTTCGGAATCGCCAAGGTTCGCGATGAAGACGATATCGACAGGCTTACACGTACGGGTCTATGGCTGGGCACGCTCGCCTACGCCTCTCCGGAGCAGCTCGCAAGCGCAAAAGACCTGGATTACCGCTCCGATATTTATTCGCTCGGCCTCGTACTCTCCTTCCTTCTGACCGGGAAGCATGCCTTCGATGGCAAGAGTGCGGCCGTCGTCTATGGGATGCAGACCAATGGCATTCCCGAGATCCCGAGTCTCGATACGGGTCTTATGAACATCATCAGGAAAGCTACGACCTTCAAGCGAGAAGATCGCTACGAGGATGTCGCCGGACTCATCATCGCCCTCGAACTGTGCCGGCCCGACCTGTTCATGGCACCGCCTGCTTCGGAAGGATCTGAGCCCACCCCTGCCGTTGCTCCTACCGCCGTGATGCCGCACATGATGCCTGCTCCCGCTGCACTGTACGGTCTGCCCCCTGCCACCAAGGCATCGGACAATCCGGACGTGACAGATGAGCACTACGATTCGGTTCCTCGGGTCGTGAAATGGTTCGCCAAGATCTTGCTCCTCGCTATTTTTCTCGGCGCCCTGGTCGCGGTGTGGGTGTGGTGGGAGAACGCGCATCCGACAACGCCAACGGGCTCGTACAGCATCCCCACAACCGTGGTGGACGCTGCTGTCCCGCAACCTGCGGATGCATCTGTGACAGCGGATGCGGCTACTCCTGCTCGTCCGCGGCGGGGAGGACAGTCAAGCCGACCTCGCGTGACACTACCCAACGGTATATCCGTCACCTTTCCTCGACTCAGGCAATGGCAGCGAGCTATCAGTCCTGAACAGCGCGCCTATCTCTGCCGACTACTTCGTGAGCAACAACAGCGCGTTCCTGAGGAGTACTGCCCCACTCCACCCGCACCCGCTCCTGGTAGCTTCGGAGGTTTCGGTGGTATGCGTGAGACGGGTCCTCGACCTACCTGGGTGGATAACTAGTTCGGAGAGTAACGTCCTGCCCCTTCTTCCTTCCTTATCTTGCGCCTCGCTTATCTTGATCGATAATCGGGGCGCGCTTTGTTTATTGACGTATTTGTTATATTTTGTTATTTTCTTTTGTCAGGTTCTGGATCTATCCTTCCGCTTGTTTGAGCGGAGAGATGGGTTCAAAATCCCACACCTGAAGGAGGTGACGTATGGATGGTTGGTGGAGAGTCGTTCCCCCTCTTACAATTCTTCTCGCGCTGATGGCTGCTGGTATTATCAATGAGGTGCGTGACCACCGAGGATCTACCAGCCGAGATCCCAATACTCCAAGCTCGCATGATGCAGCTCCAGCAGTACCACCGGAGGACGCGTCTTCTCCTGTGATCTATTATCCCAGCGACCGCTCCCTTCAGCTCCCTCGACGAAATTCTGGGAGACGTCGGCCTCGCCCCACCCAGGGAAGGCCGGCACAGGAACGGCCGTCCCGAGTCTCAACGCCCGTGGGCAATGGAGCGTTCGGGACGTTACGAGAGAACCCTCATATCCCTCTATTTTAACACGGTACCACCCTTGCTTAACGCCTCGCTTATCTTCACGGATGATCGAGGCGCTTATCGTTTTTGACCTCATCTATTTGACGAATCGCGCGGGACTGATAGCGTATCCACAGGACTTCGACAACCCGAGGAAAGGAGTACGCGTGAAGCCACCACCCCTTGTTGACCTGTATCGATTGGTTAGGTGCATTGGCCATGGAACGATGGGTCGGGTCTATGAGGCGCTCGATCGGTATGATGATCCCGTGGCAGTTAAACTGCTTGCCGTCGAGGGAACGATTCTCAATCGACATGAGCATGACTTGGATGCTGAATGGGAGTCTGTAGAACGTTTTTTTAAAGAGGTCGCAATTGTTAGCCTACTGAGCAAGGATACAGATCGCATTCCTCGTTACATTGACCATGGAATAACCCAGAAAGACAGGGTGCACTATCTTGTCATGGAACTCGTGGATGGCGAGACGCTTGAACGTCGTCTCGAACATCACTCAGTAGATATCGTGGAGGCCTTGAAGATTGCCAGCGAGATCTTGCGAGCTCTAGAACCTGCGCATGCGCTCGGGATCGTCCATCGCGATCTGAAGCCTGCGAACGTCATGCTCGTACCGGGTAAGGGCATAAAAGTTCTCGACTTCGGAGTCGCGCGTGCCTTTCATGGTAACACCGACCCTCGCATCCTGGTCGGGAATCTCGCGCATATGTCTCCGGAGCAGGCAGAGCAGAGGGGTATTACCCTTGAGAAAAATCCGCGCAGGCTCATTACTCCTGCGAGCGATATATTCGCGGTTGGTTCAATACTCTACACCATGCTTACAGGACGCTCGTTCTTCGCAGGCATAACCATAGAGGAGATACGGCAAGCCCATAAAGAAACGCGTATCACCCCTTATCCCGCGGTTAACTGTGATATCCCCTCCTCCGTCTGGAAGATTCTGTATCACTCCCTTCAACACGAACCCGGGAAGCGGATGAGCGCTGCTGCGATGCGTGAGCTTATCGAAGCAGAACTGCGTGCGCTCGTCGTTACCAATGACCCCCTGCGTAAGTCTTCTATCACTTCTCGGTATCCAAATCGGCCGGCTAATGATGGAGAAGCGAGCAAGACGCTTGTTACTCGCTTTGTTCGTTAACCATCTCGTTAGTCCTTGCTCACCGCCTCGCTTGTCTTTACCGATGAGTTGAGGCTTTTTCTATTCTTGACGGATTTCCTGAATTTGATAGGCTCTTTCTTCGCTTTGTGCGCTGGGATCAGGTTCATGACTTGATCCGAGCGCATAGACACCCAGTCATGCGTTCGAGAGAGGAATACATCGTGAAGACAGAAGAGCTCGCCATCGGTCCTTATACAATTCATGGTCTTCTCGGTTCAGGTGGGATGTGCAATGTCCATCTCGGCATTCATAAAACCACTCATGAGCCAGTTGCCGTAAAACGGATACAGCTCGGCTTGCCTGCTCATTGCTATCCCCGCCTTGATGTGGAAGCGGCTATCCTACGGGCGCTTCTTCATCACAGATGCCCCTACCTGGTGGAATACATCGAATACGGCACGGATACGGAAGATCGCAAAGCATTGGTGATCGAACTGGTGAAAAACGGGGTCACACTCGACCAATTCGTTGCCGAACAGCCGCATAAACGGTTGCCGCCACTGCTGGCCCTGCATATTCTCAAATGCGTAGCCGAAGGAATGGCCGCCGCTCATGCCCTCGGCATCGTGCATCGCGATCTTAAATCGGATAATGTTCTTATCGTTTATCTTGCCTCCGGAGTGATTCTGCGCGTCGCTGTCATAGATTTTGGCCTCGCAAAAGCGGATCCCTCTCTTTATGCAGGCGAACGCCTTACTCCTGTGCCAGCGGTATTTGGCACCATGGAATATATGTCGCCAGAGCAATACACAGACACCTCGGGTGTCGATGCTCGAACCGATGTGTATGCCATGGCGCTGCTCCTTTATTACCTCATCACTGGCAAGGATTACTATCCTCGAGTCGATCGAGCGGCTAAAGAAGCTTATACAACCTACCTTGAACGCACGCGGGAAAAACGACGGTCACCGCCCAAAACAACTCCAGATATCCATATCCCTCCGGCCGTGTGGCGACTGATTCGTCTAGGAATTAGCTTCGATCTTAATCATCGGCCAAAGGACGCTCTTGCCTTTTTGAAGCTGTTGCAAACCACCATGCGAACGTTAAGACGGGACACGGACAAGAAGTGGCCCATCAACAAATGTGTCTCGGCTCAAAAAAAGCCTAGACCCGTCCCTACTCCCCCGAAGAAAAAGCTTCCTCTTCCTGTACAACCTACTCACACTCCTTTCCTGACACGCAAACAGATTCTTGAACTTGTCGTTGTCGTCTTTGTGGCATTTCTCCTCGCCATCACGCTTACCAATCTGATCTTTCTTCCCGCCTCTCGTTGACGCCTCCCTTTTCTTACCCGATTCGGAGGCGTCTTATCTTTTTTATGCTAGAATAGTGATATCAATTTTATGCCCACGAGCCACCACCGACAGATCTCGACCATTATGGATGCGGTTATCTCTCTTAATCCCCAATCGGTGTTGGATATTGGAGTGGGATTTGGGAAATACGGGGTGTTATGTCGTGAATATTTAGAGCTCTGGGATGGGCGCGAAGATTATCACACCTTCTTACGACGAATTGATGGGATTGAAGCCTTTGAAGATTATTTAACGCCGCTTCACAGCTACATTTACAATCACGTCTACCTTGGCGAGGCGCAGGATGTAATTAAGACCCTCAAAACATCTTACGACCTTGTTTTATTTATTGACGTCTTGGAACATTTGACCGAGGCGAAGGGAACAGCCTTCATCAGATATGTTTTGCAACATCATCGTGGAATTTTGATTTCGACGCCAAAAGATATTGGCCACCAAGAAGATGCGTTTGATAATGAACACGAGACACACGTTTCACAATGGACAATGAGTAAGTTACGTAGACTTGGGCCTTCTGTGTCGTTTAAAGATGGGGAGAGTTATATCGTCTATATCGGAACGAGGGCGTCCGTGATGCAATTAAGAGCAAAGCAGAGATGGGAGAAAATCAAGAAATGGGGAAGGAAGGTGCCGTTTGCTAAAGCGGTGTATCAGATGGTAAAAGGGTGACCTATGTCTCCTATCGCGATTCTAGGTGCAGGTAATATGGCCAGTGCGTTAGCACTCAATCTTACACGTCATGGGCGTCCGGTTCGGCTGTATTGTATTGAAAAAGATGTTGAGGAAGACATCAATACTCACCATCGCAACCAAAAATACTTGGCGGATATTGCCTTTCCATCGAATATCGTCGCGAGTTCTGATATCGCATTTGTTTTAGACAACGCTGAGACCATTTTTATCGCCGTACCTTCGTTTGCCGTGGCAGACGTAATGCAAAAAGCTCTTCCTCATTTAGCAGCAGGAGCGGTAATTGCAAGTATTTCTAAAGGGCTTGATCCAAATACGCTTGATCCTTTGATCGTAAAAGAAGGCTCACTCCTCTCCCCTGCTCTCAAAAAGACGCTGACAACCCTTGGAGGCCCCGCGATAGCCAATGAGATGGCCAAAGGGAGTCCGACGGCGTTTATGGCGGCGAGTGAAGATGTTCGCGGGGCGCTCCATATCAAATCATTGCTTGAAACAGAACATGTCAAAGTCGCGACATCGACCGACTTGCTCGGCGTAGGGTTAGCGGCGGCTTTAAAAAATCCCTACGCAATCGCACTTGGGATGTGCGATGGACTTAAGCATCCAACGAATGCGAAAGCGTTTTTGCTGACGGTTGCGATTGCGGAAATGCGTGCCATCCTTAAAGCGGCGGGTGCAGAACCGGAGACGGCGGATGGATTGGCAGGCTTGGGAGATTTGATTGTGACGGGCTTTTCGCCGCACGGCAGGAACCGTACCTATGGAGAACGATTAGCCGGTGCGAGTTCTAAAGATCCAAAGGATCTTGGGCTTACAACCGTGGAAGGGATTCACTCCACCGAGCTCGCTATTCAATTTGCGGAACGATTACACGTGGAGACTCCCCTTCTTCATAGTATCGGACATTGCTTGAAGGCT
Organism: Patescibacteria group bacterium; assembly: GCA_018061025.1. Classification (GTDB taxonomy): domain Bacteria; phylum Patescibacteriota; class Patescibacteriia; order 2-12-FULL-60-25; family 2-12-FULL-60-25; genus JAGOUY01. The sequence goes on from JAGOUY010000001.1 coordinate 96,592, forward strand.
GAGTCATGCTTTACGCGACCGTTTGAGGTGTTTTTACGGGAGGTTAGGGTTTAGATAGATTTTTTTTGATAAAAACTCCGGTCTTTTGGATCGGAGTTTTTATATCTACATTTTTTTCTATTGTTTCACCGCCTGAGCCCCTACGAATAATGCGGGTGTCGCACTTGGATCGAAGAGGATGAAGGAGGCGCCGCGGGTGGTGGGGAGTTTGCGGGAGGTCCAGGTGACGCCACTGTCGTTCGAGAAGGCGATATTTGTATCGGTAGCGTAGACGAGTTTCTTCGAGTCTTTGGGGTGAATAGCCATGGCACGAATATCGAGCGTATTGTTGGGGCTTGCGATCGTGACGGGGTTCCAGGTGGCACCGGCATCATCGCTCCTTAACATGCCGTAGCGAGAGATGTGATAGACGCGGTTGACGACGTTTGGATCGAGGACAACGGCACGAGGAAAGCGGGCGCGATCAAAATCTTGAAAGGGTTTGCGGATCGAGATCCAGGTAGCACCGCTATCGGTACTCTTGAGGACACCTGAGCCCCAGCTAGCCGCGTAGACGAGCTTGGAATCATGTGGGTCGACGACGATATTCATGATGAAGATGCCTTCGACACGATAGGTGGCACGCCAAGCGGCTCCGCCATTATCGGAACGGAAGAGGTCACCATCGCTGGTACCCGCGTAGACGATATTCTCATTTTTTGGATCGATGGCGAGGGCGGTGAAGCGTTTGTCTACACGCCCGTCAAAGAAGGACTGGTCCCAATCGCGACCACAGTTCTTGGTTTTGAAAATTTGGTTGGCACGGCTGACGTAGATGACGCACTTGTCTTTTGGACTAACGGCGATAGATTCAATGCGGCCCACGGATAAGCCTTTGCTGGATTGCCAGGACTCTCCCCCATCGGAAGTGAACATGAGACCATTTTGGATGGTGCCAAGATACATAGTGAGTGGATCTTGAGGATCGAAGGCCGCGCTCGCCGTCCCCACATCGGCAATGCTGCCAAATTTCGTATTTAAATTGAGAAGCTTGAGCTGTTTCCATTCAACCACTTCTATCCCAGGACCAAAGACATCTGTCTTGGTACGAAAGACGCCTCCGTCAGGGCCGGTGGCAGGGGTTGCGGTTGTACCGCCGAAGCAGCCAGCACCGAATAAAGTTAAAGAACAAAGGGTTAAAGCGTAAAACCCTATACGAAATGGCGATGAGGACATAGACTATAAGGAGTATAGCAGAATATTATTTCTTCGTCTTTACGTTACCCACACCTTTATCCTCTCTCTGTATGTTTGATGAAATGCCCCAACAAGAAGAAGTCTTGCATCTAGATCTTGATGATCAAGCTTTCCTCCCTGATGAAAATCATGATCCAAAGATTGCTGAACTCGAGGCGATGCTTGCGGAGGCGGACAGAAGCGCAAAAAAAATAGATAAAGCGATGAAGACGCATAATTCTGCCTTAGAAGCTATTAAATTCGAGCTGGATAAGCTTGCGGACAAAATTGAAACGGCTGAGTATTTCTATCATGATGATCAAGGGAACGTCGTTCCGGGTGTTAAAGCGATCGAATTCGATCTTGCTCGCACACAAGATCCAGAAAAAATACGCTATTTGGAAAAACAGTTGGCCGCGGCAAAAGCACGGATGGCTCGTTTCGCAGCGTTATATGAAAATTTCAGCGATTCTAATCGTCCACGCCGTGAAAAACTCCAAGAACATATTGCCCAATTAGATTTACACCTGATTGCATTGAGCCATCAGCGTAAAATGACAAAAAAACAGTTAGATGAATATATCGCCAGCAAAAATACTCCGAAAAATAATGATGCGGATGAGGAACTTGAAGACATATCCTTCCTCACCACTGAACAACAACAAGATCTCATTACAGCAATAGAAACTCATCTTCGTGTTAGCCCGGTAGAGCCGTATGCAATTATAGACTTGAGACCTACTCTGCAGCTTAAAAATTCCATAATGAGGTATAAAATTAATCCGAAAAAAGAATTGGCCGTGGTTGGTAAGGCGATTGAATTCACTGAATCAAACCTAGGCGAAGGAGAGATAGAATTATTATATGAAACCTTAAGTCATCGTGACTCGAGTATTTCCAATTAAGCCATGCCTACCCTCAAACCCCGCGCGATTCTCATCGATGTTGTCCCGCCGCGAACAGATCCTAGGATCGCAGAACGGCGGTTATTGGAATTGGAATCCCTCACGGACACGTTTGGCGGGATTGTGGTGGTTAAACTTTTGCAAAAGAAAGATTCCCCAAACTATCGGACGTATATTGGACCTGGAAAAATTGATGAGTTGATTGCGCTTGCAAAAGCCGAGAAAGCGACCTTGATCGTCGTGAATAACTTGCTTAAGCCGCGGCAGATGTATGAGTTGAACGAGAAATTACGGCCTCATAAGCTTGTAGCTTGGGATCGGGTGGATTTGATTTTGAAGATCTTTCAACAGCATGCCAAAACGGTAGAGGCAAAACTCCAAATCAAGTTGGCCGCGATTGACCACATGGGTCCGCGCATCTTTGGGATGGGGATGGAGATGATGCAGCAGGTCGGAGGCGTTGGTGTCCGTGGTGGACAGGGAGAAACGAACACGGAGCTCATGAAGCGCCATCTTACGAAGGAGGCGGAGCATGTGAAGAAAGAACTGGAAAAGATTGGACGCACTCGCAAGCTTCATCGCGATCGACGCGCGCGTTTAGGCCTGCAAACGGTCTCGATTGTTGGCTATACGAATGCCGGGAAATCTTCGCTTTTGAATGCGTTGACGCGTAAGGGTGCGTATGTGGCTGATGCTTTGTTCGCAACCTTGGATACACGTGTAGGCAAGATACTCATTCCACGATCCCCTCAAAAAGAGGAGGAAGCCGCAGAAATAGTCCCCGTCCTCGCTTCTGACACCATTGGGTTTATCCAAGACCTTCCTCCACAGCTCATCCAAGCTTTTCGCTCGACTCTTGATGAAACAGTTGCAGCGGATCTTTTGCTACATGTTATTGATGTGAGCGATGCGTACATGACCGAGAAGATCGAAGAAGTGGAAGGGGTATTAGCCCAACTAGAGCTAGAACATGCTCAAGCGATCTATGTATTTAATAAAATTGATCGGGTGAAACGGATAGCAAAAGCGACCTTGCTTAAAAAATACAAGGAGAAGACGCCAGTATTTGTGTCAGCTGTGACAGGTGATGGACTTGAGGATCTTAAGTACATGATTGGAAAAAGGTTAGGAGTTTGATACTGTCACCCCATGCTAGAGCAAGGCCACCCCCTTCTCACTCGCCTGCAGGCGCAAAATCCTCTCATCGTAGAGGCTATTTTGGCCGTGGCTCGCGCTGTTCAGGCGACTGAATCACCTATCCCCTCTCCCCCACGCGCCCTCTTGGTGGGCGGTTTTGTCCGGGACCTGCTCCTACACCTTTCGCCTACAGATGCAGATATTGAAGTGTACGGATTGGAGGCAGTGACAGTCGAACGTCTTTTGAATGACCTCTTTCCCGGACAGGTGAACCTCGTAGGCCGTGCGTTTGGGGTGTTCAAAATTTCGCTCGGCGATGGATACGAGTTAGACGTCGCACTCCCTCGCCATGAATCGAAAACGGGGGTTGGCCACAAAGATTTTGCGGTTGAGGGCGATCCTGCCTTAGATCCAAAAGAAGCGGCGCGACGACGTGATTTTACGATGAACGCGATCCTGTTTAATCCTTTGACGGGTGAGTTGATTGATCCATGGAATGGGGTGGAAGATTTACAAACGAGTACTCTTCGGATGGTAGATGCAGACCATTTTGGAGAAGATCCATTACGCGTCTATCGTGCGGTTCAATTTTCTGCTCGTTTCCATTTAACCATCGAAGAACACACGGTAAGGGTATTACGGAATATGGTTGAACGAGGAGAACTGGACCATCTCCCCCCTGAACGGATCACGGAAGAATGGCGAAAGCTGCTTCTCAAGGCGGAATTTCCTTCAACGGGACTCGTCTGCCTACGAGAGCTTGGGATTTTGGAGAAATACGCGCCTGAGCTGCAGGCGACGGTACATGTTGAGCAAGATCCAGAGTGGCATCCAGAAGGTGATGTGTGGATTCATACCTGTATGGTTGTGGATCGAGCGGCGGATATCATTCGGCAACGAGATTTTTCTAAGGAAGAACGTTTGCATATCATGTTAGGTGCACTGTGTCATGACCTAGGTAAACCTGCGACGACAGAACTCGCGCCAAAACAAGGCGTGATGCGTATTCGCTCATTAGGACATGAAGCCGCAGGAGTTGAGCCAACTAGATCATTTATGGCTCGATTCTGCTTCGGGGAGGATGCGACGCATGCCGCTGTCATCGCCGCTCGAGAGCATCTAAAGCCCGGTATGCTTCGTCTGCAGGCCAGCAAGGAACATTGGTCACCCGCGAAGTACAAGAATGTCGTGCGCAAGCTCTTGCAACGCATCCATCCCATGTCGTGGCGCATCTTGCTAGCAATTTCTGAAGCGGACTACCGCGGACGAACCCTTCCAAAAGCACATGATCCTATTTACGAGGATGGATCGATGTTTGCTCAGGCCGCTGAGGAATTAGAGGCCGAAGGCTCCCCTCTTCAACCATTGCTACGCGGAGAGGATTTAATGGCCCTAGGAGTGAAGGCAGGGCCACGGATTGGGGAACTAATCCGTATGACAGAGAATGAACGCGATGAGGGACGAATTACGACAAAAGAAGAGGCGCTATCCTTCATGAAAGAATTTCTAAAAGGGTAATTACTAAAGGATCTAAAAAGAACGGGTATAATACCCGTTCTTTTTATCTACCTTAGTAAGCCCGCAACTCGACGACTGAGTTCCAGAGGGTTATCTGACCGTTCCGCTTGGTTGCAAAGATTACAGCGATGTGATTGCTGGACAAAAAACGCGTATCATAGGCGTATATCCCCGTCACCATTTCTTCACTCCCCCGTACGAGCCGGTGAAGCAGTACCTTTTTTCCGGCACGGGTTGTACCACCGCAAAATGGGTCGTTGTCTTTCGTATGGTTTATGACCTTAGCTGCAATTCCATTAGTATCATACGGATCCAAGAGGATAAATACTTTTTGCTCACAAGAAAGGTTCTCGGGTGGAATTTGCTCGTAGGATTCGCCAACTTCGCGATAGTATTGGACATTGCGCTTAAGAGCATCTTCGAGAAACAACCCTGTACTTGATGCGTCTACGATCTCTTGAACCCAAGTTCCTTGTGGATGCCTATAGAACGTAACAGACACTAAATCTCCTGGAGCGTAATACGTCGATACATCTCTAAACCAACGTGGATTTAGCCCCTCCAGCCTTCCTTCGGCATTTTGAAAAACAACCTTACTGCTTCCTTGTACCTCTGAAGAAAAACGACTTATCTCCCCAGGAACTTGGCGAATCCCATAGGTCTTTTCCATCAGCTCTAGCGGCACCCTTCCATAGAGCTCCGTCAAAGATCCGGTAGGGGTAGCACGCAACTCTGAAAGCCGCATATCAGCGGTAATAAAAAAATATTTTTTATTACTTACCGTCAAGGGAAGAAAATACGGTTTATTATCTACACACTTAAGTAGGCCGCCCGCAAAGATTTGGTCTTTGGGCATGCTGTACTCAACGGTTCTTGAGCCGCGAACATTGCTACGCTCTATCACAAGACGTTCTTCACGACCGTTTTGCTGCCAAAGACTAAACACGCTGTCACTACAGGATAGAAGGTGTAGAAGTTGGTGCGTCTTTTTTAGTCCCATCTTTGAAACAACTCTGGATGTTTCGAGTCGAATGGGCTGCACCGGCGCTCCCGCTGAACCAATTCCGGGAATGAGCACGCCTAACGCCATCATCGTAAAGAACATTTTTACAATTTTTTTCATATACGTAATCAGTATAACATAAAAAGTACAGGGAGGTTTCTGCCCTGTACTTTTTATTTTTTGCTTGATTATTCCTGCACCACGATGCGACCCATGAGTCCCGGGCTCAAGTGGTCATGGAAGCTCCACGTTCCTACGTTCTTGAAGCGAAATTCGTAGACTTCACCTGGCTTAACCGTACGACGTGCATCAAAGTCTTGATAATCGGTATGATTTGGATGCGGACCTGAGGCGGGCCACATGCCGGTTTGCCCCACGTTCTTAAAACGGACGATGGTGTTTTTCTTGATCGTAAGTTGGGCGGGTTTGAAGCCATTTTCACTCATTTCTACAAGGGCGAAGACTGTTTCGTCGACAGGAGGCTTGGGTGGCGTAGGCTTAGGAGTGGGAGTTGGAGCCATGGCTGGGTTTTCTGGGGTCGAGGTTGGGCTTGGCATCATGGCCGGGTTTTCTGGTACGGGAGCCGGGGTGGGCAGCGTTCCTTGTGGCTGTTCAATAACAGGGGGCTGGACAGGCGTAACAGGTGCTGCTGGCTCAGAAGACCAACAGCCGGCTCCCATGGCGGCAACGGCGAGAGAGAGGATCGCAAGGCGTTTCATATACTCTTAGCTTAGACCTGATGCGCAAACGTGACAATCCCTCCCTATCCCCCGAAGTGTTTGGGGTATGTCTGCTTTAGGTATTTGTTCATTTTGCTCACGACCTCTTTTACGGTCTTTTTATCCGTGTCAACCACTAAATCGGCGCACACTCGGTATTGTGCATCTCTGCGGGCGTATAGCGCGCCCATCTTATCTGTTAGCTCATGTCTTGCAATACGCTCTTTATCAATAATACTTAAAAATCGATCGCTTAATGTTTCGGGCGTGGCATGCAGATAGATTACCGCCACAGGTCCATGCTCTTTGAAATAGAGAATGTTGAGATTATTTTCCGCGAACCCGCCGCCTGTAGCAATGACCTGCTTTGTATCTAGACTGATATCTTTTGAAACCTCTAACTCGCACTCACTCCAATACACTTGATTATGCACATACGGATCCTCTCCTACTGCTCCCCCTCCGTGAGCCAAGACCACTTCATCGAGCTCCATAAATTGATAGGTCAATAACTCAGCCAATCGTTGACCGACGCTCGTCTTTCCTGAACCGATGATGCCCAACAGTAATATATTCATAGGCGATTAGCTATGCAGGATTGGTGCGTCACTATCAAAGGTCTGTCGTGTGATCTGCTCTTGGTTCGACTCTATCCCGCGACGAGTGATAAACACCATGATAACGGTTATAATCCCTAGCCTGCCAATCAGCATGAGCCCCGACATAATGAGCTTCGCTGCGACAGAGTACGGATAGTAATTCCCCGTGGGACCCGCGTTTAAATTACCGATGTCCACCGCCGGCCCTATATTTCCCAGGTTAGCGATTGAGGCTCCAATAGCGGAGATGAAGTCGATGGATTTTATTGATCCATCTGGCAAAACATTGTATTTGCTTGTAATCATGATCAAGATAGCTCCAAGCATAAACGCTGCAAAATAAAGCACGATCGTAACGGCTACCAAGCCCAGGGCATGTCCATCGTACCTAATCCCGTCAAAGGTAACGCGTGTTTTATACCTTCCGAATAATAAGTTTTGCAGCTTCATCTGAACATACTTATATAGGAGGTTGAACCGCAGCATTTTTAACCCTCCGGCCGTGGATCCTACCATGCCTCCTACGAGGTAACAGCAGAAAAGCAACGCCTCCGCTGCCGCCGGCCAAACGGTAAAATCTGTATTTGCCAACCCCGTTGTAGAAAGAATCGTGTTCACATTGAAAAAGGCTACACGGAGCGCATCCTGCCAATGAACGTATACATGGGACAGACTTAAATCCACCCAAATTCCAAGGGTGATAAGCACGACAAAAATCGTATACGTCCAGAATTCTTTGCTTTCCCAAAATTGCTTTGTGCTTCTTTTAAAGAAGAGGGCGTACCACAAACTCAAATTTGAACCCGCGATCCACATAAAAAATGCGATGATCCACTCCGAAACATGATCGCGTAATCCCCCGTTTATTAATTGGTTATTCTCTAAAACCTGCAATCCGACCGAGGCGTCATACACGCCAAATCCACCGGTTCCCATAACCGAGACGGCATGGTTCACCGCGTCGAACACATTATCGTACCAGTGAATATGGGGCGTGCTACGAAAAATCCCACCAGAAACCATGAGGAATACTGCCAGAACAACCGTTAGTAACCCAAATATTTTTAGAAAATCGATCCCTGCTGTTCGTGCATCACGTTCAGAGGCGAAGTGTACATAATTAGGCCCCTCTGCCTCTCCGTTGATGATCGTTTCTCGTTTCCAGCGAAAGCTTTTTAAAATGGTCACGGCCAAAAATGCAATGCCAACGCCCCCTAACCAGTGCGTGAGTGACCGCCACATCAAGATCCCTCTCGGAAACACCTCTACACTTGGCAATATGCTGCCGCCCGCCGTGGTAAATCCGGAAACCGACTCAAATATTGCGTCTACAAACCGTCTGTATAGGGGGTATGCTTCGGTGCGAGACGGGTCTGGGAAACCGGCCAAGACAAAAACCGTTGCGGAAATCATGATCGTGATAAACCAAGTGAGCACAACCGCCCAGACTCCTTGCTGAATATCTAGAGGCGTACTTTGCTTTACTCTTCTCGAAAAGATGGCTCCCACCCCCCAACACGTGAATGCGCTGATAAAGCCAACCAAAAGCACCCCGGGCTTTTCCGCAGGGAATCTTGCATCGTTTATGTATTTATAGAATCCACTCACCCCCAAACAAAAAAGAAATCCGAGTGCAACCACAATTTGTGCTTGAAGCGCAACGAGCCAAGGATGCTTATACCGTTCTTGCATAAAAATACGATTAATAAAACGCCGAGGAACGGCATTGCCTGGTATTACATAATTACCTGTTTTAGCTGTCAATATTCTGGTGATTGCAAAGATTTTTTAGATATGCAAGTTAAAACCCCCAAAAGGGGGTTTTATGTGTTGAGAATCTCCAGACGTTTTTCTGTCGCGATCTTTTCACTTTCCAGATGGAGCAATTGATATTTCCCTAACGATTCGTGGGCGTGCAAGGCATCCACCAATACCTGCAGGTACTCTTTGGCTGTTTGCAGGTTTATCTCCTCGCGCTTCTCGCATGTATAGGCCATGATCATTACCTCGTCCTTTTGCTGATCAACCATGACAAACCCGCGCTGAACCACAAAGTCCTCTTCTTGCTTACTTGTTTCGATGCGTAAGGGCGAGAGCAAGATCGTCCCTTGCAACGAGGCGTGGCCTGGGAAGATCTGCATTGCCCCTAGCTCTGTCACAAGGCTCACGGAGACAGCCTCGGTGGCGATAACCTCGGCGTCTGGAGTGCGGACGACAACGTGCATAGATCAATTGCCCGCTTTCGCGTGACGTTGGATCACATCATCAATCGTTCCCGCCATATAGAAGTGCTGCTCGGGAATATGATCAAATTCCCCGGCTAATATCCCCTTAAACCCTCGCACGGTTTCGGCGCGCGATACGAGCTGACCAGGGGTACCCGTGAACTGTTCGGCGACAAAGAAGTTTTGCGTGAGAAAGCGCTGAATTTTACGCGCGCGCGTTACCACCTGCTTATCCACCTCGGATAACTCATCCATGCCTAAAATGGCGATCACATCTTGCAACTCCTTATAGCGTTGCAGGGTGCGTTGAACACCGTTCGCGACCTCGTAGTGTTCCGCTCCCACAATATTTTCCTTTAAGGCGGTTGAGGTGGAATCAAGCGGATCTACGGCTGGATATAACCCCATGGAAGCTTGCTTACGCGATAACGTGATCGTTGCATCCAAGTGCGCGAAGGTTGTGGCAGGAGCTGGATCCGTAAGGTCGTCAGCTGGAACGTACACGGCTTGCACGGAGGTAATCGAGCCTTTCTTGGTAGAGGTAATACGTTCTTGCAGCTGCGCCATATCCGTGGCAAGCGTAGGCTGGTATCCCACGGCGGAAGGAAGACGTCCAAGCAGCGCCGAAACTTCTGCACCCGCTTGCGTGAAGCGAAAAATATTGTCGATAAACATCAGAATATCTTTGCCTTGATCGCGGAAGGTTTCTGCCATGGTAAGACCAGAAAAAGCCACGCGCATACGCGCTCCTGGTGGCTCGTTCATCTGTCCAAATACCATCGCTACTTTGTCGATAACGCCTGATTCATGCATTTCGCGGATCAAGTCATTTCCTTCACGGGTACGCTCCCCTACCCCAGCAAAGACGGAGTAACCTCCATGCGCCATGGCGACATTGTGGATCAGCTCTTGCATGATCACGGTTTTTCCCACACCAGCGCCACCGAATAAGGCGGTCTTTCCTCCTTTGATGAAGGGAACCAGCAAATCAAGGACTTTGATACCTGTTTCAAATACCTCTGCCTTTCCACTCTGCTCTGCAAACGATGGTGGAGCGGAATGAATGGAGCGACGTTCAACATTCTTTCCTTTGATCTCGCCTTTTCCATCAATCGTATCTCCCGTAACGTTAAAAACGCGTCCAAGTACCGCTTCCCCAACCGGAACCGTGATAGAGGAGAGCGTATCTTCTACCTCCTGCCCGGAATAGATTCCATCGGTGGAAGACATGGCGATCGCTCGAACCACCCCCGCCCCCATATGAGATTGGACTTCTAGGACGAGCTTGGGCTCCACTCCGCTTACCACTAAGGCCGAATACCGCTCTGGAACATGGTTTGTGAACGCGACGTCAACAACCACGCCGACCGCGCGTACAATATGACCTTTCGGATGCGTTTTTTGGGTAGACATAAGAGATTATTCGATAGCAAGGCTACCTCCGGTGAGCTCGGCGAGCTGCTGGGTGATGGCCCCCTGACGGGCTTTGTTATAAGACAAGGTGAGTGAACGAACCATTTCATCTGCCGCTTCTGTGGCATTTTTCATCGCCACCATACGACTGGAGTATTCCGTGGCTTTGAGCTCGTAAAAGGCTTGGAGAAAAAGGGTTTCGATGAGCTGGATCGCGAGCGCTTCGCTCACCCGCTCTTTGCTCGGCTCATGAAAGTCGACGGGCATCGCCTCTGGCACGACTGCGGAAGCTCCGTCTCCGCGCCAGACCCCATGCGTCTCAATCATGTCTGAAGTGAACGGGAGATACGTCTTAAGCGTAGGATGAAAGACGAACGGATTTACATAGTGCGGAGACACGAGCACGATTTCTTTCACCTCCCCTCGTTCCCAGTAACCTAGAATCTTGTCTATCACGGCGAGCGCTTTTACCGGAGTCATTTGTTCGCTTAATCCTTCGAATCGCTCAAGCGGCGTGATCCCCGCATGTGTCGCGGCTTCAAAACTTTTTTTGCCAATGGTTATAAGTGCGCGTTCGTGAGGAGCAAGCGCTTTCCAGCGCTCTGAACGCCAGAGCGTACGAATCAATTGCTGGTTCAGAGCCCCACACAACCCCTTGTCTGACGTCAGGATCACAAATAGCACTTTCCCCGTTTCCCGACGTTCGCCGAAGACCGTCTCTTGGAGGCTTGCGACGTCTTGCTGCAAGGCATCCAAAAGACCCCACGCATATGAGCGTGTTCCGACCGCCTTGCGCTGGAACTGTTTCATGCGACTCGCGGCCACGAGTTCCATGGCTTTCGTGATCTTGCGAGTATTCTGCACGGCGCCGATCTTCTTTTTTATCTCAACGAGAAATGGCATGTGCGTAGAAGATGATGAACGGGAGCGAACATCATCAGATTAAGCTGCCCGAGCAGCAAAGAAGTTCTTGATGGCGGCATCGACACGCGCGCCCACCTCGTCGCTCCAAGCTTTCTTTTCAGTAATTTCCTTCACTACATCCGCAGCCTGTATCTCGAACACTCCTAACAAGTCGGCGATCGCTTGCGTGACCGTTTCGCGCTTTAAAGGGTCCAGTGCGCCGATCGTCGCCGCACGCAACACCACCACTTCTTGCCACAAGGCATAGGGTTGGTGCGCTTTCTGCTTCAATGATTCAACGACACGTTCTCCACGCGTTAATTGCTGTTTGGTAGATGCATCAAGTTCACTGGAGAACTGGGAGAAGGCCGCCAACTCGTAATACTGCGCCAAATCCAGCTTCACGGTTCCTGATACCTTCTTCATGACTTTGGTCTGAGCAGAACTTCCCACACGAGACACGGAAATACCCACGTTCATGGCAGGACGGATCCCTTGGTAGAATAAAGAGGATTCCAAGAAGATTTGACCATCCGTGATCGAAATCACATTGGTTGGAATGTAGGCGGAGACATCGTTTGCCTGTGTTTCTACGATGGGCAGAGCCGTAAGCGAGCCGCCCCCGTGTTTTTCATCGAGTTTTGCGGCACGTTCAAGTAAGCGGGAGTGGATGTAGAACACGTCTCCTGGGTAGGCTTCACGTCCTGGTGGCTTGCGTAACAACAAGGACATTTCACGATAGGCGACGGCGTGCTTGGAAAGATCGTCATATACAACGAGCGCATCTTTCCCTTGATGCATAAAATACTCACCAATAGCAGCCCCTGCATACGGTGCAAGGAATTGCATGATGGCAGAACTTGAGGCTCCCGCGGATACAACAACGGTGTAATCCAAGGCGCCATGCTCTTTAAGGGTTTGTACGACCTGAGATGTTTTGGATTCACGCTGACCAATGGCCACGTAAATACAAATCATGTTTTGTCCACGCTGATTCAAAATCGTATCAATGGCGACGGTGGTCTTACCGGTTTGACGGTCGCCGATGATCAACTCGCGTTGGCCGCGACCAACAGGGATAAGGGCATCAATAGAAAGAAGACCGGTCTGGACAGGCTCATTCACCGGAGAACGCTCCATCACAGAAGGCGCAATCGCTTCGAGGAGCATGGTTTTTCCGGCTTTTAAAGCCGAACCACCGTCAATAGGAACTCCCAATGGATCAAGCACGCGCCCGAGCATGGATTCATGCGCAGAGATCGCCAAGAAGCGATTTTGGGATTCGGCCGCGAGACCCTCGCGCACCCCTTCCGATCCTTCGAGTAAGACAGCGTAGGCGGTATCGCGCTCTACCTGCATCACAAGCGCGTGAGAGGATGTCCCGACAATACGCAACACCTCACCCATCTTAAGCCCAGGCAACCCATCGACATGGATGATCCCGTCTTTTACAGAACGAATCACCCCCGCTTGTGGAGCGGATGCGGAACCTTGCTCGACCGTCTTGATCGCCGTGTCGAGTGCTGAGAAAAATGCTTTTAGAGAATCTTGGTTCATAACATCTATAAAATGATGGGGCTAGTGTGCGGCTCGAAGATGAACAAATGCTTGGGCGATGTGGGTCATCCAGCTCTCATCGATAAGGGAACCTTTGTAGAACATGCGTAGTCCTCCGGCCAATGATGGTTCAACTTCGAAGAGGGGGAAGCTGCCCGGATAGCGCTCTCGCAACGAGGCGCGCATGGCTTCACGTTCGGAAGAGGATAAGGGAACCGGTGACTGGATAGTGGGTGACGCGATAGAACATTGATCTTGGAGGAATTGTTGGATTTCGCGGGCGATCTCGACCGCGTTATCAGTTTGCACGACGCGTTCGAGCATTGCTTGCGCTTGCGTTGGCTGCGCAGATTTCCATGCTTGTCCTTGATCAAAGGCAGAGGCTACTTCGACGCTGAACGCGGTTGCTAGAGCCTGTACGAATCCATTGAGGCGACGCTCTGTTTGCGCATCCCGCACAATCTCTTGCAGAACAGCGCGTACGTCAGATAAAAACTCCTGCGACAGGGCGACTGTCGCCGGATCCAGGGTCTTTTTAGAAGTCGGAGCTTGAGGCGCGGGCAGGTCAAGACGATACCCTTCGAGAGATCCTTGTTTGGTGGATTCGAGGAGGTGGCCTGGTACCCCATGGGAAGAGGTGATGACCGGCAAAAGCGCCTCGACATCGGCCACAAAAGATTCATCCGATACCGTAGCGAGATAGTTGTTGAGCGCTTCGGGATATTCAGCGCCTAACACACGCTTAACTTCTGCTTCGCGCTTCGCACGTGGCAGAGCAAAGAACGCCTCTACACGCGCCACCGTGACGACGTCCTTCAAAAAGGCGGATAAGAGGGCTATCAACATAGGCTAGGCCTGTAAATCCTTCCAAGCCGCTTCCACGCTCGACTTCACAATGTCTGCAGGGATCTTGTTTTTCAAGACATGCAAAATTGTTTGCTCGATGCGTTTCTGCGTTTCTTTCTCTACTTCTTTTAAGACACCTTTCTTTGTCTCATCAACCTGACGACGAGCCTCTTCTAACATCTGTTCGCGGCGCGTGTCGGCTTCGGCAATTAATTCTTTGGCACGGACTTCTGCCTGTGCTTTGGCCGCGGCAACCTCAGATTGCATTTTTACAAGCAAATCTTTGGTTTCCTGAGCTTGGCGCTTAGACTCTTCCGCGAATTTTGTCTTTAATAATTCTGTCTCTTGAAGATTCTTGCGCACCGTCTCACGACGGTCGTCCATGACTTTTAATAATGGACGATAGAGAAACTTCGTCAGAAGTGCGAGCAACAAGCCCATGTTGACGAGGTAGAGCAGAATACTCCATCCATCAATCCCGAGTTTTTGTAATGCGTCCATACTCGATAAAATGAGTAACGATCAGACAGGCGAAACGTCGTACGTTAGATAACAAAAAGAATAATAAGGGAGACAACCAACGAGTAGATGCCCGTGGATTCACAAATAGCCATAGCCACGATCATGTTTGGCATCATTTTGTCCGCAACGGCAGGGTTCCGACCCATCGCCTCCATGGCTTTGGCCGCGACAAACCCTTCACCAAGAGCAGGACCAACGGCACCGAGGCCCATACAAATACCAGCGGCGAGTGCTTTGAATGCAATAGGATCCATAGAAGTAACTAGGAAGAAATGAGTGATGAGAATGAATAGAATGACTGAATACTCGAGCGACGCCTGTCATCTCGAGGGAAAAGCGGCGTGGGACGCTTTCGGCCTCGAGAGAACAGGGTTTGCCCGGGCGCTGCTTACGTTGCTAGAGGAGCTAAGCCTGTTTTTTGTTTTTCTGCGCGCGCTTCCCGATGTGCGCGGGCGTTGTTGATAGGTCCCGCCAAGAACTGAATAGAGAGAAGTGTAAACACGAATGCCTGGACGAACCCTGAGAATATTCCCAGGAATAAGAATGGGATAGGGACAATGAACTGCGTGAACGTCGACAGACTGATGATCACCGCCACCATCACATCTCCCGCAAATAGGTTGCCGAACAAACGGCAGGACATGGAGATGATCTTGGCGAATTCTCCGATGATATCCATCAGCCCCAGAAAGATCTCGATAAGGGCGTTGCCGAGATCACCGAGGGATCGCACCTTAAAGAGTGGAGCGATTCGGATATATCCACCAATATGAGAGAGCGGCGAAAGAATAAGCGCGAGCACATGAGACAACCCTACCACTACAAGCCCGAGTGTGATCGTTTGACTTAAATCAGACGTCGATAAGCGCAGAAGTGGCTTACCCTCCACTAAAATCTGGAAGAGCAAAGGAAAAATAGATAATTGGTTTGCCACGGTAATAAACAAAAGAAGCGTCATGATCAGCGGAAAGAATTTGCGACCACGCTCTTTGCTCCCAAAGGCTTGGGTTAACTGCTCATCAATGTACTCAAAAATAAATTCTACGAGTGCCTGGGCGCGGGTTGGGACAAGTTTCATCCCTTTACGAAGCAGAAGAGCTCCTATTACAAGCAGGAACGTGCTCACAAAGGCGGCCATCACGGCATTCGTGACAGGGATCGGCCCGAGATGAAACACTACGTGCGCGGGGACGGAAATTTCGAGCATAGAGTATGAGGGATTAGCGAGAGGGAGGAGTGAGCTTGGACTTGGTGAGGCGGATGGCAATAAAATTGGACACCGGAAAGGACAAGATGATGAGTCCGATAAAGGCCTTAGGCTGAGTCCCGAGCAAGATATCTAGCCCGTGCCCGAGCGCACCAAATACGAGGAGGGTGAGTGCGGTTGCGAGTAAGACATACCCGCGAATACGCCAAAGGATGGTTGCGTCCATAAATGCGGGAGGATTATACGCTGACCTGACAAGGTGAGCAAGGGCTTTTTCTCTCAACCAAGATGATTTTTAGACACCACCTCGAGTCTTGTGCGCAAGTGTATAGTGGGGGGTGAAGTCGTCAAGTGGGGGGTACTTGACAAAGTCACCATTTTTCTGCTTCCTACAGGCGCACCCATTGATTTTTCCGCGGAAACGTGGGATAATCATCAGCCGGAAATGGTTCCGGAACGCATAATTCGGAGGGAATCGCTGTGCACGTACATTCAACAAAAAAGGACTGGCTTGCGGTCCTCGGCAGTCTCGCGATGTTCGCGATGCTGCTGCTCGCAAGCAAACTGGCTCACCTCCCCAGTTGGGTGGGTCAGTCCGCGATGCTCGTCATCGCGGCGGTGCTGGGCAACGCGCTGGGAGAAATCTCGGCGCACAACAAGAGGTTCAAGCTGCCCGAGATCGTGGGCTGGCTCGGCTCGGGCCTCGCACTCGGATTCGGTGCCTACGTGGCCCACGTCCATGACTTCCACGTCTGGATGACGGGTGTCGTGTATGCCACCATCGCCGAGGCAGGAGTAGCGCTTCTGCTGTACCACGATGCCGCGCTCCCCGTAGACCCCAAGAAGATGTTCCGGGTGAAGGAACAGGGCCTCTTCCTGGCCATCTCGGGGATCATCCTCGTGTTCGCCCTGTGTTACAAAGGGGCAAGGATCCTGGTCGGCCTCAGCCATGAGGACGCGATCATCTGGGCGTTCAGCCAGACGCCCACCGGCATGGCCGCGACCGTGACCAGCGTGGGGGCGGATACCCTGCGCACCTGCCACGCGTGCGTCATCTTCATGACCACGACATTCATCGACGACGACGCTGGGCTGGTCAACATGCAGCTCATGCCGGTACTCGCGGGCGGCGGAGGCACCGGCCTGGACGCGCTGAAAGCGGCCGGCAAGAGTCTGGGACTGTTCGCCCTGGCCTTCGGGGTAAACTTCGTCCTGGGCAAGTGGGTGTTCAGCCGCATTATCCGCCTCGTCGCAGAGCGCACAAACCCCCAGAACCCCATGCTGGCGCTCACGCGCCTCATGAACATCTTCGCGATCCTCTCGGGGATCATCGCGAAGCTCATCGGACAGAGCATGGTGGTCGGTTCCTTCGCCGCCGGCCTCGGACTCAACGAGGACGAAGATGCGAAGCCGCTCATCGGCGGTGAGTACAGCAAGCTGAAGCAGGTCGCCAAGCCGGAGGACATCAGCCCCCTCAAGTGGGTCAACCCTCTCGCAGCCACCTTCTTCACTGCGGTCGCCGCAGAACTCGACTGGAGCATGCTCCAGAACCCGAACCTCGCGAGCAAGACCTTCGCGCTCACCGGGATCAGCCTAGTCTCGCTCTTCATTGCGAAGATGACTGCAGCGTTCGTGCTGAGCCTCTGGTACGAGCGGGCGCGCCCGACCTGGCGCTTCATCGCCTGGATGACCTACCCTCGCGGCGAGATCGCCTGCGTCATGGCCAACGATGCCAAAGTGCGCTTCGGCTCACGGATGGACAGCGCGATCCCCGGATCCACGGTTCTGGTCGTGATCCTGAGCAGCGTCTTGGGCGCCATCATGATCAAGCGGGCCAAAAACCAGCTGCCGCCTGAGCTGCTGAACGACGAGGTCGCAAGCAACCCTCCCGCCTAGCCTCCCCCGCCCCTTCCCCTCCTCCCAACCCCGACAGACACACATCGTCACGTCGATGAGCCATTGCGCTCCTCGATCTCCGCTGACAATGTCCTGCCGGGGTATTCATTTTTATAATATATTCTCCTCATTTTACATAAATCCCTTATTTTGTTAGGGTTCTGGCCGGAGGCAAGGATCATGATGTCACTGATCGTCGCACATCTCGTCAGCTGGTTCGTCTGGATCTTCGACCCGGGCTTCGGCGCTGGTATGGGCGCTGTGGTTACGGTGGCGGCCATGGCTATTCCGTGGGGGAAAAAGCCGGATAATCTCTTGATCACTCTGGCAGGCGCTTTTTCGGCGCTCCTCATGGTGGTGATCAACAAAGGACCTTCTCAGGTCAGCCTGCTGAAGGCAGCCAATCCTCTCCTCTTCCTGTTCCTGCTCGGAGTCACTATTCTCGCTGCGGGTTCGCGCCACACCTGGCAGACATTGGCGCTGCGCCTGCCGCAGTCCTGGGCACCCATCATCGTCACGATCATGGCAGGATTCCTGTCTGGCATCCTCGATGGGGTCAGCGTTATCGGGATGACCCTCGCTACACTCACGATCCTGCGGCCCGGCCTGCTTACGGCCATGGTCGCTTCGATCGCGACCTCTGTCGGAGGCTTCTGGGCTGCCTGGGGCGAACCTCCTAACCTCATCATGAAGATGGGCCTGGGCCTAGACAATCGGTTTTTCCTCACGTGGCTTGGAATTCCTGCGCTCGTTACGACCATGTCCCTCGCTTGGCACATGCGACACTCCACGCAACAGCACGCCCAGGGAGAAAAGGTGGTCGGCAAAACCCTGGCTCCCATCGGAGTCTTCCTGGTCGGACTCATCCTCCATGGCTTCTGGGCAATGTTCCCCGTATGGCTCGCCCCCTGGCTGGGCGTCCTCGTAGGAACAGCTATCCATGCCTATGACCGCAAGAACATCAAGGCTGGCTACGAAGAGTGGAAGGCTTACATCTTCCTCGCGCCATTCTTCATCCAGGCGGCCTGCGTGAGACAGCTTGGAGCCCTGGACTGGATGATAGACTTGATCCCCTCGATCGCCCTGGCCCCTACTGCCGGGATCCTGATGACGTTCCTCATCACTGTTATCCTCGGAGCCTTGCTCGACTCTTCCAGTGTGGCCCAAATCCTAGTGCTTTCGCTACAAGGCGTCGCCCTGAGTGGATCCCTCCGCGAAGCCGTGATTGCGGCCGGGCTTAGTGGGTTCGCTATCGGCGGAGCCCTGACTCCTATCGGTTCCATGCAGAGTGCAGTGACGTACGAGTTTTTGCGCGAACGAGGGGAGACTCCTTCCTGGGGCACCTGGTTCAAGCTCAACCTGAAACTCGTAGTGATTCCGACCATCGCAACACTGGGCTGGATCTATTACCGCCTCAGGTGACTATCGAACGCGTTCACTCCCCTCCTCCCAACCCCGACAGACACACATCGTCACGTCGATGAGCCCTCGTGCTCCTCGATCTCCGCTGACGATGTCCTGCCGGGGTCTTCATTTTTTATACTCAGACGAGCAATCTTAAGAAAAAGGGATGGGGAGGCTACCTCCTCTAAGTCGTGCGCCACCAGCACTTGTGAGGATTGAATTATTCGGTGATTTGTGCTGAGGTTATCTTCAGGAAGGAGGAACCGTGCAAGAGGAACTAGAGGCAAGAATCGAGATAGCTACGACCCTGTGCGATGCGCAGATCCGACGGCGTCGATTTCGTCAACAAAACCCCCCAACTCTCTCCACGAGAGCTCTCAACCAATACGGACCAAGCGTGATCGCGAAGGGAATCCAGCAGGTGGTTGCGGATCTTACAGGATCTCACTCTTTACCCGCAGCTCGGACCGATAAGTACTGGAAGGCGTTTTTCTCTACCTACGCGCAGGTCGAGCATGTCACCCTGGTTCACGACGAGCTTGCTACCAGTCGGTGCCCTGGAGCATCTAGCTTTTTCGAGGCCCAGGAGCGCGTCTATATGCGAACGACGTATGGCGCGGGCATTCAACTCTTTGGGCATCTGTTTAATCGTCCCGATCTTGTAAGGGTAGGGAGAGAGGATGGGTGGCAAACCTATGGATTTCAGCTGTTTTATGACGAGCTGCTAGGCACTTTTTCAGATCCTACTCCGCTTCAACATGAAGCAGTTCTAATGGTCGCGCGCCTGCTGACCTACTGCGTGAGCATGCTTGAGACCATCAGTGTCCTGGAACAGCTCGAACCCGTGAGACCCCTCCTCGACGCGCTGAACACTGGATGTATTCCAGTGGCCTACGACAAGACCACAGGTACACTCTTCCTAAAAAACTGGCGCTAATATTCTTCTTTTCGCCCTCGGAGTACACCCTTCTCCGTGAGGCGTTTTGTTTTTTGTGCATTTGTCACAAAACATTAAAGACGAGATACTACGCGACGATATGCCTCTTCTCACCCATCTCCTTGACCTCATCCTGCATGTTGACCGCCATCTCTCAACGCTTGTCGCGGTGACAGGCAACTGGTCGTACCTGGTCTTAGGGTTGGTGATTTTTTGTGAGACAGGGTTGGTGGTTACGCCGTTTTTACCGGGTGATTCTTTTTTATTTGCGGTTGGAGCCTTATCCGCCACGGGGATCTGGAGGATTGGAGTGGTGTGGGTACTCTTATGTGCCGCAGCCATCGTGGGAGACAGTGTCAACTACTCGATTGGTGCAGCATTAGGGCAGCATATCAAAACGAAGTACCGTATATTTGGAATCCCTATTAAGCCCGAGCATATTAAAAAAACAGAGGCATTTTATGCTAAGTATGGGGCAAAAGCGATTGTCTTGGCACGTTTTATGCCGATTATCCGTACCTTTACCCCCTTTGTCGCGGGCATGGCCCAGATGGAGTATCGAACATTTATTACCTACAACGTCATAGGCGGGGTGAGTTGGGTGAGTCTCTTTCTGGCATTGGGCTATTTCTTTGGGAACTTACCCGTTGTGAAAGAACGGTTTGGGATTGTCATCATTGCGATTATCGTCATCTCGTTATTGCCGATTGCGGTTGAGTATTGGAAAGAGAGGAACAAATAAATCAATTTTCCCACATACCAATATCTACTCTTTCCCCTTTTAGGAAGACGCGCTCTTCGAGGGTGCGGAGGCGTTCTTCTTCTTTTTGACGTTGTGCGTGGGAGAGATCCGAGAGGCGTTTGCGTTCTTCCGCGAGGCGGCTGGCGAAAAAGGCGGCTTCGCGTTCGTGGTTGTATTGGGAGGATTGGAGGGCTGCGCCGTGGTCTTTCCAGAGGACTATCCAAATTTCCGGACGAAGGTAGGCAATTTCTTCGCGTTCTGAGTCATGAAGGGCGAACATCGCTTCTGGGACGGTGACGAGGGTATCTAAAGAGGCATCCGGATGTGTTTTAAGGAGACGGGCGAGGAGGACGGCGGTCGTAGGCCGGACGGCGGGGAGCAAGGCGTCGTATTCATGTTGTTTACCTGTTTCTCTCAGGAATTCGGCCAGGGCTTGGCGCCCGCCCCAGGTAGCACGACCGATTTCTAAGGCACGTCTCTGTAAGGTTGCTTTGCCTGCCTCCGCCACCTGGTCTTTGCTCCAAACTTGCTCGGTTGGACTAGACTCATCGCTTGGTAAAAAATGGCTATGATATTCAATAAAATCGGCCAACTGGTCGGCGGAGGTGAGAGCAAATGTCCAAGGAACCATAGGATGTGATTAAGCGTTAGGATAGCATAAAAAAGCAAAAACCTCGAATATCGAGGAAAGAAGGGGGGAAAAGAACGAGCTCTAAGATTATTGCGGGATGGCTATGCCGAGCCCACTCTCAGGAGGCTGAAAGCAGCATGACGAACGGCGTGCCGTAGCAGTACCCGAACAGAACCAGGCAACCCACCCGGTGCCACAGAGACCAGCCACCGAAGCCGCTAACCCCGTACCGAAACAACACCACGAATCCCATGACGCACCTCTTGTTGCACGAAGATCAGGCGCCACTCGCTGCCTTGTGCGCGTATATCTAGGCGACTAGCCACCTTCGTTGTCAATTACCCCCTTCTTGACAAATTTTTCATATCTGATCTAAACGCGGTTTTTTGGCTAAAAATCAGACCTCTGCTCCCCCGTCCTCCATTTGACAGATAGGCCATTTTCGCTTACCCTCCATCCATCTTCCCATGCTAGGGCGGACTGGCGAATTTACGCTCAGCGTCCCCAAGCCCCTGTGGATTTCTTGTTGATATGTCTGATTTCAAGACATTGATCGAATCTCCTGAAGGCGCGCTTTCCTTTCCTAAGGTCAGCGATGTCGTCAAAGGTGTCGTGATCGCGGTTGGTCGTAACGAAGTACGTTGTGATTTAGGTGGTATTGCTATTGGTCTTATCCGTGGCCCAGAGCTTGATAAGAACCTTGACCTTCGCATTGGCGATGAGGTTGAAGCAACGGTGATCGAACTCGATAACGAGTTTGGCGAACTTGAATTGTCTTTGAAGGGCGCTGGTCGTAAGCGTGCTTGGGACAAGATCAAAGAATTGTTTACCCAGGGCGTGGTTATCAAGGTTAAAATTCTTGATGCCAACAAAGGCGGCTGTATCACCCGTGTTGAGAATGTCCCTGCCTTTATCCCTGTCTCTCAGCTCTCCCCTAACAACTACCCTCGTGTCGCTGGTGGTGAGAAAGCCAAGATCCAAGAGAAACTTAAGCAATTGGTAAACCAAGAATTGGAAGTGAAGATCTTGGACGTTAACGAAGACGAAGAGAAGGTTGTGGTGTCTGAAAAAGCGGTTTGGGAAACCAAACAGGAATCCGTCCTCGCCAAACACCAAGTCGGTGAACGCGTGGAAGGAAGCGTTACGGCGGTTACCGACTTCGGAGCCTTTGTTCGCTTCGATGAGAACTTGGAAGGCTTGGTCCACATTTCCGAAATTGCGTGGCAACGCATTGACCATCCTCGTGATGTGCTCAAGGTTGGTGACCATGTCCGTGCTGAAATCATCAATATTGAAGGTTCAAAGATCTTCTTGTCCATGAAAAAGATGGTGGATGATCCTTGGAAGAGCGTCGCGAAGAAATACGCGATGGGCCAATGGGTTAAAGGACGCGTGCTCAAGATCAACCCCTTTGGATTGTTCGTCGAGCTTGATCCAGATATTCACGGCTTGGCACACATTAGTGAGCTTTCCGCGAAGCCTGTCAAAGATGTAAACGAGATTGCGCGCATGGGAGATGAGTTCGAGTTCCGGATCATCTCGATTGACGCTGAAGGCCACCGTTTAGGCCTCTCGCTTAAGAAAGCGAAGGAAGACGGGGCTCCAGAGAAGAAATAACAACAATGAACCCCTGAGATTTCTCAGGGGTTTTTGTTTGTTGGTGGAGCCTAGACGATTGGCGGGGTTTCCGATAGGCTGGAGGGACGTATATGAATGTCACGACTCGCAATATTCTCGTTATGCTGGCCACGCTTGTGCTCGTAGGCGGCATCTTTTCGATGGTTACGCTTGAGAACCCAAAAACGCTTGATGTAGGCACATTTGTTTCGCGTGTCCAAGATGGACAAGTGACGCAAGTCGCGGTCCAAGGCAGCAAATTAGATGTCACATTTAAAGACGGAAGCAAGGCCTCGGTAGACAAAGAGTCTAATGAATCATTCTCTGAACTATTGCGGAACTACGGCGTAGACACAGAAAAAGCGCGCCAGATCCAAGTCACGATTAAAGAGCAAAGCGGTATTGGGTATTGGGCAGGTGCGGTTCTTCCAACCCTGATCCCCTTCTTGTTGGTGTTTGGGCTCATGTTCTTTTTCTTTCGACAAATACAGGGACAGAACAACCGAGCTATGTCCTTTGGCCAATCGTCTGCGAAGGAAACACCAAAAGATGACAAGTCTAAAGTTACCTTTGCAGATGTAGCAGGTGCACGCGAAGCAAAACAGGAATTGATGGAGGTGGTGGAATTTTTAAAGAGTCCAGAAAAGTTTGCAAAATTAGGAGCGAAAATTCCTAAGGGCGTCCTCCTCATGGGTTCACCGGGTACGGGAAAAACGCTGTTGGCTCGTGCAGTAGCAGGTGAAGCCGATGTACCATTCCTTCACATCAGTGGTTCGGAGTTTGTTGAAATGTTTGTCGGCGTTGGTGCGTCACGCGTACGTGATTTGTTTACCAAGGCGAAGAAGACCGCTCCTTGTATTGTCTTCATTGATGAAATCGATGCAGTTGGTCGCCAACGTGGAGCTGGGCTTGGTGGTTCACATGACGAACGCGAACAGACCTTGAACCAAATCCTCGTCGAGATGGATGGCTTCGAACCAAACTTAGGTGTGATCGTGATCGCTGCCACGAACCGTCCCGATGTGCTTGATCCTGCCTTGCTTCGTCCGGGTCGTTTTGATCGTCGTGTCGTGATTGATCCACCGGATATTCGCGATCGTGAAGAAGTATTGACGATCCACGGAAAGAATAAGCCTCTTACGAAAGATGTGAATCTGCGTAAGCTCGCTGAGCGTACACCAGGCTTTTCGGGTGCAGATTTAGCCAACTTGATGAATGAGGCCGCGATTTTAGCTGCACGTCGTGATAAAACAGAAGTGAGCATGACGGAACTTCTTGAATCGATTGAAAAAGTCATGCTTGGCCCTGAACGCAAGAGCCATCTCATGAATGAAGAGGAGCGGAAAGTCACCGCGTATCATGAAGCCGGACACGCCTTGGTTACACACCTCTTGCCACATGCGGATCCGGTCCAAAAAGTTTCGATCATCAGTCGTGGTCGCGCGGCTGGGTATACGATTCGCTTGCCGATCGAAGATCGGCAAATGCGCCGACGCAATGAATACATCGAAGATATTGCCATCATGTTGGGTGGATACTCAGCGGAAAAGACCTTCTTTGGCGATATTACGACGGGTGCGTCGAATGACATGCAAAATGCAACCAAGGTGGCGCGCAACATGGTGACTCAATGGGGCATGTCGGATGCCTTAGGGCCACGCGTCTATGGCCAACGGGATGAGATGATTTTCCTCGCCCGTGAAATGCACGAGAGCCGTGATTATTCAGAGAATAAAGCGATCTTGATTGACCAAGAGATTGATGCGCTCATCATGCAGGGACTTAAAACCGCGAATGAGTTGATCGCGAAGCATCGTGAGGCGATGGACAATATCGCGAATCACTTGATCAAGCACGAGACGATTGAGCGCGAGGAGTTCTCGAAGATTGTGGGCTTTCCTCCTATCAATCCTCGGAGCGTGCACAAGGAAACGCCGGTCGAACCTCCTGCGAAGACAGCTTAAAGAACGACGAGATAAACACCCCGATTTGGGGTGTTTTAGGTTGACAAAATAAGGAAATATTGATTAGCTGGCTTACTCGACATCCCGTCGAGAAGGAGGATGCCTTCGTGATTCGTTCGATCGCTCGCGCCCTGATGGTTCTCGTCGTCCTTTCCCAATTCTTCGGCTGCGCCTTCATGGAGCGACAGGTGTGGCCGCATCATCGCCGCTCAATCGGTCTGAGCGCGGGTGCCGGGATGGTGGTGGGGGAGGCTCCGCGACCGGTATCCACCATCGAGCTCGGCGTTCTCAATATCAGGCGAGACGGATGGCGTCTCATGGGAACGATCCGCGGTACGCAGGATCAACAGACTTCGTATCGCGGCCTGCTGGTGACCCGGCTCCAGTTGCAGACCCTCGGGTTCGACGCTACGGTCTGCTATGCGTTCGAGCGCATCCATATTTCACCCTGCCTGACGGGGTCGCTCGGTCGGCGCTTCATGACCATCCGTCGTGGGGACTCCGATGAGATCTTCGATCCTCTGTCGGCAGTATTTCGACTGAGGCTGCTGATCGATGCGCCATTCCTCCAAGATCATAGCCACTCTCGCGAGGGTGACTTCACCGCCGCCTTCTACTGGGTCGTCGAGGGCTCGGTTCAGGCTCTGCCCATCACCGTCGTGTCGGAAGGACACACGCTCTGGGAACAACCATGGGTGACCTTCCTCGTCCTTTTCGGAGGACGTGTCGACTTCTCTCCGCCTCGTCCTCAATAGTTCCCTCCCCTCTTCCTCGACCTCGTGCGAGGATTTCGTCGTTTTAGGAAAGAGGTGCAATCTGCAAATGGATTTTTTTATGCTATTCTATGAGGAGTCTTATGCCTCCTCTTTCTCCTCGCCCTTTTTATCGCGTCACGCTGCAAGAAACGTGGACGAACACCTGGAAGGAACGTCGCTTGTGGATCGTGGCTGTCATTGCTGGTATCCTGCAAACAGGCGGCATCGTGGATGTGCTTCTACGTCTTTTGCGTGAGCATTTAGCAACGATTCCTACGTTACGCGAATTTCCCATTGCTTCGGCAGGACAAATGCTCCTACAGGTCATTCGGGGAGGAGATACGATCTTTGCGCAAACGGTTATTGGATTAAAACTTTTGCAGGTCGCATTTTTAGGAACATTATTTGCGGTCACGATCCTAGCCTTAGCCGTACTGTGCCAAGGAGTCTTAGTGTATGTGGTGGGTGTGCGCGGACGATTTACGCGGCCGACCCTGCAAGAAGCGTTTTCGGTGGCAGGGAGCCGATTTTGGGCGGTGGCAGCGCTTAATCTCCTACCCATCGCCGCCTATGTCGGTGGCTGGTTTGTGTTTTTGGGTCCGTTTGGGACGCTGATTCCGCTTACGTCTGTGGCGGCGATTGTGGCCTATGTTATTGCGGCGATTCTGGCGCTTATTCTTGGATTTATCGCTACAACACTTCACCTCCTCGCTATGCAGCGCGTCGTGCTCGAAGGAACGCACGTGATGCCCGCTTTAGAAGAAGCTTGGCAGATCCTTCGACGTTCTTGGTTTGTGATCTTAGAAACAGCGCTTGGGATGTTTGCACTTGGAGTTGCCTTATTTATCGCGAGTGCGGCGGCCTGTCTTATTTTTCTCTTACCTCTCCTTGCGATTGTCGGAGTGGCGATTGTGTTTCAATCCCCTACGATCATGAATGGCATCCTCTTGTTGTGTGAATTTATTTTCATCATGGTGATGGTGGGCGTAGGAGGGTTTATGATCACCTTCCAATATACGATTTGGAACCGCTTGTTTAGCCGCTTAAGTAAAGGGGTCGCCGTCGCGAAAGTGGTACGTATGGTTCATGCCTTACTTGGACGTTTTCAACCCTTGAAACCTCGCTCATAGGCCTATGCCCTCTGTTACTCCCCTTTCTAGTTCTTCGATTGAAGACTTGTTAAAAGCTAAGGCAGCAGACACTGGTACAGATACAACAGGAAATGCTGCCCCTGCTCCACGGCCGAGTGGTAAAAGTGCGAAAACCCCTCCTCCGATTACGGATGAGACAAAAACGGCCAAGCTCAAAGAGCACATGGCGGGGATTGAGCTGAAAGAAAAAGAACGCAAAACGCAAGAGATGGCTTCTTTAAAAGGCTTGCCATTTATCTCGCTACACCAATTTCCGATCGCGCCGGAAGCGATTGCGCTCATCTCGCGTGTAGAGGCGAATGCGGCGAAAATCATTTCGTTTTATGCGCAAGGTAACGATGTTCGTGTTGGAATTGTGGCGCAGACGCCAGAAACAGAGGCCGTGATAGCGCGCCTATCTAAAGAACAGCATGCGGAGATTAGCCCGTATTTGATTTCAGAAGCGAGCTTTAAGGAAGCGGAACGTCTATATGATATCTTGCCGGATATTAAGGAGGTTATTTACGGCTACCGGATTGAAGAGAAGGACTTAGCTAAATACGAACAGGAAATTACCAATTTTAAGATTCTACAAGAACGCATCACCCAGGTTTCGATTACGGATGTCATGACGTTGGTCGTAGGGGCAGGGCTACGCTCTAGTGCGTCTGATATCCATGTTGAGGCGGAGGAAGATGATATCAACGTGCGGTTTCGTATTGATGGGATTTTGCATGATGCGGCTCGGATGCCAGCAGCGTCGTGGAAGCAAGTGATTGCGCGTTTGAAATTATTGGCGGGCGTAAAGATTAACGTCGAACAAGTTCCGCAAGATGGTCGCATCACGATCTATCTAAGCGATGAAAAGATTGATATTCGTGCCAGTTTTTTGCCCACGGCGTATGGAGAATCGGTGGTGTTGCGTATTTTGCGGCCAAAATCGATTGCCTTGGAGTTTGATAAGCTTGGTATTCGTGGGTTAGCCGCTGAACGTTTAGCGCGTGAGATTGAACGGCCGAATGGGATGATCATTACGACGGGTCCGACGGGTTCGGGTAAGACGACGACCTTGTATGCGATTTTGAAGAAGTTGAATAGTTCGGAAGTAAAAATTATTACCCTAGAAGATCCGATTGAATACAAACTTAAGGGAATCAATCAAAGCCAAATTGAGCATGAGAAAAACTATGATTTTGCAAAAGGGTTACGCTCTATCTTGCGCCAAGATCCAGACGTGGTGATGGTGGGTGAAATCCGTGATTTAGAAACGGCCGAGATCTCGATTCAAGCAGCCCTTACGGGTCACTTGGTGGTATCTACGATCCATACAAATAGCGCCGCGGGTGCCATCCCCCGCTTCTTATCAATGGGAGTGAAGCCATTTTTGTTGGCACCGGCCTTGAATGCGGTGATTGGCCAGCGGCTTATTCGTCGCTTGTGTGAAAAATGCAAAGTTCCAGCGACCCTCACCCCTTCTCAATTACGCGAAGTGACGGAGACGCTCAGAACGATTCCAGCCAGCAGCCGTGAGCAGGTGGATATGAACAAGTTGGCATTTATGGGTCCGGGGAAAGGGTGTGAGGCGTGTAACAATATGGGCTATAAAGGCCGCGTTGGGATGTATGAAATTTTTACCATGAGCAAAGGCATTGAAGAAGCAATTTTGGCAGCAAATGTGTCGGAATACAAAATTGCGGACATCGCCGTCCAGGAAGGAATGGTGACGATGGCGCAGGATGGGTTGATCAAAGCCTTGCAAGGCTTAACGAGCATAGAAGAGGTGCTCGCGGCGGCAAATATTGATACGACGGTGGAGGAACCGATTGAAGAGAAAACCTCCCCATAAAAGAATTGTGTTTTCTTTTGTCACCCCCGCGAAGGCGGGGGCCCAGCCTCGATCGATCCGACCGACCCTTCTGGGCTGGGTTCCCGCCTTCGCGGGAATGACAAAATAGCACTTTATGACAAATCCATCTTGTATGGGTTTGTTTCGTGTTTTTCAAAACCGACGCGCTGATAGAGCTGGTTGGCTTCGATGCGCTCCGGACGGCTCGTAAGAAAAAGACGGCTAATCCCTTGCATTCGCGCTTCTTTGATAATGTGTTCCACGAGACCACGTCCGATCCCTTGTCCTCGCGCTTGTTCATCTACGACCACATCCTCTATACGACCAACCGTTCGGCTAAACAGAGGGACGCGATATATAGAGGCTATACCTACAATCTTCTCTTGTTCATTGCGAGCAACGAGTAGGTTTGCATGCTTCAATACAAGCTCAATGCGTGCTCGATCTAGCTCCATTTTATGGTTAACGAGCTGTTCGATCAAAGACTGCATGACAGGAATATCTGCATCCACAAGCGTTCCTGGCGTTAAAAAGGCGTAGGAAATCATGGGGATAGGGTAGAAGATATGAGGGAAAAGGGCAATTCCTCTTGACCGATGGCTTCCCTGCCATTAGCCTACCCTCACAACTGAAGAAGTTATCAAGAGTACAGACCAGGGATTTGGCCCGTTATGAGTCTGTCGGCAACCACTCGCAAGAGAAGGTGCCTCTTCCATCCAGCCGCCCACGATCGCTCTCGAGCGACGTGGCAACGTCGGGAAAGATAACGCATTTTATGCTGACCTCTTTTTCGAACAAAGAGTTTTTTTATTAATTAGCCCCCTCCCCTTATGATGTCCGCTCTCCCTTTTTCGACGTATACCGTCGAGTCTGTTACGTCTGGTCATCCAGATAAAGTCTGCGACCAAATTTCTGATGCGATTTTAGATGCGTATTTAAAAGAAGATCCAACCAGTCGTGTGGCCGTGGAATCGTTTGGTTCACATGGGTTGGTGGTGATTGGTGGCGAAGTTACGAGCAACGCGAAGGTAGATGTGGAGGCGATCGTGCGTAAGGTGTATGCGGATATTGGGTATACCGAGGACATCAAAGTGATCGTGCACTTAGCCCAGCAATCGCCTGATATCGCTCAAGGTGTGAATCCAGGCGGCGCGGGAGACCAAGGGATTATGTATGGGTTCGCCTGTGATGAAACTCCAGAGAAGATGCCCAAGGCGATCGTCCTCGTCCACGCTTTGGCGCGCGGCTTGGAACGGTTGCGTCGCGAGAATCCTGCCTGCAGCTGGTTGCGGCCGGATGGGAAGACGCAGATCACGATGCGCGACGGAAAAGTTGCGACAGTGCTCGTGAGCACACAACACGCCGCTGATGTCTCACAAGAAACCATCCGTGAGACATTGATCAAAGAATTGATTCAACCAATTATCGGCGATTTAACCGGCATCGAGGTCCTGACAAACCCAACGGGCGTGTTCATCCAAGGTGGATTTGAAGCAGATGCGGGGCTTACGGGACGCAAAATCATGGTGGATACCTATTGCGGACTCGCTCCTCATGGCGGCGGTGCCTTCTCAGGCAAGGATTCGACGAAGGTTGACCGTTCGGCGGCCTATATGGCAAGGTTTGTGGCGAAAAACCTAGTGGCACATGGTCATGCCAAATCCTGTTTAGTTTCCGTAGCGTATGCCATTGGTCGCATTGATCCTTTGATGGTCGAGGCGATTGACCAGGATGGAAAAGCGATTGATCGCGCTCTCCTCGCGCAATACGACTTTCGACCACAAGCCATCATCGAACGCTTAGGCTTGCGTCGTCCGATCTTCCAACAGACGGCTGCGTATGGGCACTTTGGAAAAGAGGGGTTACCTTGGGAAGAAGTGGTGGCGTAAGAGCGATTCTTTTCTCGACCGAGCTGACGAAGTCTGTAAGACTCGTCGGCTTCATCGAGGAACGAATCAAAGAAACACGTTCTTCGGGAGAGGAGGATGCGACAGTGCGCGATTTGTCAGGGAGACTCGCAGAACTCCGAAACCCTCTTCCAAAGTCGGGAGACGTGATCGACGGGATCATGATCCAGGAAGAAGTGGGGCGTGGGAAGGGAATGGTTGTTTTTCAGGCGACATATCGTGATGAAGTAGTCGCCTTTAAAATTCTCCACCCGCGATTTGCGGGTAACTCCGAAGCATGCGACATGGTAGATATGGAGGCAGATGTCTTGCGAGTAGCTCGACACGCTTGTCTTCCACATTTTATCACCGCAGGAACTTACCGATTGCTACCTTACATCGTGCAATCGTTCGCGCCGGGTATCGACATGTTTCAGTTCATGGACGACCATGCCCTTGGCCTATCGCCGCGTGCTATTCGTTGCTTTATACATCTTTGCGATGCTCTAGATGCACTGCATATGAATGGGGTGATTCACCGTGATGTGAAACCCGCTAATGTATTGGTTGCGCCCTCGGCACCGAATAACAGGGTTACCTTGATTGATTTCAATGCCTGTCAATTCGTCGCAAGAGGGTCGGGGAAGAAGTCCGCTATCGGTCGTGAAGTGGGGACTGTAGATGTCATGCCTCCTGAGGTTGTGCGCCGCCTAGAAGCAGTGCCTGCTAGTGACACATATGCCGTCGCAGCTCTTCTTCGTCTCCTGGCATATAACGACTTTCTATTTGGTGCTCCGGAACACTCTCGAGATGAAGTCGTCGACCGTATTCTTAGACGCAGCGCTAATCCGCTCCCCGCAGAATCGTTCGATGAGGAACACGGGGTTCCCCATGGTCTGCGCGCGGTTATCCAGAAAGGCACGGCCTACGAAATCAAGAATCGCTACCTGAGTGCACGAGCCCTCGCCGAAGCCCTTGAGCCATTCGCTCAGTGAACATTTTTCTTCTTTACGAACATGTACCCACATGTTCTCTTATTTTTTTCGGGGAGGGAGCAAACAGCGTCGGTCTTGCGGGTCAAACATGTGAACGCCATCATCTTTTTTGATAAGGAGTTGGGCAATCTTCCAGCCGCCGTACATGGAGGGCATAAGACCAAGACCATTGCAGCCTAGATTATAGAGGAGGGTTGGTTGGCAGGGTTCAAAGCCAATACAGCGGACGCGATTGGGGGTGTAGCCCATGAGGCCGTGCCAGCGGAAGATTTGTTTATCGTCTTTGGTGACGAGGCGTTGCTTACTATCCAGAAAACGATTGAATTCTTTTTCCGTGTGTGCCGGAAATTCATGAAAGGGGTCGTAATTTGTGTCCTCGGGCAAGATATATTCGGGTCCGCCGAGACAAACGAGGGTTTGCGGTTTAGCATCAAATTCAAAAGGACGGCGCGAGACGTAAAGATAGGGGTCTTCGCTAGGATGGACGGAATCGACGAATAAAAAACCTCCGGCGGGTTTTGCTTCTTCTTGCAAAAAACCTTGCATGTAGGCGACTTCTCCGGTGACGAGGGTATGGAATTTAGGATCAAGAGAAGCACCGTCTGCATCTGTGATATGAAATTGTTCAAAGCCATTGGTACAAAGAACGGCCCATTTACCGTCGATACCAAGAGAACCGGCGCGCACATGGACAGAGGCGTGTGAGCAGTTGACTTCGGTGACATGCGTTTCTTCGAAGAGAGAGAAGCGGGGGCCAAAGCGATGCATGAGAGCTTGGACAATTTCTTCTGAGAGAAGCGCGCTATTCCCACAGGCCATGCGGCGAAAGCCGACGGCTTGAAATTCTTCGCCTCCGTGTTCGAGAATGGAAGCGATTTCCGTTTGAGAGGTAGGCTCCCAAAGCCCGGTGTAGCGTTGGGGAATCTGTTGTATCCAAGAGGACTCATGTCTCACCTTAAAAAGACGAAACGGAATTCCGGCGGCGCGTTTCCAATAAAAATTCTCGAGATCCATTAAAAAGGCATTCCATTGGACGTAGCCGTAGTGGCCTTGACCGGGGAAAATAGGCGTCGTCAACTCTAAATCAGCTCGCATCGCGTCCAAAATCTCCCAACTTTTATCCAGAGCGCAAATTCCCTTTGTAAGTATCTCCTCCCCTAGCTCATCCACCAATTCTTTTAGGGGACGCTCGATATCTGCTAGCATGTACCCGGCATTTTTGCCAGACGCTCCATGGCCAACACGATGAGCATCGAGCATGAGGACGCGATATGGTGTGTTGCGTAGAACATGATACGCGGTCACAACCCCAGAAATTCCGGCGCCAATAATAATCACGTCGCTCTGCTGATACTCATGCAAACGATGAACAGGACGTTTACGGTTTAATTGGTAAAGCCAGGGGGACTGCAACATGCGGTCATGATAGCAGATAAGGCACGCTTAATGCGACAAAATTTTGATCACCTCTACCAATCCCCAAATTCCTAACCCGACAAACGCGATGGAACCCAATAAAGAGATAACGGGATGTTTGACGGCTTTGATGGTGCGGGCGGGTGAAATATATAATAAAATATTTAAAACCATGTGTCCGGCGAAGACCCCAATACCGAACCCGAAGACGTTCACCACGCTAAAGAGCGGGACGTAGCCGGCGAAATCATCCAAGCCTAAGATAAAGGGAACGGTAAACGATGCCAAGAATAACGGCCAAAATCCTTTGTTGATTTGATCTTTAACCTGTAAATTTGGCAGGACATATTTTAAGATCGGGGCGATGGCTTTGTTAACCTTATCTAAGCCATATTCAAATCCGTCTACAAAACGACGGAACCAGGAAGGCATCTTTCCGTCCTCATCCTTCGCATGCTCTAAGCTATCTTCCGCGAGTTTAAATAGGACAAGTGCCGCGAGAAAGATCATGAGCGCCAACAACCAGCGGATTTCTTTGAAGAACGTCCAAATCAGCAAAATAATCATCGTTCCGGCTGCATTACCGACAGCTGTGCCAATTTCGATCGCGACCCGTCCCTTCCAGGTGGGAAACTTATCCATCAGACGTCCAATGTAGATCGCAAAATCAATCGATGTTTTCAAATAGATGGTTAAGCCGACGAGCACGTCGAGCCAACGGATCTGAAGAAGGATATCGGTGGAGGTGACTTTGTTTAGGCCGAATATTTCTAACCAAAATGCCGCAACCAAGGCAAGAAAGACGATAATCGTGAGCGCGAGCGGTAAGATTTGGCGCTGGAAGAAGGTTTCAGGCATAGACGAGCGGTATGGTAACATGAATTCTGCGCGATTATATAGCTCACTCCCCATGTTTCTCCCAAATACCTCTACCCTATACGGACGAGGAAAAAAGATTGGTACGCTTCTCTTATTTTGTCTGTTATTTGGCCTGTTTCTGTATTACCAAGTCCTCAATACCTTTTCATACAACCCATATTGGGGCTATGACGGGGGTGGACATATCGACTATATTTTCTCTCTCGCAAAAGACCATCACTTTCCTACGATCGAGAAAAATTATATTGCGTGGCATGAACCTCTTTATTATTTGGTGGATGCCTCCGTCCTCAAACTCATCCTCGTCTTCGTGACGGACTACGTTTTGCAATTGAAGCTGCTCGTATTACTGCAAACGGTGTGGAGCGCCCTCGTCCTCTTTCTACTTTATAGGATAAGTCGGAATCTCCTCCCAATTGCCTTAAGCATTATTACGACAGCGCTCTTTTTCTCTCTCCCCTCCTTTCATGCGGCCTCGCTCTTTCTCACGAATGAGTTATTTGCGTATTTATTCGCGTTCCTTTTATCCGCTGTTTTCATTCAGCGCCTACGACGAGGGAATTTTCTGCCGTGGGATGGGTTGCTCTTTGGCACCATCATAGGGCTGAGTCTCATAAGTAAAATCACGACGATTGTTCCGGTGGGGGTGTGTCTAGCTATCTGTCTCATGCTTTGGATGAAGCGATTTTCCGGATTAAATCTTCGCTTTTTCGTCCTTACCGGCCTCACGGTTATCCTGATTAATCTTCCTTGGCAGATCCACCGTTATAATCATATTGCTCAAGGACCAAGTTTGAATAATCCCTCGTTTCTGACTCCAAAGCCTCTCACGATTCCGGAACTCCTCGGAAATTTGAGTACGTTCGACACAAGAGTCTTCTCTCTCCCCTACTTCCCGATGGGGAGTGGGAATATGTGGCCCATGTTGTATTCGGATTTGGTGAGCGATTACTATGGGATCTTGGACAACGTCGATAAACGTAATGCCACGCCTAAAACTGAGCTTTTTCAAACGGCTGACTTCAGTTGGGTAGGTCCACGCCATGCGTGGTACATGAAGAAGTTGATTTGGCTGGGGATTCCGCTCGTGGGATTGATGCTGGCTGGGCTTGTGGAGATGATCTGGCAATCTTTATCCAAAAAGCGCGGGATGTATCGTTGGATCGCGTTGTATGGGCTCCTCCTTAGCACAGGATACTTAGCCGCGCAGATCTTCTATATGTATCGCTATCCCTACTTTGATATGGGAGCAGTCAAAGCGATTTTCATCCTACCAGGATTCTTTTTTCCGGTGCTGTATGGGATTGAGTTCTTTTATCGGTTAGCGTGCAAGAATGTTCTGGGGAAGATCCTGTTGGTGATCGCGCTCATTCCTTTGATGGCGTATATCACGGTGAGTTCGGTGGCGTTTTATTTGGCTTTGATATAAGAACACCCGCCGCAGAGCGAAGGGCGCTCGATGCGGCGGGTGGAAGATGATGGTCAGGGCAGACGGAGGGGGATTTCTCCGGCGTCGGACTCGATCGACGAGCCGGCGTCGGTGGGCATCTGGAAGACGATCCTGTAGGGCTGTCCCTGCCCCTGCAGATCCCGGTTCCGCTGAGCGCATGACGCGATCGTCCGCTCCTGATCCTGCAGGCGCTGGATGAGCCGCTCGCCCTGCGCGGCGGGGATGATGTAACAGCCCGACTGGACAATCAGGAGAGCAGCCAAGAGGCACTTGTGGATCATGGAGAATCTCCTTGTTTCAGCCATCGCCGACGTGGCGAGGTGAACGAGACATCCTCTATGAAAATAGTGATTTTGTCAATCACTCTCCGTTTCCGTCCCTTTATCTGCTCGGCACTGTTGCACTAATTGTGGGTGATCGTCTGCTCCTCGACCCTCAGAAAGAGATCATTTAGAAGTATCTCTGCTGCCTTGAGCGACTTGTTTCCTCGTCGTGTTTTCAGCCTCGCCTCTGCTTGT
>JAGOUY010000017.1 GCA_018061025.1 Patescibacteria group bacterium
AAGCAGAGGCGAGGCTGAAAACACGACGAGGAAACAAGTCGCTCAAGGCAGCAGAGATACTTCTAAATGATCTCTTTCTGAGGGTCGAGGAGCAGACGATCACCCACAATTAGTGCAACAGTGCCCTGTCGATTTGCAGTGTCTGACCGCCATGACCTCGACACCCCGAGCTAAAGCATCTTGAAGGTAGCGCCACTCTTCCATGAATTCTGTGTCTCCGATCTTCCACTCTCCGACGATATGTCGGGTCTGAGAGGGATGTCTAAAACTATTGGGTCTCAGGCATCCATCTCAGACAGGTGATTTAAAGGACGAAATAGTAAAATAGTCTATTTATAGGAGAGCGTCAATCTGGTTAGTCAAAAAATGCCTAATAAAATGGGCATTTTTTGTCCTTATAAACGGGCGAGGTCCAAAATAGAGCTAGGTTATGAGTAAAATTGGCTTTATATGAGAAAACCCACGGAGCGTGGGAGGAGAGGGGGTTGTATTTAGCGGCGAGGCTTATAGAAGGTGAGGAGAGGTTGAGTCCCTTTAATCTCTACGAGTACGGCTCTTCCAGGAGGGATTAAATAATCTTTTAAATCATCACACATTCCCAACAGGACGGCATTTACTTCACGGGCTCCGCCTACGATGAGACCGTGTTGTGGATTGTATCGTGCTAGCCATTTTCGTACTGCGCTTGTAAAGCCGAGAGCTTGAAGATCGTGTAGTGAGGCGGTACGACCTAGACAAGGTGTCGTGACAAGACGAAGGTACGTGTCGAGGCTCGCAGGAGTTAGGTTCATTCCTTGCAGAAGTCGTTCGCACGTATTTCGTGTGGTATCGCAGCAAGCTGTGTGTGCGGCATGATCTACGGGTGTTTCTCCCCACTCCGGTGGTAGATGAACGATTCCGCCGGGCTCGGGGTGGGCGACGAGTAGATACTTCACGTTGATATCCTCCTTCCTCCTGCGTTCAGATGGGATCCGAAGCAGGCGTCTGACGAGGATGTGTCAGATGTCTGCTGCGGATATTGGAAGAAACCATCTCAAACAGTATGGAAAAGGTCAAATAAAAAGCATAAGACCTCGTGACGCGAGGGTCGGCGAGGTGAAGAGGGTGGGTGGGATGTTCAGGTTGCGTCGTCGTCGCGCGGCTGGTCGACCTCCTCCATGGGGGCGCGGGCGGGCTGGTCGCCAGGTTGTCCACCGACCATGAAGGCGGGCGGGGGCGGCTGCGAAGGAGGCGGGGCGGGGATCGTCAGTACGTTTCTCGGATCGGGGGGCATGGCCGTCCTCTCGCGTTGTGCGTGTTCACGTTACGAAGCCAAGTCTCTTATTTAGTCCATGTTTTCTTGTTTTTGACAAGATCCTCTAGGAAATCAAGATCCCGAGTGGTGCGACGGTCATAGGGTGAAGCCCCCTGCGTTGAAGTTTGAGATGTAAGTGCTTCTTTAAGGTATTGCTCTTGCGTGATTGAGGGCGTCCCTATTAGACTGCTGATATTTCGATATATGCCTAAACTGTCTATCACGGGAGACTTGGGGAGTGGAAAGAGTACTGTCGCTAGAGCCTTGGTCGAGCGACTAGATGCCACCTATGTATCTACGGGAAATATTCAGCGTGCCTTAGCAGCTGAGCTTGGTCTTACTACGCTTGAAATGAATCATAGGGCGGATGTTGATCCCACGATTGACGTGACGATTGATGGCCGCTTAATTGAAATGGGAAAAACGTTGTCTAACGCCGTCTTTGATTCGCGGTTGGCTTGGCATTTTGTGCCAGATTCTACTAAAATTTATCTCAAATGCGATCCAAACATTGCCGCGCAACGTGTGAAGCGTGATCAAACACGGACGAGTGAAGAGTACGTGGATGAAGAACAGGCTCTTGTTGCTATTTTGGCACGCAAAAAGAGCGAGAATAATCGTTTTTTACAAAAGTATGGGGTTGATTGTGCTGATCTTACTAATTTTGATGTAGTGATTGATACCAGTGATCTGACGGCGACGGAAGTGGTGGAGGCGGTCATCCAAGCGGTCGAGGCACGTTAACACGTTACGAAACGCGGAATTCTTGGACGAGGGCATCGAAGGCTGGATCTGCTGCGAGGACGAAGCTTTTTTCTTCTTGGGTGGAAGGGTCTTGGAAGCGGAGGCGGATGCTTTGGAGCATGAGGCGCGGAGGTTTGACGTTGCGATCTGTTTTTTTGAGGGCGTAGAGAGTGTCGCCAATGACGGGGCGACCGAGGGCGTGGAGGTGGGCGCGGATTTGGTGGGTGCGGCCGGAGAGGATTTCGAGTTCGACAAGGGTTGCGCCACGAAAACGTTCGAGGACACTGAAGTGGGTCCAGGCGGCTTTACCCTCTTCTTCTTGGGACGGACGCGCGGCCATGCGGGCGGAGGTATTTGAGCGGGCGATGCGGAATTTGATATCGCCTTCGTCTTTTTCAATCACGCCGTGTACAAGGGCAAGATACGTTTTTTTGACGATGCGGTCGCGAAATTGGGCGCGGAAGCTATCGTAGGCATCTTGGGTTTTGGCGATGATCATGAGACCGCTCACTTCGCGGTCGAGACGATGGATGATGCCAGGACGAACAGGGTCTTCACCGACTTTGGCGATGTTTGGGTCGTGTGCGAGGGCCCAATCGACGAGAGTGGATTCTTGGTGGACGCTGTCGGCATGAACTAAAAGACCGATCGGCTTATCAATAACCATCCAATCAGCGGTTTCTTCGATGAGAATTGGGGTTGGGAGGTCAGCGGTGAGGGGTTTACGGCTAGAGGTGACGGGACCGCTTATAGCGAGCTTTTTTGCGGCGCGTTCGCGGGCGGGTTTGCTGCGGGAGCCGAAGCGTTTTTCTTTGAGGGGGGTTTTTTCTTCCGGAGCTTCATCCTTCCACTCGATTATGTCGTTTTCTTTCAAAAAACGGTGAACCATGGCCTTTTTTCCGTTAACGGTGACCTGTTCAGACTTGATGATTTTTTGGATCTGAGAGCGAGAAACGGTTGGATTGTTGGCAACCAAAAAATGATCCAAACGGGATCCGGCATCGGTCAGGGAAATGGTCCAGGTAGACATGGGCGGATCTTAGCGGAGAATGGTGTTTTTGTCACTATATAAAGCAGAAAACCCGCGGGAGGCGGGGAAGAGGGTATGGGTAAAATGTTACTAGACGATTTCGAAATCGTGAACCAGTGTAGCGAGAATTCTTAGGAGCAGGTCGTAAGCGGCGCAGCCAGCCTGTCGCCATCCTTCCGTGGTTCCACTCATAGCGAGGGCGGCGAGTCCTTCCTCGAGCTCTCTGATAACTTCGCCAGGCCAGGTGAAGATGGTTCTAATGC
Organism: Patescibacteria group bacterium; assembly: GCA_018061025.1. Classification (GTDB taxonomy): domain Bacteria; phylum Patescibacteriota; class Patescibacteriia; order 2-12-FULL-60-25; family 2-12-FULL-60-25; genus JAGOUY01. The sequence continues at coordinate 3,332 of JAGOUY010000017.1, forward strand.
CGTACTTGGCGCGCATCTCTCCCTTCCAGTAGGCAAATCGGATGAGCGTCCCCATGTCTTTCGCGGCAGGTACTTCTTTTGCCGGAATCAGGTTGGCACGGTCATCTGGGAGCGCTTCGGTGATGGACCAGGCGAGGTCGAATACCTGCGGGAAATTGCCCAGTTCCTTGGGATGTGCCGCGGCGAGCTGCGTAGCTTCGTCGAACAGTACAGGTGCCCGTTCACGTAGTGCACTGAAATACGTAATGTTAGGTAGCGGGCTGAGAGGGCTATCTCCATCCATGGATCGATCCTCCGATCTGCCGTTAGGCATGTTTAACGGTACAGAGCGTGCATGGGTGACGCAACTTTTGACAAGCTGGGTTATTTTGCCTAGCGTATGCAGCGTTGGCGCGCGTAGCTCAGTGGTAGAGCAGGTGTCTTATACACACCTGGTCCCTGGTTCGATCCCAGGCGCGCGCACCACGTAAAAAGCCCCGCTTCATGGCGGAGGCTTTTTACGTAGCCCCGTGTCCCGCCCTGACGAGCTTTACAGGGCAATCAGAGCGAGCGTAGCTAATCAATTGTTTCAGATCCAGATTGACGTTTTGCGTCTTATTTTGTACATTTTGTACATATGCGAGTTATTACGACCACGGCTGCTCGAAAGAATATCAGTGATTTGGTTAACCTGGTTAAATTGGGAGGTGAAACGATTGGGATTGGACGGCGTCGTTCGATTGATGCGTTGCTTATCCCGTTTCCGACCACATACAATCCGGATTTGGATGATATTACCAATATAAATGCCGTATCCCGCAGTTTTGCTTTTTTAGAAGATGAACCTGAGTTGTACACGCGGGCGGATGTGAAGAAGATCTATGGATAAAGGAACGATTATACTGGTTCCTTTTCCGTTTACGGATCTTTCTGGGCACAAAGTCCGGCCTTGTTTGGTGTTATCTTCCCAAAAACGAGGCGATGATTGTATTGTCGCCTTTCTTTCTTCTGTAGAGCAGAAACGTCCAAAACCGTTCGACCTTAAGGTTCGGATGACGTCTCAAAATGGACTTAAAAAGGATTCGCTTCTTAAGTTAGATAAGCTCGCAACCCTTCAGCGCACGATTATCATTGGCGAACTTGGTGTGCTTGAAGCTTCCGTTATGAAAATGGTTGATGCGAAGTTGAGACAATTGTTTCAGCTCATGTAGAATTTATTTAAGACCCAGACCGTTTAGGGGGCTTTAGATCTCTTGTTCAACGTTTTGACAGTTGTTTTTGCATCGTGTGTTAGAACGGTCTTTATGTTTGAAAGGAGATAGATCGCGTTGTGCGTTTCGTTAAGAAAAACCCCCGCTTTATAACGGAGGTTTTTCTTTAGCGTAAATTGTTATGGGGATTTCCGGCGGGTGATGCTTGGGCGACGGGTCTAAGGAGATGTTCTAAGACCGCTACGTAGACGACTGTCCTTTGGTCTCCAGGGCGTCTGGCTGCGGCTCTCAGTTTTTCTTTTGCTTCGGTAATGACTCGCTGTTTTAATTGTTCGCGTACCGCAGCGTTTCTTAACCAGTGACTGACCAGAAATGGGTCCTCATCAGGTCTATTTGTTGGAGGGGTTCTCATTAAATCTCCGTTGATGAGACTCGTGATATCAGAGCGATTGGTTCCGAGATAAGCAAACAAGTCTGAATCATAGAGGGATTCAGTATTTGTGAGAGCCTCTTCTATGTCTCGTGCCGACGGGTGGCGATTGTGTTCGAGAGCTCGTTCTACCCGACGTTCGCCTTGAAGTACGTGCTCATCTAAGAATCGGCTGGCTATTTGTGGAAGAGCCTGGAGGACGGCTTCGGGAATGCGACGAGCCTGCTCTCGTGGAGGATTAGTGTCCTTTTGAGGAAGAGTTGGGGTCGAGGCGGGAGTTGCCTCGTGTGCGTTGCGGGCGGCGTTTACTGCTTCTCTTCCTCCAATCGCGCCCGCGATGAGGACGGCAGCGCCTCCTGCTATTTGTTTCCATCTTGATTCAGGTGGTTTACGCTGGGGCTTTATTCCACGGTATCCCAGATCTACTCCCTCTGGAGGTTTTTCGCTCATATGGTATGTTATTAAATAAGGTTTCTTATACATTATCTTATCCTATCTTTTCTGAAATGTCTCGATAACTTTCCCATCTCCACGTCGGTAAGATTTTTTGTATAAGTGCTTCCTGTACCGCGCAGCCTGGTTCCTTGTTGTGTTGGCAATTAGAGAAATGACAGTTATGACTTAATCCGAGAATATCGGGGAAGCCAAGGGTAATGTCATCATCATCAACGTGTTCTACATCGAGGGTGCGGATGCCGGGGGTGTCGATGATGTAGGAATCTGGTGCCCAGATGTGGATGTTGGAGCGGGTCGTGGTGTGTTGGCCTTGTTGGGCGTGTCCGCTGACTTCTTTTGTTTCAACATTTGCTCCGGGGGTGAGGATGTTGATGAGGGAGGATTTGCCTGCGCCACTTTTTCCTAAGAGGATACCGATCTTGCTGCGAATGGCTGCTTGTAATTCGGCAATTCCTTGGTTGATCTTGGGAGAGGTTTCGATGACAGGGATGTTTTGTGAGCGATACCAGTCTAGAGCGGGATGGCGTTCGGCTGTCAGATCCACTTTATTGAGACAGATGATGGGCTCGATGTTCGCTGCGCGGCAGAGGATGAGGTAGCGGTCGACGAGTTCTGGTTCGAAGGCGGGATTGGTGGCGGTGGCAACGATAATGGCGACGTCGATGTTGGCGGCGATGACGAGTTTTTGTTTGTGATGGCGGCTGCCGCCTTCGCCTTTGGTGCGGGCGAGCTCGGTGCGGCGTGGCTCGATCGAGAGGATGCGAATGGGGGTTGTGGTTGGGTCGAGGGAAACACGATCGCCGACCGTGAGTTGCGTGAGGAGGGAGACGGGAGCGGTGGCTTCGTGGGTTTTTCCATCTAAAAGAACTGAGGCGGCTCCGCCATAGACGGAAGCGATAAGTCCAATAGGCATTAGGCCTGAGGCGTTAGGCGTTAGGACCGGTTTTAATAGGCCTTTCTTTTGGGCTTTTTTGGCGCTCAATTTAGGCTTTTTTTGGAATTCATCTTCGTAGTCATCGTACATGTGGTTATTGTCTTGGTTTAGGACGTACCTGTAAAGGGTTGAGTTTGTTTATGGGTCAGCGTAGGATGGGGGAATTGTGGCATCTACACGCATTCTAGGGATTGAGACGAGCTTCGATGAAACGGCGGTGGCGGTTTTGGAAGTTGAGAGCGAGACTCTGACGTTGCCAGTAAACTTATTATCCTCGCAGATTCCGATTCATCAGAAGTATGGGGGAGTAGTGCCGGAGGTGGCGGCACGCTCGCATGTGCCTGAAACGGTCGGATTAATCACGGAAGCACTGAAGATCGCTCCGTTGGAAACAATTGACGCGATTGCGGTGACGCGTGGGCCAGGACTTGCGACGGCCTTGGGCGTTGGGATTGAGGCGGCGCGGACGTTAGCGGCCTTTTCTGGGAAGCCACTTATTGGTATTAACCATCTTGAAGGACATATTGCGTCGGCGTGGTTGAATGAGGAGAACCGTGCGCGTTGGGAATTCCCTCTGTTGGTTCTAACCGTGGCAGGAGGTCATACCGAATTAGTTTTAATGAAAGACTGGTGTCGCTATACGATCGTGGGTCGAACACGCGATGATGCGGCAGGGGAAGCGTTTGATAAGTCGGCGAAGCTCATGGGAATTTTGTATCCAGGTGGTCCTAAGATTGCGAAGCTTGCGGAACGTGGGAATCCGAAGGCGTTTTCTTTGCCGCGACCAATGTTGAAAGATGGAACGTTTGATTTTAGTTTTAGTGGGTTGAAGACGGCGGTTCGTCAGTTGTGGGAAGGATTGCCAGAACGGCCAACGTTTGATGAGGCGAATCCAGCTCCGCTTTTGTGTGACCTGTCTGCTTCTCTTCAAGCAGCGATTGTAGATGTATTGGTGGAGAAGACGCTCGCAGCGGCGAAGAAGTATAAAGTAAAGGGGGTGTGTGTCGTGGGAGGAGTATCTGCGAATACGTGTTTGCGTACGCAGCTAGGGGAGCGTCTCGCGGAGCAGTTGCCGGGGGTTGCGTATCTGCCGTCGGATCGGAAGTATGTGACAGATAATGCAGCGATGATTGCGGGGGCAGGGTATTGGAGATTTCGTAAGGGGGAGTCGATTGATTGGAGGAGGATTGAGGTGAGGCCGGAGTGGGGGTTGAAATAGGTGCCCTTCGGGCAGAAGGAGGATATAGGCGATGGGCTCGCATCCCAGCTATTTTTTCTTCCTACAGAACTCGCATTCCGCCAAAGCTCTTTGTGGCGGACCGGAGCCACCCCCTGCAGCCGCAAATCGAGAGCAACGGGGGATGTCTCCTTGCTCAGACAGCTGTAGGAAGAAAAAATAGCTGGGATGCGAGCCCTAGATGAGGGGAGAGAATAACGTATGAAAGAATATTCTTTTATTATCAATGATCTAGGGGATTGGGAGGCGCTGGCGCGGCGTCTTGTTTTAGAGGTGAAATCGGGGATGATTTTGGCCTTATCGGGGCCGCTTGGGGCGGGGAAGACGACGTTTGTGCAGGCATTAGCGAAAGAGCTTGGAGTGAAGGAGATGCCGGTGAGTCCTACATTCTCTCTTGTAAGAACGTATAAAACGAAACATCTAACGTTGAAGAAATTGGTGCATGTAGACGCATATCGGTTGGATCGTGCGGAGGATGTGCGGACGTTGGGATTGGAGGAATTATTGGAGGAGGAAGGAATGATCATGTGTCTTGAATGGCCGGAGCAGGTGGAAGCGTGGTTGAACCGATATGAAGGGAGGACTGTGAGGGTTCGGATTGGGCAGAAGGATGCTGTGCGGGAAGTCATCATCCGTCATCCTTGACGTAGCGAAGCGGAGATCGAGGATCCATCCCCTCCGAATCGGATGGATCCTCGTGTCTGCGTATGACTTCGCACAAGGATGACGAAAAAAGAAAAAATAATTCATCCAAATATATAAAACACCCTCAGCGTTTGCCGAGGGTGTCTCTTTTTTATCTTCTTTTATTTCCGGCGCAATCCGTACAATCCGCTCCAGGATTCTTGTCCGGCTTGGTCGACCATGCGGACTTGGTATTCGAGGGTGGCTTGATTGTAGATTGGTGTCGTCCAGGTGCAGCGTTCGCCGGGGCAGGTGAAGACCTTCTTTCCGTTCACGAACAGATCGAGATGATCTAAGCCGCGAGGGGACCAGCCACGAAGGGTGAAGCTGATTTGGGCGTCTTTGGCGTAGCCTTGTGGGTAATTCGTTGCGACCTGCGCGTAGGAAGGGGGGTTAGAGAGGTTGTTCCAGGTGCGTTTGACGGTCAGCGCACGGATATCGGACCAGCTCACAACGCCATCCATATCGGTGACACGGGCGTTCATGACGACCATGTGTTCGTCGCTGAAGTCGTTGGTACCAATCGTGTAGGAACATTCTTTGCTGCCTTTGTTGCCGAAGCTACAGGTCTTGCGCGTAATGCCATCCGCGATCATTTCGATCGTCTTGATGCCATTCGGAGCCCAAGCACCGACGGTATAGGTTGCGGTTTCATTGACGGCGATCACATCTTGGGATGGATTCATCCAGGACCAGACGCTGAGACCGTTGCCACCTTTTGCAGGGGCTTCGTTGGATTCAGGGGCTTGTTCGCTTGAACGGATCAAGACGGACTTCCCATTGCTCCACACTTCTTGGCCATTGCTATCAATCGCATGAGCGAGGAGCGTGATGGTTGTTCCAGGTTGATAGTTAGAGGTGTCGAGGGTGAGGTCACAGTTGACGGCGCCGACCGCGGCTCCGTAGCTACAAGCGCGTTTAACCGTTCCGTTGGCGAGAACTTCGATTAAGCGTAAGCCGTTAAAATTATTTTGGGCTTTGACGCGGTAGGTGAGACGATCGCCACGTAAGATGCTGTTGACCGCGGGTTCAAGGGTTGCGGTGGCGTTAAAGATTTTTCCTGGGGTGTTTGGAGCCGGGGTCGTGGAAGGGTTTGTCCCGCTTGAAGCGATACTCACACGTTCACGATGGAAATTCTTGCCGGTTGTCCAGGTTTCTAAGCCGCGACTGTCGATGATGCGAGCGTTTACAAACACGTCTGCGCCATTTGGAAGTTCGCTTGGATTCAAGACGACGCGACAGGTGCGTGTTTCAATGGTTTGGCCATCAGAGACACAGGTATCTTTGACGCTGCCATTGACCCAGAATTCTATACGGCTCAAGCCTTTGGCGGCACGAGCTGCTACCTGTACGGTCACAGGTTGTGTGCGTAAGGCGGTTTCGTTAGGGGTCATCCACGTCGACCAGGAAATGCCACTCGCAAGATCCGCCGTCCAAGTGGCGCTGGTTGGAGTGGTGTTGTCATTTACCGCAGGCGCTGATGTAACGGGTACATCTTGGGCGGAGGCCGCGCTATTCGCATCAACGATCAATGAGATCGTTGCGCTTTCGCGAGCAATGTTTTGGGTGTTAATCGCGCGTGCGACAAACTGGACGCGACGTGTATTGCCGAGTGACCAGTAGATTTGGGAATAGTTACAGTCTTTGTCGTAACAGCTTTTGATGCGGGCGCCATTCACGTAGATATCAATCCGTTCGAGATCAGGAGAGAGCGATTGGGCGCTGAAGGTGAAGCGTTTGCCATCCCCAATGCGCGCATCACCGGGATTACTCGTGACGGTTACCTCTGGCCCGAAGGTTTTGGAGAGAATTTCGCTTCCGAGATTGGTAACGGTGGTTGGAGTCGTGACGGTTTTTGCAAAGTCTTCTTCTAACATGACGAGCTTGCCCATGAGAGGGCTCGATGGGACGTTTGAGTCAGGAGTAGAAGCCGCACCAACGAAGATGGTAGTACCAGCGCTATTGGAAGCGAGGTTCAAAAAGAGGTCGCGGGAAGGGGTTTCGCGGGTCATGGTCCGTCCATCAAAGCGGACGAGGTTTTTGCCAGCGACGATCACCCAAGCGCGTCCATTCCAGCTGGCTTTGACTTCGCGGGCATCGGTCGATAAAAGACCGGCACCAAGAGCTTGGTCAGAGACTTCGCGCATGGTCGTGCCATCAAACGTCCAAAGACGATCGGTTGCGAAGGGGTTTGAGGTGACATCGGTAGTCGCGATCAACACTTGCTCTTCACTCTGCCAGACACCGCTCACAAATTTTACATTTGGCATTGCTACTTCATGCCATTGGTTGCCATCAAGCTTCCACAAGCGGGTGCTCGCCGCCTGGGAAATCACTTTGTCGCTATTTTGTAATTGGCTGGTGCCACCAATAAAATACCACTGTCCATTGACATGGAAGGGGGTGCTGACGCCAGTACATAAGATGGAGCTGCTCACGTCTTTGACACAGCCAGCGGCCAAGTTGGTGAGTTTGCCCAGAGGAATTTCAATTTGTTCTGGGGCAGTGGATACACCGGTCCAGCGGTAGAGCGTCCAGTTGGCGGGACGGCTCATAGGAGCTTTGGTGTAGGTACGAACGTACCAGGTTCCTTGGTAGCCGACGGCGTCGATGCCGCCTTGCGCGTAAGGAAATACACCATTGGCTTCGGTCCAGCCTTCGCCGTTCGTCAACCAAACTTGAGGTTGGTCACGGTCGATGGCATTGTTTACCACCATCCATTGGTTGCCATCAGAAAAAAGATTGGAAACGCCAGACACGCCTTTGCCGCGTAAGTCAGCGGTGAGGTCTTTCAGGGTTTCTCCATCAAAGCGGTAGAGGCGACGGCTATCAGAAATCAACCAGTTACCAGCACGTTCGCTGACAAGGTTGATGGAGATGCCTTCGCGTACAGGCAAAAGCGCGGACTTATCGGTCCAGCTCCAGAGGTCGAGGGTGGCGATCGCCGGGATCGTAATCGCGGCGGCGGCAAGCGTGGCCAAGAGCACCAAGGCTGCACGCTTAGAAAAAGTAGGCATTTTTAGCATAAATATGAGGGTGTCTGCGACCATAGAGAAAGGCACAGAACTGCATATTATTATCAGAAATTAGCGATTTTGTCAAGGTGGTGTGGATAAGAGGAGGTTTGTCGGCTGAGGGGAAAATTGGTAATATATTAAAAATTTCTATGAAAGAAACCTTTAGTGCTGCGCCTTCTGCTAAAAAAGGCCCTGATTCGGGAGAATTTAAGGTAGGGAATGGTCCTCGTGCTGGATGGGAGGATACGGATTTTGACTTTTCTCTTGCTCCTGAGAATGAGTCGGATGCTTCTATTCCCTCCAGGGCTAGTACCTCGCCGCTTGCGGCGTTCGTATCGTTGGGTAGAATGGTTCCATGGGTCGATATATCCACAAAAGCCACAATGTCACGGTTCTCCTGTACCACTTAGTTTTT
>JAGOUY010000018.1 GCA_018061025.1 Patescibacteria group bacterium
CTTGAAAAGCGCCGTGACCTCAAAGGCATACGTGTCGGGCTCCCACGCCAAGCCTGGGGACAGGGGATTACAGACGGTGTTCGCACGCATACCAACGAAGCGGTGGAAACCCTCCGTCGCCTCGGGGCAGACGTAAAAGAAGTGGATCTTCCGTACGCAGATGAAGCATTAGCTGTATATTATATTCTCATGCCGTGCGAAGTGTCTGCGAATCTCTCGCGCTTTGATGGGATCCGTTACGGGCAGCGCGCTCAAGCAGAGAATCTGCTCGAAACATACATGCAATCACGTGGTCAGGGACTGGGTCCTGAGGCGCGTCGTCGTATTATGTTAGGGGCTTACGCATTATCCAAAGGGTATTACGATGCTTACTATCGTCAAGCCCGAAAAGTCCAAACCTTAATCCGCCGCGCTTACACGACCGCTTTTCAAGAGGTAGATATTCTCGTAACTCCAACCACGCCATCCACTGCCTTCAAAATCGGCGAAAAAGTTTCCGATCCGCTCTCGATGTATCTCGAAGATGTCTTCACGGTCGGCGTAAATGTAGCGGGGTTACCAGCCGTTTCTCTTCCCTGCGGAATGCACGAAGGTCTCCCCGTCGGTATCCAATTCATCGGTAACCACTTTGCCGACGCCAACCTTTTATCCATCGCCTACGCCTTCGAACAAGTGAATACATAATACATCTGTCATCCTGATTGTAGTTCGACGAAGTGAAGGATCCCTTGCGTTAGACTCTCTTACCTATGTTCCAAATCATCCTCGAACCTTCCACCCCCGTCATCCAAGAGCTGCCTACCTCCCCGGCGGATAAACAAGCGAGCGCGATTTTTGGCTTATTTATTACGGGAGTGGTGGTCGTGACATTGTTTGGGATTGGGATCTACCGCCTGATGCGCCTGTTGCGTCGTCCAGAATTGCATGGAACATCACGCGAGCAAATCCTCAAGCGTTGGGAACAAATAGAGCATACCGCTACCCAAGGCGTCATGGGCTCCAAGCTCGCCATTATCGAGGCGGATAAATTGCTAGACCAAGTCTTACGTTCCATGGCGATGCCAGGCAGTACTCTTGGCGAACGCCTCAAATCAACCGCGTATCAATATCCAAATATCCGCAAAGTTTGGAGCGCTCATCGTCTACGTAACCAACTCGTCCACGACACCTCTTTTGAGATGGCCTCACGTCAGGCACGCCTAGCCCTGGATGATTATAAAGCTGCATTGAAGGTATTGAATGTGATGTAGCATGCTCCCTTTCATTTCCTCGCATACCTACACAATCGCGGGTCTCACGTTTCAAACTTGGGGGACGTTTATTGCGCTTGCGTTTACGGTAGCGACATGGATTGCCTATAAGCGCGCGCAGCAAAAAAAACTTGATCCCAACCACATCCTCGAACTCGCCTTCTGGATTTTTCTCGCCAGTTTCATTGGCTCACGTCTTTTTCACGTGCTCGTCTACGAACCACAGTACTACCTTGCCCATCCTTGGGAGGCGATTGATTTGCGTAAGCCAGGCTTTGCAATTTTTGGCGGGTTTATCGGCGCAGCTATCGCTTTCTTTACCTATGCCTATCGGCGTTCGCTAAAGTGGATTGAGTATGCCGATGTTCTCATCTGGGGTTTGCCTTGGGGATGCGGGATCGGCCGCATCGGTTGTTTTCTTATTCATGACCATCCGGGTACGCTCACACATTCCATCCTTGGCATACGGTATCCCGATGGTTCTGTGCGCCACGACCTTGGGCTATACTTGTCCTTGATTGGATTCGCGACCGGCGGTATTTTTCTTTATCTTAATCGAAAACAACGTGCCCCTGGCTTTTGGTTCGGAACATACATGATCATCGAAGGCATCGTCCGCTTTTCGTTAGATTTTTTACGTATCGTAGATGCGCGCTATCTTGGCCTGACGCCTACCCAATATCTTTCCCTACCCCTTATTCTCGTTGGAGGGTGGCTCCTACGCAGATCCTCCCGGTGATCTTCTCTTTATCTCCCGCGTGCTATACTCTCTCCCAATCTATGTTTGACGTCCTTATTATCGGAGGTGGGCCCGCAGCCTTAGCGGCGGCAGTCTATATTGCGCGTCAAAAACTTTCGTTTGCCATCATTGCGCCCCAAATTGGCGGGCAGGTCAGTTGGTCGTCTGATGTCGAAAATTATCTTGGGTTTCATTTGCTGGACGGGGTCGAATTAGTGAAGCGTTTCCGCGCGCATCTAGAAGATTATAAAAGTAACTTTGCTCTTAAAGAAGGGGAGAGTGTGTCTAAATTAGAAAAGACAGGTAGTAGCTTCCGCGCTGAGACGAGCACGGGAGAGTCATACGAAGCGAAGACCGTCTTAATCGCGACCGGTTCCGAGCATCGTGCGCTCGATGTCCCTGGCGAGAAAAAACTCTACGGCCGAGGGGTTACGTATTGCGCCACCTGTGATGGTCCATTATTTCGCGATAAAGTCGTCTTCGTGATCGGGGGTGGTAATTCCGCCATGGATGCCGCGCTCTTGCTAGAAAAATATGCCGAGCGCGTCACCATCATCACCGTCAATAAGGAATTGAAGGGGGATGAGATCATGCAAAAGAAAATCAACGCCTCCTCCAAAGTCAAAGTCAAAGCCCAGACCAAGGTTCAGGAGGTGCTGGGGGAGACAAAAGTCACAGGCATTAAATTGATCGCTCCTGATGGTTCGGAGCGTGTGGAGGTCGCTGATGGGATCCTGATTGAGATCGGATTGGTGCCTGCTTCTCAAATGGTGGATTTTGTGGCAAAAGATAAACGAGGGCAAATCATCGTCAGTAAGACGAATGCCACCAACGTCGAAGGGATCTGGGCCGCAGGGGATGTCACCGACGTCACCCAAAAACAGATCGCTGTCGCCGTGGGGGAAGGGTCGAAAGCGGCCCTATCGATTATCCAATATCTTCAAACAACTGCCTAACCTATGTCTGATTCCAAAAATACGTCCCTGATTGTCGGTATTATTGCGGTAACCGTCTTGTTGTTCGGTGGTCTCGCGTGGCTCCTTGTTCGTACTCCTGCCTCACCTTCCGTAAACAATGCCGGCCAACCAGAAAATGTTACCTTCAGCGATGAGAATAACCCGTTTGTAGGGCCAGCGGATGCCAAGGTCGTTGTTCGTTTCTTCAGTGATTTTCAGTGTCCTGCCTGTCGCTACGCGGAACCAGCGCTAAAAGCGACGATGGAGCAATACAGAGACCGTGTCAAATTTATTTGGAAAGATTTTCCACTTGAAACCATCCATCCAAATGCGCGTATTGCTTCAGAGGCTGGGAGATGTGCTGCCGTCGAAGGAAAATTCTGGGAGTATCATGACCAATTGTTTGCGAAACAGTCGGAATGGGAAGCGTTGCCGAATGCGTTTACTAAATTAGTAGAGTATGGGGCACAAGTAGGAATCACGAGCCCTTCTTTTTCTGCTTGTTTACAATCTCGTGGTCAAACAGCTCTTGTCAGACGTGATATCAATGAAGGGTTTGCAAATAATGTCGATCGCACGCCAACCGTCTTCATCAATAACCGCCGCTATTTTGCCATGACAAGTGCGGAATGGAAAAAGAATCTGGACGCCGCTCTTGCGGAAGTTGCCTCGATGCCGCAATAGGCATCTGAACTCTTGACGGACGTCTTGAATTACCCATTCTGGCTACGTACAATACGCTCACCAATTAATTCGCTCTTCAATTATTATTTTGCACTATGGAGAATCAGTCCTTTTGGGCCGGGAGTCCTAAGTCGATGTTTTACATGGGATTATTCCTTGGGGTTGCGGTGACCACCACTCTTGCGCTCGCCAGCATGCTTGGCATGGCTTGGAGTGGCAAGTCCATGATGGGCGGTGTACAAGGCAACCAGGTAGCACAGTTACCAAGTGCTCCTGCACCAGCTGCAGATCCAAATATTCCTCAGCCCACCATTCCTTCTAAGCCCGTGAAAGAAGTAGGCGCAGAAGACCATATTCGTGGCAACAAAAACGCCAAAGTCACGTTAATCGTATACTCTGACTACGAATGTCCGTTCTGTAAGCGCCACGAACCAAGTATCGCTCAGGCGTTAAAGGATTTCCCAAACGATGTCCGCATTGTCCATCGTCACTATCCATTGACCTCCATCCATCCAAACGCGCAAAAGGCAGCCGAAGCCGCTGAATGCGCTAACAAGCTCGGAGGAAATGACACGTTTTGGAAAATGCACGACAAGATTTTTGCCGCTGGTTCCCTCAGTAACGATGGATTCGTAACCATGGCAAAAGAACTTGGCGTAAACGAAGCCAACTTCAAAAAATGTCTTGATTCCGGTGAGATGGCAGCACGTGTAGATGCGGATGTTGCTTCTGGTAACGACTCCGGTGTCGAAGGCACGCCAGCCACCTTCATCAATGGCCAATTGGTCAGCGGGGCTGTCCCATACGCCAGCATGAAGAGCCAAATCCAAGCTGCCGGCGCTGCGAAATAACAGCTCACTACGCATAAAAAAGAACGAGGCATCGCCTCGTTCTTTTGATTTTCCCTTCCCTTCCTCTTCACCCCATCTAGGGCTCGCACACCTGTAGCTTTTTCTCCCTACAGCTGTCTGAGCAAGGAGACATTCCCCCGTTAAGGTCGCGCGCGGTTGCAGGGGGTGGCTCCGGTTCCGCCACAAAGAGCACAATAAAGGCGGAATGCGAGTTCTGTAGGGAGAAAAAGCTACAGGTGTGCGAGCCCATCGCCTATATATCACTATTCAATCCATCTTATGCCGTCACCATCTTACGTCCCACCATCCAGCGTTCATATCCCAACTTCACCGCCTCTGTCGTGACAAAATACGCAGCTACTACGCCCAAAATGATGAGCAAATGATTGTGTGAAGGAGCTTGGAATTCAAAGATGCGCTTTCCTATTTGGCTATAGGGCAAAGCAAGAGTAACGATGCCGGCCGTCGCCGTAAGGCCGACGAGAGTCCAGGCAGGGCGTCGTGCCCGCCAGAAGGGGAGCTTGGTGCGGATTGAATAAATAAAAATCAATTCTGTGAGAATGCTTCCGATAAACCAATTTGTTTGCAAGACAGCGGGTTCAAAACGATAAAAAATACCAAAGAAAAGAAAATCAAACAGGGTGCTCGTAAGGCCTAGGATGGTCGCGTATCTAATGATCTCACGCACTTGATATGAATGTGGACGCTGCAATTCTTGTGGATCTACGGTGTCCGTCGCGATCGCAATCATGGGAAAGTCGGACAGCAAGTTTAAGAGCAATATCTGCAACGGCAACATCGGTAAGGTCGGAATAAAAAATGACGAGATAGCTACCGCATAAAAATTCCCAAAGTTGGAAGCAAGGGTGGCTTTCACATATTTCGATGTATTGGCAAACACTTCGCGCCCTTGTCGAATACCGCCGATAATCACTTCTAGGCTTTGTTGTAGGAGCACCACATCTGCCGCCTCACGCGCCACGTCAGAGGCGCCTTGCACCACAATTCCGATATTCGCAGCTTTAAGCGCGGGCGCATCGTTAATCCCTTCTCCCAAAAATCCAACTTCAAACCGTTCTTTTAGGGTTTGGATGACGAGATGCTTCTGCTCAGGAGACACGCGAGCAAATACATGGTGGGCGATGACGGCTTCTTGTTGCATGGTAGGGGAGAGGGCGGCGAACTCCGCACCGGTCATCACCTCCTTGTCGCTCGTAATGAGTCCAATTGTCCGTGCCACCGCTCCGGCGACGTCTGCACTATCGCCGGTCAGGATTTTCATGGCTACACCGAGCGCTTGGGCGTCTTTCACGGCTTGGTAGGTGCTCTCTTTGATCGGATCTTCAAAAGCAATCAACCCTTGCAAGGTAAACCCGTGTTCTTCTTGGGTGGGTGTATAAGATTGCGCATCTCCCATGGCTTTTGTCGCAATCGCAAGCACCCGTCGTCCTTGGAGACCTTCCTGCTTCGCCCACGCCTTTGCTTGGACCTGTTGTTCGCTCGCTACTAAGCAACTCTCCAGGACGATCTCAGGCGCTCCGCGTTGAATAAGAATCGCGCTTGCCCCTTCTTGTACCAACGCGCTATTCCGCTTACGCATGGGGTCAAAAGGAAGCTCTGCTAAACAATGCACCGTCTTTAACCGCTCACGCTTGTCTTTATCGACCGCCTGCCACAACGCAATATCAAAACTATTATTTGCCTGTTGTTTGGTATCGCCTAAGCAAGTAGATGTCAGGGTGGCATACCATAGAATTTGTTCTGGCTGAACCCCATAGATGTGGCTCACGCGCATGTGATTTTCTGTGATCGTGCCCGTTTTATCTGTACATAAGACCTCGATGCTGCCCAAGTCTTCAATCGCAGACAGGCGTTTCACCACGACCTTATCTTTGGCGAGACGCAGGGCGCCTTTTGAAAGAGCAATCGTCGTAACGACGGGTAAGGCTTCCGGAATGACGCTCACCGCTAACGCGATGGAGAACAGGACGAGCTCTAGAGCATTTGTTTCTTCCCCCGGTATAAGTAAATGCGCTGCAAACATCGCGAGCAAGGTGACCACAACTAATTTCAAAATAAACGCGCTGAAGCGACTCAAGCCTTTTTCAAAACTGCTCTGATGCGCGGTATCTGCCGTTAAATGGGAAATCGCTCCTAGTGTCGTCTTACTTCCGGTAGCAATGACAATCGCCGTTCCACGCCCACTCGCAATCGTCGTCCCAGAAAAAACAATATTTGTCGCTTCGTAGGCTTCTTCTGTTGGTTTTTTGAGCGCATCTGCCGTTTTTATCGCCTGTACCGATTCACCCGTTAAAATACTCTCATCAACCGTTAGCGCTTGCGTCTCGATTAAACGCGCATCGGCTGGCACCACATCACCAGCTTCTAACAGCAGGATGTCGCCTTGCACCAATTCACGACTAGGAATAGGGGTGCTATGCCCCTCACGTCGAACACGGGCCGTCGCCACGACAAATTGCTTCAATAATTCCAACGCTTTTGCGGAATGGTATTCTTGAGAGAATCCAAGCAGGGTATTAATACAAACAAAAACCAAAATAAAAACACCCTCGGTAATATTTTGGAGGGCAAATGAGATAAGCGCGGCCCCGCCCAATAAATAAATGAATGGGGAACGTAATTGTCGGATAAAGAGTTGCCACGCTCCCGCATCTTTTGACGTGATCTCGTTTGTCCCATCGCGAAGCAGGCGTTTCTGTACTTCGGCGGCGGTGAGCCCTTCTGGGCGTGTCTCAGCCGTTTTAAGGGCGCTTTCAGAAGAAACAGACGTAAAAGAGGCAAATAACATAGAAAGGGGATTACGCATAAGTATAGCAGAGTTGCTCTTTTTTCGTGACTAGGATACGTTCAAATCTCCTATGTCCACTCCTTCTTCGATCGCCCAAGAATCCATCGACCTCCACCGCCGCCTACACGGAAAAATTCGTATTGAAGCTACGACCCCCATTGACTCGTTAGCTGATCTCACACGGGTCTATACCCCTGGTGTCGGCGCCGTTTCAAGCCGCATCGCCGAAGATCCTACCGAAGCCGATGCGCTCACCTGGCGTAAGAACACGGTCGCGGTTATTTCTGATGGCTCTGCCGTCCTTGGTCTGGGCAATATCGGCCCTGCCGCCGCGTTGCCCGTGATGGAAGGCAAATCGGCCATCTTCAAACGCTTTGCGGACATCAATGCCATACCCCTTGTCCTTGGCACGCAAGACGTTGAAGAACTCATCACGACGATCTCCGCCCTTGAACCAAGTTTTGGTGCCATCCAATTAGAAGATATTTCCGCTCCGCGTTGTTTTGAAATCGAAGCACGTCTACAAAAACGCCTTTCGATCCCTGTCATGCATGATGACCAACACGGGACGGCGATCGTGATTCTCGCCGGCTTATTAAACGCCTTGAAGGTCGTCGGGAAACGCATCGAAGATGTGCGGGTTGTTTTAAATGGAGCTGGAGCTGCTGGCGTCGCAACCGCAAAGCTCCTCAAGGTCGCGGGCGTTCGATCGTTTGCGGCATGTGATCGAACAGGGGTGATTTATCAGGGGCGCGAAGGCTTGAACCAAGAAAAGCACTGGTTAGCCGAGATGTCTACTGACGTGATACCGGGTCAGGTTCTCGCAGACGTGGTCAAAGGCGCAGACGTCCTCATCGGTGTCAGCTCTGCGGGCGCGTTTAGCAAAGAGCTCGTGCAAACCATGGCACCTAAAGCCATCATCTTTGCGATCGCCAATCCAATTCCAGAAATCCTGCCCGATGTTGCTCGCGAAGCCGGTGTTGTGGTGGTGGGTACGGGGCGTAGCGATTTTCCTAATCAAGTGAATAACGCGCTCTGCTACCCCGGCCTCTTCCGCGGCATGCTCGATCACGGCGTCAAACAAGTAACCGATGAGATAAAGGTCCGTGCCGCCCACGCCATTGCCAACTTCATAAAAAATCCTACTCCTGACAATATTATCCCTACGATGTTTGAAGAAGGATTACACGAGGCCGTGGCCAAAAGCGTGGTTTGATCCGAGGCTCTTCTCATGGCATGCTGTAAGCAGTGATCGTATCTATAAAATCCCATGCCCACTCCCTTTAACCTCACCTCTCCCTACAAGCCCTCTGGAGACCAGCCTCAAGCCATCGAGGCCTTGCTTAAAGGTATTAAACGAGGGGATCGTTTTCAGACGTTGCTGGGAGCCACGGGAACCGGAAAAACCTTTACCGTCGCCAACGTTATCCAAGAGCTACAGAAGCCCACCCTCGTCATCGCACACAATAAAACATTGGCTGCTCAACTGTGTAACGAATTTCGCCACTTTTTCCCCGAGAATAAAGTTGAATACTTCGTTTCCTATTACGATTACTACCAACCAGAAGCTTACATCCCGCGCACCGACACCTACATCGAAAAAGAAGCCATGATCAACCAAGAAATTGATCGGCTTCGTCACGCGGCTACCCAGGCGCTCCTAACACGTAAAGATGTCATCATTGTGGCATCAGTTTCGTCTATTTATGGCTTGGGAGCGCCAGAAACCTATCTGCAAACGGTCTTACATCTCGAACGCGGCCAACGTGTCGACCGCGAAGGGGTGATCCGTCACCTCATCGAAACCCAATTTACACGCACTCCAGCCGATCTCGTGCGTGGCAGTTTTCGTGCCCGCGGAGAAGTCATCGAAGTCATGCCGGTCCACGAGGAAAATGTCTATCGTCTAGAATTTCCGAATGGGGTCTTAGATCGCATCGTTGCGTCTGACCCTGTTACCAAAGCTCCTTTGCGTGAATTAGAAGATTTTTGGATTTTTCCTGCGAAGCATTTCGTTACCTTGGGTCCAGAACGCGAGCGGGGGATTGCGGCGATCCGTGCCGAGCTCAAAGAACGTCTCGCAGAATTCGAAAAAAGTGGCAAGCTCCTCGAAGCCGAGCGTCTCGATCGCCGTACCAAGTATGATTTGGAAATGATGGAAAATCTTGGGTATTGCAATGGGATCGAAAACTACTCACAACCCATGTCCGGACGCCCACGCGGTGAAGCGCCTGATACGCTGTTCGCTTATTTCCCCAAAGATTTTTTGCTCGTCATCGATGAATCGCATGTTACCATCCCTCAATTAGGCGGGATGTATGAAGGCGACCGCTCACGCAAAAATACGCTCATCGAACATGGCTTTCGTCTCCCGTCCGCTGCCGACAATCGTCCGCTTAAATTTGAAGAGCTGCAACAAAGAATCCAGCAAGCCATCTTCGTATCTGCCACCCCAGGTAAATATGAATATGAGCATTCCGCTCAGGTTGTCGATCAGGTTATTCGTCCTACGGGTCTTATCGATCCCCGTGTCTTGATCTTGCCAGTTACACACGGCAAAGATCCATTAGCGACAGAGTATTCGCCCTACCTGACGCCGAAAGGTTCAGACGAGATCATTCATGTCCCAGATCCATATCCAGGGCAGATCGCCGATCTTTTGGAGCGCATCAAGCCGGTCCTCGCGCGTGGAGAACGTGTTTTAGCCACGACGCTCACCAAAAAGATGGCGGAAGACTTAACCGAGTTCATGAAAGAGCGCGGCTACAAAGTCCGCTATCTTCATAGTGATATCGACACGGTCGAGCGCTTAGAAATTCTCTCGGAGTTTCGCAAAGGTACGTATGATGTCGTAGTAGGTGTGAACCTCTTGCGTGAAGGTCTTGATATTCCAGAAGTTTCCTTAGTTGCCATCCTCGATGCGGACAAAGAAGGGTTCTTACGCTCTGAAACTTCCCTCATCCAAACCATTGGCCGTGCCGCACGTAATGTCTTGGGTCAAGTTATTCTCTATGCTGACCAGATTACGGGCTCGATGGAACGCGCCATTGCGGAAACAGAACGCCGTCGGGAAAAACAACTCGCCTATAATAAATTACACGGCATCACTCCTAAGACCATTATCAAGAAGCAAGAAGATTTACGCGCCATGTTAGGGCTCGATATCAAAGACAAAGACGTCAAAGAAATTTTAAAGCTAGAACTCACCGCCGAAACGCACAACTTGAATGAAGTCCGCAAACAAAAAGAAAAGGAGATGAAAGAAGCCTCGTTAAATCTAGAATTTGAACTCGCCGCGATTCTACGTGACGAAATCACGGTCATCAGCAAAGAATTAAAGAAACGCCAAAAATCCTCGCCATTGCCGGGCGATGAACCTGGCGTCCACCGGGATGCCCCTCGCCCCAAGCGTCCTGTCCGTCATGGTCGTACCCGGTAGGGAGCTCCCTTGGATTCTGTTATCATACGTACATGTCTTCTCGGCTTACGTGGTCTGCGCTCATCCTTTCGCTCCTCGCTTGTGTAGGATTGATAGGCGTGTTTTGTATCCAAGCTAGCCGTTTGCGAGAATTAAAAGAGGAACAAGCCGCCCTCAAAGCCCGTGTTACCTCCGCCGAGTCTGTCTACGATGTTCAAGATTGTGTCTTGGAAGAAGAGGGGGAGGGATGCGAGATGGGGGAGAATGGCGTGGTATTTCTTGGTCCACCAGAGAATGATGGCGAAGTACGCATCCTCAAACAAAAAACGAAAGACGGAAAAGAAGAGCAGATCGGACAATTATCAAAAGAGGAGACTTATGTTCGTCTTAAGCATGCCGACGGAAGTGTAGAGGGCTACGCCTTAGATCGCGAGACGGGTGCCGTCGAGGTCTATCTCGCGCGTCCTCCCATTCAACCAGAGCAAGATGAACGTCTTCCTGTCATGATCCGGCGTCTCTTCATCGACGCGCCTGCTGCACCCTAAAAAAACAATTGCCCTGCGAACCAGGTGGTTGCAGGGGAGGAGGAAGAGGAGGAGTGAGCTGAGCTGATCAGGGCTTGAGGTCGATGTTGTTGTGACGTAGAGAGAGCCGTGCTGTAACCACGAATAGAAGGAGGAGTACCCCCATTGCCACTGCGGTGCGAGGGTCGAGTTCAGCCCACGCGAGAATCCGATTCATATCGTTCTCACTACTCCACGAGGGTGAAGTGGCTCGTGGCAGGATTATATTGAACAACTTAGATGTTTTAACGTCAAGCGGAACTCCACCTCGCACTGTTGCATCCCCTGTGGGTGAAAAGTGAGGTTTGATGAAGCCTGCATTGATGAAATGTATCCACACAAGCTTTTTCCGGCACTCTTGGGGTCATGTCCCACCCCAGATGCCCTCATTGCAA
>JAGOUY010000002.1 GCA_018061025.1 Patescibacteria group bacterium
TTGCAATGAGGGCATCTGGGGTGGGACATGACCCCAAGAGTGCCGGAAAAAGCTTGTGTGGATACATTTCATCAATGCAGGCTTCATCAAACCTCACTTTTCACCCACAGGGGATGCAACAGTGCGAATACAGAGGCTCCTATCCAGATCTTCATCACGTGATAGCATTGATGCAGAAGGAGAACCCAAGTATAAAAATAAGCCTATTTCTTCCAAAAGACTTAGAGGACGTATTTCTTGGACTTTCTGAAGAAAAAGCTTTTGATATTATTGGCTACATACCCGAACCAGAAAGTATAGACCAAGTTGACTACGAGGTTCTAACAGAAGTGGTAAAGTACTTATTAAACAATGCAAAACCCCTAAGCCCTGATGCGAGTCTTCGGGTACCAAATTTTGAAGAAAAAATAAGCTTCAATCAACTAAGCAAAGAAGTCGGCGCACTGCTTAACACCGCTAGTTTTCAGGCATCAGTGCTTTATGATTTCTTCCAAAACAATAGTGCTTATTCTCGGCAAAACTTGAGAGATATCTTTTCAGATATTTATAATAGCGGACTGCAAGAGTTTAATGGTACCATCACAAATAGGAGTGACCTTATCTTTTTCTATATCTTGAAGATGAGTTCACCCAAAGACAGCAAGAGTGCGCAGGATGCAACCTTAGTCCTTATGTCGTATTTTTTCGAGTCATGCGACATTTTTGAAGAGCCTAAATAATATGATATTTCCAGCAAAGCATATTAGGCTGTCCGAATCACTGCTAGGGCTAAGCGCCTTTGTTTTGAGTTTTCTAGATACACCAAAGAATGTAGATCAGCTTTGGAAAGATGTAAAAAGAATTAACAGCTCAACGCATTTCCCCGCACAACATTCTTACGATAATTTGCTGTTAACCCTAGACTATCTTTATCTAGTCGATGCGGTGAATATAAACAGGAGTGGATATATAAGTATATGCGACTAAAAAAGCTTTACTCGAATAAAAATACTTTTCACACCGTTGAATTTAAATCCGGAGTTAATTTTATTGTTGGTGCGGCTACTAAAAAAAATAAAAGCAATACACAAAAAACATACAATGGAGTCGGCAAATCTCTCTTAATTAAATTGATCGACTTCTGTCTAGCGTGCGATACAGTAGATGAATTTTCGAAGAAGCTCACAGATTGGGAATTCACTCTAATCTTTGAGACACAAGGGCAGGAGTACACTGCGACGAGATCGACTCTAAAGCAGCAGAAAATTGTTTTGAATGGTGAAGAAATAAGTCTTGATAAGTTTCGAGAGTATTTTGCAGATAAGGTGTTCGGCATAATCAGCCCAATTAGTTTTTTGACATGGAGGACGCTGATGTCTCGCTTTCTAAGGCCGAGAAAAGAAAGTTATGTAAAATTTGATTCAACTTCCAGTAAAGAACCACCTTATACGCAGCTGATAAACACCGCCTACCTGCTTGGATTAGATATCGATTTAATTGAAAAAAAGAAGGGCTTAAAAAATGAATTAACAAGGATCGAAACAGCGAAATCAAATTTGACTAACGATGAAATTTTCAAAAAGTACTTCACTCAAAACGGAGGTACCGATATTGATATTGAAGCTGCTAACTTAGAGGACAAAATCCTGGACTTAAAGCGCATTCTCAGCTCTTTTGAGGTTTCAGAAAGCTACTATGATATCCAACGGGGAGCTGATGACTTAAAATATGAAGGTCAGGAAGTAAAAAACCGTATTACAATTCTACAAAACTCTTTAAAGCAGATCGATAAGACATTGGAAATAAAAACTGATATAACTCCAGACACTATAACCAAACTCTACGAAGAAGCTAAACAGCAATTATCAGCCAATGTAGTAAAAACCCTAAAAGAAGTTAGCGAGTTTCATACAAAGCTATTAACAGAAAGAAAAACACGAATCTTGGCGGAAAAAAAACGTATTTCTCGTGAAATAACAGAATTAGAGATACGAAGAAAAGAACTTGGCAGCAAACTCGATGATGCTCTTAAGTTTCTGGGGAAACATAAAGCATTAGATGAGTTTGTTGCCATTAATACAAAATTAGCCAATCTTACTAATAGCTTAGACAAGCTCAAAAGTTACAAGGGTCTGTTACAGGAATACCAAAATAAAACCGATGAAATCGGCATTGCATTTAGCGAAGAAAACATTAGAACCAATAATTACCTATCCACAGCCCAATCTCTACTCGAGCAGAATCTAAATAAATTTCGTCTTATATCCAGAAGATTTTATGCGGATAAAGCGGGCGGAATAGAGGTTAAACAAAATAAAGGAAATAACCAGATTCGTTTTGATATCAATGTTCAGATTGATGACGACACCTCTGATGGGGTGAACGAAGTTAAGATATTTTGTTTTGATCTTACAGTTCTCTTAACCAAGCATAATCACTGGGTCAATTTTATATTTCATGATAGTCGTCTTTTTAGTAATATAGATCCAAGACAGCGAGCGACTTTATTTCGTTTGTGTGAGGAGTATTCAAAAACAGATAATTTCCAATACATTGCAACCGTAAACGAGGACCAGGTGGAATCCGTAAGAGAGCACTATTCAGCGCTTGATTATACTACAATCATAGAAAATAATATTATTCTTAGACTAACTGATGAATCTGACTCTTCTAAGTTATTGGGTATTCAAGCAAACATTGATTATGAGAAATAAGCTCTTTAACCTAAGCCGTACATAGCGTTATTCTTTCATTCTTGTATAATAAGCGACTTTTAAGGTTACCTAATAACCCTCTCTTTTCTGTAACACTCCCTTCTCTTAGGAAGTATTTTGCATAATTCCGAATGTCCACTTTTAGATCCTCTGGAGTCTGTTTTATTTTTGCTCCTAATACACCGCTCTGAAACCTATTCAAAGCCTCACCTCATCCTCGAACTTGTGCCGTATACCCAGCTCATTAATATCTAGCTCGCCAAATATCCGAATAAGCTCCTCAATAAGTTCATGTTCCCGTATATAAAGATTCTTACAATTCCGATCCCTGCCCCGTCAGCATCCATAGTAGATATACCTCATCGGTGTCCCATCTTTTAAAACCTTGTATTTCTCTTCCGCTGAGATCCCTAATCCACAAAGTCCACATGTAAATATCTCCGTAAACGAAAATCCTTTCGTTTCACGAACGATCTAGTCTCGCTTCAATTGAACCTGGAAAATAGCTATCGTCGCAAACTAGCGCACAATTTTTCGCTCACTCCCCAAAGCCCCTGAAACCAAATCCGATAGGCATCCGCAATTTTTCGGTTCACGATGACGGTAAAAGATGCTTGATCGTCAATGGTATCCAGCTTCGCCACGGTGGAAATAACAACGTGATCACCAAAAATATCAATCGCCGCAGGAGAGGAATAGCTTTTTGGTAAAAACCGATAATGACTTTTAAGAAGCGAGGTAATCTTTGAATCAGATGTTTTTACCTCATGATCATACAGCACGTGAAACTCAATAGACTTTTGTTGAGCTTGTTGCGTAAATGATTGAAAAAACGAACGCAGTCTCGGATCACTCCAAGCACCCTTCCCGCCAATGACGTATACGTCTTGCCCAACGCGAAGAATATCGCGCAGGTAGTTTTTCCACCCTTCTAGTCCACGATAGACGTATACATCCTCCTGATGAGATTCATTTTGATACAGCTTCTGTAAATCGGGTAAGACTTTTTCAAAGCTCAGACGTTTCTCATCTATTTTCTCAAGAAACTTTTTTGGATCAACCGCTTGATAGAAAATATCTCTCCCTGTGCGAATTTCAAAAACAAACCCTTTTTCAATGAGGCGTTGGAGTGAATCATACGCATTTCGACGATTCACCTGAGCTTTTGTCGAGAGCGTTCCCGCAGAGGATTCCCCAAGACTAAGAAGGGCTTCATAGAGAAGCGCCTCATTCTTTGAGAGGTCGAGCTGTGTAAGTATTTCGCTATATAGAGCCATAGTATTTACTATGGTGTAGTATAGCACCATATGGCCATCTTTGCCACTCATACACAAAAATCTATCTTTTCGATGCAACGGAGCCGTTCATCAAAACAAGGAGGGTCCAATGCATCGTTCATTCATCCGGTATGTTCTCGTCACGACGCTCGCCCTCGCCGTCTTTCTCATCGGCGGGGCAAGGCCGGCTCAGGCACAAACTCGCTCCTTCTCCTGCTACGGCCTCCTCGATCTCGCGCCCATGGCCATCGGACTCGAAGGGGCGTGTTCTTACGGCAGCCCTCGTGTCTCCTGGGGCGTATTCGCGGGAATGTATCATCCGCGAAGCATCGACGCGTTTAGGCCGAACGTCGAAGGGTACGGCTTCGTCGATGTCGGTCTATGGGGGACGTGGCGCTCGAGCCTGTACCTGGGCACGGGCTGGACGGAAGCGACCGGCGTGACCGCACGCTCCTTCCTCGTCATCACCAACCCCGGGTGGACCGTCGCTCCCTGGATGAATCTCTACGGCCACACGAACTTCAACGTCACGTCATACGCCCAGGTTCGCGCTGGCCTTCGTATCAAGGCAGGATCGCATGCGGCTCTCGTCTTCTACGGCGAGGTCCCATTCACCGCTCCGATCGCTGGCGTCCCACTCGGTGTCGTCGTGGTGTTCTACTGAGCCTTCCACAAGGTCTGACGCTTCATGCACACGTGAGGCGTCAGACCGATCTCTTCTCCATTTTTCAGACAATATGACCCAAGAATCCCATATCCCTAACATGTTTGAACAAGAGGCACACTTCGCAAATATTTCTATTTCTGTAGATCCCATCAATCGATCTCGGACGGAGGACGATGACAATGTCATGGCAATTTTGTATGAAGAACAACCGCTCGAGTGGGAATTTACAAAAGATCTGATAAAAACCACCATCAACCAATGCTCCGGCAATATCGATTTTCTTGATGTTGGAACGGGCAGCGGCGTATGGTCGATCCTTGTTTGCAAAAATATCGGAGCAAAGCGCGTAGTCGGCATCGATAAGAGCTCACGCGCCATCCAGATGGCACGAAAAAACGCAGAAAAGAATTGTGTAAGCTTTGAATTGCGTCATGAATTTTATAATATGAATTCAGCTCCTCACGCATCTGCCAAAGTGATCGGCTTAAATCCCCCCTATCATCTTTATCCCGCCGAAATCGAAATGACCGTTCCACAACACGGTCGTGGCGGAATCGACGGCCAACAAGTATTCCGCGAACAACTCTGTACGGCTAATTATCACCTCGCGAATGATGGCATCGTTATCTTCAACCAAATGTGTCTCGGCAAGGATGATCGACCTGCTTTTCTTGATTACATTCCTCACCTCATACAGGAATCTAGTATTACCTATGCCAACATCTTTGAGCCAATAGATACGGCTAATTTTTTGAAGAGGGTCTATGAAGATAGGTTTTTAGAGTATCAACAATCCATTTCAAGTAAATATCCTCAGCTATTTCTCTGCGATGGCATCATCAAAAAAGACGGGAGGCAAAACATTACGCGTGTCCAGCACGGAATTGACCTAAAAGGCAGAAGCTGGAAAGACCGCATAGAAGCACACCGTGAATTAGTGAAGCACTCAAAAATCACATAAAGATGTGAACTACGCCTTGGAAATATCCCCCGAAAAACATGATTGCAGCGTCTCATTTTGTTTCATTTTGACCCCTAAAAAAGCCCTTGGGTACAAGCTTTCCCAGTTACCTACCTCGCCTGCACCGCCACGTAAAAACTAGGCATATCGCGTAGTTTTTACGTTGTAGCCTACGCATAACCGTCAGAACCTATGCTATAATAATTAAAATAGTATGCCCCCCGAACTAAAACGCGGATCTCGACAAGAGCTCATAAGAGTCGAGGAGCAATTCGGTAGAACACCGCCTGGCACTGAACGTTTTGATAGTGAAGACTGGGAAAAAGAACGGGATGCGGTAATAGATGAAGTCGCAAAAGCTCTTGAAACAAACATCCTTACAGATGTAGAAGCCTTTGAGCTAACGTGCGTTATGTCACGCCATAGCCTAAAGGATGGATTAGCCTTGGCAAAAAAGACACAGCTCGATGGAGCCAGCGTAGCAGATCTCTTACGCGAGTACGGAGGAAAACACGACGCTCAGCAAAAACTCGTCGCAGGACAGCCCCTACGAGAACGCATCCTTCAATTTGTAGATTACCGTAGCGCATCCCCTTTAAGCTTCGTAGCCTCGAATGGTAGCTGGCGAGACCGTGAAAAACGCGCAGATGAATTTATTGCTTGTGCACGTGATTTTGTAGATAAAGATTCAGAATTGGAATTAAAAATAAAAACCCTCCTTCGAGAGGATAGTGACAAAGACCCGAATCGACCGGGCGGGAGTGGCATCACAGCCCCCTCATTCGATCAATCGAACAAACAAATATTAGCCCTTAAAGACAAGATTGATCGTCTCTACGAACCATTTTACGATAACCCTTCCCCCGAAGGAGCAGGAAAACCCAAAATAAGAGAGATATCCCCCCTCGTTTCTGAAGCAAATGAATACTTGAGGGAATGGACGGAAATCGCCTCGTCAAAACCCGTCTTTTTTGTTCCTGTCCAAGAATGGCTGTTTAAAAAATTATTCAATGCAAAAGTTGCCATTACAGGCTTGCATTGGCCAGACGTCGAGGTAGAAAGCGCCATCGTCCCTGGAAAAAAACTCCTTCTTCGAGAGGCAGTCAAAGAGTATCAACAAGCTTCTAAGAACGGAGATGTTAATCACGATTGGGCGCTAAAACGATTATTCGCAGAACCTATAGAGGACCAAACTACCACCATTTCTTTAAAAATACTTCCAGATTGTTTAAAATATTTAGGCATCGATCCAACTCAACTAGACGTTCAAGGTCTCATTAAACGTAATTCTGTCGCCAAACTCGAACTCACCTTTAAAATACGCTGTCGCCAATACGCAGACGCCCTCACCAAAGAACGACAACAGCTGGAGCAAAAACGAGCGGTCCTGAAAGCACGGAAAAGAAGTGTAGATGCTGTTGAATATGATTTACGCGCCACCCAAGAACTAGAACGAATGCTAGCTCAACTAGCGAAAGGCGAGATGGACATTGACGCCCTTAACAAACGCTCTTTCCATTCAGCAGCAAACCGTTCTTTTACCGGAGATGTCCAAGAACGCAATCTTACTACAGCCATCCAATCAAGAGGGATCCTTGAAACGTTACGTAATTTTACAAATACGGAAGCACGCGAAGCTCGCCCAGCAAAATATGACCACTTCTCTCGAACAGAAATGGAGGGAGTTTTTCAACAGGTATTTCCAGCCATTGAGCTGGCAGAGTTAAAGAGGAGACGCACATACAACAGGGCAGAGCGGGATATCACAACAAAAAGGCACGAAGCAAAAATCTGGAATGCAGAATCTTACTTTGATCCTGAAGATGAGAGCTATGGCGTCGATGGTGATCCAAAAGAGGCTTACCCAAAAGAGTTGATGAAAATTTCGCAGCCCGTGGACGCAATTCTTGTCACCGGCGTATACGATACACGCGACGAGAATGAAGGGAGATGGAAGACGACGAATACAACCCACGATACCGACTCACCACATGACCTCCCTCGTACGACGGCTATTTTTGAGCTTGCCGCAAAAGTAGGCATGGTACTCCCCGTCGCTCTCCACGGGATACACGATCCCCACGTAATTGGAATTACAGACAAAGGGAGGCAAGTTCCCGTGGTCGTAAAAAAAGATGCGGTTGGCCGCCTTATCGTAGAAAGCTTTCCCTCAACGGTACAACGTATTGCCTACGCCCAAGAAGTACCTGCACTACTCCCAGCGGTGACGGATGTCTCAGAACAAGTTTACACGATCTGGCAAGCTCAACGAGAGAAACACGGAGAGGATAAAGGCCGCCAGACACCAGAACAAGCGTTTCGTTTATTACCCACGGACTGCAAAAAATTTGTAGAAGAAGTCCGGTCACTCGCTCCCGCAGAACGAGTGCGGCACATAGAGCGGTTCGTACGCGCCATTGGCTACTATGACTTTCGGAATGGCGAGACCGAAGGAGAACGCGTAGGCACCTCTCTCAAAGTGCGTTGGGAACTCATGCGTCAACGCATGAAACTCTTGCAGGCAGAATCCCCTAAAGACCCTGCTCTTGCCGCAAAGAAAATCGCGGGTGTTTGTGTTGATTTTCAAGAACTGACAACTACCCTCCTTCGTGCCGCTGGTTGCATCGCCGGAAAACTCAGCGCACTACGCGTCCACAATGAAACAAAAGTAACTTCACAAGATGCGCACGCACTATCCTATGTCGAATGGCCAACAGACAATGGTGGATCCATGCGCATCCCCGTTGACGGTACGCCAAACGGAACAAACGCCGAAGAGGAAAAAGTTTTAGATAGGATCCAAGAAGCGACTCAGGAAGAACGCGCCGATAAACTTGCCGCGCATCGTTTTGAGGATGAAATGGAAATAAACGAGGAAGGGCAACAAAAAGCCCCTGCCGCATTAGAGAAAGAGCGGGAACCTTTACGCAAGCTACCTCCCACCCCTTTAGAAGAAATGTCCGTAAAAAAGAAACCACCATCCCAGGCAAAGGAACGAATGACGGAGTACCTGAGGACTTCGTTATCCGCACAGGAAACCCATGCCCTCTACCGCTTGGTAAGTTGGATGGCCTATAGTGGAGCCCTAGAAGAATTAGCTCAGTTAGGCGACACACCCAGCGCCTTCCATCGAGAAGGCCAAATAAAGATGGAAATTGCTCAGATATATACCGACGGACTAAAGGAAACAATGCCCCAGACTCGCACAGACGAATCCGCCTCAATCGTCCGTGACTGGGAACACGCCTACCACAAAGTGCGCGCCTCCAGATACACCCCTACACGCTTAGCCGCCCTCGTAGCAGACGCACTCCCCCGCGCCACCGACACCAAATCACGGCGCGACCGGTCAATCACCTATCTAGGAAAAATAGTCTAAAAAAAATATTTATCCTCCATACAAAATCACCATTCAAACGAGCGGTGATTTTGTTTTTTTTAAAGTGCTCGGGAATACTTACTCGAAAATAGCACCCCTGCTACACTACTCCTATCTATTATTGATCTATGCTTACATCCACAACTCGTCCCTTTATTCATGCCCTCGCTCTTCTCGGCGTGATAGTAACTCAGGGCTTTCTGAACACTCATTCAGCTCATGCCGCTGCTTCATTTTCAGGAAGAATACTTCTTCAAGTGCAAGAGCGTGGTCAGGCCTGGTATATTAACCCGGTTGATTCAAAGCGTGTCTATCTAAAAGATGGAGACACGGCTTATCAGCTCATGAAAAAAGGAAGTCTAGGCATGCGGAATTCTGACTTAATGAAGATTCCTGTAGGATATAGCGATCTTTCTAGGCTCATAATGCGTGAGGATGATCAGGATTCTGATGAAGATGGTCTGAGCGATGCATTGGAACGTGCTATTGGAACAAACGCTTATTCTCAAGATACGGATGGCGACGGATTCACGGATAGCGAAGAATTACGTAATGACTTCAATCCCCTTGGAACAGGCAAATGGCGCACGGACAGCCGCTTAGTAGCTCGCTTAAAAGGCCGCCTCCTCTTACAGGTCGAGAGCCGCGGAGAAGTTTGGTACCTAAATCCCGTTGACAACAAGCGGTACTTTTTAGCAGATGGGAAAGCGGCCTATAATTTGATGCGCTGGGCTGGTCTCGGGGCAACCAATGCCACACTCAACACAATTCCCGTTTCATCATTACTACTTAACGACTCTCCAGTAGCTACTCAGCCTTCAACGGATCAAAACTGCGGATCTGATATTAATTGCTTCATTCAAGCGGCTAATACTTGTACAAGAGCGACCGTCCATTACACTTCCGATATCCAAGTTTCAGATGTAAAACATCATGCAACCACCCTGCTTCGGATAGACGGAGGCACACCCGCGTCTTGCCAGCTATTCCTACAAACCGAAGAACGGAGTTCGGCTTATACCTCTAGTACTCAAGTTTTTGACCTCGAACGCACGGCACTCGCCCTTATCAATCAGACCAACGAGGCTTCTATCGGCATGAGCGGTATGTGCACGGCATCGTCTAACCTGCTTACGACCGTATTCAATCGCTGGAAAGCCAAGACCTACGCAAAAACAGACTTCGAGCCACTCAATTGTTCCGGAGCCTTCTTCGATGCCCGTCGCGGGTTTAATCAATTTACATTTTAAAAAACGATAAAACCGCCCGAAAAGGCGGTTTTATGTTTGTTCAATCTCAAAGACATAAGAGCTCCTAAAATATCCTTACATCCTTTTACTTCACCTCTTTCAATGCTAGGCTCCCGAAGAAACCATACACCCATATGCCAGACGAAATCATCACCCTCTACCTAAAGGAAACCCCCGACTCCCCCATCCCCTGCGCTCGTGCCGAATATTACGATAATAATTTCACGACCTACAAAGCACATTATCCTGGTATCATCGACGTCTTTCTTTTTAATACCAACGGCGATGTGCTGCTCCAAAAACGAGGAAGAAATAAACGGAATAATCCGGGTAAGCTTCATACCACCATCGGTGGCCATATCACCTGGGGCGAGAACGCCCAATTTTCGGTCATCCATGAATGCTTAGAGGAACTTGGCGCGCCCGCCCTGGTTTTTTCTCAAGACGAATACGCATCCGCGCTTGAGACGCTTGGGTCTTATACCCATAAAGTCGCCCTCCTGCGTGAACAGGGCGTATTTTTCCGTAATTATCCCAATCATCCGATTGAGAGCCTACGAACCATTAAAGATCGTATGTGGCTTTATTTCGGTGTGTATGATGGTCCGATCGAAATACCTGATCGACAAAGTGCAGGCTACGAATGGATTGATCTCGACACGTTGGAAAAGGAATTTCAGCTAAATCCAAATCAGTTTACGGATGGGTTGCCGTTATATGTCGAAACATTCGGCAGCGAAATGAGAGAATTCATACGAACATTTACCGGGAAACAACCCTAAACACCCACCGTTTACGCCTAAAAAAGCCCTTGGATTACATGTTTCCCTTGTTGCTTACCTCGACTAGCCCGCCATACAGAAGCTACCGTTGATACAATGGCTTTGTGATTAACGAGGTCGAAAACGTCAACCCCCTTGATTCAAGCATGGATTGGTATTATAATAAAAAACCGTGGCGCTTAGATTATTTACTATGTCCAAGTTTCTCCCTTATCGCATCAGTGCTCAGACCTTGATTGAAGCAGGTGACGGAGTGGTCTCTGAAGGACTTTTTGTGAACATGCCGGGAGTCATGGTTCTCGCTACGGATGACGGACTAACAGATTCTGCAAGGGCATTGTTTCAACGTCTGAATATCTTCACGGGTCAGTCTGATACTGATCTTTTGGCTGAATTTATTGCTCGAGTGACATATCTCTCTTTTCCTTTTGATCAAAAAATGTCTCGTGAAGCATCGGGTCGTTTGCATACACAATTGAAAACGATGGGACACACATCTCCTTACGAGGTTGCCGCGGTCCGTCCAAGTGTATTGGTCGCGGGCTTGGCAATCGAAACCTTATTTGAGTTTGTCGCCAATAAATATGAAATTGGGCGCATGACATCTTCTCGCACACGAGCAATGAATACACCTCTTTATCGCATCCCTAGTTCTGACAGCCCGCTAAGCGATGCTATTAGGTCGTATCTGCATGACTCGATACGCGCCTATGAAGCTTGGCGATCTAAACTCCCAGATCAAGCGTCTAAAGACGTCACAGAATCTCTGAATATTCTCCACCCTGGTTGTAAAGCGGGATATATGGTTGTTGCTGGGGATCCTAGTTTTTGGAATAAGAAAATCTCCCGAAGACTGGTGGATCATGATGATGGGGTTGAGCACGAGCTCCGCTCCGTTCTTTATCGTATAGCCGATCTATTACATGGATGCGATCCGTCCATCAATGCGGCATCATTCTATGGCTGAAATCATCTATCTAAAGACAACCAACCTGGAAAAATTACGGGAATACCAACATATTCTCGGTCGTCATCGATTAACGGTAATTCAGGCTCGTCAGGAAGATTCACTCGAATTCTTATGCGAGTCAAAAAAGGTGGGTGACACGATACGTGCGATTATGTGGGAAGAATCGAATTTGTATCTACCCCGTACACGGACGCCGCTTACGTTGGATCAGCTGACGGATTTATTGGTCGTTGTTAATAAAACAAGACTTGAATGTTATTTACTCGAGTCGAAAACGAACAAGTATGTTAAACAAACGTACTCAGCCAGTGTAGAGGGGTTTATCCTGCCATCCCATGAGCTTGCTCAAAGAGGTACGCATTCCCCTGTTTTTGGCTGGGACAATCGTTTTATAAGTAAAGGAACCGGGCTGACGTACCAAGATATGCGTGAGCGTGGTGTCAAACTTTCCGCCAGAGATCTCGTGCTTGCGCAATTTACACGAGACCATCTTACCTATAAAAAAAGAAAGGACCTGGTAGCGCTCCCACAGCGACCGAAACGAACCGTAGATTTTATCCATCGTCCGATTGACTTTGTTAGATCCAATCCTTACATCAATAACCCTGAATCTAATCGATATGGGGTCATGGCATTACTGAATCGTGCGTTGGGTCTAGGCCCATTTTTTCGTGCTCCAATGAATCGGCGAGAGAATATCTACTGGAATCCTGGCGGAAATGGCGGTATTCCGTATACGCCAAAAATCAATAAGCTTACAGGTGAGCCGGATGCGATTCATGAAACTACGTACTTTGTTCATGACTTGTTCCATCACGTGCTTATGCCGGATCTAATCTTTGAGGGCAATCTCGATGACCGTGAAAAAGCTCTACAAATCATTTGTCGCATGATGAGTGAAGCACTTACGTTGGTGGCGGCAGATATGCTATTTGTCGACACACTTTATCGAAGTGGATTTACGTATGATTTTACACGAAGAAAAATACATCCTCTATTCAAGTCTATAAAGCGAGATTTTTCACAGCCTGATGAGCTCAAACAGCTTTTCTATGCCAACGTACGTTATGCACTTCGTGGGGATGACTCCTGGTTCTTGATGCTTGGATGTGATCCAACCGCCCTTAAGGAATATCAGGCAAAGTATAAAGCGTATTTCGTAGAAGATTATCGTTGGACGGCACAAAACGTAGAGAATATGCATGAAGATGCGAGGGCATTTCATCGGTGGAGCCAATCTGTGAAACCGCTTACCCGCATCTCACGTTATGTTCAGGGGCGTGTGACTCTTGCTGATGCCACAAAGAAAATTAGCGTCTATGCTCGTAAGCCTTTTGAAAAATGCTCGCCGGATGAGGTGATTGACGCGGCATTTGAATGGGTTTGGCGAGAGACTCTTTTGCCTAGTCTCATTAAGCCGTCCTCCTCCCCGGATGAGGGGATAGCGTTTCGTACTGGATTCCTCAAATACATGATCGCTCAGTTGTATATTTTTGACGTATTCAACTTCGTACCAGAAGCCGCTCTCTATCGGAAACGAATCATTGACTACATCCGAGCGAATATTGACTCGCTAACTCTGGATAACGTCGAGGTGGTACGCGCGTACTATCATCAGTTTCTAGAGATTCTTGCGGGACGCGACGCGATTACGGCAGAAGATCTTAGTCTTTATACCGAAGTATTTCCGCTCTTCCCTCCGTTTTATGTTCAGTATGATTTACCTGAAGGTATTTATACTGACCTGAACACGGTGAGTAAGAAGATACTCTCTATCTTATGAACGAGTTCCATGAACTGACCAAGACAGAAGAGTACGGCACTCTTCTAGAGCGATGTAAGTTAGATAATTTTGTGATTACCGAGATCGGTGTTGGAACCGGTGCGCTGACAAAAATGATTCTGAAAAATAATCCAAAGCAGGTGATTGGATTTGAAATTGTTTCCGATCTCTGCTCGTTACAAGATTCTCGCTTCACCTTACATATTCAGGATATAAAAGAGGCGGACTTGAGTTACCTTGCATGTAATGGACCACATGGACTCATTTCTAACCCACCATACTCACTCATACCGGATATTTCGAAATGGGTATCTTCTTCACAGGCAGCTTGGCATGATGTTATTCTCATGGTTAGACCTAAGCATCTCGCTTTATTTCCTGATTTTACAACAGAATTCATCTTAGATCGTTTTGCATTTACGCCCAATCCAAACTGTGATGAGCATATCGTGATACGCCGAGGGTTTATGACGTAGAGGTGTCATTATTCGCTTTATCCACCTTGCACAACCCCCTTCACATACGGTGACGGTGATCCCACCAATGATCCAAACCAGAGCACAAAGAAAATAAGAACAAAAAACCCTAACGCCAAAGTACCAAACCATAGCTCAAGAAATCCGCCAATCAGCGCATCCTCCGGATTCTCTGCATTGTAATAGACAGATACTCGATCCCCCACCTGAAAACGTGGGGGATTAGATGTAACCCGCGTAAATACACCGTATGTTTTTCCATCTGAAAGGGTAAAAATCGCTTGGTGCGTATACGTCCCCGTTCGCTCTATGGCCGTAGCATGAACCTGAGATCCCGAAGGAGGAATATAATCTGCGCGCTGAATTACTCCCTCGGTTTTTTCAAAAGACAGGAGCGCACGAAGAGGCTTTCGCACCTCCCAACAAAATAAGGCAAAAAAAATGGCAAACACCGTAAAAAGCGGCCAGGAAAACGTTCCACGTAAAAGCATATGGATTAATAATGAGATAATAAGTCCAACGGACACCGCGTGCAAGATCTAGAGATAAGCGATTCATCCATCCCCTCGCATTCGCTCGATACTCTCGTGCAAGAGAAACTCAACCAATGTAGCATTCCACAGAATATAAGGATAAGCTACTCCCAACCTTACTTATAAAGGCACTATTTCTATGAGAAAACTTATTATCTGGAACGTGATTACGCTTGATAGCTGTTTCGAAGGAGAGAAGCCGTGGGATCTTTCTTTTCACGGCCTCGTGTGGGGACCAGAGCTGCAAGCGCTCAGCCTCGAACAACTGCAAGAAGCGGATATGGTTGTATTTGGTAAAAACACCTACCAAGGCATGGCAGACTACTGGCCTAACGCGCAAGAGAAAGAAGCTGCCCTCATGAACAGCATTGCCAAGGTGGTATGCTCTTCCTCATTAGAAACAGCCGAATGGAACAACACCAGGATCATCCGTGATGCAATTCCCGAATTAACACGCCTCAAGGGGCAAGGCGACAAACCAATGTATATCTTTGGCAGCGGAAACCTCTCTCAATCCCTCATGAACGCTGGCATGATTGATGAAATCCGCTTATGCGTTGCTCCGATGATCTTAGGCAAAGGCCGACGCTTGTTTACCGATGAATATACGACGCACAACCTCACGCTACTCGAATCTCGACCGCTGCAAAATGGCGGCATCATTCTTCGATACGAGGTAAATAATAAAATATGAAAAAAATGATAAAGCCTATTCATCCCGGAGAAATACTTGAACATGATTTTATGGCTATTCATAAACTCACCCAATATCGCGTAGCAAAAGATATCTCTGTTCCCCCACGCCGAATCAACCAAATTGTCCATGGCACAAGGGCAATTTCTGCCGATACCGCCCTGCGGTTAGCGCGTTACTTTGGCACGAGTGCACAATTCTGGATGAATCTTCAATCACACTACGACCTCGAATGTGAACGGGATACATCAGAGAAAACAATTGAACAGCAGGTAAAGGTGTATGCTTAGACCGACATACGCATCCTATTCAATGCTCGAAAATACCTTGACACATATGCCCTCCGACATCCAAAAAGTCTTTGACTTCACTACCTATCTCGAAGGCTTCAAAAAAATCGAACGTTTTGTCGGTCAATATTTTTGGAAAGACTACCCCGCACCAAAAAAATACGAATCAGACGCGGACCACACATGGCGCATGGCCATGATGCTTGTAGCACTTGAACGTCACCTCTCTCAACCCATCGATTTCAAAAAAGCCATGAAAATGGTTTTGATACACGATATACCAGAAATTATTGCGGGCGACGTCAGTCCCCTGGGCAAGGATGGAACAGGAAAGGATTCACCTGCTTATAATACACAAGCGGCGGACCAAAAATACCAGAAAGAAAAAGCAGCAGCCGAGCACATCTTCGCTAAACTCCCTGCTCTCGATGCAGACGACCTATTAGCGTTATGGCACGAATTCGAAGCCCAATCCTCCTATGAAGCCCGCGTCGTAAAAGCCATCGATAAATTAGAAGGAAAACTCCAAGCCTTTGAATACACGAACGGCACCATGTTCAAGGAACATTTTGACTTCACCATGAAATACGGCAGCCACACATATAGCGCTGACCCCGCCACCAAAGAATTTGGAGACATTCTACTACGTGCCCTAGAAACAAACTACAAAGAATTTAAGAAGTAACCTGAACAAACCTCACAACCCCCTTCCCCTCCCACTCCACCTCCTCACTCCACTCCCGCAGCGGACGGGTAAAATACGGCGCATCTGGGTTTTCGTACATCGCCTCATATACCACCATCCATTCGTTGTCATTTGAATGCTCCGC
Source organism: Patescibacteria group bacterium (assembly GCA_018061025.1). GTDB lineage: Bacteria > Patescibacteriota > Patescibacteriia > 2-12-FULL-60-25 > 2-12-FULL-60-25 > JAGOUY01. The sequence continues at coordinate 16,586 of JAGOUY010000002.1, forward strand.
TAACAGCACAACTCGATACAGGTCACCTTTATAGTGACGAAACACCTGTCCAGCGACAGGAGCGTCTTTTGGAAGGGGTGGAACAGGATCTCCTTTTGCCATAGATAGCACTCATCATAGCGACAAGCGATAGATGGGTCAAAAAACGCCTAAGGATAGGCATTTTTTAATAAAATGTTTCCCTTTTTCTCCTATTCCAGGCTACCCTATCTCCATCACGGTTTTTCCTATGACAACTCCTACAAATACCACAATCTTCCGCTCCCTCCTGGTCAACACCTTCGTCACCACCCTCACCAACTCCTTTGCCTGGTTTTGTTTAACATTTTGGGTCTTCACCGAAACCAAATCCATCTTAGCCACGTCTCTGATTGCGGGTATTTTTGCCATCAGCAATGCTGTTACCGCCCTCTTCTTTGGCGCCATCGTCGACCATAACAAAAAGAAACATGTCATGCTCGGCTCAAGCCTTCTTTCGTTGACCGCGTTCATCATCGCCACGACCCTCTTCTTTACCCTACCCGATGTCGCCAGCGTTTCCATCCGTTCTGTTTCACTTTGGATCTTCATCGTGATTTTGATGCTCGGCACCATCGTCGGCAACTTGCGTAACATCGCCCTTTCTACCTGCGTAAGCTTGCTCTTCAAAGAAGATGAACGCGCGAAGATAAACGGACAAGTTGGCACGGTGAATGGAGTTTCGTTCCTGTGTACCTCGCTCTTCAGCGGTCTCGTGATCGGATATTTCAGCATGTCGACCGCGCTCTGGCTCGTCATCGGCTTTACCCTCCTGGCCGTGATTCATCTTGCGTTTGTCTCTTTTCCCGAAAAAGAACCTGCTCCCTCTACAAAAACCCACTTCGAAAAGATCGACATGCGCGGCACGCTGGATGCAATTCATCTCATCCCCGGTTTATTAGCCCTCATCTTCTTTACCACCTTCAATAATTTCCTCGGCGGTGTCTTCATGGCTCTCATGGATTCCTACGGCCTGTCCCTCGTATCCGTGCAAACCTGGGGCATCCTGTGGAGTGGATTAAGCACGGGCTTTATCGTGAGCGGGATCCTCATCGCCAAAAAAGGACTTGGGAAGAATCCTGTAAAAACCCTATTCTTCTTGAATACCATCACTTGGACCACCTGCATCTTTTTCACCATCCAACCATCTATCGTCCTCCTCATCATAGGAACCTACATCTGGATGCTCTCCATGCCCGCCATTGAAGCAAGTGAACAAACGATCCTGCAAAATGTCATCCCACTTGAACGCCAAGGACGTGTCTTTGGGTTTGCGCAAAGCATCGAGTCTGCTGCGACTCCTATAACCGCCTTCTTAATCGGACCACTTACACACTTTGTCTTCGTCCCCTTCATGACCAAGGACCAAGGCTACGGAGCAAAGCTGATCGGCTCCTGGTTCGGCACCGGCCAAGACCGTGCGGTTGCCTTCGTCTTCACGTTAGCCGGTCTCATCGGGTTGATCGTAACGCTCATCGCAAAACGTTCACAGTCCGCAAAAAATCTAAGCGCACGGTATTTAGAAGCCACAAAACAAAACGCGCAACCCGCAAAATAACCCTTCTCTCTTTGAAAATCATGCTACAATTAGTCGTATCCTTATGTTAAAACCCCCTCTCTTCTCCCACAAGCAACGCGCACTCCTTTTAACCGCACTTATAATGGGCGGCTTGAGCGTTGTAGGTATCCTTGTCCTGCAAAAAATAAATGATAACAAAACAAAACCCCGTAGCCCCATGCAGCAAGCGTACGAACGCTTACAAGATAATTCTTCACGCACCGTCCGCGCACAAATCCATCAGGGCAAGGCACGTTTTGTCGAGGCAGACGTGGCTAGCACCGGCGCAACCCCCACCGAACAAGCACAGGCCTATCTGAACACGTACGGCGCGCTCTACGGACTCGATACTACGACAGATATCAAGCTGATTCCAAGACGCACGTCCCGCACGGCCACAGACCAAACGGTTGCTTCTTTCACGCAAACCTATCGCAACCTTCCTGTCTTCGGAGGAGAATTGATCGTGTACCTCAATAACAACCGCGTCCAATCAACAATCGCAAGCATCTTCATTCCAACGAGCACCATTTCGATTGAGCCTACCCTCAGTGCGACACAAGCACTCACCCGCGCCCAAACCGCCCTCAAATCACCAAAGGCCACAACCTACGCCGATTCCATCTTAGAAATCTACGACCCCAGCGTATCGGATACTGGCTCTGCCTCTTCCTCAGAACCTCACCTCGCTTGGCGCATCTTCCTGATGGCCAGTGAACCTACAGAAGTCCACGTCGATGCGCATACGGGCGCCCTCCTCACCTCCTATACCACTAGAATGGACAGTTTTGATTTTGATTTACAAACAGCGAATGGCAACGAAGCAACGGTCGCGAATGGATGCTTCCATTTTATTACAGATGATGACGCCATCGGAGATGAAGATGGGTTAGAACGCGCCTACCACTCAGATCGAGATGCGGTCGCTGCCTGGTGGGCGGGTCACCGTGCCTATAATTTTTACCGCGCCCGTTTTGGCATGGATTCATACGATGATGACGGAGAAGACATCGAAGCCTACATCCATGCCGGTGGCAGCGTCGTAAATGGAGCCGCAAGCTATGACCCTGGCTGTGATTTCATGCAATTTTCCGATGGAAATTTAAGCGATGATATCTTCACGCACGAATTCACCCATGCCGTCATCGCTCACTCTTCCAACCTAACCTACCAAAACCAACCTGGCGCCCTCAACGAAGCCTTCTCTGATATCATGGCCGCTCTCCAGGATGGAAACTGGCTGATCGGAGAAAATCGCACGGGAGGCGGAACACCCTTTCGCGACATGTCGAACCCGCCACGCTTCGGCCATCCCGACACCATGCCGCCCCGCATGCTCACAAGCGATAATGGAGGTGTTCATACGAATAGCGGCATATTAAATAAGGTCGCTTACTTAATTTCCGAAGGTGGCGTACATAATCAACAGCGGGTGGACGGAATTGGACGCCAAAAAATGGGCGCGCTCATGTTCAACCTCATGCGCTCCCTCCCAAGTAACGCTCAATTTAATGATGCCCGTAATCGCGCCGTCTCTCTCGCCGACCAATGGGGACGCACACGCGGCAACGGCTTCACCACACGCGACGCTTGTATGGTGCGTAACGCCTTTTACGCCGCCGGATTCCGCGCCTGGGATGACAGCGCACGCACCGATGTAGATTGTGACGGAATCGAAGACGGTCGTGATCCAGATGCAGATAACGACGCGATTGCGGATGGCCGTGATAACTGTCCCCTCACTCCCAACATTGACCAACGGGATAGCGACCGCGATGGCAGAGGAGATGCTTGCGATACAGATATGGATAACGACGGAATCGCCGATTCCTTAGATAACTGTCCAACGATCGCCAATCGTGACCAACGAGTCGGCTACGGAAGACCTGAGCCTTTCATAGGCATGGCCTGTCAAGATTTTGACAACGACGGAATCCTGAACCCAGCCGACAATTGCCCATTAACCGCCAATCCCGATCAACACGACACAGATCGCGATGGGCAAGGGCAAGTATGTGATGCAGATGATGATAATGATGGCATTAACGAAAACAGAAATGAAGACAATTGCCCGCTGATCGCAAACCACGGACAAGAAGATGGGGATCGAGATGGCCTCGGTGACAGATGTGATAATTGTCCTTCATTACCAAACGCAGACCAACGCGATACGGATCGTGACGGCCAAGGCGACATATGTGATGCAGATCGCGATAATGACGGGATACCAAACACTCAAGACCGTTGCCCAGACACCGCTGCCTGTCTCGCAGACAACTTAGATGGCAACCGTTCCGGATTTGAGATTCCAATCACCCCCACCTTACAACGCTTTCCACTCCCCGCTGCTCTCTGCCCAGATTGCGCCAGCACATCGGTCATGTCCCCTACCACCTGCCAAGGACTTTCTGTCGAAGGAGCAAACCCACGCGACCGTTTCTGGATCAGCGATGAATTGGGGCGTATGAGTGGTCGCTTCTACGCTTCAGGCACCACCTTCTTGGCGCGCGTAGACATAAGCCGAGGCCATGCCTTCTTCCTTAATACACAAGCGGGTACAAGCAATCGAACCTCTCGAACAGCGACTATCACACCAAACGAGGAAGCTTGCGCCTCTCGCAATCAGAGAGTGACTCCTGACTCCCCTGCTCCAAGCTCGACCACCATGAGAGCGAGTACGACATCTGCTACAAAATATGTCCCAACCGCACCAGAAACAGATAAGACAGCTGTCATAGAAAAAACCCCTTCTGCCTCTGGAGATATCATCAAAAAAGAAGAGCTCGACCGCGTAAAAGTTGACCCTACTGAACCCACGGCAATACCTCAGAAAGACATACGGGAAAAACAAGACCCTATCCCCTCTCCTCAGCCTACTGCCCCAGAAAAAGAACCAGACACCAACGTAAGTCCAGAACCTATCGCACCATCCCCCACCCCCACGGCTCCAAGTTTCTCGAGTATTCGGCCTACAATCAACAACCTCTCACAAAGTCCAACCGATACGCTCTATTACGGAACCTGTCCCAAGAATCAAACCCGTCTCCAAGTCCAATTCGAGCCTAGTAGCACCAATCAACTAAGGACGATAGATGTAACACATCAACTCTTCTTCGAAAATGGAGCGGTCGCCACGCCCACTCGCAATACGCAACTTCTCTCCTTTGGAGGAAATCGCTTAGGCATCACGCTCGATACCAGCACCTTCGCGAAAAACGATCTCCAAGGCGCAAACGGACAAATTCGTTACAAGATTACCCTCATCGACGAAGCCGGATTACGTACGAGCCTAGAACGTTCTATCCCCCTGCTAAACTGCGCTACTCTGCAGTAAAGCCTTCCTCCCACAGATGTTTAACGATTAAGAGAACTCCTATATGACGTCTCCCCAGCAAATAACCGTCAGCACCCTCATAGATGCCCCCTTAGAAACCGTCTGGACCTGTTGGACGGAACCTGAGCATATTCAACAATGGAATGCGGCCTCACCCGATTGGCATACACCCCACGCAACCAATGATCTCCGGGTTGGAGGTACGTACCTCGCTCGGATGGAGGCAAAGGACAAAAGCGCCGGCTTTGACTTTACAGGGATCTATACAGAGGTCATCCCTCACACCAAACTCGCGTACGCCTTAGAAGATGGTCGCCGGGTAGAGATCCTCTTCGAAAAGGCCGACAACGGCACACGTCTCACCGAAACCTTCGACATCGAACAGCTTAACGCACCCGACATGCAACGAAGCGGTTGGCAGGCCATCCTGGATAATTTCAAAGCCCATACAGAACGCCAATCCTTATAAGCCGCCCACGCACATCACCCCGGGCCACACGTTGCTTTTCTAACAAAAATACGGTAATGATGTGGCCATGCCCTCCCAAGTCCTCCTTTTCTATAAATATATCACCCTGACAAATCCACAGTCTATTGCGGATGATATTCGACGTACAGCAGAAGTACTCAGCCTCACGGGACGGGTGATTGTATCAGAAGAAGGGATAAACGCGACTCTCGAAGGGGAAGTAGAAAAAACTGAAGAATTTGTTACTTGGATAAAAAGCCTGACAGAATTCACCGATCTCAAAATCAAGCGCAGCCAAGGGACAGGGCACTCGTTCCCCAAGCTCATCGTAAAAGTCCGCAACGAAATCGTAGGCACCCGCTTCTCACTCACCGAAGCCGACCCACGCGTCCGCACCGCCCCACATCTTCCCCCAGAACAACTCCGCGCCATGTACAAAGCGAACGAAGATTTCGTGGTCATGGACATGCGTAACTCCTACGAATTTGTCTCCGGACATTTCAAAAACTCCATTGATCCAGGCTTACGCGCCTCGCGCGATTTAGAAAAAGCGGTTCTTAAATTGGAAAAATATAAAGACAAAAAAATCGTCACGGTCTGCACAGGCGGAATCCGCTGCGAAAAAATGTCGGCCTACCTGCTCAACAAAGGCTTCACGAATGTCTACCAACTAGAAGAAGGCATCCACGCCTACATGGAAAAATATCCTGGTCAGGATTTTTTAGGCACCCTCTACACCTTCGATGATCGCGTCGTGATGGATTTTGGCGGGGAACGCGAGGTCGTGGGTCAATGTCATCACTGTAAGAAGACATCAGAACACTATCTCAACTGCGCCAACGACGAATGTCATTTGCACATGATCGTGTGCGAAGCATGCGCACCCACGGATAAAGAAGCATTTTGCTCAACAAAATGCCGACTTTATGCAAAAATCTTACAGACAAAAAAACAGACAAAAATCCTCCTACAACCAACCAAGGATAAATGGAGACGCACGCGCCGTCATGCGTTGAAAAAATATCTTCGTGTAAAATGGAAAGTCCGTTTGCTCATGAGAAAATCCTTGTCTAACGCTACTTAAAAGATCCTTCCCGATGAACACCTGGTCCGTCTACATACTTCGTTGCAGGGATACAAGTCTTTACACCGGTATTTCAACAAATGTTGAAAATCGCATAAACGTTCACAATCAAGGTAAAGGAGCTGCGTACACACGCAGCCGTCTTCCCGTCCTCCTTCTCTGGCAAGAAGATAACCTTACGGAGTCAGTAGCACGCAAACGAGAAGCCGAGATAAAACGATGGAAAAAAGAAGAAAAAGAGAAATTTATAAAAAGCTGTGTGCAAAAACAAGAAAAATAAAACGCACTCATCAACAGGATAAGAAAGAGTGCGCAAAGAAAATAAAAAAGGTGCTATTAATTTAGTAGATGCGGAGAAAGCTCGGACATACTGAAATACCTGTCGCTTCTTGCAACCCGTTGCATATACGCAAAGCCTCAGCGCCATCTCCCGACGTCACCCTCAGAACCATAAGGTCATCATCGCGCGTGACCTCCTCAAGACCCAGGATCGGCGTGTCCTGAATGTACTTGAGCACCGTCTCCTGCCCCGCAGAACGTGCGCTAACACAAACCTTGTCGGTACAGACGACGATCAATCCGTCCTGATCATAGGTGAAAACAGGCAGCAAAGCGTTGGCCTCGATCAACTTCTCCATCTCATCAGGAGACAGATCAGAAGAAGAGAGAAAGAGCAAGTCCTCCACCTCACCACTGCTCGCCATCTCCACGGCACGTTCCATGCCGAACATCAGGATGGCCACCTCGGTAGAAAAAACGCAGAACAGGTCAGGGGTAGAGGTAAGATGAACTCTCTGTCTTCCATTATAGTAGAAGGAAGGAACAGGCTTCAGATCAGCGCTCTCACTCATGAAACGTCTCCAGTTACCCGCTGAACGATTTCAGCAAAATTAGGCTAGCATATAGTCTGAAAAGCGCAAAATATCCTATCTCTGCAATATTCTATGCTATCATAGCAAAAGATTGTCCTCGCTCCTTCTTCCATGAACCTCGACCCGTTAAAAAAATCTTTTCAAGGTGAACTGTTTCAAGACAAAAAACATCTCGATTTCGCTAGTCGAGACTATTCCCTTTTCAAAATTCGTCCTCAGCTGGTCGCCCGTCCAAAAGATACCGACGATGTAAAAACCCTTGTTCAGTTTGCCGCCCAAGAAACACGCAAAGGTCGCTATACATCGCTCACCGCTCGTGCCGCTGGCACAGACATGACGGGCGGCCCTCTGAATGACTCGATTACTGTTTCTTTCACGGAACACTTCAATCACATCAAAGAACTCACTGCCACACAGGTCCGCGTGGAACCTGGCGTCTATTTTCGCGATCTCGAAGCCATCCTCACGCCTAAGAATCTTCTCTACCCACCCTATCCCGCCTCTAAAGATCTATGCGCCATCGGGGGAATGCTCGCCAATAATTCCGGAGGAGAGAAGACGCTTGCCTATGGAAAAACGGAGAAATTCGTCAAAGAATTGTCCGTGGTATTGAGTGACGGAGAGGCTCACACTATTCGACCGCTGAATGAACGCCAACTGAATGATAAATGCCGCGAACACAGCTTTGAAGGCCATCTCCATCGTGAATTATTTGCTCTCCTTGATAAGCATAAAACCCTCATAAAACAAGCCAAACCCAACATCTCAAAAAATTCCGCTGGCTATGCCCTCTGGAATATTTGGGATGGGAAAACGTTTAATCTGACGCAACTCTTTGTAGGTTCCCAAGGCACCCTTGGCCTCATTACCGAGGCCAAACTTAAACTCGTCAAAGCAAAGCCGCATTCCTGTCTCACCGTCATTTTCTTAGATGACCTCGTTCCCCTTGCGCTCCTCGTGACGGAACTCTTAAAACATAAACCAGAAAGTCTCGAATCCTACGATGATAAGACGCTAACCATCGCCACCAAATTTTGGCGCGAACTCGCTCGCTCGATGAAGGGAAATTTGGTTAAGCTGTTTTGGCAATTCCTCCCCGAAATCGGCATGGTCATCCGTGGAGGCATCCCAAAAATGATTCTGCTTGTCGAATTAACAGACGACACTCAATATCGCCTCAAACAAAAACAACAAAGACTCTTAACATTTCTTGCTAAATTCGCCCAACAACACGGTCATATTCGTATTCACTCCTTAAAAAACCAATCCGAAGCAGAAAAATACTGGGCCATCCGACGCCAAAGTTTCGCTCTCCTCCACGCCCATCATCCAGATAAAGTCACGGCACCCTTTATTGATGATATCGCCGTCCTCCCCAAATATCTCTCCACGTTCTTGCCAGAACTCAACACCATCCTCGACCAATACAAAGCCGACCTCACCTACACCATCGCCGGCCACCCCGGCAACGGAAACTTCCACATCATCCCCCTCATGGACCTAAGGAGTGCCCGCGTCCGCTCTCTCATCCCCGTTATTTCTGATCAAGTCTACCGCCTCGTAAAAAAATACCACGGCACCATCACCGCCGAACACAACGACGGCCTCATCCGCACCCCTTATCTAGACATGATGTACGGCTCAGAAGTAATCGGGCTATTCTCACAAGTAAAAACCCTCTTCGACCCCCTAAACATCTTCAACCCCAACAAAAAAGTCGGCGGAAATTTAAAAGAAAATCTGAAGAATATCCCAAAAAACTAAGCGTATCTTCCCTTCCCCTTCCCCTCCTCTCCCCATCTAGGGCTCTGACAGGTTATGATTTTTTGCCCGACAGCTGTCTGAGCAAGGAGTTAAGGCCGTTGCTCTCGATTTGCGGTTGCAGGCCTTAGCTCCGGTCCGCCACAAAGAGCTTTGGCGGAATGCGAGTTCTGTCGGGCAAAAAATCATAACCTGTCAGAGCCCATCGCCTATATATCTTCTTTCAAAAACACCTCCCCCGGAAACCCCTTTGATATTTTGGCCGTGTAATCCGCATACATAATCACGTACTCAAACGCATAGTATTTTAATAAAACTTCCGGAGGAGCAAAAAAGAGCGCCGTCGTCATCGCATCTGCCAACATCGTGGTCTTTGCTACCGCCCAAATCGCTAAAATATCTCGCGGCGAAGTAAGCGTATGCGGATTAATAATATGATGAAACGTCGACCATTTACGACGATTCCCCGCCGAACCACAAACACTGACATTGTTAATTTCTACGACGCCAACGACTTGCGTCGCATCATCTGGATGCTCCAACCCAACACGCAGGCTATTCCCAACCGCATCACACTGTCGCATATCTCCCCCAGCCTCCACACAAAACGACCGGACTCCTTCCCCAAGCAGCAACTCCACCACCAAATCAATCAGATACCCCTTGCCCATCGCCCCAACATCGAGGACAATTGGCTGTTTTACCTCTAGCGTAGATGGAGAAGAAAAAACGAGCGTATCTTCCCATGTGGGTGGATGATGGAGCTCTTTAGGCTGCAAAGAATAGTTCGCATCATACCCCGCCTCAACCAATACCTGGCCAATCAAAGGGGTCATCGCCCCTTTTGTAATATGATACAGCTGCTCATAGAGGCGCATCATTAGAGCTGCGTCCTCAGGCAGCTCAAACACCCCCGTTCTTGTAGACATCTCGGTCACCAATGAATCTTCCCGAAAACGCGAATAGGCGCGATCGAAGAGCTCGATACGCGCCTTAATATTCTCTAAAAGAATATTCGCCCTCTCTACAGACAATGGATCCGTGATATCGATAGACCAACTCGTTCCAATCGCTTCAAACCGAAACGAGCGCTCTATCAGATCCATAAAAACCAACTAGGAAGACTGACCCGCTTGTTGCTTGATCTTTTCTACCGCTTCATTAAAGCCCATTGGAGTCAACGAAGAACCCGAGACTTTTCCAAGCTTCACCTCCGAAATCTTTTTTCCAATCACCATAGGCTTGTAATTCTCCGCGAACATGTCCATAAACTTCTGGGACATCTTTACTGCTGGCGTTCCTGCAAACGTCGTATCGGTAATGAGCCCATCCTTCAAGGTAAGGCTGATGGTAATTTCCTCTGGACCCGAGTGAACGGAGTACGTTCCCTTAGCGGTATATGTCCCATCCTTAAACGAACCAAACGTCGGCAAAGGCATGACCGCACCCTGTTCATTTGTCGGCGCAGATGGCACGACCGGGGCAGAGACAGTATCCACTTGCCCACAGCCAGCTCCCATCATAACTAATACCGCGGCACTCACAGCCCCAACCAACAAAGAACCTTTAGGACGAGCAGAAAGAAAAAAGCTAAAAATCAGTCTGTGAAGTATAAAGACAAGGAACACGTATGGCAATATACGTACGGTAAACCAAAATTGGTGCACTATGCTATGCTAAAAGTAATATGACATACGCTCCCCTCTTAAAAACCCTCGCCCCTATCGTAGCACTCTTACTGCTAGGAGGGGGTGTGTACCTACTGCAAAAAAACTCCCTACCTCTTTCTTCTACCCATTCCTCTGCGTCAAAAACGCCAAATACAATCCCAAAAAATGCACCACCAAACTCTCAAAACAGGGCTGAGGCCAAACAAGAAGGACCTGATATGAAGACCCTCATCGGTACCCAAGGATCCATTGTGTATTACTTTGTCTCGACACGTATCAGTTCAGGCGGCCTTTCAACACCGCGCAACATAGAACTAAATATCATTCGCAGCTTCGACACTCAGACCAAACAAGCCCAGGATGTAGATTTCCTTCCAATAGAACTCAGCTATACAAAATTCATCGACGAAAACACCTGGCAACCCCATGGCCAAGCCCAAATCAAAGATGGATATATCTACGCCAACATTTATTCTGCCCAAAGCTATATCCGCTTCAACCAAGAACGCCTCCCTATCCAAATAAACAAAATTCCCCTGCTCAAAAAATAAGGCTGATACGATTATATTTTCCTTACAATCCCCTTCTCTGCATCCACTTCAATCATCTCCCCATCTTTAAACGAAGTAGTCGCTGTACGCGTTCCAATAATGCAGGGTTTCTGTAACTCTCTGGCGACCACCGCCGCATGACAAGTAATCCCTCCTTCATTTGTCACAAACGCAGAGGCCTTACGCATCATCGGAAGAAATTCTGGCCGAGTCATGGAAGTAATCAAAATATCGCCTGGTTGCATCTTCGCAAAATCATGCTCTGATAAAATAATGCGCGCAGATCCACGCACCGTCCCTTTATAAGCGACAAACCCCTTAACACTACTCTCCAAAGTAGGCTCAAGCAGCTTACTAAGCGCTTGAACAGGCTCGTCATGAGTAGAAACAGCAAACCAAGCGGGCGTAGCCACCCATACACTTCTATGATTGCGCGCCTGAATGCGTTCACGCTGGTCAACAGGCAGCGTGCCATCAACTAAGCTGATGAGTTCCGTTGGAGTAAAACTTAACAGCTCATGTATGGACCACTCTGGCACTTGAGGCTGTAACCTAAGAAGAAGGTGGTAAATAGCATAGTTTGAGCGTAAAACATTCGCCTTACGCGTATCTTGCAGGGCAACAAGCACGTCCAATACATGGACAAATGCTGCCAAACGCTCGGATTCCTTTACAACTTCAATGAGCTGAACTTTTTTCTGAATAATTACTGGATCAAATGCCCCCTCCCCCGATAACAAGGCATCTGCCCGTATCTGAGCCTCGGTTAATTCCGAGACCGTTTCGTAACTTGTCTTAATCCAAAAATACCCTCGCTGCACTTCCTCAATAGACATTCCAGATTCGATCTGATGTATCGCCTCTTGATAATCCTGCAAAAACGAAGGTCGCGTCGGCTGCATGAGAATCGCTCGATCTTCAGAACGAAGCTCCGGAGCCAGTTCTGCAAGATGCGTACTCACCCAATACTCTTCACGAGTCAACGTGAAAACATGGGTCAAATACCCATAGGACTGCGCTTCAACTTCGACATCAATCAATCGAACCAACCTCTCAACAATCATCCGGGCATCCCGTTCGACGTTATCAAAAACAGCACGCTCAACTTCTGCGGTCAACCGTTGTGTCGCTGCCAGGAAATCGGCTTCATATTGGTCGATCCAGGCCGGATCAAGCTCGGTACGACGAATGATTTCACGGGCAAGAACACTAAATTCACGTGGATCATAAACTCCTCGCATATAGCGATCCTCGTACAAAGCGGTCACACGGGTAAAGCCAGGAGGAAACGTCGAAGCAACCCCAACGGACGCCATGAACTGAGGAAACATGAATAAAAAGTGGGTTTTAATCCCTATAGGATACCAATCCCGTTGCGCAAGCAGACTCTTCCATTCAGGCGAAAGAAGTAATTGCTCCGTTGTTTTATGGTTCCAAGTTCTGACACGGGGGACAGGCATATACAGGACACATTATTACCGTTTCGCACGAAACTTTTTTACAAATAGAATAACTTCTCGTACAAGAACCACTAAAACTCCGTAGACCACCATCGCAGCCAACACATGCGCCAGTGATACCAGCGCCAATAGCTGAGGTAAGGTCGCAGGCACCTTCGTAATCAACAGTAAAAGTTTCGCCTCCACCAATAACCCCACGAGCATCAACCATTCGTGGGGCTTTGAGATCCACCGATACGGATTATACTGCAAAACCGGGTCAGCCACCTTAAGGGACAGCACCAAAAACACTAAAGCAATCACCAACCCAACCCCCATCCCCACCAAAAACGTCCGCTTCCTCGTTCTAAAAAAATAATGCAACCGAGCTGAGCTCGGCTCCCCCCGCTTCCCTAACCGAGCTGAGCTCGGGAGTAGGTCTTGTTTTTCTTCATGATTTGGCATAGAATAGGTCGATGTTTTGGCAAACCATGCCTCGGCCCATTGTGGCCCTTGCTCCCATGGCAGACATGAGCGATCTGCCCTTTTGTTTGTTATGCAAACAACATGGCACACCGCTTATGTTCCGGGAGATGGTTTCGTCAGAGGCTATCGTACGCTTGAATCCCAAGACACTCAAGATGGCCGAGTTCGACGAACGTGAACGACCCCTTGTCCAACAAATTTTCGGCAGCGACCCCGCCACCATGGCCGAAGCCGCTCGCATCATCGAAGAACGCTTCCACCCAGATGCAATCGATATTAATATGGGTTGTCCTGTCTATAATATCGTCTCAAATTTCAATGGTGCGTTTCTCATCAAAGAACCAGAACGCGCCGCCGCCATCATCCGTGCGATGACCGCCGCGGTAAGCGTTCCTATTAGTGTTAAAACCCGCTTAGGCTGGAAACACGACACCGACTGCCTAGACTTTGTAAAAGTCATCGAAAACGCAGGAGCAGCCCTCATTTCCATGCACGGACGCACCAAAGAACAAGGCTATAGTGGCGTCGCCAATTGGGACCGCATCGGGGAAGCCCGCGCCAATGTTCCCAACACCCCTTTCCTCGTCAACGGAGACATCACCACCCCAGAACTCGCGGCCGAAGCCATGAAACGCTCCGGCGCTGATGGCGTCCTTATGGGTCGCGGCATGCTTGGAAACCCCTGGTTTGCAAAACAAGTACAAGAATATCTCACCCAACAAACATCAGACGGCACACCCGAAGTATCCGTCGAAGATCGTGTAAACGCCATCAAAGAACATGCCCGCATGCAAGTCTTCCATTATGGAGAACGAGGCCTGGTTAAACTCCGCAAACATCTCCCTTGGTACTTCAAAGGCTTTAACGGCTGGAAAGACATTCGTTCCGCTCTCGTAAGAATTGATACGCTACAGGATCTTGATACGATTCTTGCTGGAATTAAATAAATGTCTTACGAAAGGGAGAGAAGAAAATAGGTGCCCAAAAGAGTCAAAATAAATGCCGTGGCCGGCAACACCCAGACAGCGGCCCAAGAGAAATCCTCTCCTACATAGAGGATTTTTACTTTTTTTGGATCATCAGGACGAACAAGCAAAAAAACGGATTTTCCCTCCGCCGAGCCAAAATAATACCCATGAAACGCCGTCAGAAGTGCCACAATCGCGACGACCGGTTGACCATTAAACACAAACGAAACCTCATACATGAACCGTTTACGCGTGGACAAGGCAAGGGCAATCCCTTTTATGAGACGTCTTCCCATGACCCCTTTCACGATCTTCCATGTACAACGCTGATAAATAACGTACCCAAAAACAAAGGCTAAAATTACGACATACGCCGCAAGGTAGAGCCAGTTAGGAAGCAACATATGTCCATTGAGCGATCTTCAAAAGAGTCGCGATGAACGCCATGCCACAAATAGCGGAAAAATGACCGATTACGAAGGCAGTAACCAATAATCTCTGAAGAGAAGGGACATTTTCTAAATACGTAGAACCGCGTCTAGTCGTAGGCCGCGTGATAAGCGAAGCGTAACAAGAAGGAATAAGAAGAAGAATATAGGGAAGGATCGCAAAGGGAATCGCGATCCATAAAGGAAGAAGTTGATGAAAAATGCTTGAATAAATAACAAATAAAAGGCTCATTCCCGTCCCCAACGCCAACCCTCGAAGATAATTTTTTAGATAAACGTTCATAAACATTAATCCAAATCCGGCAAAAAATTCTCCGGATTTACCGGGATCCCGTTTTGGCGTACTTCAAAGTGTAAGTGTGGCCCTGTTGAAAGGCCTGCGCCTGGATCCCCTGGTTTACCACCGGAATAGCCAATAATATCGCCACGCTCAACATACGTGTCAGGCTTTGAGCCAAACTTCGACAAATGGGCATACACCGTCGCAACGCCCCCCGCGTGTACAACCATCACATAATTTCCATATTGTTTCCCCGTGCGATTCCAAGCCACATAGCCACCCGCCGCCGCCCGCACCGGGGTTCCAACCGGCGTCGGAAGATCGACACCCGGATGCTCAAAGAGTTTACGAAAAGGATAGGTTGGATCATGAAAATGCGCCGAAACACCTCTTTTAACAGGCACAGGCCAATTCAAAAGCACATCCCCACGCGCCAAGGCCGCATCAATTGAATCAAGCCGATCTTTCAAACGGTCTTGGAGAGATTGGATATCTCCCGCCTCGCTTTGCTGCTGCTGACGCAACTCGTATACGATCTTACGAAATTCATCCTCCTTATCTTGCGTTGCATTAATAAGGCTGAGTTTACTTGAACGCTCTTCTTCCAATTCTGTTTGCGCAACTTGCGCGTCTAATTTTTGCTGCTCAAGCGCTGCACGGCGTACCTCTTGCTGCTTACGCTTGCCTTCTAATATCGTCTTTTCTGATTTTAGGACACGCGTTGCCTCCCCCAAATCCCCCTCCAAACGTGCTAATTCATCTACACGCACAAACAACTCCGACAAAGACGGACGGGATAAAAAGGCGTCAAAGATACTGATCGAGCTATCCTGTTGCAACTTCCCAAAAATATCGGTCAAGGCCGCTTCACGCTTCGTAATGGCATTCTGCTGCAAGGTAATTTGGGTCGCGAGCGCTTGGATCTCTAAGGTGGTCGCTTCCGCCTCACGCTGGGCACGTTCTACACTCAA
The DNA here is from genome assembly GCA_018061025.1 of Patescibacteria group bacterium. GTDB lineage: Bacteria > Patescibacteriota > Patescibacteriia > 2-12-FULL-60-25 > 2-12-FULL-60-25 > JAGOUY01. The sequence continues at coordinate 32,496 of JAGOUY010000002.1, forward strand.
TTGTTTTTCTTGAATCCCATTTTCCAACAACGCTAATTGGTTCTGCAAAGACAAGGCCGCAGCTTGTTGCTCAACTTGCTTATCACGATACCCTTTAATCATCGCATCCAACTCTTTGACGCGCGTCTGTTTTTGCTTCACCTGATCTTGCAAGGTATCAACCTCTTGTTTCAATCCCACATCCGCATCGCTCGGGGGATCCTCGACCGTCGGCTCAACTTGAGCCAGGGTAGGGTAAATAAAAGAAAAAATCAAAAGAAAGAGCGTAAGAAACGCTATCATCTTATAACGAAGGGACGGGATGAACTTCATTTCTATATCTTGTCATTCCCGCGAAGGCGGGAACCCAGCCCAGACAGTTAGGACAAAACGATCTAGGCTAGGCCCCCGTCTTCACGGGGGTGACAAGAAAAAATACAGACTAGATTTCCTCAGAGATTATAGCAATATTTTCAAGGCCTCGTCGATACGTGTAAACGCCCGCTCTTTTCCGTAGACCCAGAGCAACTCAAAGGGACTTGGCGATTGTTTCATCCCAGATAAGGCGACACGCAGCGGCCACAACGTATCCCCATTTCCCCAACCTTTTTCTGCAATCAGTCCACGCACCAACACATCAAGTTCAGAGATAGAAGCAAACGCTTGTGAATTCGCTGTTAATAGCGCTTTCACCGCCTCCAATCGCTCACGCGCCTCTTCTTTCGTTTGTGTCTTCCAAACGAGGATATTTGCCTCGTGATTCAAGTTCGAGGGGAACAGGAATCCAGTCATCTCCACAATTTGGTCGGGTAATTGCACACGCTCACGCACCAAAAGACAGACACGATCCACGAACGAACTGTCATCGCTTAATGCTTGAATAAACGGCCGCATCAATTTCAAATAGTCCGCCTCTGGCATGGTCTTAAGATAATGTGCATTGACCCAATTCAATTTTTCCAAGTTCAAAACTGCTCCGGCTCTATTCACTTTTGAGAGATCAAATAGTTTAATCAATTCATCTCGGCTAAATACTTCACGATCATCCGTCGGATTCCAGCCTAACAACGCCAAGAAATTGATTAATGCTTCCGGCAAATATCCTTTAGACAAATATGACTCAACCGAAACATCCCCTTTACGTTTAGACAATTTCGTCTTATCCGGATTCAAAAGCAACGGCACATGCGCATATATTGGCATCTCAAAGCCTAACATCTTACACAAGATAATCTGCTTTGGCGTCGAAGAAATCCATTCCTCGCCACGTAGCACATGCGTAATCTTCATGAGCTCATCATCGACGACGACGGCTAAGTGATAGGTAGGAAATCCATCAGACTTCATCAATACCTGATCATCCACTTCACTATTCTTAAAAACGATTTCTCCTCGAATCGCATCTACAAACTTCGATTCACCTTCTGGTACTCGCAAACGCAACACATGCCGATCGCCTCGTGCCAACCGTTGGCTCACTTCTTCTGCAGACAACTTCAAACACCGACGATCATACTTCGGAGCCAGCTTAAGCAGCGCCTGCCCTTCACGCATCTTCTCAAGTTCTTCAGAGGTGCAAAAACAATGATACGCATCGCCCTGTACAACGAGTTGGTCAGCGTACGTACGATAGATATCTAAACGCTTTGATTGGATATATGGACCATAGGGCCCTTTTTCTCCCAGCGAACCATCCTGATTCAATACCAACCCCTCATCATAATCCAATCCCAACGTTTGAAAGGTTTTGAGGAGGCTCTCAATCGCCCCAGGCACTGAACGTTCTTGATCCGTATCTTCAATACGCAAGACAAACTGGCCACCAGATTGGCGTGCCAAAAAATAGTCATATAAGACCGTTCGCAAGGTCCCAATATGCATATAGCCCGTTGGTGACGGGGCAAGACGCGTCCGCATCGGCTTCAAAGCACTCATATTGACCTATCCTACGCAAAAATAGCCTATTTGTCGAGCAATCTGTCTTCAGCCGGTTTTTCTATCGGCGTCGATGGACGACGATAACGCACATACAATCGATACCCCACATAGCACGCCACCAGCATAATAATCGCTGCCACCAAAAAACGTACATCACGCGCCGCGCGCCGAACCGCGTCTAGACCAAAAAATCCCACCACCAAATACAGCAAATTCTTTACCGCCGTTCCTACAAACGTCGTAGATAAAAATAAATTTCTATCTATCTTAATTAACCCGGCCACTACGGATACAGGCACAGACGGGATAATCGGGATAGCTCGCAAACTAAAGAGCAACCACCAGTCACCTCGTCGAGCGCTAAGTTTAGCCCCCATTAATTCAACATCTGCATGGGTTACACCAATATATTTACCAAATCTCGGAACGAGAATATCTTCTACGACATCTGCGAGAACATAGTAAATATACGAAGCAAGTGTCTTCCCCAGAGAGCTGAGAATGGCCAAAACAGGGAGCAATAAGACGCTTATCCGCTGCACACGCGCCACCGTACCCGCCGTTACCATCACCGCATAGGTAGGAATGGGCGAAATGATCTCTTCTAAAAATGAACCCACCAACACAAACAACCAGACCGGCATTTTATGCGCAGCCGAAACAATCAGATCCGTCAGTACGGAAAAATCACTCATGAGGAGGGGGAGGGTTAAAAAGCAAAGGCACGGCCTCTAGAGAGATGAGCATCGCGATCCCTAACGGATGATTAAGATACGGCGTAAAGACATGGGTAACAACCAGACCAACCAAACTACACACGAGCGCGCCTCTGAGCCACCCGTCGATCGGGGATCGCCAACTGTTCGCCCCCAACCGTAGCACAAGCGCAAGCAGAAGCGGAATCCCCATGATCCCAAACTTAAACCAATGGTCTACCCACCCCCATTCAAAGGCATAGGTCGTATATAGACCCCCTGTCTGTGCCACCACCCGCGGATCAGAACTACGATACGTGACCGTCGCCCCAAACCCAGAACCCAAGACAGGATGACGCATAACACCCTCAAATAAAATAGGTAGCAACTTCCAACGGCTCATGCTCGCCGCATCCCCCGTATTGGTTCGCGCTACGAGCAAATTCATCAGTGACCCCGATGAACGCGGCGGGGCATAAAATAACCCTGCAACCAATAAAAGAGCGGCAAAAGCAACAAGAAATAGGCGAGAAGCAACTTTATACACTTCTGTCATTCCCGCGAAGGCGGGAACCCAGCCTCGATCATTCCGAAATATTATCGATACAATAGATGCAAGCAACCCGGCTATCGCCCCCAAAAACAAACTTCTTGATAAAGACACGATCAACGTCGCACACCCTCCGATCCATACAACCCAGAACCAACGAGAGAGCTTCGCGTGAAACGCAGCATACCAAACACCTCCAATCACAACCGGTAAAAGAAAGACGTGCGACTGAAAAAACACGCGCCAAGCGTTCGTTCCTTCTAATGCCCGCGTCATCTCCCCTACCCCCGTACGCCGCACCCATAGATAGATCGCTTCCACCCAAGCTGGATTCGTGAGATGTGTAAATAAATAAAATAATACAAGCGTCTTAAGACATAACCAGCTAAACGCCGCCAATAAAGCAGAGGGGACGATTCGCTTCAATTCCTCTTTTCGATGCGTCGCAAGATCTAAAGCCGGTAATAACAATAGCCACGTACCCCATGCATTCGCATCCGCAAAGACAAAGACATTCTGTAACACCATCCCGCGTAAAAATGCATACACGAGTACACATCCTAATGCGACATAGATACTTCTGCCCTTGAGATATCCCTTCCATCCAAGATACGTCTTATTCTGAATGGCCCACACGAGCCACCCGAGAAAAAACGCTCCAAACCATGCCATCCGGAGCGGAAGCCCACCATGCCCCAACCCATCTCCCCAACCTCGCAACAAGGCACCTTTCGATCCAATCACATACTCAGACAACAACAATCCCACCGCGATCGTCGGACGACGCCATGCCAAGCAGAACATTACGAGACTTACAACTACCAACACAACCGTCTGCGCTTGCGCATGAAAAATCGTAAGTGCGGACAGCACCTCTAACGCAAGCAAAGCGAGAAACCAATAAAAGAAGGGGGTCATAAAGAATGTTTCTTTTTTATAACCGCCTGCGCTTCTCGATACCGTTTCAACCGTTCCGGCATCCATCCCACGCGTTCCCAAGGCACACGATACATGATTGACGGCAACCAACCACTCATTGTCCCTCCTGCTTTCACGGAAAAGAGAGATTTTTTTATCCAGACTTTATGTGAACCTTGCTTCGCCATCGTCAACCACACATCCCAATCCTGAAACTTCTTCAAAGACGGATCAAACCCAGGAAAAGCTGCGCGTCGCACCAAACTCGTTGTATGAATGTAATTCCCTTTTTGAAGAGCTCCAGCATCAAACGCTCGACTCGAAAACAACTTCCCTCCAAAGCGATGCGCAGAATAGGCTACATCTGCCTCTGGAGATTCTTGCAACGTCCGTAAAAAACATTCCAACGCGTCACGCTCTAAGGTCGCATCATGATCTAAAAACAAGACAAACTCGCTCTTCGCCAAGGCAAACCCACGATTACGCGCAACAGGCGCTCCTTGGTTCATCGACAAGCGTTCAAAACGAATGGAAAGACGCTCTTTCCAAGGATGAATCATCTTCTCTACGTCTTCCTCCGATCCATCATCAATAACAATCACTTCAAAATACCGATAGGTTTGTCGCGCCAACGAAGCAAGCGTCGCATCCAAAAGATGGACACGGTTGTAAACGGGGATGATAACCGAAACGAGCGGAAAAGCATCCTCGACTAACTTGGCACGGTCCGCCCACTGAAACTCTTCTAAAACGCGTGTACGGCCAGCCTCGCCCATAAGCTTCGCTTTCATAGGATCATCAAGCAATCCCTGAATCGCGTCTCGCACTTCGTCTACATCACGCCCATCAACCAGCACTCCCGTCTTCCCATCTACTACCGCCTCACACACCCCTCCCGTCTTCCCCGCCACAACCGGCAATCCCGCCATCGCAGCCTCTAAAAACACGATCCCAAAGCCCTCGACGTCATCCTTTTCCGCTCGTACCGGAAGAGCAAAGACATCTGCGGCGGCGTACCACATGTCACGTTCATCATCGGAGACATCACGCAACACGCAACACGTATCACGCAACAAAGAATCTAGGCGAGCATAATCAGGCCCATCTCCTACGATAACCAAACGAGCCTCCATACCCCTCATAGACTCAATCAGAACATCAAAGCCTTTACGCGGAACAAGTCGACCAACCGCCAACACAATCTTTTCTTCTAAAGAAATTCCTAACGCCTCTCGTGCTTGTTCCTTTAGAAGAAATCCCTTCGGTACAATCCCCGGCGTCACAATGACAGGGATGCGATGCGTAAACACGCGTAAAATATCCGCCGTCGCATGCGAATTCACAAACAACGCATGAGAATATTGTATTATTTTCTTCGTCAGCCATTTTTTCCAAACAGAATTCGAGGCCTGCAACAAGTCCATCCCATGAAAAAACACCCCGTACGCTGATCCACCCAAAAAACGAGCGAACATCGCCGCCGTACCTACAGGTAACACATGGCTCACAAGGAGGGTACGAATCTGTTGGCGCTTACGGAAATGAAAAATAAGCGGTAACCAATGTGGCCACAACCTCCAAAAAGACCGCTCAGAACGCTCTACCTCAACCAAAGACAATACCTCACTCAATTCAAACAAATACCGCGCAATCCCCCCTCTCTCCGGTGGGTACTCCAGCGTAGAGAGGAGAAACGGATATTGATCTACGCTCGTTTTCGTTTGATCCAGTTCCATAGCATCATCACATCATCTTTCTTAAGCAATTGCCATAACCCTACCCAGATCACGGTTACAACGATCCCTACGGCAAGTGCCACAAAACCAGGTAAGGCACTCACCAAAAACCGAAGAACAACATACAAGCTAAGGGCAGCTCCCCATCCTTGCAACAAGAATCGCATCGTCCAACCAACCCCCACATCCTTACGCGTCAAATACAACCCTAATAATCCCAGGATCACAAAACTAATAATCGCCGCATATGAAGCCCCCACTCCTCCATAGCGCGGCACAAGGATGGCATTTGCGATCACATTCACAATCATCGCCACCCCCATCGACGCCGTTTTCAAATGCGCACGATGCGTCGCGTTTAACAGTGAACCCAAAGGAAAATCCCAAAAAATAGGAATCAATACCCAACTCAAGACCTGCAAAATTGGAACGGCGGATGCGTACGAGCGCCCGAACACCATCGGTACCAAAGAGGAAAACGCAGACAATCCTACAGCTAACGGAACAGAAATCAACATCATCAAGCGTAAAGACCCATGCAAGGCGCGCGTAAGCGCTTCACGATCCCCACGCGCATGCATCGCACTTAGCCCTGGATAGAGCGCTGCCACAAACGTAAGCGGCAAAAACTGAAAGGCATACGTAAGCTTGTATGCTACGGCATAATGTCCAATTTCTGCTTTCGTCCAATACGCTTCCAAAAAGAGCGTATCTACATAAGAATATACTTTGACAAACATCCCCGCTAAGGCAAACGGAACGGCCAAACGCATCATTTGAAACAGATCTTGGCGCGTCCAACCTCCTTGCTTCCAATCAAGCCGCCGTACATGCCACCACGACCATCCCAGATTCACAGCACTCCCACACAAAAGCGCAAACACAAGCGCTTCCACATTCCCGCGCAAGAACCACGCCGAGGCCATTGCCACGAGAGCCGTGATGATCTGAGTCATCAACATTCCGGCGGCTTCAAAGCGGAGCTTTTGCGAGCCACGCAAAATGCCATACAACAACAAAGAAAGAGAATCAGCGGACAACACTCCACAAGCGATCGCCACCGCCAATATCACAGAAGAATCACTCCCTCTCATCAAGGCATACCCAAACGAAGCAGCTACCGCCAAGGGAACAAGAACTATTTTTGCCCTCAACGCCGCCTGCGCAAACCGACGACCACGTGTCGGATCTGAGGCATATTCTCGAATCACGACCGGAGTCAATCCAAGATCAGCCAATGTCACGAAGACAGACGTGATCGCTACCGCATAAAAGTAGGCTCCAGTTGTCACTGGACCACTCCAACGCGCGACAAAAAAGAACGATAAAAAGGCAATCGCTTTTTGCAAAACGGTTGCGGCCATAAGCCAAGCCGCATTCCCGGCAATTTGCTGAGCATGAGACATGATTAGACTCCTTTCATCCAATTAATAAGTAAAAACATCGCCACAACCGCTCCAATTAAAAACCCTACGGAAACCGAAGCGATAGAGTAATCATACCAGTTCACTGCTCCTAGTTGTACAATTTCCAAGAAAGCGCTCATAGAAAGGAGAATAGCGCCGAATAGACATAGAAGCAACCTACAAATCTCCTCTCTTCCTTGCTTATCGAACGTAGCCCAACACTCGCACCGTTGCCCATTGGAACGGATCCCGTGGCTCACGGTCAAAGAGACGACGGAACTCCGTAATCCCCTGTCGTTCTTCGCTTAAATTGCGCGGAAAGCGGATACGATACATGAGCGTATTCCAAGCCAAATTCTCTTCCGGATTGCGAAAATCCGGTTCACGTCCGTAGATCGTCCGGAACGTTTGACGAACACGAGGCAGCTGCGCGCGTTCTTGGGCAAGATTTCTTGTTTCTGGCACCACACCTCGTGCCATCCGCTCTAAATCTGTCACGGACACTCTCGACGTCCGCATCGTCTCATACGCATCTCGCAACAAGGCCTCACGCTCTCCCATCCCTAAACGAGCCGTCACGTCAGAGGCTCCATAAGCAAGAAACACGGAGTGTGCAATACGAGTCTCTTGAGAAGAATCTAACCGGAGAGTACGCAGACCCTGTTCTACTCGCGTAAGCGCCTGCGCCTCGCGCGCTAAGTTACGCTGGTCATCATTCAAGAACTCGGCAATACGAACAGGATCTGTGAGGTTAAGGATGGTAGTAATCGGTGACGTGGGTGAAGGAATAACTAACGGAGGAACAGGAGAAGAACTCGGTAAATCGATAATTGAAGGTTTTATTTGCACCGGCTGTATAAACGTCCAGGTAGCAGGAGCTCCTAACCCACCTCCTGATGAGCCACTCGTAGCCCCGCCGCCCCCACTGGAATTTCCACTCGCAGAAGGCCCATCATTATCCAAAACCGTTACCGTCACCGTTCCAACATTAGTAGATTGAGGATATCCAGACGCCGTGGATGCAGAAATCGTATGAGTGATTATCATGGTTTGCGAACCATCGATACTCGTATCATCAAGAGCCGCAACCGTGACCGTCTGAGGCGTGCTCCAATTGGAAGAGGTAAACGATAACGTGCTCGGAGAAGCATCTGCTACGACAAGCGAAGAAGTGAGGGCGATCTGAACCGTACTCGTGGGCTGCGACGTTAACACAACCGTATAGCTACCAGCCGTATTCCCCTCCGTCACCGTTAATGCAGAAGCGGAAAGCGTTACCCCCGCCGTATCATTATCCGTAACCGTGTACGTCAAAGAGGTGTTCGAACCAAGAGTAGCTTGCGAAGGAGAGGAGAGCGTCAGGACAATCGTCTCCGATCCTTCCAAAATTGAATCATCAACAACCACCAAATCAATCGTCGCCGTCGTATTCCCAATCGGAACCGTCGCCGTCCCATCCGCCAAGGTATAATCCGTCCCGCTACCCGTTGCCGTTCCGGTCAAGGCATAATTTACGGTCACCGTTTCAAAATGAGCTGCGCTCAAAAGAATACGCACCGAGGTGGCTGTAACACTTTCCAAAGCAGACGCGGTAGATTGAGCAAATTGAACCGTTGGTACCGTCCCATCCACGATAAAGGCAATCGCCCCACTATTCGCCGTGGTATACGAAGACTCGACCGCATTCGAATCAAGTGTTTTTACTCGCCAATAGTAAGAAGCATCCGATAACGTTTGCCCAGATGATCCCACACTATAACTCCCAGACCCAGCCGCCTGACCAACCTGGAATGTACGTGCGCCCTGCGCCGCTAACACCGACGTATAATCAACAACCGGGGAAGAAAAATCACTCGAATTATCCACCTGGATCCTAAACTGTACCGTATCAGCCGCATCCGGATCAGACAGCGTGAAAGAAAACGTAGGCGTATTTGTTCCCGTCGTAGATCCATTCACGAGCGCTGTAGGCGCAAGAGATGAAGGAGCATTTGGAGATTGATTCAAGAGCAACGTATAGATCGTTCCTGTTCCTCCGGCAACTCCTGTACCTCCCGTCCCGGCCGCGCCACCAGCCGTTGAAGACGTTCCACTAAACGTCGCTGCAGAATAACGGAGGGCAATTCTTCCACCTCCGCCACCGCCACCACCATCCCCGCCATTTGCCCCGGCGCCACCACTCGCCAAAATAGACCCGGCGCCAGCTAACGTTCCCGCAGATACATTGATGCTACCTCCGGATCCTCCACCTCCTCCAGTATACGAACCGCGGTAGATACCATCCCCCCCATTCGCCCGTAATACACCGTTAATCGTCACCGTTCCAGAAACAACGAGTTTAATCACCCCACCCGCGCCTGCGGCATCGCCACCAAATGGAGCATACCCGCCCCCACCACTCGATCCATACAACACAGGATTGGTTGATGATCCATATGTCACCGTACTCCCAGGAATAGAATTTGAAGCTCCTCCAACCCCACCATGCGCTGCTCCACTACCACCCGCGCCACCAACGCCTCCGCCAATACCAAACCCACTTGCTCCGTCCGCACACACACCTGTTGACGTATTGGGACCGAATCCATTATTTCCACCTTGTGCTTTTGGACACCCATGTGAAGTCGCATCAACAACAGATAAACTATCTACAGAAAAAGCCGTAAGCGTTGTCGAGCTCACGTTTGCCGACAACGTAGAACTCACCATACTAAAGGCAATAGCCTGCGGCAAGACAACAAACCCACCAAGAGCATCCGATATTCCTGCATCTCCTAATGTAATAGTAGCGTCTCGCAAAATAAGATCCGTGGTGATGTCCCACAATGATCTTGAACCCGATTTCGTCGCCGTGAGCGTCGTTGTGACGTTCGTCCATGCAGGCGCGACGATATTCACTGATGAAGCTGCGGAAAACGTTAAGCTCGTACCCGTGGTAGAAATTCCCGCATTCGAAGCGAGTGTCACAGCATTAATCGTGGCGGAACAAGACCAAGTGACACTACTTAACACAAGCCAAGCTGTCGAAGACACGGTAAATGCATCTGCCGTTGCACACCCCAGTACCGAGCCCGCTGCAATAGAAAAGGCCGCTCTCGTGTAGTCTCCCGTTGAGGGAAAATCAAACCCAGAGGTAACAGTTACTGATCCGGCTCCATCATCCGTATATCGATCAACCAGAAACGTTGTTCCTGTTGCTCCGGCGGTGGTCTCTCCCGCACCCACACCCGCGGCACCAGCTGTCGCCACAACAGAAGATAAGGAAAAACCAGAAAGAGCACTATAATATACAGCGACTCTTCCCGCAGATCCACCACCGCCACCAGCAGACCCATTCCCTCCATTCACAGAAACACTGCCGCTGCCCGCCAAAATACCCGCTCTCAACATAATTGACCCACCTGCCCCGCCTCCTCCGCCATTATAAGATCCGTCGTATATCCCATCCCCCCCATTCGCCGATACGATACCATTAATAGTAAGCGTCCCGGTTGAAGTAGCATGGATCAACCCACCTCCCGCTCCTCCAAAAGCAGCGAAAAAGTAACCAGTTCCACCGCCTGAGCCTAGATATTGAGGAATGAGGGAGTTGCCATAAACCGTGCTTCCTCCCACTACTGGACCAGCACCACTTCCTCCAGCACCAGCATGCGAACCGCCACCACCGCCACCACCGCCACCACCGCCCCCTCTACCATAGCCGCCAACCTGATAAGCGCACACACCCGTCGCCGTATTTACCCCATATCCATCATCACCAAAAGGCCCTGCGGCACGACACCCTTTTTTTGTGGCCGATAGCTCACCACTTATCGTGATATTACGTGCCGTTACTCTAAATCCCCGAGGATCTTCTAATAGATGTGTAGCCGTAGCGTTCGTTTCAACCACAAAATCATCCGTACTCCCCAAAATCATCTCGCTCATCGATCCCATCGTCATGGTAAATCCATTCTTAACAGTAACAGTTCCAGCTCCTATCAAATCAACTGTTCCAATCCAGGTGGTACTTACATTGCCCTCAATATTGATGGAGCTACATTCATTATCCGTGACATACGCCTGATCAATCACCGTAGGCGTACTAATACTACAAGGAATTGGAACCGCTCGCGCCCGCTCCGCCGAGCAAAAAAATGCCAGCAAAAACAACAAAAAACCACTTATTTTATAGGAAAAGAAGAAAGATCGCATAAGGAAGAACGAGGGTGGTGCCTAGCGTGAGCCACAATACCATAATTCGTCCATTCACAACAGGTATCTATTCCCAAGAAATAGTTAAGAAACCTTATGAAAAATCAGCTATCTTTAGATAGCTGATTTTTCCATTTCACGCCCTCCTCGCCTCTGAAGATGTGTGTCTTAAAACCCGTTTCCCAATCCAACGACAACGAATAGCGCCCGACCAATCCTATAGTCCAACCAACGCACCCCCAATACACCAACAGGAACAGGACAAAAAACACGCTTCACCTTCACAAGACAACCAACACCTCTCCAACCCCCAAACCCTGAACCATATGAGTAAGAACTCACTAAACGATCGCTGGTCGAAAAAGAGGTTACGGGCGGTCTCACAAACGGTCGCGCAGATGAAGCGTACGCGTTGGTGAATGTAAACGTGACAGCTGTGGAAGTGGCGGAACTTGCTGCGGTAGCTCCCCCTCCAGAACCAACGACCGGGGCAATCGCAACAGAGGTCGAAGGAGGACCCATCGCTTCAGGCGCGTTTCCAAACGTCCATCCAGTATTTCCGCCTGCATCAACCGAGTATTTCCCCGCATAGAAGCCCACCCCTCCACTCGCATGACTATCTTTAATGGATAAATACGCCGAACGAAATGCGTTCGAACCACGAGAAACAAGATTAAAAAACGAACCATCACTTGAAGAAATAAGACTGATAAGATTTCCCAAACTCCCATTTACCTGCCAGGTGGTAAACGTATATGTAGCTCCTTGCAAAAACTGGAGCGTATGCGCAACACGGTTATCATCCTTAAAATCCACAGCCGTGAGAGGGGAAGAGAACATATAGCTCCCAGAACCACTCCCCGTAATCCATATATTGTTGAACGTCGCAGCATCTACACCCGCCATGATCGTCTTGGTAGCAGCACTCTCATTTGAAAATTTAAGGGTCGACGAACCCGCCAAGAGCGTCATTCCTGTCGAGGTCCCTCCATTCCAGACGACTCCACTTCCGGTAATATCCCAAGTTCCCGTTCCCATCTTAAGTGTACGCGTATTCAACAAATTACTTGTAAAAGCACCCGTGATTACATTATAGGTTGCGGCATCAAACGTCCCCATGACAAGATTGAATGTTCGCGTTGGATCAAGATACAAATCGGAGCCAAGCGTGTACGTCCCATCAGGGGTGTTAACATTAATTCCTCTAAAATTCGCAGGCAGAATCAACCCAGCACCGCTATACACGTGATCTCCTCGTCCATTTAAGTTAAGAACATCTGTTCCTGCGGCCGCGTCATTCACCGTGACGGACATATTTGTCGAATACACCACGCTCCCAAACACAAGATGACCGGAAGAATAGGGATTAACGTAATTCAACGCTGGACGATTCGTCACTTGAGAAAAATCCATCGTGCCTATGCGCATCATATCAAAATCAACCCTTTGCCCTTCGGTCGTAAAGGACTGCGCATCCCAAATCGCCGTATCCTGCGGTAACGGAACGGTCGCACCAGAGGGCCCACCACTCGTGACCGACCAATGATCCGTAGATGACATGACTCCCGTGTCGCCAACCCAATATCTCATAACAGCGGGCGTAGTCGTAATACCGCTATTTCCACCACAATCACCTAAAGAATCTCCCCTTACAGGAGCAGCGGCTCCCGTAATAACAATATCAGCAAGATCGATATTCCTGAACACAACAGAGCCCGTCGCACCCAACGCAACGGTAGCCGAAGCACCTGACGTCGCCGCGCGAAAACGACCACGATTTTTCGCCGCATCGAATCCAATATACGTAAGCACGCCATTCACATTCCAGGTAGCACCAGAATCAATCACAAAAACACGATTACCAGCACCAAGCAGCGTTCCATCGACGGTCAAATTGTGAAACGTTCCATTCCCGGTCGGTGTAAACCCACCAGGCAATCGAATAACCGAAACATCGTAAAAGGTATTTCCTCCCAACGCGAACACCGATCTACCAGCGACCGTTTTATCAAAAATGAGAGACGAAGTACCCGCATCAAACACAAGACCGGCATTATTGTCAGCAAAATTAACAGAAGGCCCATGAATAGTAACGGTCGACGTACCTAACACAATCGTTTTTGTACCAACACCAAGGGCCCAGCTACCAAATGCAACTGCCTGTCCGTTCGTGTCCAACATCCCATTGGTATTCGTCGTAAGCGCTGTTGCCACCTGAGCAAACGCATCCTGCAGCGTCCAACCTCCACCAAGACCATCCCATACAACCGGACCACCAAACGTGATTCCGTTTAAAGTAATCGTATTTCCCATGGAGGTCGCCGCAAACGTCATCGTACCCGTATGCGACCAAACACCGCCTAATGGTCCCGTAAAGCTGCCAAAGACACTCACGGGTGCACTCCCAGCAAACGTCAGGGCACCGGAAGCGGGATTAGCCATCGTCAAACTAGCAGCCTGAGCCGCAGCCATGACCGTAACGGTATAATCTGTAGCATGTGAGGCAATATCAAAGACAACGTCATCCGAAGCGGAGGGAACGCTCGCCCCACCCGAACCACCGGACGTCTCACTCCAATGCTCCGTGGTAGATACGTCCCAATCCCCTGTTCCTCCTACCCAAAAACGGGTGCTCGCTTGAGCTGCCGTGGCACATCCAATCATCACAAGCAACGCCAAACACGTCGAGGTGAGGATAGAAATAAAACGAGGAGTCATAGATAAAATAGATGTATATGGAGCCAAGAATCTAAAACCCGACCGAAGCCGAGTTCTAATGAGCGATCTTGTGCTACACACGCTGAAGACGTTTCATGCCTACCTCCAAAAACCCAAAAAGGCAACTTCCCACTATACACGATTTTGACCATTTTGGCAAGCCCTTACCCTCATTTTTTTGCTTATTATATGCGTTTTTATACACATCAAGGGCAATAAAAGAGCAGGCCACTCGGCCTGCTCTTTTTATTTTGAACGAACGACTAGCGCTTGGACCACTGTGGTGAACGACGTGCCTTTTTGAGACCCGGTTTCTTACGTTCCTTAGAACGTGGGTCACGCGTCATATACCCAAGTTTCTTGAGAGTTTTACGATAGGTTGGATTGAGCTCGACCAATGCACGAGCAACGCCCAAACGCACCGCTTCAGCCTGGCCACGCATGCCGCCACCTTTGACGGTCGCAATCACATCCATACCCGTTTCCATTCCAACCACTTTAAGAGCCATCTTCACCAAGCCACCAAGCTCAAAGCCCGGGAAGCAGACTTCTGCATCACGACCATTCACCTTGATTTGACCTGTACCATTTTTGACGAGTCTTACACGGGCAATCGCCGTCTTGCGACGACCGAGACCGTTAATATAAGAACCAGCCTCAAAACGTGGGGCAGGAGCCGCAACTTCCGCAGCTACTGTCTCTTCTTTTTCCTTCGTCTTCTTTACGGCTTTTGCGCGAGGAGCTTTAGGAGCTGCTGCGGCCGTCTTTTTCTTGGTTTCCGTAGCCATAGTTATTTCACAATCGTCAAACGTTTCATACGCGTGTTCTGGGTGCGGTTCTTCGGCAACATGTAGCGAACGGCATGCACCAAGATCGCGCCTGGATCTTCGGCTTGAAGCTTCGCAACCGGCGAACGCTTGATCCCACCAGGGCGGTTAGAGGAACGAAAGAAGACTTTTTGGTCCATCTTTTTCCCCGTATACACTAATTTATCCGCATTCGTGACATTCACGATCGCTCCCGTATCAATATGAGGTGTATACCCAGGCTGGTCTTTCCCTAAAAGCATCTTCGCAATTGACGTCGCTAAACGACCTACTACTTTGTCCGTAGCATCAATCGTGACGGTCTTGCGTGTAATCGTGGCCATGCCACGTGTATTTTTCCAGGCCATAGTTATTTCACCAATTGAATCTGCGCGACTTCCGCTCCATCCCCCTTGCGGGAACCAAGCTTCAAGATACGCGTATACCCACCTGGGCGCGCACTGTAGCGAGGACCAAGCTCTTCCAGCACTTTATTGACAGCGCCTTCAGATAAAAGATCCTTCATGAGCAAACGTCGGCTGACGAGGCTCTTCGTGCGACCACGGGTAATAAGTTTTTCTACGAATGGGCGAACAGCCTTCGCTTTTGCAAGCGTGGTGTTGACATGTTCATAGAGAATGACCGACGTCGCGAGGCTGCGCAAAAGCGCGAGGCGCGAGGTAGCGTTACGGTCAAGGGTTTTTCCTACACGGCGATGTCTCATACATTATTCACTGTAAGTCAAATTCTTGAGCGTAGAGACATGGTCGGTAAGGACTTGGACCGCCTGGTTGACCGCTTCAATCGCGTCAATCGTGCCGTCTGTTTCTACTCGCAAGATAAGTTTATCGAAGTCGGTCTTTTCTCCCACGCGCGTGGCCTCCACTTTATAGGAAACATTGATGACTGGGTTGTAGAGAGCATCGATGGCGATCATGCCAAGCTCCAACTTCTCTTTGCCACGTTCATCAATTGATTTATATCCACGACCTGGAGCGACCCATACATCCATCTCGAAGCTGCCAGAGGCAGACGTGATCGTCGCAAGGGGAAGCTCAGGATTTACAATCTCGACCAAGGCATCCTTCTTAAAATCTGCGGCCGTGACCTGCTTGTCGCCTTTGACGGACAACGTAAGCTTGACAGGCTCTTCAGAAAACAATTTAAGACGGAGCAATTTAAGGTTCAAAATGATTTCCAGCGCGTCCTCTTTAATATTTGGCATGGTAGCAAACTCGTGGTCTGCCCCCTTGATCTTCACCGCCGTTACCGCTGCACCCGGCAAGGATGACAAAAGCACGCGGCGCAAGGCATTGCCAAGCGTCGTCCCATAGCCTTGTGCACATGGCTCAACCACGAGCACGCCTTCGTGCGCACGATCGCCGCGCACAAAGCTGATTTTAGATGGAAGCATGATGGGATCCATACGAAGGGAATACATGGATAAAAAAGAACGAATTATTGACGAGAATAGAATTCCACAATCAGCTTCACATCGAACGGCTGCTGTAATTCCTTATCCGCAGGAGCGCCCGTCACTTTGGCGGACAACTCACCACGCGTAAGCGCAATCCAGGATGGGGCTTCGTGCTTCGCTAAGGTTTCGGCCGCAGTCTTCCAGTTACCCTTACCTTGCTTGATGCCACGCACCGCGATCATTTCTCCAGGACGGACACGGTAGGAAGGGATATTAACCTTCTTGCCGTTCACGTCGAAGTGAGCGTGAGAGACAAATTGACGAGCGGCAGCACGTGTTTTGGCAAAACCAGCACGATAGACCGCGTTGTCAAGACGAAGTTCGAGCAAGCGAACGAGCGTTTCTCCCGTATTTCCTTGTTTAGAAGCGGCTTCATCAAACAAGTTGCGGAATTGGCGTTCGTTGAGTCCGTAAATGCGTTTGGCTTTTTGCTTCTCGCGCAATTGCTTCGCGTATTCCGTGGTACGTTTGTTGCCGGTTGGTCCGTGGACACCAGGAGCAAACGGGCGGCGGATAAGCGCTTTGGCGTGGGCGCTCCGGTCAGACACCGGGGCACCTTCGCGACGAGAGTATTTAGCCTTGAGGTTCAATTTCATATGAATTCAAGGAAGGTTAGACGCGACGAGGGCGTGGTGGACGGCAGCCATTGTGTGGCATAGGCGTCACATCCTTAATCGATAAAACGTTGAGGTTGTTGGCGTTCAAGGCACGCAATGCCCCTTCACGACCCTGGCCAACCCCGGACACAAACACATGCACATCCTTGAGACCATGGTCTTTTACTTTTTCCGCTGCATCGCGAACGATGACGGAAGCGGCGTAAGGAGTAGCTTTCTTTGGGCCTTTGAAGCCAACCACCCCAGCACTCGACCAGGCCAAAACGGCACCGTTCATGTCGGTCAAAGACACAATTGTGTTGTTAAAGCTGGCTTGGATGTACGCTTTGCCTTGAGAGACTTGCGCACGCGCCTTCTTGCCACCCTTTTTTGGCTTGGCTTTGCTGGCTTTTTTGGTAGACGCGGCTGCTGCATCAGCAGCAGGGGCTACGTTCTTTGCTTCGTCGCTCATATTAGGTCTTTTCTAGCTTACGTTTACCAGAACCCATGGTCTTACGGACGTTGCCACGGATGGTGCGGGAATTGGTCTTGGTGCGTTGGCCACGGACAGGCAAGCCTTTCACATGACGAGAACCGCGATACGAACCAATTTCTTTCAAGCGCTTAATGTTGGAGAGGACTTCACGGCGAAGTTCACCTTCTACTTTATGCTGCTTTTCGATGACATCACGCAATTGGTTAGCTTGGGCTTCTGGTAAATCCTTAACGCGAACGTCAGGGGAAATACCCGTGTCAGCCAATACTTTCTTCGCCGTGGTTGGGCCAACACCGTAGATGTAGGTGAGGGCGACTTCCAGGCGTTTGTTTTGGGGGAGGGAGACTCCGGCAATACGAGCCATAGGTAAGTAAAAGTATCAAATCAAAATTATCCTTGACGCTGCTTGTGCTTAGGGTTCTTGGGACACGTCACCACCACACGGCCTTTACGGCGTGTCACTTGGCAATCGCGGCACATCGCTTTGACAGAAGATCGAACTTTCATAAGAGATTGGGAAGGCTTGTTTACAAACGATAGGTGATACGACCTTTGGTTAAATCATACGGAGTCATCTCAACCTGCACCTGGTCGCCAGGCGTCAGACGAATGCGATTCATCCGCATTTTTCCGGACAAATAGCACAAAATGCTTTGTCCATTTTCAAGCTTGACTTTAAAGGTGGCCGCCGGAAGGTTTTCTTCAATCGTGCCTTTCACCACCAAGAAGTCCTTGTTAGGTGAGAGGTTTTTACCGGCCATAGGGATGATGCATGGTTGCAAAAGATACGTGTGTACGTCGCATAAAGGGACTGCCGGGCATCTTCCACGGTGTCCCTTTGTCGAGCCTAAGGCTCAAACAAGCTTCGTACCCCACGTTGATATGGATAAAGGATTGGGCGGAGTGTACCAAGAATTTGGCTAGGCTGTCAACAGCTTAGAGGGAACGGGGAATAATGAAATATAAAAGAGAACGAGAACATCCCCCTCCTAACCACAAATCTGATCCATCTACATAAGAAAAATCCCTTAGATAAGCTAAATAAAAATCACCCGAGACTCTGCTCAGGTGATTTTTATCAGTCGGGATGAGAAAAAGGAAGCCTCCCGACCATGGGCTTGGATTAGGAGAGGAAAAGACGTCTAATCCTGTTCCGGGAACAAATAGACACGGTTGAACACGAAGAAGAAATCCTGAACAGATCTGTCTTTCCAGCCCTGAATACGAAATCCGTACTCTATCCAATAGCCGATAAAGTTGAGTACCACTAGACACGTACCAAAAGAAAAACGGTAGAAGAGGAAGAAAAGACCCGTACTCAAGGACCAAAGGAACTGGATCGGGAACACAAAAGAGGTAAAGCGTTCATACCGCTGATACGCCAGGTATTTCTGGGCCTCGTCCTTATCCCGATAGGCAGAGGCCAGACCATGAAACTCGTCTGGACGCTTGCGTACCTCCGCCGCGTACAGGAGACCCTCAGAAGAGAACAGAACAAAGAAGAAGGGCCAGAGCAGCCCCATCCTGAGCCGAAGCCAGAACGGATGTCTCCCCACGCCTTCGGTCACGGCAGCGGAAGGAAGACCGATGTCCCAGGCGAGCCAAGAATCCCACCTAAATTTGGCCCAGGCAGGACCTAGAAGCGCCGCGAGGAGACCATAGGCCAGGAACGTCAGGGCAGCGATGAAACCAACCACGTATCCATCCTCCTGCTTCGCAAAGCGCGAAGCTAGCCAAAACGTCACACCAAAAAATAATATAAGTCAATAGACCTTACCTCCCTGTCACTACCGCTTTAATACGACGTACCCCCGCCGACACCGCCTCTTCTTTCTGAATCTTAAACGAGCCGAGCTCGCCGGTTTCGCTCACATGTGGCCCTCCACAAATCTCCTTGGAAAAATCACCCATGAAATAGACCTTGATCTTGTTGCCAACTAACGCGTATTTATCTTCGAATAATCCGATCACGCCGCGCGACTTTGCCACTTCAACCGTCATTTCTTCCATCTTAATCGGAAAATTCTGACGAATCGCATCATTCACGAGCTCCTCTACCTTCGCCAGTTCTTCCGGCGTGACTTTTTGCCCATGCGAAAAATCAAAGCGTAACCGCTCCGCCGTAATATTCGAACCACGCTGCTCAACATGTGTACCAAGAACCGTCCGAAGGGCTTGATGGAGCAAATGCGTAGCTGTGTGCAAGCGTGTTGTCTCAACCGATTGGTCGGCTAGTCCACCTTTAAAGGCTCCGGCGGAAGAGGTGCGGGATAAGTCTTGATGCTTTTTAAACTCCGCCTCAAACACGTCACGAGCCACCTTCATGCCACGCTCCAATAAAAGCTCCTCCGTTAATTCCAAAGGAAAGCCGTACGTGGAAAAAAGCGTAAAGGCTTGCTCACCCGACACATTCCCCTGCACGGCCATCTTCTCAAGCTCTTTGAGACCTTTCTCTAGCGTTTTCCCAAACTTCTCTTCTTCTTTGGCAAGTTCTGTCTGAATTTTTTCTTGATTCGCTCGAAGTTCAGTATAGTGATCGCCAAAAGCTCCAACAACGGACTGACCAATCGCCGGCAAAAAAGATCCTTGAATGCCTAAGCGACGGCCCTCGCGAATGGCGCGACGAAGCAAACGACGAACGACATAACCCGCACCAACATTCGAAGGCAACACACCTCGAGGATCACCGATGATAAAGGTCGCCGCACGAATATGGTCGGCAATAACTCTAAAAGATTTCTTTAGATCAGGTGAGTTATCATACGACTTACCGGATCGCTGCTCCAGCAATTTAATGATAGGTAAAAAAGCACTCGTTTTAAAAACGTCAGGCGATCCAATTAAAGCGGCGGCAATACGCTCTAATCCTCCTCCAAAATCAACATTTCGTTGTTTTAATTTTACAAATCCCGCTTCTGTCTTCTGATATTCCATGAAGACGTTATTTCCTATCTCAAGAAAACGACCACAATCACAATTCACATGACAGTGTTCACCAAACGATTTTGTATCTAGATCTCCACGTAAGTGGCCCCCTCCACATTCCGGAGCAAAATCCCAAAACATTTCTGTATCAGGGCCACCTGGCTCACCTACCGGCATCTTCGATGGAACTCCCGAACGTGACCACCAATTTTTTTTCTCATCGTAGAAAAAAATACGACCTCCTTGCATGCCATCACGCTCAGCAAAATCAACCGCCTTTGCTTCCATGCCCACTGTGGCAAATTGCGCCTGCCACAAAGACACGGCTTCGTCATCGCGAGGGATGCCAAGCGCCTCATTTCCGCGAAAGGCCGTGATATATAAATTCTTCGGATTAAGCCCCACCTTCTTCGTCAAAAACTCAAACATCCAAACGATCTGCTCTTGTTTAAAATAATCTCCTAAAGACCAATTTCCTAGCATTTCAAAAAACGTGAGGTGACGGTTGTCACCCACTTCTTCAATATCTTGAGAACGCACACACTTTTGGCTATCGGTAAGACGAGTCCCCTGCGCATGTGGCTCTCCAAGCAAAAACGGAATCATGGGCTGCATCCCAGAGCCCGTAAATAAGGTGGTCGGATCATTCTCCGGCAACACAGAAGCCGAAGGCAAAATCGCATGCCCTTTCTCAGCAAAAAAATCTAAATACGCCTTCCGGATCTCATGGATCGTCATAATGCTCGAAGAATAACGAAAATAATGGGAAATGACAACGGAAAAGAAAATCTACCCTTTATTTGTAATAAAACCGTGGTACAGCGCCTGAGCTTGGTTTACGAAGATTTTGAGCAAGGATACGTCAAAATCTTCTGGCAACGACTCTCCTACATGAAGGAGAAGATAGGCTTTATATTTTCCCACCGAACGGTCCGAGGGAATGACGGCAATTTTTTTATGGTCTTCAGACTCAAGCAGCGCATGCGATAAACTCTTGTCATGCACTTCTTTTAAATCGCGGTTCGCCA
Source organism: Patescibacteria group bacterium (assembly GCA_018061025.1). Taxonomy (GTDB): domain Bacteria; phylum Patescibacteriota; class Patescibacteriia; order 2-12-FULL-60-25; family 2-12-FULL-60-25; genus JAGOUY01. The sequence continues at coordinate 53,958 of JAGOUY010000002.1, forward strand.
CACGAAACGCAAACTTCCCTTCTTGTTCGTGAGTAAACTCGCCCTCTGTACGCAAGGGATCAAGTTCCACAAAACGCAACAAGGCGCATTGAGCCCCAGCCGCAGCGCAAGCATTCGCAGCAAGTGAATGGAATAAGTCTTTAGGCAAGCGCTTCCCATCCATGACCGTCGACGTATCATGCGCCATGTTTTTCAAAAGCTCGATTTTCCGATTGATCGACCCAATATACGCATATGAATCCATCAACTCTTTCTTGGCACGATGGTAATCCATCTGGACTTGTTCACGTTCGCGTTCCCGCTTTTCCATGTAGCGTTCATACAGCGAAAAGGTCAATAAACCAGCGATTCCAAACACAAAAATCGTGATCTCTTCTAACGTCGTTTGAGATATTCCAAAATAATCACGGGTATAAATCGAAGGCGATAACACCGTGAGGACAAAGAAAAGCAGATACACTAAAGAAATCCACTCTATACGCTTATTGGCACGCATAAATGATTCCATTGTCCAAAGAATACAGGATATTAAGCCAAAAATCCACCCCCCAAACATTCATCACCGCGGTAAAGGACAGCGGACTGGCCGGGGGCGAGAGCCCAGACGGGATCGGCGAAGAGTATCGAATATCGAGTATCGAGTATCGAGTATTCCGACTGACTCCTCATCCCTGACGCCTGAGGCCTAATCACGGCTTTGACTGGCTCCTGTCGATAGCGGATCGCCACTTCGACTTCGGCTTCTTTATCTCCAAGACAGGGGTCTCCGGCACACCAATTGACCCCGTGGATGGTTGCTTGCTTGGTATACATGGCAGGATGTTCACGATCAGACACAATGATGAGCTGATTACGCTCCATATCCTTACGTGCCACATACCAGGCACGCTGATCTTTAGACACTTGGATCCCCTGACGCTGACCGATCGTATACGCGTCTAATCCATCATGCCGACCGACAACTTCTCCCTCAACCGTCACAATCTCTCCCGGCTTTGGCTCAATCTTTTTGCGCAAAAATTCTTTGAAATCTAATTTGCCAATAAAACAGATCCCTTGGCTATCCGGCTTATGCGCTGTCGGCAACTCAAACATCTCTGCTTGTTTACGCACATCCGTCTTGGCTAAATGCCCAATCGGAAACCACACCTTGTGAAGTACGTCTTGAGATAGGCGATATAAAAAGTAGGATTGGTCTTTTTCCCCATCAGTTCCTTTTATTAAATGCGCAACACCATCATCGGTCCGTGCCACTTGCGCATAGTGCCCGGTCGCCACACCATCAAATCCCAAACGCATCGCTTCTTCAAAAAACAGCCCGAACTTAATCTCTTCATTACAAAGGACATCAGGATTCGGCGTAATCCCCTGCTCATATTCGGCAAACATCCGTCCCAAGACGCGTTCCCGATAAGAAGCTTCAAAATCAAAGGTTAAAAGCGGAATCCCAAGCTTAGCCGCCACCCGCAACGCATCACGCCGCTCCCCACGCCATTGGCACTCCCCTGTCCACAAGTCTTTGGTATCCGACCAATTCTTAATAAAGCCTCCTACGACCTCGTGACCTTCCTTTAACAACAACGCCGCCGCCAAACTCGAATCCACCCCGCCAGACATACCAACGAGGATACGTTTTTTTGTAAATGCAGGCGAGGAGCTCATGAAGAAAAAATCCTATCGTATCTAAACAGAATTGGCAAACCTCACGAGCAGGTTGCCGTGAGGTTAAGGGAGGCGCGTGCGGCGGGCGGGCAGCGGGAAGGGCTGCTCCCGGGGTGCGGCGGCCAGCAGGCTGCCGAAGAGCAGCACACCCGCCACCGAAGCAACGAGGCACTCCCAGGCACCGGACACCGGGTCAAGCGCCAAAAACAAGTAAATCGGAAGGAAACAGCTGGGAACGATGGAGATCCAGAACAAGACGTTTACGATCTTCATGATGAACTCCTTGTGATAATATAATACCAAAAAAATCCACGTTTGTCAATGGATTTTGGGGTATTTTGGCTCTAATAAGCGAAGAAGGGTCAGTCTCCTTTTTTCGAGAAAAGATCAAGAATAGGCACTACATCTTCTCCATCCAGTACTCGTATGCGTCTTAACTGATATCTAGAAGAATCCCCATGTATAGAGCCTAAACGAATCCCAAAGCCCAAGGCATATCCCGCGGCCTCTACTTCATTTGCCACCACTTGGTTCCAACTCCCAAAGGGATAAGCAAAATCATAGATCGGGTGCTCGACAATTTTTTCAAGCTCCTCCTTAGACCCAACAATCTGCGGAACACGGCTCGCACTCGAAAGACGAGCTAAAAACGGATGTTCACGCGTATGACTCGCGATGGTGATCAAGCCCGACTGATCTGCTTCTTGAATCATCTTGACAGACATATGGGCATTCACCTTGGTCATGTCAGAAATAATAAAATATATTGCTTTCAAATTCAGGCGTTTTAGAATCGGAAGGACAATCGTCGAATGCTCCTTGTATCCATCATCAAAGGTAAGGAGGACAGGCTTTTTAGGAAGCGTACCGTTACCCTCAATCGCCTCCTCCAATTCCCGCGGCGTAATCGTCGTATACCCCGCGCGCACAAGTCCCTCCATCTGTGCTTGAAAGTGCTCTGGCGTCACGGAATACTGACGATCTTTACTCGTAAACTTCGGCTTCATCTTACGAATATGATGATACATGAGAACAGGAACATGAACCGCCAGCTCATCCTTTAAAAGTTTCGGATCGCCTTTCACCAAACTCAAATACCGCAACGGCGGAGCATGCAACGCAGCCGTACCCGTCGAGGCAACAAGAGGAACGATCGGCGCACGTGTAGATGTCACAGAACTAACTACAACATCCACAGGCGCCTCATACACCGGTACCACCGTCGTATCCACCCGAGGACGCACCACAAACACAATCCCAAGCACCACACACCCTAATCCAAACACTAACGTCCCCCACCCCAAGAAAAAAGAACGATAGTGCATAACAGATAATCATTCGGAGTATACAGGATAAGGGGGAGAGGCGTTAGGCATTAGGGATGAGGCGTCAGTTCCCTCCCCTCCCTACTCCTCCACCATCTAGGGCTCGAACGCGTGCACAATTTTTCTTGCTACAGCTGTCTGAGCAAGGAGACATTCCCCCGTTAAGGTCGCGCGCGGTTGCAGGGGGTGGCTCCGGTTCCGCCACAAAGAGCACAATAAAGGCGGAATGCGAGTTCTGTAGTAAGAAAAATTGTGCACGCGTTCGAGCCCATCGCCTATATATCACAATTCAATCCCTACACGACCCGTCGGGGCTGGGTTCCCGCCTTCGCGGGAATGACAGAAAAAGAAATACCTGTTTTGGCTGCGAGATCCCTCACTGCGCCACGTCGTTCGCGAACGACGTGGCTGCGTCGGACTTCGTTCGGGACACGTCGCTCGCGAGCGACGTGTCGGGATGACGAGGGGAAAGAGATCTCGGGTCGACTCGGGGGTCGACCACTACACTTTATTTTTATTCAATTTAATGGCTTGCGCACCCTGCGCGACCACCTCCCCGGCTTCATTCACGGCCAACTGCCCACAGGCAGCATCAATATCTTCCCCAAAGGTCACACGATGCGTCGCAGGAATACGAAACGCGCGTAATTGATCAACAAAATCCACTCGATCAGATCGTTCTGTCCCCTGAAATGACAGGGTGTCGTGATACTTAATCACATTCACATGTACGAGACGCACGTCAGACCCTAACAACCGTGCCACGGCCTCCGCATCCTCAGGACGATCATTAATCCCCTTCAATAACAAATACTCAAACATGACTTTGCGATTCGTTTTCTCCATATACGTCCGCACCGCTTGCATAAGCTTCGCCAAAGGATAGGCGTTATTCACCGGCATGATCTTAGAACGAACTTCGTCCGTCCCAGCGTGGAGAGAAATCGCCAAGTTTACTTGCATCGGTTCATCCGCCAAGCGCAAAATTCCTGGGACGACCCCACAGGTAGAAATACTCATGCGACGCGCCCCAAAATTAAACCCGTCTTTATCATTCAAGGCTTTAAGCGCTTGCATGACGTTGTCGTAGTTCTGGAGCGGCTCGCCCATACCCATCAACACCACATTCGTAACAACCTCGCCACGTGGTTTTAAGTAACGCGCATAATGGATGACCTGCTCCACAATCTCATCACTCGTCAAATTGCGTTTAAGACCCATCGTCCCCGTGGCACAAAACGTACAGGCCATGGCACAGCCCGCCTGAGACGATACACAGACCGTGTTGCGTTCATCCTGATGGCACATGAGGACCGCCTCGATGATCTTGCCATCTTCGCATTTAAACAAGGTTTTAACCGTATCACCATCTTTACTCTCCTGCACACGCAAAGGCGTGAGCGTATTCCAAGGAATAGAGGTGGCAGCCGCTTCACGCAACGGTTTTGCAAACACTGATACGTCCTCCCACTTGTCACGCAACTCAACAAAAAACGCTCGCTTTACTTGAGCGAGTCGATAGGCGGGCTGTTTTTGTTCCGCTAAAAAGGCGGCAAGTTGATCAAAATGCATGCTGTTCCCAGGACCAGTTGGCTAACCGCTTGGCGGAGGCAAACATCTGCTGTTTATCCGTCACCCCAAACACCACCACGATCACATCTGTTCCGGCGATGGGTGTACCACGACTATCCAAACGACGCAAGCGTACTGCCAGGTTATTCTTGGCTTCTTCTAAGTAGCCCGTCTTCCCACCCAAGACCCAAACATCCGGGTCTTTGGTCAAAAGATCATTGGTATTTTTAATTGTTTTATTGATGGTTTTCGTTCCTTCGTAGACTTTAAACGAGTATTGCGCCGTCGTAGCCGCACGCCGGATAGTAGGCTCAGAAAAGGCGCGGTCGGCAATCAAGGCCATATCATGCGCCGTCGTAACATTCCCAGAATCCATCCCAGAGAAATCAACAAACTTCGAGTGTATCGCTCCGGCCAAACGCGCTTCTTCATTCATGCGCTTCAAAAACGCGCTTTTCGTTAGTCCGGACAATCTACCTAAGGCAGTCGCCGTATTATTCGCACTTGCGGTTATACTTGAATACACCAAATCACGCACCGTCATGCGCGCCCCCACGGACACACGTAACCGGCCACCGCCAACTTCATCAACCGCAGCCAAACGGATAGATTTCGCCGTAGAAATATTCCGAGATAAAAACGCAAGCGCGGCCGGCAACTTCGTCAAACTTGCCGTAGGATGGATAAGATCAGGCTTAAAGCTGTAAAGAACCTCGTGCGTCTTTGGCACCATCACGATCGCTGACACAAACTCATCCGGTTGCGGAGTATAAGTAGAGAAGGTTGGGAGCGGTGTCGCCGCCAAAACAGATCTGCCCATCAAAAGAGCAAAGCCTACACTCAAACCCAACGCCAGAGACATCTTCCTCATAGCTTTGAAATCACAACCGGCGTCCCAACCGGCGACCAATCATAGACGGCTTTCGCCGCTCCAATCCCCAAACGCACACACCCGTGTGAGGCCGGACGTCCTAAATGATTTTCTCCTTCTTTACGTCCTCCTGGCCATTCAGGTAACTCATGCAACCCATGGCCACGCCCGCTAAAATGCATCCAATATGGCATCCATAATTTAGCAGAATTCGACCAGGCTCGAGGATGTTTTTGCAAAATCTTAAACGTTCCTACAGGCGTAGGCGTACGCGGCAGTCCCCCAGAAACAGGATGAGTCGCAATCGCGACATTATTCACACGCATCTCTAACTGTTGTTTTTTTAGACTAATAAATAAGGATTTTTGCAAAATAAACGGAACCGTTGAGGTCGCGGACATACCCGAGCGAATCTCTTGCCCATCCAGCTTCCCATTCGCATTCGTATCGGGCAGGGTCGGATCCGTTTCAAATAAAAGTTCCAGACGGTCACTCAACCCATCGCGATCATGATCCGCCTCCACAAGACGTGCTGATCCATTTGGCTGATATCCATTCAAGATTTCACTTCGATCGGCATACGTATCTTCATCCGTATCAACACGCAACGGATCAGTCCCATACACACTCGTCTCCCAGGCATCGGGAATCCCATCTTGGTCGGTATCCGGTAAAGAGGATGCTGCTTGCGCACAAGATACCGAGATACTCAAACACATGACCGTTATGGCCACAAGTTTTGCCAAGCTGTTCCAACGATGACGATCCATAAGACTTAAAACGTGACACGTTGTCCAGGCTGAAGAGACTGGGAAGTGGGAGGCACCTCATCCACTTGATGAGAAGTAGGCACAGCCGCTGCATCAACTCCGGCAGGATTCTGAGCAGGAAGACCGATATCCAAGCCTCCAAACTCATCATCTTCTCTCACAGGAGGAAAGGGCGGAGGTTCTGCTTGCACGATTTGCTTCAAAGCAGAAGGCTTAGAACGATCGAGAAGCTTTTCTAAGACCTTTGCCGTTGCCGTATTTGCAGGAGGGACAGGCGAGCGCTCTTCTTCACGATCTCCAGAAACAACCGGAGGAGTAGGCAGAGACGGCTTCAATGGCTGAGGATCTGCTACAGGTGTAGAGGAGGGAGGCTTAACAGAAGACACATCACGTGGCGCGCTCTCTCTTGAGGGACGTGCCTCATTACTACGTCGTGGCTCATCACGGCCACGATCATCACGACGGCGCTCCTCTCGCTCACGGCGAGGAGGAGCGTCCTGTCTCGGTGGTCGAGTATCCTGACGAGAAGCCGGACGAGCATCATCGCGTCCAGATGCAGATGAAGCCGGACGGGCCACCGATCGGTTTGTCGTGGGAGCAGCTGGCGCAGGTCTCGACATAGGTGGCACATCACGCTTCACAGGCGGTGCCATCACACGAGGAGGGGGCTCCCCAGCACGCGCTTCTAAAACACGTTTATCCAATTCGAGTGTTTGACCCTTAGCCTGCGCAATTTCTTCTAACATACTCAGCCGTTCCGGCGCAGTCCGTTCATCCATCACCACCTTAATCGTACCTCGAGGGGCAGCCGCGTATGCCGAAGGGCCTTCTTGCGTTACGCGCGGCTTATGCACGGGGGGCGACGAAACGGGCATCTGATCATCATGGGAAAACGATAATTCGGATGTGTCCTGATGATGCACCGTGGTAATTTCTGGTGGTGGAGGCGTACGCGTAATTTGTTTGACCACGGAACCTCGATTCTTCTTTTCTTCCAACACAATCGGACGACATTCCGGACAATACATCGGACGCGTTGGATCCAATTGGATCGCCAATTCCCACGTCTTCCCACAACGGCTACAAGTATGGATAAATTTAGGACGGTCTTTTTTCTTGCCCTGGGAAGCAGCCGCGCTCACGGCCGCAATCGCCGCCAACCGTTCCGGCTTTAATAACAAATATTCTCCCTGACCTTCTTGGTCTGAATTCATCTCTTCTGCGTCCAAAGAATCTCCTTGCACGACACGGGTAAAGGGAACTTCTTCTTGGGGCTGGAGCTCGGAAGGTTGAGGAGCGGAGGAAACGGGCGGTTGCTGAACGACGGCATGAGGAGGCGATGAGGGAGGAGAGGAAGGGATCGGAGCCGAATTCAAATAAGGCGTCGAACCAACCCGCTGTTCGCGCTCATCCTCCGTTTCCATACGAGGATATTGTCGAGCTGGCGCTTCCATTGTCTGAGCAGAAGCTGGAGTTGAAAGAGGAGAAGGAGTAGGAGAGAAAATTCCTTCTAAAGAAGCGGGGGCATCCGTCGGCTCCGGAGAAACAGGAGGGGTGTTTACCTCAGGAGAAACAGCCTGTGTCGGCGAACTTGCCACTTCAAAGCCACTCCAGCGTAAGACTTTTTCTTCAATACTCGCACGTGGTTCTGCATACCGTTCGCGACTCACATGAATAACCCGTTCCGTGGATCCGGTACGCTTCGCGATCGGCGCCATCGTATTCGCAGAAAAAGGTGGGGTCGCGACTCCATCCACCATCAACTTAAGATAAATCTGGTATTTGGCCAGACTCACCATATCTTCCGGCGTAAACGTTGGTCCGAATTCCGTTTCAAAAAACTCTGCGTCCGTTCCCCCAATACGCATCAAGATGATCGTACCCACGTTTCCAATAATGGCTGGCGCCACCTTCTCATCTAACTGCTCAATATATTGATGTGCAATCGTCAGGTTCAATTTATATTTACGAGCTTCAGACAAAATCGTCGCAAACGATTCATTCGCAAAATTCTGAAACTCATCCACATACAAGTAAAAATCACGACGCTCATGTTCAAGCAAATTTTGGCGTTCTTGCGCGGCTAACTGGATTCTTGTCACCACCATCCCTCCCAACAACCGCATATTATCTTCTCCAATACGACCCTTAGACAAATTCACAATACAAATTTTACCGTCATCCATAATCTGGCGGAAGTTCACCGTAGACTTCACCTGAGCCACAATATTACGCACAACCGAAGACGACAAAAATTGCCCAACCTTATTCTGGACCGGCGCAATCGCTTCCGTGGCATATTTTTCCGACCAAGACGCAAATTCCGCCACCCAAAATGTCTTTACAATTGGATCACGAATCTTGGCCGTCACGCGCGCACGATACTCTTTATCCACCAAGAGACGCGTAATTCCGAGCAAGGTTGCACCCGGATAATCGAGCAACGCCAAGACACAGTTCATTAAAATATACTCCATGCGGGCACTCCACACATCCGGCCAAATCTTTTTGAAGACCCCCATCAAGCCAGAAGCAACGAGGGGCTTTTGGTCGTCATTCTCTGTTTCCAAAATGTTAAACCCCATCGGGAACGACGTATCCGAAGGGTTAAAATACACGACATCGTTAATACGCTGCGTCGGAACAAAATCAATCAATTTTTCGGCTGTATCTCCGTGCGGATCAATATAGCAACACCCATGCCCTGCAATAATATCGGACAAGATTAAATTCTCGAGCAAGGTCGTTTTTCCCATGCCCGTTTTTCCCAACACATACATATGACGGCGTCGGTCATCCGTCTTAATCCCAAAGCGGCGGTTCTGGTTACGGAAATTCGTTTCCGCAAACAGCGTAATCTCGCGCTCATGGTCATGATCGTAGGTAATAGGCATAGGAAGGAAACTTACTCAAACGGGATGTTCGATGGCGCGTCCGTCTTCTTGGCTTCCGTACGACGAAGCTGCGGCGCCTTCACCTGCAATAAGATCGGAAAGTGCCAGAGCGTTGCCAACTCTTCGGTGGACATGAAGTAACGTGAAATCCCATCGCCAGAACGCTTGGCGTAGCGCTTTATAAGCCTGGTCTTTCTAATCGCATTGCGCGCATCCTTAAACCACAAGATCGTACTACTCACCCCACAGGTCTTTGACTCCGGCTTAAGCGACTGCATCCCAAAGTCATTCATCTGCTTAATGGCTCCAATAAACGAATGTACCGCCCGAGGCTTTTTAAACACCTCTTTGCGTCCGACGTAAATAAAGCGGATTTTGGTATCAAAACCGATCTTGCCGCTCTTTCGCTCCAAAGCTTCCAGCTTGTATTTTTCCCCCGGTGATAACGCTGCCAACTTAGGGAACAAATCCTTCTTTTCTTCTTTAGGCTTTTCACCAGCCGGAAAAATCTCGCCTCCAACGGCAACCTTCAAAAAATCATTCAACACTTGCAAAGGAAAAAGGAAGGCTTTCCCAACCCAACTTTCCGACTCTTTCTCTTTAATCCCTTTAATCTTGTTAATTTCTATTTCAGCCCGTTTACGAAACTCCTTTTGATCCGTCATTTTAATATTAATTTGGTACCACGCTTGTTCGCCAGGCCCAAGATGGGCAAAATTCTCCAACATCCCCGCCAACGGATCTTTAAGTTCCCCCGATACCTGATCCGTAAAATCTTGATACGTCTTAATTGGGAAAGGGTCAGGCACAACCTGCGTTAACTCTGTCCCCCAGACATCCCATTCTTCATCCGGATACTCTTGCGGAACCGCTTTGGCATAATTTTCAACCTCCGCGATATCTGCATCCGGGTATTGGGCGAAAATCGCAGACTTGATCATCGATTCAAACCGTCGCTCACACCAAACATAATAGGAGACCTGTCCATCAATCGAAGCGATCTCCAAACTCACGGTCGTTTGCACAAACCCATCTACCCACGTTTCCGTCCAACTCGGCCCATTATGCATCCCGGCGATAGTGGAAAAAATATTTTCTACCGCTTTACAGGTCTGCTCAGATACGCGCGGCACCGTAATCTGTAATAATATCCATTCTTTTTTCTTCCAAAAGCGATCCTGAATATACTCTAGATACCCCTGTGTTCCTCCCCACCACGCAAACCAAGCGAAAAAAATCCAGCCACCGGACTTGAGAATAATCCACATCGCCGCAAACGGATTTTGGCCTGCGAGGTCTAAAAACGTCTCAAGATCCAACGAAAAGATCGCTGGGAGAAAAGAAAAGATGCCGTCGTCCATGCGACAGCATCTTACCACACTCTCTTCTTCCCAGTAAGTAGGGTTATTCCTTCTTTTATTCTTTATACTCGATACGCGATACTTTTCTCGTTTACGCACGTTTCCGTTTCTGCGCCCACAGGTGCAAGCTCACGAGCAATGGGGAAGCAACGAAGATAGAAGAATATGTCCCAACTGCAATTCCGATGATCAACGTCAACGTAAACTCATGCAAGGTCGAACCACCAAAAAAGTGAACGGCTCCTAACGTAAGCAAGGTTGTAAACGAAGTATTAACGGAACGAAGGAATGTTTGGTGAACCGACGCTTCCACAATCTCCGCAAAAGAACCTGCATGTTTTGGCAAATTCTCACGAATACGATCCAAAACGACAACCGTATCTGTAATCGAATACCCCAAAATTGTCAGGATCGCGGCGATAAAGGAGGTGCCCACCTCAACATCATAATAGTGTCCAAGCCAGGCAAACACCCCGAGCGGGATAATGACGTCATGTAAGGCGGTAAAAATGGTAACGAGACCATATTTCCACGATTGGACGGGGGCAGAAACCTTACGGAACACGTAGGCCACATACAACATGATCGCTAACAAGACGATCCCTAACCCCTGGAATGATTTGCGACGCAACTCCTCCCCCACCACCGGCCCAATCGCATCAAAGCGTAATTCGGAAACCGTCGGATAAGCAGCAGATAATGCTCCCAAAACCTTGGTATGCTCTTCCTCCGTCAATGGCTTGAGACGGAATTGCATGTCGGTCTCGGCCACTGGTTGGATCACGGCCGAACCAAACTCAACCCCACTCTGATCTAACACCCGTTGCACATCCGTAGACGAAGGCCGTTCCGTAAATCGAACTGCCATAAGCGTCCCGCCAGTAAAATCAATCCCCTGCTTCAAGCCCCACATCGACAAAAACAAGATCGAAAGTCCAATCGTGACAGCCGACACCGCGTACCAAACGTGACGCAACTTAATAACATTCAACTTCATAAGAGGTTAGCGTTTAGGGCGAAGAAAAATCCCACCATATTGCTGCAACTTAGTCTGCGCCAGGAAACGCAAGAACGTACGGGTCGCCACAATCGCAGTAAATAAGGAGATAAGCGTACCAACAACAAGCGTCAAGGCAAACCCACGAATAACCGAAGAAGAGAACCCGTAGAGAACAGCACAGGAGATTAAGACGGTCACATGACCATCACGAATGGACGGCCAAGAACGCCGGAAGGCTTCTTCCAAGGCAACCAATAAGCTCTTGCCTTGTTTTAGCTCTTCTTTTAAGCGTTCAAACACCAGGACATTGGCATCAACCGCAATCCCGAGCGACAGGATAAACCCAGCAATACCCGCCAAGGTAAGCGTAATTGGAATCAACTTAAAGACTGTTGCAGACAGGGCAGCATATAACACCAATGCTAAAATCGATACCAAACCAGGCAAACGATATACCAAGACCATGAAGAGAGCGACGAAGAGGAAGCCATACAAACCCGCCACCAATGATTTGGTCAGCGAATCTGCCCCAAGCGTTGGCCCAACCGTCTGTTGCGCAATCAACTTAATCCCAACAGGCAAGGCACCCGCCTGCAAACGACGCGCAAGGACTTTTGCTTCTTCGACATTCCCACTTCCCTGGATAACCGCACGGCCACCCGCAATCTCTGCCTGTACAATCGGCGTAGAGATTGCGACACCGTCTAAGAAGATACCAACCGGCTTCCCAATATTACGACGCGTAATCTCTTCAAACAGACGGGCACCTTCATCGTTAAACTGCAAAGACACCAATGGCGTACCCACCTGTGGATCAAAATCTACACGTGCAGACGCCAACTCCTTTCCGGTAAGCTTGGTTGCCTTCCAAGGATCCGTCGGCACAAGATCAGACGCAACTGTACGCTTAACCTCGATGACACGCACACGCACATCATTCTTAGGATTTTCTCCAATTTTTTGGATTAAATGAAATCCAAACTGTGATTCCGCGATATCGGAGATCTCCCCCTTTTTGGCTGCGAACGCAGCTGTTTCAAAGGCTTGATCTACAAACTGACCTTTAACAACCCAATCCAGCTCCCCGTTCGTGGAACTTGCCGTCGGGTCATCAGAAAACTCTTTGATCAAGTCAACAAAGTTCTGTGGCGTGGCACGCTTCTTTAAATCCGTAATCTTGGCTAAGGCTTTGGCGCGCTCTTGCTGCTGAATCTCATTCAAAGGCACGATCACACCTTCACTATTCTTGCCCGGCACAGGTGCACGCACCAATAAATGACGGACTTTAATTTCGTTGCCTAAACTCTTGATTTCTTCTGCTCGAGCAACCGCATACGTCCGTGGACGCTCAATCGCGAGCTTGGCAATCGTGCCCGTAGACGCAAGCTTGAAGATCTCATACAAATCCTGATGGTTGGGATTTGTCGCCAGAAATCCAAGATCCCCTCCCTTGGCTTTCAAGTCTGTATCTTCATTCTTTTCCCGTGCTACCGCTTCAAATGAGGCCGGAGTCTTTAAGACGTCATTTAAAATCGCGACGGCGCGTTGCTCTTCCTCCCTATTCTTTGCTTCCATCTGCTTCTTCTGGTCTTCGGTCAACTCTGCACTTGCCGCTTCATTCGCTTCTTTAAATTCCAAGATCGGCGTTTCGCCAATCAGCTTAATCGCATCATTCACACTCTTAATACCCGCCAACTCAACCGTCACACGCCAACTATTGCCAGACTGTGTCGTTTGGATAAGTGGCTCCGAAACACCGAGCGTATTCACACGACGCTCAATCACATCGCGAACCCCATTTAAGGCCTCACGACGATCTGCATCGGGGATTTGGGTTACGTCCGCTTCATATTCAAGATGGGTTCCGCCTTGCAAATCAAGACCCAGCACAAACGGGGTCTTGATCGTCCCAATTCCAAAGCCAATACGGGATTTGAGCTGACCAGAGAGCCAATTATAGGGCGCAGGATAAGCAAAGGTTCCGGCAGCTAGCAGAAGGACGATAAGCCAGGCCGCGCGTGTGCGTACAGTTTTCTTTTGAGGAGAAGAAGTAGATCGATTCATACGTAAATGATAAACGGCCGGAGTTTAACGCACGGGGAAGAAAAAAGACAATGATTAAACGGTAGGAACAAGGGCAGCTGTGGGTTTCTTCAGAGTCCAATGCTGTTGAGCGACCGTGAGCAAGCTCATCGTAAGCCAGTAGAGTGAAAGCCCACCTGGCAAAGAAAAGCCAATGACAATGGTCAAAATGGGCATCATATACATCATCTGTTTATTCATCATGGCCGCCATTCCCTCGTCTTTTGCGCCTGGCTTGCCAGCCACTTCTGGAGGAGGAGGGGCAATCGCGCCCGCCGGCGGCTTGAGCATTTGACGCGTTTGCAAGAACTGGACAGCCCCAGCTAATACCGCCAAGACATAACTTGGGTGGACTAAATCGAATACGCCCAAAAACTTAGCATTGACCATCTGGGGATTAGCCACAAACGAATAGAGCAAGTTATCAAACGTACCAGACGTAAGACCGATTGATAAGGCACGATACAATGCAATGAAGACCGGCAACTGAATGAGCAGAGGTAAACACGAGGCCGCTGGGTTAACCTTCTCTTTTGAATAGAGCGCCATGAGTTCGCGTGCCTGACCTTCCTTATCATCCTTAAGCCGCGCACGCACCTCTTCGATCTTCGGCTGCAATTGCTGCAGGGCACGCTGCTGTTTTAACTGGGCTTGGGTGAGCGGATACAAGATGAGCTTCACGATGAAGGTGACCACGATAATTGCAAAGCCAATATCATGACCAGGCAAAACGTTGTACAACCAAATCAAGAGGTTGAGGATGGGTTGAAGAAGAAAGGTGGTAAAAAGACTAGACATACAAAGGAAAGACCTAGATTAAACCGCTTCTTCTTTTTTAACTTCAGCATTGGCGGCTCCTTCTAACGGCTCTGCAGCACTGGCAACATCCTTCGCATCCGCCTCTTGAGCCAATTCAGGCGCTTCTGTCGCAGGAGCGGCGGCTGCTTCTTCAAAGGCTCCTGTTTCAGAATCCGCGACGACTTTTCCGCCTTGTTCCACGACCGTAATCTTCCAACCGGTGAGCTTGGCGGCTAAACGCACGTTCTGTCCGCCCTTCCCAATCGCCAAAGACAATTGGTCGGCCGTCACAGACACAACCGCAAGGTGCTCTTCATCACGCAATTCAACCGCTAAGACTTTGGCGGGTGATAAGGCCGCTTGCACATAGGCCGCGGCATTTTCACTCCATTCGATGATATCAATCTTCTCTCCATTCAATTCACGAATCATGGTCTGGATACGCGTCCCACGCTGACCAATACAGGAGCCAATTGGGTCGATAGCTTCATCATTGGTAGATACAGCCACCTTGGCACGACTCCCCGCTTCACGCGCAATCCCTTTGATTTCGACCACTCCATTGGCAATTTCTGGAATTTCTTGGATAAACAAAGACGTGATCAATTGCGGGCTAGTACGCGACAAACGAATTTCTGGACCTTTGCCGGTCAACGCCACTTCACGCAACAACGCTTTGATACGCGTACCTGGGTAGTACCGTTCCGTTTCGATTTGATCTTCTGGCAACATGATGCCAGTAGCACGACCAAGGTCAATCAAAACCACACGTCCTTCACGACGCTGAATGGTGACATTCATAAGCTCCCCTTCACGACCTTTGAAGTCGCTATAGATCACGCCACGTTCCGCCTCGCGTAATTTTTGCAACACGACTTGCTTAGCGGTTTGCGCGGCCATACGACCAAAAGCAGCTGGCACACTCAGCTCAACACGAATCTCTTCTCCCAAGGCCGCGTCTGGCTTTAAGTCGCGCGCATCCGAAATCATGATCATGGTCTTTGGATTAAAGACCGGATCAAGTAATTTGCCATCTGGACCAAATTCCGGCGCCTTCACCTCTTCACGCTCACGTCGGCCACCCCGTACTTCTTTTTCCTCTGGAATCTCGACGGGCGTCTCTGGCAACTCCATGTCTTCCACCACGGTCTTTACATCAAAGACACGAATACCCGCCGTCTGACCATCGTACCGTTCTGGATCAAACTGGACTTTAATGTTTTGGTTTTTGTTCCCAAAATCTTTTCTAAAGGCGGCCGCTAGGGCTGATTCTACGGTCTCTAAGACCGACTCATAGGCAATGCCTTTTTCGTCGGCAATCTGCTTCATGGCTTGGGAAATGGGACTGGCCATATCATCGTGAAAGGAAATTAGGAGTTAGGCATTAGGAATTAGGAATCTAGCTGAGGAAATTGAGGCATCCTACCTAATGCCTAACTCCTAGCGCCTAAGGCCTATTGCGTATGTATAAAAGAAACCCGTTCTTCCGAACGAGTCATCCATGGCGACAGGATACGCATCTTTCCCCTATCCGTCAAGCGCGACGAATTGACGGGAACGGGAATAATGTATTACCATTTTGCGCAATGTTTCGGGGGACGAAGCAGGTGGGCCGGACAATTCCGGTGCTTACACCTAAATAGGGTGAAGCGCATGACGCAGCAGACGAGCGAACTGAGCAAGCAGCAGAGGCACACGGTCAAGAGCATGCAGGACGTGATCGCCAACGGGAACAAGCTCCTCGTGGTGGTCGCGCAGAAGTCGCAGAGGACGCAGAGCTTCTGCCAGGCCATGCAGCAGCTGATCGGGAGCGAAGGCCTCCAGATCACGCTGACCGGCAAGGGCCGGAAGAAGAACACGATCTCCAACACGCTCAGCGACAAGAAGGACTGCACGGGCATCGTGATCATGAACGGCGAGTGCCTGACCGCCGAAGACCAGGGCTTCCTCGCGGCCCTCAAGGACACGAACAAGCTCCCGGTCACCATCATCGTCACCGCCGAAGATCCTGGCAACCTGATGGATCGGTCGGACAAGACCAAGCCCGAGTCCGAGCGGACCGGACCGTGGAGCCAGGACTTCGTCATGAAGGCGGTGTCCCGTACGCACCACTGGCCGACCGCGCAGCAGACCACCACTCCGCAGCCGGCTCCCACGACCGCGCCGCCGCCCGACGCCAGCAAGCGCAAGACGCCCCCCGTCCTGAGCCCCCCGGCGCAGCCGCCCACGCAGTACGCCGAGACCGGCTGACCCAGAGCCCTCACACAGTTCCTCACACCCTTTTTAAAACAACACGCTTCTTCCCCTCCTTCCTTGCCCATCGAACGGACAAGACCCAGGCCTCACCTGCGTCAACGTCCGTCACGAGGGCTCGTTTTATTATCGTAAAACATGAAGCGTATAACGTGAATCCCCGATAGGATCATTTTCAGGGTTTTACGCTATACACTTCACGTTTCAGGGGCTCTTATTGACATTTTATTATTATCTTGCTTAGATACGTCATCCGGACTATGCTGTAGGTACAGCTGACGGAAGTCAAAGGAGAGGTCGTTCCATGATCGAGATCGTCCAGATTGGTCGCCGTTTCCTGGCCATGCTGCTCGGCATGGTCGCCCTCGCCGCCTTCTTCGCGGCCTGTGGCTCGGTCCCGAGCACGGACGCGTCCCCGCCGGACGCGAACCAGGTGGACGCGGCGGTCAACGACCGCTCCGCGCCGCCGCCGGACGTCATCGTGACGCCCGACACCCCTCCCCCGCCCCCCGACGCGATGCAGATCGCGCCGGACCTCCCTCCCCCGCCCCCCGACGCCCCCGCGCCCGAGGACGCCTCCGTCCCGCCGATGGACGCCACCCCTCCCCCGCCGGACGTCGTGATGACGGGCTTCAGCCCTGGCATCTGCTCCGATCTACCCCTCCACCGATGGCGCATTCGTGGCACAGAGAGCGAAGGTGACACGATCGGCTGCCGCATGCAGTCGAACGGGAACGCGGCGCTCGAACTTCCCGACAACATCGCCGGACGACTCGGGGAGATCACAGCCGTCTGCAACATGGACCAGACGTGCCACGTGCCGGACAACATGACCCCGAGCCACTGGGCATGCAACGGCTGGAGCACCCCGATGACGGAGTTCAACTGCTCTCGCGGAAGCGAGAGGATCATCATCGAGCGGGTCCGCTAGTAAACACGGACCACCACAAACCTCATTGCCCCTCGTTTCCGATAAGGAGAAGAAACGAGGGCTTTTTAATTATTTTCACAGTAGAGTTTATGGGCTGGGTTCCCACCTCCGCTGGAATGGCAGAGAAGCAAGACAAGAAGCAAATATAAAGCCCTCTCTTTTTGTTTAGAGAGGGCTTTATTACCTATCTACGCGACCGAAGCTGCAATGAACCTGGATACACCACCCAAGGACGATATCTACTCAATGAGCCTTCCCCAGGGTACTCCTCAAAACACTCATTAGGAGTTAGACGTGCACCATCCGTATTTAGCTTGGTGGAATTAGCTCTACCACCCCCCAACGGTACCCCCGCATAACATCCTCCGTAAGGATGGAGAACGCTGCTTGTGAGTGGATCCGTGAGACCTGTTGGCGAGTTTACCGTGCGACATTCGCCGGTACACCAGCCCCAGTTGTCTTCGATCAAGACACGTGGGGTAAAGCGACAGCTATTTGTCACCGTATCCCAGCATCCCGTCTTCGTGGCCAAATCCTCGATACATCTATCACCAGGAGCACACGTCGTAGCATCTGCAGCCCCGTTACATCTTAGCTCAGGATTGCCCGAGCAGCGGAAGCCGCTTGCACCAGATGGATTACACACATTGGATACTCCACCCACCGTGGCTGGCCCGTTACAGCTATAAACGTGACTAAACTCGAAGTAGTTTGGTTCACAGGCATCAGCACTGTTGCCGAAGAAGGTGCGAATGTTACAGATATCGCGCGCCTCACCTGTGGCAAAACAGTCTGTGTCTTGCGTACACACGCGGTCAACATTGCGTGTACAGGTACCGATCGCCTCACATCTCCCATAGCCACCTGGACAATCAAGATCCGTGTTACACGTGAGCCCTGTTGGCCCGCGATTTGGACCCGCTGGAATGTAACATTCCGTGGTTCCACCACACATTGGCTTATGATTCTTAATCTTCGCATCTGGCAAAGATTGTTTGAATCCATCACCCCAATCAATCACGAGCTTGCGGATCGGCATCTGGTTGTGCGCAGCCCATCCGTAGAACTGAATCGTGGACTTGTGTTGGCCGCCTGCAATTGTGATCGGTCCTTCTGTTTGGCCATTAAAGGTGAAGGTTCCCACCCGTGTGACCGCACATTGACCCGCTTCGCGACACTGCGTCGTATTGACTGCCGCCACGACCGGAGGCTGAGGCTTATACGTCGAGATGTAGTTAAAGTTTCTCGCCGCAAAGTCACTCGTTCCATCGCCTCCACGTGTGCCCGTTAATAAGTAGTCAGGGGTGTAGAAGCCCATCGTCACATCCGTAGGAAGAGGGTAAGGAGACAAGCGCGGACTAAGCGAGCTGACATCGCGACGTCGGTAGGCAATCAGGCCACAGAACTCATCCTTAGCATCCGGACAAATATCGACACGTGGACGGTAGCCAACTCCATGCGTACAGATATTATTATCTTCATCCAGGTTTGTGGTCGCATTCGGCGTAAGAGTCGGACCCGTCAAGCTACATTCAGCCGCTGGTCGGTACAATCTGCGTTCGGCATCAATCGTGAACGAGACAGAACCACAGGCATTCACAATCGCTTCGTAGTCTCGAATCGTCGTCGCGGTGCGAGGCGGCGAGACGAGCTGCTGACGCCCCGTACTATCCATAGGAGTATACGTTGGAATAGCGAGAGCGATCGGTGGTAATGGTGGTACGCGCTCAGGCACAGGCTGCAAAGGTTGAGTCGGGTCAAGCTTACAGCTGTACTTACTCCCCGAACTCACACCTACACGACACACCTTGCCATCAAACACCCCACCCTTACATCTTCCATAATCTTTGCCTCTCCCTGAGGCAATCGCCGGCGTGATACAGCTGCCAAAGTTGATCTGCTGCCAAGTTTGGGCTGTACCAGTACAGTCAGAGATAAAGGTAACCACCGACTCTATCCCATCGACAATTGAGTCAAGAACTTCTGTTACTCCATACACGATGAAGGCATACTCTACATTCTCTCGTGACCAATCACGCAAGCTGCGTAATTCACCTCGAGCATCACGCAAAATATTTAGATTGAGGCCCAGGATGTTCAACTGTTTGTAGGTAGCCGTTGGCACAAATCCAGGGAAGCGATTCCATTCCGCTGGACCCGCAAGGCGCTCTTCAAACTCCAGTGCCGCACAATCATTAGACTGGTTAGCCATGGTGGGAACTGGACCAGTAGGACTCGCATATCCATACCTCCAGGCACGTAGCACGCATTGACCCCCGGCTGGGATACGCGTCCCAATCGTCCCCGCATGCTCTGCCCGTCCTCCACAGCTCGTTATATCTATAGCGGTCGAGTACATACACGACCCATTAATATCTGGGCTACCCGGCGCACAAGGACTACCCGACACTCCATAGTCTGATGGAAAGCCAGCTAGGTTATTATAGGAGCGAGGTGCGTAGATCGTTGAGAATCCGCTACTGCGCTTCAAGTAATAATTATTGGAATCGAAGGAGCAATCGTAATCCGCAAAACAATCTTCGTACTCATCCGATTGACTGACGACATAGACGCCTCCATCCGAATAGGTAACCTCCGTTCCTCGTGCGGTGGCCGTACCAGGCGCGGTGCGACGGGATGGGTCAACGCGCACAGGATTGCCGCGCTCATCCAACTTTGGAAACGCACACTTACCAGCTTCTGCAAAGCGCGTTTGCATCGTATCGCTGCCACTCAACGCTTGGAACGGATTCTTCACACACTTTCCGGCTAACGGTAGAGGACATTCACGAGAACCCCCACCCGCCGTAGGCGCAGAACAATCCATGACGTTACGAATACCGCCTTGACACACAAATGGAGGAGCTGAACCCGGTCGAGACGTATAATGAGAGTTTGCTTCACTCGCCGTCAACTCTTCAATCGCGGGAGCCGGAGTCGATAGATCATCATACACCTGACGCGGATCTTCCACACACGAACCCGGTCGTCCGCCACACTCCGTATCCGTCGTACAACGTACACCGACGCGAACAGAAGTACGATCACAAATCTTGCGCTTAGCCCAACCCGCCGTATTCACCCCACACTCCGCTAACAACTGTTTACGCTCCTGGCTGGCAGGATTCACCAGGATTGGACCTGTATGACATACATCAGGGTCATCTCCACACGCAAGCCCCGCATTCACGCCAGATAACGCATCACACACCTTAATATCACTGAGATCTTCACGGGCTAAGGCACTCGTATCACATTCTCCATCCAAGCTACACATGGAGCTTGTAGGATATCGGCCCGCAGGAACGATCCCATCGGAAGGGATACATGCACGTCCCTTAAATGGCCCATACAAACAGGCATTACTCGTAAAGTTTACTGGTTCCGACTCATAACGATAGATACGGTAGACACGCGCAAACAAGTTTGAGAGATACGCCCACTTATCTTTTGGATAAAGATCCGCACGGTAATAGGTATCCGCTCCAGACGCGATAAAGGTTGGTTTGTTAAGCGGCGAGAAGCCTGCCAAATCTTGGCCTGTTTGGAACAAGGCTTGGTCATCATTCCCAATTGAACGAGTCGTAAGAGCACTTGCAAACGGCGAGAAGCGCGTACCGTATGGGAGGCCAATACGTGGCACCGTAAACGATCCCTCCTTCCAAACACGATCCGTAAAGGCCGCATCCTGGAGCGAATCATGACTGCGAACTTCGGCTAATTCCTTACAAATATCCGCGCTCGTGATGTCTACATTCATGTACATGTAACGCACATCATTACTTGCCCCAGCACAACTTGCCACCCAAAAGCCCACAAACCTCCATGGCCCGCGCGGGGTTCGACCAGAACGAACAAACTCATCCGCCGTTGCACCTTGGTAGACCTGATCCGCATTCGTCTGAAAGACGGCCCGGATGCCAAAGTATGGCTTGTCTGATTCACATCGCTGGTAATCAGGTTGGCGACGAAGATCGTCAAAGCTATTGATCGGACTATCTCCAAACACCATGCGCGAGAACGCTTGGGTCTGACCTTCTAAGCGATGCCCCACCTCCCATGTCTTGAAGTAACAACGGTTATGCGAAGGCTCAATTCCCTTAAAGTCCACACAATCCATCGAGATAGGCGTAGGCGTCGGACTCCCATCAATATTTCTGCCCCGTACCAACTTCTCCGTCGCACGCGTCATGATTGGATTATAGGTCGAGAAGAAGTTCTGACGCCACATCTGGTCTCCCTGACGCGATTGGTCCAAGTTGTCGTAGTCCAAGCTCTGTAAATTATCGACCCAATCCGCTTGGTATCCACAGGCTAGACGACCCAGACCATTCTTATTCTCAAACGGAGCAATCTTAATGTAGCCAATATTCGCATCCGAAAGCCCACTTCGTACGACATCCACCGTAGAAGGCGGCGCATTGTATAAGCGAGCGACAAACAATGGCGAATTAATCTTAAAGAAGGTTTCCGTATACGAGGTATCTATAGAATGTCCCGTACCCACAAGACGCAATCCCTGAATATCGGACTGGGAATCGTCATTATCCTGGTCATCATCGGTATCCTCACATTGTTGCGCCACCAAACTTCCATCCGTATTCACACCATCCAAAGAGGCATCTGCCGTCCCCTCATCAGACGTCCATAAATCATCGTAATAGAAGCCATGCATGCGACCCGCATACGTACTTGAAGCTGGATTACTGCTCCCTTCAAAATCCAGCGGCTCAAGACGGAGCGTCCGAGGTTTACGTGCCGAAGAGGTACAGTAGTATTGACCCGAACTTGGAGGAGGAGAATACCCGGCCGATGGCGCATAGTGATAGACATCCTTTTCTCCAAACAGAATTGGACCTGGACTCCAAGTAAGACAAGGCTGCTCTGTCGTACTTCCAAGACGAACAGAACGCGTCACATCACGCTCTAAGCATTGGCCAAATACTCCACGTACCGTCTCGACGCTCGTCAAAGCCACACATCGTCCACCCAAGGTGGAGTCTCCACAAGACTGTGAAGCATTAGACGCTTCTACAATGCGCTGGCGAGTAGAAGGAGGAGCTCCCGCACCACCAGCCGTAGGAGCACTTCCCCCGGTGCCAGGAGCAGCCCCAATCGATAATACGACACCCGGAATACAGCCTTGGCCATCACGTGGACCACCAACACACACCCCCGTAGGAATATCTTGTGAAGCCGTATTATAGAACTTGCTTACCGCTGCTTCACGATAATCCGCACGTTTATAACTACAGCTACAATCCTCTCCGTACTCACACACATTCACACGATTGTAACCCGCCAACCGTTCCAAAGGCTTAGGCGGAGACTTGGTCACATCCCAACGCGTGGCATACGTATCTGGGAATGGCGCATCCGGTTGAGGATAGGCGCGACATTCCGCCATTGGAAAGGCTTTACGCATAAACCCATCCGGAGACTCGGCACGAGTAAAGGTCTCTGCTAACGAAGTAAAGTCAAACGGACTGCGACGCACCTCTGGATCACCTAACGTGGCTGGATCAAACGAAGCCGCCAAATAACAGAAGCTTGTACTCGATACACTTACCTGCGAAGGAATAAAGTAGCCAATTAAGCCGGTTTGTACATGCTGACATAAGTGAAGTTCTGGGCTTGCCGCACCCAATCGAGAACGACGATCAAGAATACGTGCTTGGGTCGGAGAAGGTTCCTGATACTGTTGAAAACAGGCTCCCTCGGCTGAACACGGCAAGACTCCACTGGTAAATACCGATCGAGCGGGGGGCATGAACACGGCTGCTGCTAAGCGATAATCACGCGCATAGGCACCAGTTGCTTGTATATTTTCATTTCCCTCCACCGCGACACGCGCGTTAACCAAATCCGTCGTTAAGAAGGCATTTGGGATCGCATAGCCAGCATAATCCTTCTCCCCTAACCCAACGGCACGACTCGTATACACACTACTTGTGAGCGCCTGTCCACGCGCCAAGATCGGTTCCGTACTCGTAGAAGAACGATCGACATACTTTGTACAGTATGGATCGTTATTATTCTGCGTACCCTCATCACATAAAGCGATGTTCGTACACAAATTACGCGTCCGGTTCGTAGCGGGGTCAGACACCACCTCAGAACTACTACACCCCAACCACTGCGCACAATCACGATCCATCTTCACTTTCACAATCAAATTCGCATCATTCGCGACCTCACACGTTCCTACGCGCTTATAGAGAACATCTCCACCACGCGGCAAACTAATCGGACGTGCCACTGTATCTGTACAATCATCATCGGTACGACACACAGATAAGGCCGTAAGCTCTGGATTATCACGCCATCTCACCTCCCATTCTGTTAAAGAGAAGTCGTTAAGACCCGCTACACCCGCACAAGCACTGCTAAACGTCGCTGGCGTCACGAAGGAAGCCAAGCAATGACGGATTCTTCCCGAACACCGACCTACTTGCGCCCGACAACTTGGGTCGGCCGGATTACGCACACAATCGACCGGCTGCACAGCGATAGGACGAGGCGCCGCTTGCTGACGCGCATAACTTGCGCGTGCATTGTAGCGATTATTCAAGTCGCTCGTATCCCGAATCAAGATACAGCCATTGCCTGGATCTACATTCCCTGCACACGTCGACGTATCCAACCGATCATTGCGGATAAAATAGTATGGCTTACCAGAAGGATTATCCGCATTCGAAGTGTCAGATGGATCACGCAATTCCGTACACGCATCCGCAGACGAGCTACACGTCCCAACCCAACCACGATACATAGGGTCAGCTCGACGCGCCACCCCAAAGGTTTGTCCAGAAGCAAGTAATTCAGGGTAGCAAGGCTTCGCAGGCGCGGAATTCGTTTCAAACCAGCCAGAGTATCTCCCCTCCGGCATCCCAACCACGTCCGTCACATCTTCACGGTATTGGCACGTATGCGTATCAGGGGTGCGGAAATATTCTTTACTTCCATTATAGGTAAATTCTTCACAGAATAATTCCGAAGGACGACACAAAGAACGGCTATAGGCGGTGATATCATCTTTTAGGTACACCGTCGTAAAACCAGTGACCTCCTGACGGTCAGGTGAAAATTGAGGTTTTCCAAAGGCGCGACAGCTGGCTTGATCAGCCGTACAACGCTTACTTGGTTCATCAATAAGATACATCATGCGATCCGGAGCACGTGTCGTGGTCGCCGCTCCAAAACCAGCAATTGCTGGGGAATCGCCACGAGTGAATGTTTCCGCCGCAACCGAATTCGAATTACGCGTATCCACAAACCCTTTACACCCAATCGCCGCTTCACGACACAATTGCGTGAATTGTCGCACATTCACGGTCTGTTGTTGACGATTACGGTAGGTACGACAACCCAACATCGCTTGTGGCTGAGGAACACCGTACGCATTTTGGTTACACGCATCCGGCGTCGACCAAGAATCTCGACGCATATACACCACATCTTGGACGCGCGTAATGACAATCTCATCCAAGAAGACAACATAGGCATTCGATAATCCTGGAGCCGTCCAAGCCAAACTAGAAGTCGCCGTCCCTGGATAGCCACTGAATGGACCCACCGTATAGCGCTGCCAATCCGTCCCTAGCGCGACCGTCCCCACAAACACCGGTGGACGAGCAGTATTCGCAGGATCTCGTACCGTTAATTGAAGCGTACTACTCGCCAAGGCTGGTTTTGCCCAAAACGTCACATTATAGATTGCATCAGCTTGAGGAGTTCGAAACGGAGCAGATACCGTAATCGAATTACGGGCACCCACATCAACACGCAACGACTGGTCACCGACAAGCAATGATTCATTTGAAACACGACCCGAGCTAAACTGCCCGCTTCCTGTGGCATTGCGGAATGTTTCACTGAATACAGGTAGAACCGCTCCCGAGGTCGAACCACGATATTCACGACATCCAACCGCCGCCGCCGAACAGACACGGCTCTGTGGGACAAAGACGCGGTACAAACACTCATTCGCGCCCGCATCAAACACCCCATCCGTCTTTTCACAATCCGCACGATTGGTACGCGCCACACGAAAATCCGTACAGCTTGGGGTGGATAAGACGGTCTGTGAATAATAACGATAGGAGGTATTCCCTTCTGCATCGTAAAATTGACGACAATCCGGGTCTAAGGCGGTACGCCAAGTCCCTTCATTACAGGTAGCTGGTTCTTTTAAGGTCAATCGCCCAGGTTCACGCTTGGCAACAATCAAAGGAGCCGGGGGCGTGGAAACATCACGTACCAAACTCCAGGTACGCAATTGATACCCTGCGGAATCAGATCCTTCCCAGGTAAAGAAGGTTTGCGCATCTGGGCCAGGTTTGCGGCAGGAGCGCGCATAACTAAAGTAGGCTTGCTGCTCTCCTCCCGTTCCTTCTACATTCGTAAACGCTTCACAACCCACCTCTTCTTGTCGACAAGCTCCTCCTGTCGAGGGAATAAAGTACGTCGAGCTTGCATCCCCCGGATCACTAAAGCGCGCATCCGCATCCGCGACCAAATCAAACGCCGAAGCCCCCTTCTTGTATTCGCTATATCCCACACACTGTGTCGGACACAAATCATTCGTCGACAAAATGGCTGGCACCTCTGACCCATTCCCTTGCACATCCACATACCCATTACAGCCCGCTTCGGTTTGACGACAAACTTTCGCAAAACGATCACACAGTGGATGATCCCCATCGTTTCCCGCACACGCAAATTCATCCGGGGCAATCTTCAAATGTCGCTCAACCAACGCCTCGTTGAGACCCTCCACAAAATCCGTCGCATATTCACTCTCTTCCATTTGGATCGCATCCAGCAAAATATTTTCGCCCTGCACTTGCAACAACCCAGACATGGTTGTAGACGCCGTGACAAAGGTACATTCGTAACGCTGCCAATCCGTCCCGAGCGCCTGACCCGCTCTTGGTTCCACAATGCCTGCATTCGTACTTGGACGCGAACACCCGCTGCTCCTGTATGCCCCTTCGACACTCACCAAACGAAACGCGTTATTCACAAAGGCGTACTGACTCAAGGAAGTATTGACGCGCGGAGCCGGACCCGTCGCTGTTTTTGCCCGAGCAAATAAGGACAGCGTATACACGCGTCCTGGACTCAATGTAAGCGGCTGAGTATACGTCGGAACCGCTCCCGTCGGAGTCACCGTGTCAACCGCCCGCACCCCAATCAAAGCCGCCGTCCCTACCGCAACGGTAGAGGTCACCCCTGCACGGGAGGCAAAGGCTGCGGGGGTTACAATCCAATCATTCAAGGAAATAGAGGTTCCTGCTTCCGTAACCGCTTCAAAGGAAGGGTTAATCACCAGATTCAAGCTCGAACGACCAACCACCGCTTCTTTGAGCTTGGTACATCCTTCTCCATTCGCCCCACAGGAAGCCACTTCACGATCAAAGTAGACACGCGCACCCGTAGATGTCGTCCCAACCCAGGCATCCGTTCCAAGTGATGGATTGCGCGCACTTGAGTACCACAAACATCCCACATTTTCTGCCGAACACGCCGCTTGGTCCGTCGTATTACGCAAATACGAAACCGATTGACCACTACGCGGTTGATAGGTACGACAACTTGCCTCCCGTGGCAAACATTCATCGGCGCCAAAGCGATAGACCGATTTTTCCGCCACACAATAGCCATAGCCACCGATACATTCTCCTTGGTCGTTGCGGCGCAAACAAGTCTGCACATCCTGACACTGCTGACGTCGTTGACCAAGCGTACTTGAGATAAGCTGATCACTGTAGCCATCTAAGACACATTGCTGTGGCAAGCTGGTCAAAATCCAATTCGGATCAATCATGCGACACCACGGGCTCGGCGCTGCCCCACTACATAGAGAAAATCCCTCCACCACTTCTTGCAAACTCACACAACCAGCTCCTTGAGGACTACACCGTCTAATATTCTCCGGAGAATTCGCCGCCAATTCAAATCCCGTCGACAAGATGCGTAAAACACGCAACTTCTGCAAATTACCCGCACAATACGCGTTCGTATAACAATTTTTATCTTGGTTGCGGCGCGTATCCGAAGAAGGAATCAACTTCCAATCTCCATGCAGGAGACCCGCTGCGAGAGCCGCCTGAACCGTCATCCCCCCTTGATCGCTTCGCACGAGCGCGGAACGCAACCCTTGATCAATCGCACAATTCCACGTTCCTCGCGTATCCACTGGACACGCCGCTAATTCTGCCAAGACATCAAAATTCTCCACTCGTTGGAGGTTTGGCGTTTTCAACGACACATTAATATTACGCGCATCCGCTTGACGACGATCTGGAATAAAATCTGCGGACTCCAACTGGATCTGAGCCACGCTCGAATCTAATCCACCTTCAAACACTCGACGCAATAATTTGGAGGTAAGCGTGTTAACGAAAATAGACGAGGTATACGCCAACAATTGGACAAATCCCTGGCTCAGCCCACTCGTGAGCGTAGCCTGTACCGTCGCAAGCATGCTTTGATTTGGAAAGCGCACTAACTGCTCACGCGCCACTTCATTCACCACCTGGGAAGGCGTCTTAATATTTCCCGATAATAAATTATTGACCGATTTAAACCCGCCGCCTTCCGTTCTGGCCAATAAACTATCATTTACATTCGTGGCAATCTTCTTACTAAATTGATTAAATAAGTTGAAGGTCACCCCCAAATCACTCGCGCTCGTATTCAAGCCAAGCTGGACATTCTTCAATACGTCATCATTCGTCAAACTTTGGTATAATTGGTCGTAATTGTTGACGATATCTTTAAAATCACATTTTGGCTCTGGACGCTGAAACCGGCCTTGCAGACCGGGGAAAAAATTTCCAAGCGACAACTGTACCCGTAATAAGACACGCGCATCTGGTCGACACAAGTTAAACCCAGCCGTGCGAAAAAAATCTTCGTTCGACAGCGAACCAATAAATTCCCCTGCCGCATCCGAAGCGACATCTTGCAAATACTGTCCCGGACCTTTCTTGTAGAATGTAGCCGACTGCCCAGATCCACCCGTCGCAATATAATCCGCCGCATCGTAGGCTAACTGACCCAAAAATGTCTGAAAGGCATTAAATAATCCCACCATGGCCGCGCGTGAAAGCGAGGTAAAGATCGTCTCTAAAATTGTATCCGCCTGTCGTTGGACGTCTACAACCACGAGCTGCGCGTTGGCCGGCGAAGCCAGAAACGGCCAAAATGCCACGACCACAAGAGTCCAAGCAATCAGGCTGCGTTTGAACGAGCGAAAGAACCGAGAAAGCGGGTTACCCATAAAATAGGATGAGGAGGGAGGAGCAGGTGAGAATTACCGAGATGGTACAGGATTTGTGGCTGGAGCGGGAGATGGCGACGGACTGGAAGTGCCACGGCGATACAACTCGAGCACCGCTTGATCAGACAGGCCTTTCAATTCTTCCTCTGTCACCAAGCGATTCGAGAGAAGCAGGGCTCGGATTTCCGGCGCCGTGAGCTGTGCCGGAGGCGTCGTCGCTTGCCCACCAGCAGCGGCTGCCCCTGCCGCCGCCGTCCCTTGCAAGAGTCCTGCGCCAGACGAGGTGGTGGAACGCTGCGTAAGACCATCCAAGCGCGGCTGACACTCACGACCCTGCGGACAATTGGGATCTGTTCCACGTGAGAGCTCTAACCCATCCTGCAACCCATCCGAATCCGAGTCCGCCAAATACGGCGAAGTACGATACGTATTTAATTCGTCCCAATCATTCAGCCCGTCTCCGTCTGTATCCTTCAACCGCAAGGCATCCTGTGTCTGCTGATTCTTACTTAATTCATTCACTAATTCACGTGAAGCAACTAACTGCGTCCGAGAAGCCAAAAACGGCGCCTGAATTTGCGCATGTAAATACCAGCTAGAAAAGACTAACGTCAACGCCCCACAAATACCAAAGACGCCTACGCCTAGTTGCTGTTCCGAAGTCCACCCATTCCAAATATCCTGCAACCAAGCGAATCGTGATGGTCGAACGTCATCAGGCATACAGAGAGTATACCAACATCGAGACAATTATGGGAGGGGTGACAAACCCGCATATTTTCCTTATGATACACACAGAATACTTGTATGCTCTTTTCTTCAACACCTACCCCCTCCCCTGAGCAAGACTGGCTCTCACAACCCCCCGAAGGTCGTCTTGCCATAGACGTGTTCCGCGAAGACGGCATGCTCGTGATCCGTACGCCGGTCGCAGGCGTAGAGGTAGAAGATCTGGACATTGCGGTCGACGGCGACCTCCTTACCATACGCGGCCAACGCCACTCACAGGCACCCATTAACGAAGAAGACTGGTTTTATCGCGAATGTTATTGGGGAGGCTTCAGCCGTTCCGTCATCCTGCCTATCGACGTCCATATAAACGACATTCGCGCCTCTCTCAAACAAGGCATTCTCGATATCCGTCTTCCCATCCGTGAACAAGGCCGCGCCATCACCATCAAACCCACATTGCTTGACTAACCATTTTTCGCTAGGATGACGACTATGCCTACGCCACTCATCCTCACCGTCACAGAGATACAGTCAGACCATGTCATCGCGACGACGAATGATGGGCAGCGTCTTTCCCTCCCTATCACCGCCATTTTAGGAAAAGCTCAATTAAATCAACCCATTTTTCTCTTAGCAGCAGCTACCGGCAACGAATCAGGCCTTCAGCATCCCCTCGCCCAAACCGTCATTCAACATCTTCTCGAACCCCTCACATGACTTCCCCTGCTTCCACTCCTCCTGAGAGCCTTCCAGCCTCCACTTCCCCTATGGTTTCCCCTCTCAAACGCCACGCCCTCGTCATCGGCGTTCTTTGCATCATCCTCATCGCCAGCCTAGGCTTAACCGGCGCCTGGTCCTATTCCCAACTTCAAAGTGACACCATCCTCAAAGGAATCATTGTCGGCGGCACCTCTATCGGGGGGCAAACTCCCGTCAGCGCAAAAAACAACCTAGATCAAGCTCTCCAGACACAACTAAACAAAAACCTGGAGGCAACCTTAGATACCCGCGTTCTCAATCTCGGAACGCACCTTGGCTTGATCGCCTACGATGTTGACAGCGCCCTCATACAAGCAACGCAAATCGGACGCACGGGTTCATGGCCAAAACGCCTCCTCGCTCCCGTCGTCGCCCGTCTCAAAGGCTATCAACTTCCTGTCGAAGCAACCGTAGAAGAAGCCGTCTTAAAAACACGCGTAGAAACAGCCCTCGGAGATGACATCGAAACCGCGCGCGACGCACGGCTGATCATCCAAGCCTCCACGACCTCCTCCGCGGTCTTTATCGAACCAGAAAAAGCCGGGCAACGCTTAAACATCGAACAGCTCGCCCAAGACATCGAAGACAAAATCAATTCAGGCTCCAACCAACCCCTCGTGCTCCGCACAGATACAAACCCACCCTCCATCCTCGCCACAGATCTCGAACCTCTGGTTTCACAAGCCCAACAATGGTTAGAAAAACCTCCCTTCATCCTCCAAGCTGAGGGCAAACAATGGACGATCACTAAAACCGATCTCGCCCCCTGGATCACCGTCACCACCGGCACAAAACCGCTTGAACTCACTCTTTCCCCTATCGCGGTCAAAGAACGCCTCCGCGCCCTTGCCAAAGACTTTCTCCAACCCGCCAAAGACGGACTGATTGAAGTCAACGCCAGCAGCACGGTCATCGCCTTCGAAACTCCCGTGCAAGGCCTGGATGTAGACGTCCCAAAAACGGTTAACAATATTTTATTAGGTTGGCAGAACAGCTCAACCACGATGGATCTTGTCCTAAGCAAAGTCACCCCCCGCATTTTAGGTGATGGAGAACGCCTAGGTATCGAAGAAGTTATCGGCGTCGGCCGTTCCAATTTTTCCGGATCCCCTTCTAACCGTCGCAAAAATATTGCCTTAGGTGCCAAAAAAGTTCACACCACCCTTCTTGCACCCGGACAAGAGTTCTCCCTGCTGACGGTTTTAGGCGAGATCGACGGCGCCAACGGCTGGCTTCCAGAACTCGTCATCAAAGGTAACCAGACCGTCCCAGAATTCGGCGGCGGTCTCTGCCAAGTCGGCACAACTATATTCCGCGCCGCTCTCGCCAGTGGCCTCAAGATCACCGAACGCCGCAACCACAGCTACCGCGTCCGCTACTACGAACCCGCTGGAACCGACGCTACCATTTACGACCCAGCCCCGGACTTCAAATTCAAAAACGACATGCCCACCCATGCCTTGATCACCACCAGCATCAAAGGCGACGAAATGGCCTTCACCGTCTGGGGCACCAAAGACGGCCGCCAAATCGAGCAAACCAAACCAATTGTCTATAACATCGTCGCTCCCCCACCCAAAAAGATCATTGAAACCCTCGACCTCCCTCCCGGCACCGAAAAATGCACCGAAAGCGCCCACGCCGGTGCCGACGCCGAATTCACCTACACCGTCACCCATGCAGATGGCCGTGTGGAAAAAGAGACCTTCAAGAGTCGCTATCGCCCTTGGCAGGCGGTGTGTCTAAAAGGGGTAACAGCATTAACACAACCAACACCGAGTGGAGTAGATGAAACGGGGCTGAATAATCCAAATCTCTAATCAAAGAACGAGAGTAAAATAAGGCTTAATCGAGCCTTATTTTGTTTAAACAGGACGGAAAATGGGTTGACAAACTCACACTATTTATATAAGGTTACTCATCATTTTGCCTTACTCTTTGAGAGAACTGGTGAAAAGCGTCTTGGTGAGCAACCTCTCATCAGCACGTTTTTCGTCAGACGACCCTCTTCCTCAGCGGAAGCCTGGTTCGCCTCATGGACAACCACGGTACAACCACACCGGTATCAAGCCAAAAGTAATCACGTCATGATGAATGATGGGATAAAAGGCGAGATCAAAACTTGGCAGTGAGCAAGGCGCTTGCGACATCTCCTCCGAAGATGATCCTCGGTCACAAACCGAGATCGGAGAAAGGCACTTTCATGAGCAATCTCAAGCCGGGGCACGAAGGTCAGGTCGGTGTCAACGAGTTCGTGGAGCGCCAGACGCGACACTCCCGCTTCAGCCACTTCGAAGGAAAGCTGGGGGTCGTCGCCGCGATCGCGCAGGAACACCTGAGCAAGGGCATCCAGGGCAACCGGGAGGGCATCCTCATCGTCCCGGTTCCCGCGGACGGGTTCTTCTCCGGGGTGGTGGAGGTCACGTCGACCACCAACCTGCGCGCCACCTTCGAGGCGCGCTGCGAGGGCGAGCAGCCCTTCGTACAGGTCGTGGCCACCGGCGCCGACAAGCTGCCCGCCGCGGTGGTCGAGCTGGTGCTCTACCACCACACCGCCCTCACGCCCGACGAGCGTACGACCGAGGACGAGTGGGAGCTGGTCTCCATCAACGCGCGCCCGACCGCCGAGCGCGAGCCCCTCACGCCGATGGCGATGGCGAGGAACTTCCTGGGCCTGCCCGGCGGCACCAAGGCCGAGTACACCGCCGAGGAGTTCGCCAAGGCGATCGAGTACTGGTCGCAGCGCGTCATGGCCGGCTAGTCACACCCACATCCGCCCCTTTCCCCCCTCTCGGATGCACTCCCGCATCCACCCCCCTTTGCCATTCTGTTTCAGGATGAAAGAGGAGAAAACACCAGCCAACCAGGCTGGTGTTTTCTTTAAAGGCACAGTCTTTGTCCCTTGACACCCCTCCTTCCCCATGATATAAAAGAGATTGCCCTTTAAGACCGCTTGCGGCTTTCTTTTTGTCGCCTTCTAACGCAGGAGATAAGAAGAACACTACAAGGGTTGACAGAATCACCAAGGAATGCTAGAGTACGCCGTTAGTTCACCAGGCCTTTAGCAATCCGCATCCACGACAAGCATGGAATGTCTCCATAGGGCACAACGGGTTTCGACTCGTTTTCACCTCTAGATACATTTCTTGGGTGCGGATTGCTTGAGCCCTGGTGTTTTTGTATCCAAATCAAAATCTATTTTCCCTCCCTCCTCTCCCCATCTAGGGCTCTAGCAGGTTATTATTTTCTGCCTACAGCTGTCTGAGCAAGGAGACATCCCCCGTTGCTCTCGATTTGCGGCTGCAGGGGGGTGGCTTCGGTCCACCATAAAGAGCTCGTGGTGGAATGCGAGTTCTGTCGGACAAAAAATAACAACCAGTTAGAGCCCATCGCCTATACCCCTATTTCTTCATCGCCTCCCCGATCCTCTCAATAGCTAGCACAAACGCTGCTTGCCGATGCGTAATAGAATATTTCTCCGCCGTTTCTATCACCGCCTTTGACGCTTCCATCATCAGTGGCTTCATACGGTCAAACACCTCTCCTTCCGTCCAATGTTCATTGGTCTTATTTTGTTGCCATTCCAAGAAGGAAACAGTAACTCCGCCAGCATTGGCGAGCACATCCGGAATCACCACCACCCCATGCTCAGCAAAATAGGTATCCGCCTCCGGTGTCGTCGGTCCATTCGCAAGCTCAAGGATAAGTTGCGCACGCACCTTAGGAGCAACTTCAGCGGTTAATTGGTTCTCGAGCGCTGAAGGGACTAAGACGCCACAAGGCAAGGTCAAAACTTCAACCTGAGACAAGGTTGGCAAACCCTGAAATCCGACCACACTCCCCGTCTTCTCTTTGTGTAAGACGAGCGCAGGAATATCCAACCCATTCTCATCATGTACTCCGCCTTTTGAATCAGACACCGCCACCACTTTATAGCCATGATGATGGAACAGGTGCGCGATCACATGCCCTGCGTTACCAAAGCCCTGCACAACAATCGTTGCCGACTCAGGATCCATCCCGACCTTGGCGCGAAACGCTTCAAAGACATAGTAGCCGCCTTGTGCCGTGGCCGTACCGCGTCCTTCAGACCCCCCTTTACCAACCGTCTTGCCCGTCACGACCGCTGGTTGGAACGTCCCCACAATCTTGCCATATTCATCCGCCAAAATATCCATGATCGCTGGCGTTGTATTCACGTCTGGGGCAGGGATATCCTTATCTGGTCCGATCCCATCCGCAATCGCGCGCGTAAAGCCACGCGTTAAGCGTTCAAGCTCATCTTTTGATAACAACTTTGGATTGACCGCCACTCCACCTTTTCCACCACCATAAGGAATTCCAACAACAGCACACTTAATCGCCATCCAAAATGAGAGGGCTTTCACCTCATCCATATCCACCTGCTCGTGATAGCGAATCCCTCCTTT
Organism: Patescibacteria group bacterium; assembly: GCA_018061025.1. GTDB lineage: Bacteria > Patescibacteriota > Patescibacteriia > 2-12-FULL-60-25 > 2-12-FULL-60-25 > JAGOUY01. The sequence continues at coordinate 88,685 of JAGOUY010000002.1, forward strand.
ATATGGCCCACGCGCACTATTCCATTGCACACGATACCCATGGAAGAGCTTAGTAGATCCATCATCCATCTTCACCGGCACATGCACATCAAGAATACGTTCATGATGACGCAAACGCTCAATGACTTCTGGCGCAACCTTCGCAACCTTAGCCGCCACCTCCAACTGCCGCATCGCATTTTCAAATACAGACATACCATCAAACATCTTTATCCGTCATCCTTGTGCGAAGTCCGACGGAGACACGAGGATCCATCCGATTCGGAGGGGGATGGATCCTCGATCTTCGCTTCGCTACGTCAAGGATGACAAAGAAGTAAATTAAAGAAATTACTCTGCTAAATCCGCTAAATAATGTTCCGCGTCCAAAGCGGCCATACATCCAGATCCTGCCGCAGTAATCGCCTGGCGATAACGTGCATCCTGTACGTCGCCACAAGCAAATAAGCCAGGCACAGTTGTCTTGGAGGAACCTGGAATCGTTTTTACATAGCGCTTCTCATCCAAATCAACCAACCCATCAACAAGAGCAACGTTCGGCTCATGACCAATCGCGGCAAACACGCCATCAATAGGCGCCTCACGCTCTTCTCCCGTGACCGTATCTTTAAGACGCACACCCGTCACATGACCAACATCAACACCAAGGATATCAATGATTCCCGCATTCCAAATCACTTTGATCTTTGGATTATTGAGCGTACGATCCTGCATGATTTTCGAGGCACGAAAACTCTCACGGCGATGCACAATCGTGACTTCATCCGCAAAACGCGTGAGAAAATTCGCTTCTTCCATGGCACTATCTCCTCCACCAACCACCATCACTTTCTTCCCTTTAAAGAAAAACCCATCGCACGTCGCACACGCCGACACACCCTTTCCGTACAAAGTTTTTTCTGATTCGAGTCCAAGCCGACGAGCCGTAGCCCCCGTAGACAAGATAACTGTCTTCGTCTGATAGGTTTTTCCTTTCGCCGTCACTTCAAATCCACCGTCGATCTTCTTCAAACCATCAACGGTTTCAGAAATAATCGTGGTCTCAAAACGTTTCGCCTGGTCACGCATGACCTGCATAAGTTCTGGCCCCTGGATTCCTTTCACAAACCCCGGAAAATTCTCGACTTCCGTGGTGGTCATAAGCTGTCCACCCGGCTCTGGCCCTTCAAATAAAATCGGCTTCAAATTCGCACGCGCCGCATAAATCGCCGCCGTCCATCCCGCTGGTCCGGATCCAATGATAATAATATTTTCCATAGGTGGTTTTACTCCCCTCCTCTGGCGAGGAGGGGCAGGGGGAGGAGTTCCAAGAATCAATTGTAGCCTCAAATACCCGTTTCGTTGGGTTAGCACTCCTCCCCTAACCCCGCCTCACCGGAGGCGGGGAACCTGAATTAAATATGTTTCTCAACCTTCATCTTCAATTCCTCTTTCGACATGCCCCCTACAAGCTGTTCAACAACTTGTCCATTCTTAAACACCAAAAACGTTGGGATCGACATGATGTTATACTGCTGGGCAATATCCCCAACCTGATCTACATTGATTTTGCCAACTTTGATCTTGCTCGCGTCCCATTCATGACCGAGTTCCTCCACAATCGGGCTCATCTGACGACAAGGACCACACCACTCCGCCCAAAAATCAACCAACACTGGCACCGAAGACTGCAAGACCTCACCCGCAAAGTTTTCCGACGTAAATACGTGTTCCATATGATAAAAACGGATAGAAAGAGTAAAGCGTCACTTACCAGAACCAACAAACACCCAGAGAGGGTGTTTGCATCATAGTGACCCAGGCCAAAGGTGGCAAGATGCTATTCCGTAAGCACCCGCACCACCCCTTTATTTGCATCTACCTCAACCTTCATTCCATCTTTTAGAACCTTGCTTGCATGCTTCGTCCCAATCACACACGGCTTATTCATTTCACGGGCGACAATGGCGGCATGGGACGTTACGCCGCCTTGATCCGTGACAAATCCAGCCGCTTTCTTCATAGCAGGAATAAGGTCTGGTTGGGTAGAAATAGACACAAGAATATCGCCAACAGAAACCTTAGACATGTCTTCAGGAATATTCACAATCCGAACAATGCCACTTACAACTCCCGGGCACCCACACTGACCACGAATCTCCTGCGTAAGGGCTTGAGCAGGAGATTCAATCTCTTTAGCAATGCGCTCTGCCATTTTACCAGAATAAAATGCCCCTCCCGTAGCATCCGCATAATAAGCAGATAAAGATACACGCGCTCGAACCGCTTCTACATCTAAACGACGGTCAAACAAAGCTGCATGAATTTCCTGAGTCGTCATAAACTTCACCTCTTTTATCGTAAGGCCTAAACGCCGGCCAATATCTTCAATAACAGGAACCATACGATACAAAGCGAACAGCTGCGCAAATCGTCGATAAATCTTCGTCACCATAAACTCTCCCCAGGCATCAAAGAAACAAACCTGGTCCTTTGAAAGAGAGAGGCTTTCTAGACAGCGCTTACGTTCAATAACCACCGTATCCATTTGCTCTGCTTCTCGCCGTAAGGTAGCCGCAAGATCCGGATCCGCATTTACTAAACGAACAAGGGATTTAAGATAATGCTCAAAAGAATACGTACCTTGCTCCTCAGTAAACAAGAATCTTGTATAAAAATACGTCGCATAATGGTCACGCACGGCCTTTAGAATATCCGGACGGACACGGTCAACCAAAGCGCGTACCATACCTTCAAAATGCTCTTCATACTTAGGGGTATGTTCATACAGGCCAAACAATTTCACATCCTCTTCCTTGAGCTTACGAAAGAGATCCTTAAATATCCCTAACTGGTTAGGATCCGCCTGTACAAGACATCCAATACGAGCAAGAGCATCTTGTTCCTCTTTCAATAAAGAAGGCCGCGTAGGCTGCGTCAGCAACGAAAGGACTTCATTTAACCGCTCCTCAGCAACGCCCCCCTGGTGTAAGAGCCGCTTTCCATACTCAGTAAGCTGTCCCCCAAACATATCAGCCGCCGGAGGGATCCAGCCCCACTGGTAATACTGCGTATGCAGCTCTTCATGCTTCGCATAAAAACTCCACACCTGCTCATCTGATAAAGATTCAAGTCGAGCATCGGGGAGATGCTCTGAAAACATCTTCAGGGCGTCTGAGGTAGCGATAATTTGGCGATTAACCTCCTCCATAAACCCGGGATCTTCCGCCATCTTCTTTACTAAATGTTCCGCTACAGTATGCGCGTCTTGCTCATCATAGTAAAACCAAATATGATAATCACGATAAATAGCGACCACGCGCTCATACGCCCTGCCTCCCGGCTCTGCAAATTGCTCTACAAAACACTCTAACCAAATTTTACTAAAAAAAGGACACATGTTCGGGATGTCTTCGGCCAGCAGCCATGTGCGCTTAAAGCGTTGAGAAAAATCACCCTCCTCTAAACGCAAAAACAATGCATGCAATTCCTGCTTTATAAAAGATTGTTGGTTAAAACAGTAGGTCTTTTTATCTTCATCCCCTACAGATACATACCCCTCCTCTTGCAAGATAGCGAGTTCACGCAACACATTTGCGGGATCTTTATCTAATAATCGTGCCAACTCCGTTAATGTCCAGGATTGCGCCGATGAAAGAGACATTGTACGCAATAGTTCAAAACTTGTTTGAGAACGAAAGAGTTTCCGCATATTGTTTATAAGACAAAATAAATTGACTATTAGTCAATTTATTTAACCTAACGCCTTTTGTCAAGCAAATCAGTAAGTTCAAAGCCTTATTTAATCTCATATCCCACCGCCCGCAACGCATCCGTGGTCCGTTCAAACACCAACCCGTTATCTTCCAGCGCTCGGAATAAGGTTGAGCCTTCCAAAAGCGCGTGAACTATCGGATTCGCGCCAGAAACCATGACTACTTTTCCTTGCCCATGAATATGCTCAACGATCTCATTAAACGCATCTACCCCGTCTAAATCGATAAATGACAATTCACGCAAACGCAACAACACGCGCTCATACCCACCTAATCCCTGCTGAAAACGCGTGATATGCGATTCTGCATTGATATAGGCCAATTGCCCCTTCATCGAATAGACCAATGTGTCAGAAGATCCAGCCAGAATGGGCACGACTTCCTCCGACACAATTTTCTTGACCATCCCTCGATCTTTATCATTTACCACTAAATCAAACTGGCCACGTGATAATCGCTCCATAAACAACAGAAGTGACACAACCGTTCCGAGCAATAACCCTACGATCGGATCTTCGTACACCGTGATACTGGCGACCAGAAGAGCAATAATAAAACTTTTTCGGTCATACCGATAAAAACGCTTAAATACATCCCCTTCCACCATGCGCGCCGCCACAAACACCAAGATCGCCGCAATCACCGCCAAAGGAATATAGACAAAATAGGTAAGCAGAATCAATGAAATAAGCGCAATCGACACACTACTGATCGCCGCCGAAGTAGAATGGGTCGCCTTGGTTTTAACATTCAGCGATGTCCGAGCTAAGGCCGCTGTCGCCGGAATACCTCCCGCCAAACCTGAGGCAACATTCGCAATTCCTAATCCCAACATTTCCTTCCGCTTATTGTATTTTGTCTTTGTCATCCCATCCGCAATCTTGGCAGAGATCATCGTCTCCAAAATCGCAATGAGGGCAACCCCAAGCGCCGCCGGAATCAAACTCGTATCAAAGGAAAAAGTTGGCAGAGCAAAAATTTTGGCACTCATGTCAGGATAGCGCGCTCCCAATGTTTGCAAGCCAAGGGGTAACATCCCCGTTTGGGAGGCGTATCCCAACAAAATACCAATAGGCGCGAGCACAATCGCCCCAGGCACCTTCGGTAACCATTTTACAAAGGCAAACAAGGCGGCCAAAAATCCTAAAAACACCAGGACAGTAACCGATGAAGCTGAGCCAATATGCCGCAACGATTCGAGCACGTTTTGGATAAACGTTTCATGCGACGGGAGTCCGCTCAACCCCAAGGCAAAATTTAATTGGTTAAGACCAATAATAAACGCGACCCCCAGGGTAAACCCTTGGATCGCGCTCGCTGGCACAAACACCAAAAACCGTTCTAAACGAGCCACATACGCAATCAAGACAAACACACCCGTCACGATCGCGAGCATGGGCAGCATCTGCATCCCATGCGTGAGCGCGTAGGCGGCCAAGAGTCCTGACAACGCTCCCGTAGGCCCAACAATATTATAATGACTCCCTCCAAAAATCGCGGCCATGAGCCCTGCCCAAATCGCCGTAATAATCCCCATGACGGGCGTCGCTTGCGAAGCAACCGCCAACGAAACAGACAAAGGAATCGACACCAAACTCACTGTCACCCCCGATTGCCAATTAGCCGCAATACGACCCTTCACATCAGACCACGACATAGAAAAAGAGAGAAAAGACAAGACCAGAGGCCGAAACATCTGGTCTATATGGGTATATTATTAACGAATGATTTCAAGTTTCTGAACCTTCGATTCCTCGGTGTAGAACTCAAGGATATCTCCGACTTCCAATTTGAGCTTGCCTTTAAAGGTGATCCCACATTCTTGGCCAGCGGACGCTTCCTTCACAGGCGATTTGCCTGTTTGCAGCGATTCCACCATCCCTTCACTAATAGGATCCTCTCCACGCCATACGCGCACCTTACAACTCGTAAGCGCCTTTCCTTCTTTAATGCGAGCTCCGACAATCATCTTGCCCGGCTCCGTACGGAAAATCGCCGCGACTTCAGATCGACCAACATTGGTGACCGTCACTTCTTGTGGCAGAAGCGCATTCAAACGCGCAACCACATCATCAAACAAATCGTAAATCACCTTACACATCTTAACCGTCACATTCTTATCACGTGCCGAAATTTCTACGGGCGTTGGCAACATCACATTAAAACCATAGACCGCCGAAGGTTGCGTGGTAGCCGCGCGTTCAATATCGGCCTCGCTCACATTTCCGAGACCTTTTTGCACCACTTCTACGCCCACTTGGTCGTGCTTAAGTTTTTCCAGCATGCCCAAAATCGCTTCCAAAGACCCAAGCACATCCGTCTTAACCACGATATTGAGCATGGTCTTCTTGGCCACTTCCTCGCCTTGCATCGGTGTCGCCCGCACGGCCGTAAAAGTTTCCGTCGCATCACGAGAAATTTTTGGTTTGACGGCAGCTAACGCTTTATGATCTTTTGGCACTTCCAATACATCTCCAACAGCAGGGGCAACTTTAAGTCCGAGAATCTTAACGGGCATTCCCGGGGGAGCTTCATTCACCATTTTTCCGGTCCAATCTCGCAAGGCACGCACACGTCCATAGCCAGCGCCTGCGATCGAAAGCCAATCATTTCGTTTAAGCGTCCCGTTTTGGATAATCGCGGTTGCGACAGGACCTTCGCCCTTGTCAACGCGCGCTTCAATGATTGTTCCAGATGCTAAACTCTCTGGATTTGCAGAAATCTTCCCTTTCTCCATTTCTGCCATGAGGAGGATCACTTCTAAGAGCTCATCAATACCGACGCCCGTCTTCGCAGAAATTTTGGCCATGGGCACATTGCCACCCCACGGTTCAACCGTTACGCCAAGTTCCGCCAATTGCCCCATGACACGGTTTGGATCCGCGTCCTCCTTATCAATCTTGTTAAGCGCCACGACAAACGGAAGCTTAGCCGCCTTGATGATATCAATGACTTCTTTTGTTTGAGGTTGAACGCCATCGTCCGCCGCCACAACCAAGACCGCGATATCTGCCACCTTGGCACCACGCGAACGCATGACGGTAAACGCTTCGTGACCCGGCGTATCGATAAAGGTGATTTTCGAGCCTTTCTTTTCTACTTGGTAAGCACCAATGTGCTGCGTGATTCCACCCGATTCACCTTCCATCACATGCGTAGCACGAATCGCATCCAAGGTCTTAGTCTTTCCATGGTCAACGTGACCCATCACAACCACAACCGGAGCGCGTGGGGTCAACGTTGCTTGATCCTCCGTCTCTAAGATCTCGCGCATCCGACCTTCCGCTTGAATAGAAGCCATCTCTTGATGCGTGCTCTTAGCCTCTTCATGCGCGGTAAAACCTAACTCCTCGGCAATAATCGTGGCCGTCGTAAAATCAATCCGTTCATTCTGGGAAGCCAAAATACCCGCTTTCATGAGCTGCTGGATCACACGCGTCACAGGCAGATTCAAGCGACCCGCAAAATCACGCACAGACAAGACCGCCGGAATCGTAATATCTTTTTTTGGAGCCACAACCCCCGCCGCCTGAGACTGGTTCGCGTGACGCACCAATTGATCGCGTAAACGCTCACGTCGGGAATTTTCTAACCATTTTTTATAGATTTGATCAGCAACACGGTCGTCGACTTTGATAGCACGCGCCCCAATGTCAAAGCCAAGCTCCGGTAGCTTCGCCAAGAGTTCATTGGGTGGAACGCGTAAACGACGGGCAAGTTCGGTAACATTCATGCTGGCTAGTCTAGGGGTATTTAGAGGGAACGTCAAGGCAAGAAGAGCAAAAAAAGGCTTTGAAAAAGCCAAAAAATGCGCTATCCTACAAATAGATTCATCGTGCGTCGCAAAACATTCCCATGCTTCCCCCACTTCTTCTCATCGACAAACCCCCCGGCTGGACCTCCCACGACGTGGTCGCCAAACTCCGGGGCGTCTTAAAAACCCGTGCCATCGGCCATGCGGGCACCCTCGACCCCTTCGCCACAGGGCTGCTCATCCTTGGCATTGGCCCAGGCACCAAACAGCTCACCCAACTCCTCGGCCTCGACAAAACCTACGAAACGATCCTTAGATTGGGCGCGACCAGCACCACCTTTGATCCAGAGGGAGAGATACGCGAGAATCGGGAAGTGAGAATCGTGAATCGAGAAGAAATTGAACAGACGCTCAACCAATTCCGAGGAGGATACGCCCAAAAAGCCCCACTTCATTCCGCCAAAAAGCGTGCCGGCAAAAAACTCTACGAACTCGCCCGTGCTGGAGAAGCGACGGAGGACATGCGACCCATAAAAGATGTACACATCTCCGAAATCACGATCCTCGAATACACCTGGCCCGAGCTCCGTTTACGCATCCGTTGCGGCTCCGGAACCTACATCCGCTCCCTGGGGGATGATATCGGCCGCGCCCTCAACGTCGGCGCCTACCTCACCCAGCTACGTCGCACAACCATCGGAGACTTCGACATCAAAGACGCCAAACAAATCGAAGAAATCAAACTCTAGCTTTAGTATACTCGATACCCGATTCTCGATACCCGATACTTTCTTTATGAAACTCCTCATCACCGACATCGACGGCTCACTCCTTCCCTTCGGACAAAGCGAGATTTCCCCCGCTCTAATTGAGTTTTTTCACGGTCTAGATCCATCACAGGTACGCGTTACCTTCGCAACCGGTAAACCCTTTTCCCGCGCCCTGCCACTTGCTCAAGCCCTCAACATCACAACCCCTCTCATCTGTGCCAATGGGGCTCTCGTTAAAGATCCCGTCACCAAGGAGGTCCTTGCCTGCGAGCCCATCGAAACATCTATCGCTACAGGAATCATCGAACTCCTCGCTGCCGACCCACGTTGCCAACTCTACCCCGAAGTAAAGGACACCCTTTTTTATGTACAAAATTCCCACATTCCGTTTGACGCCTGGCGTCATCGTCGACCCGGCTGGATCGAACCCACGCCTTACGATCCCTCTAAAGACATGATGGGACAGATGGGAGGCTCGCCTCACAAAATTGCCGTCAGCACCTCCCCGAGCGATCGAGACACCATCGAAGCCCTCATCCAAAACAAGTTTGGAGACCAGGTACACATCTTTCATCCAAAACCAGACATTATCGACATCACCTCAAAAAACGTGGATAAAGGCACCGCCGCCCTGTCGTTAGCCAAACTCTTCGGGATTCCTCGTGAAGACATTATCGTCGTAGGCGATGAATTGAATGATCTCTCTCTGTTTGAGATCGCCGGCACCAAGCTTGCCCGCGAACACGCTCCTCAAGCACTTCTCGATCAAGCGGATCAGATCGTGGCTACAGGCGATACTCCGCTCATTTTAGCCTTGAAACAGACACTCAAGAGCTAAAAATCGCTAGACAACGGCCATACAAGCTGCTAAGCTGCCTACGTCAATTCTCATTTATCCGCTCCGGTCTGAACCGCCTGTCACGCCCGTTCCACCCCTCTCCCTTGATTTCTCGTTGATAGTTAGGCCAAAAAGAATAGTTCGACCTGTCACGAATTCCAATCGAAGCGTGCAATCTGACGTAGACATCCGCAGCCGGACGCCTTTGTATTATGTATTATTTGTTGGCCGTTATTGCCCTCTTGGCAGGGACAATCGCGGGCTATTATTTTGGCAATAAGTCACGCCAAGTCGAGGACGAAAAACGCCTCGCCGAAGTCACTAAACACAGCGACGCCGTCGTAAAAAACGCCGAAGAACGTACCCGCCTCGCTGATGAAAAGATGCGCGAAGCCGACCGTAAGCATGAGGAGGTTTTGCAGAAAGCCAAAGAAAAAGCCATCAAGATCCTAGAAGAAGCACGCCTCGAAGAGAAGCGTGCGCTTGAAGATGTTAAACAACAACAGCTGAGTCTCGTTGAACGCGAAGGTGAATTTAGCAAGAAATTGTTAGAAATCGACGCCACTAAAGCCGCTGCCGAACAAACCAAAGCAGAAGCCGCTGCAACCAAAGAAGCGGTAGAGATGCTGATGCAACAAGAAATGGCTAAGCTCCAAGAAATCGCCACCTTAAGTAAAGATCAAGCCTTGGAACGCTTGATGAATCTTGTCGAAGAACAAAACCAAGAGTCACTCATGAGCCGCATGCAAAAGCTCGATAAGATGGCCGCTGATGAGATTGACCGCAAAGCCAAAAACATCATTGCCATTGCGATCCAACGCCAAGCCTCTTCGCACGTCACAGAAACGACGACGACCTACGTAGAAATTCCAACCGAGGAAATGAAAGGCCGCATCATCGGTCGCGAAGGGCGCAACATTAAGGCCATTGAATTATTGACCGGTTGCGAACTTATTATCGACGACACGCCTGGGATGGTCACCATTTCTGGCTTCTCCCCGATCCGTCGCCAAGTCACGAAGCGCGCCTTAGAAAAACTCATCGCCGACGGCCGCATCCACCCAGGCCGCATCGAAGAAACCATCGACGAAGCCAAGCGCGAACTCTCCCTCGATATTAAAAAGGCTGGAGAAGACGCCCTCTACCAACTTGGCATCTCCATGGCTGGCATTGATCCAAAACTCATCCAAATCTTGGGACGCCTCAAATATCGCACAAGTTACGGACAAAACGCCCTACTGCACTCCATGGAGGTTTCCAACCTTGCGACACTGATCGGAGAAGAACTTGGGGCAGATGTGATGGTCTGTAAAAAAGGCGGGCTCTTCCACGACATTGGCAAAGCCGTTGACCACGACATGCAAGGCTCACATCCAGAACTCGGTTACCAAATCATGAAAAAGTTTGGCTTCCCGGAAGAACTTTGCTATCAATCCATCGGTCACCATGAAGATAAGCCTAAGACCCTGGAGGCGATCATCGTGAAAGCGGCCGACGCGATCTCAGGCGCACGCCCTGGAGCCCGTAAAGACTCGCTCGAATTCTACGTAAAACGATTACAAGAGCTCGAAGCCGCCGCTTCATCCTTCACGGGCGTCGAAAAAGTCTACGCCATCCAAGCTGGGCGCGAAATCCGCGTCTTCGTCAACCCCAAAGCCATGGATGACTTTGGAGCGACAAAACTCGCCCGCGACATCGCCAACAAGATCGAATCAGAACTCAAATATCCCGGCGAAGTCCGCGTGACGCTCATCCGCGAAACACGCGTCATCGAATACGCTCGATAAAAAAACAGATGCCCCGCTAATGCATATGCAAAGGCGGGGTTTTTGATAAGAAAAAAGGACGAACACGCTTAGAGTAGGTAGATTCCAGCCGACTTAAGTCGCATCCTCATCGTCTTGGCGAGGCAAACCGGGAACGCATGCTCAAGCAATGCTTCATACGTCATGAACGGCTGCGTAGGAGCGGAAAAGTACTTCGTAACAGACAGTACCCTATCACGCACAAGCAGGCATGCAACCAACGAAGAATGATAGCGATCCATCTCCAGGTACGCACACGCGTCCCCATCCGGATTCAGGACCAACGGATGCACACACCTCTCCAAAAGAGGCATATGAGACCGATTCTTCACGATCCCGATATCGAATCCTTTTTCGGAAAGGTCATCTCCCGGGGAGATGGTGATCACGAAATGAATCCGCCATACACATGCCAAGGTATACCAGAACGGATCAACGCCTCCCTCGCGAACAACAAGGGTAAGAACATAGCCCTGTTCACGCACCGCTTCCAACAAGATGGAGAAAAAAGCCCTCGCACAAGGATCAGCTCCCACAACACCGACCATCATGACATCGCCATCCATCAAGAACGTCGGAACGTCCTTGCCCTGAGGAACCGTAAGGCTTGGATTTTTCCAAAGACGCATCTCCGCCTCCTTCCTGGAACGGTATCTACCAAAAAAACGTATAAAGTGCAACTCCACCCCTTTAATAAATGAACTGCCGCGAAGATACCAAAACAGACCAAGATTTGCCTCAATCTTGAGAAAAAGCTATGATACGGGCACGAAATTATTTTTGTTATTTTCTCTTTGTATGAACACTGTCAACAAAGCCGAGCTCATTAACCAAATCTCCGAAAAAGTAGGGGTAAGCAAGAAACAGGCCGAAGACATGATCGAGGCCTTTGTCAGCATCGTGACCAACACCTTAAAAAACGGAAACGAGGTCACTATTGCAGGCTTCGGCGCCTTCATGGCCAAAACTCGCGCCCCTCGTATGGGAGTCAACCCCCAATCCCCTGACCAAAAGATTCAAATCCCAGCCGTCACGGTTCCAAAATTCAAAGCCGGCAAAGGCCTCAAGGACGCCCTCAAACACACGGGCTTACCTCCAGCCGCAGCTCCAGCCGCCGTTTAACCAAAACCCAAAGACATAAAAGAACGGACGTTACTGTCCGTTCTTTTATATTTGCAGAGCGAGAACTTAGAGCCAACCCGCGACACCCTCCTTCACATCTTCTAATTTTATCAACTTCATTTCTTGCCCCTTTCTCTCCTTCCATTCAACAGATTCCTCCTTCAACGTCTTCTCAGACACGACTAAACGCAGAGGCAATCCAAGCAAATCCGCATCGGCAAACTTCTCCCCTGGTGAGGCATCCGCACGGTCATCCCAAAGCACCTCTGCTCCTTGCGCCCGCAACTCTTCATATAAACTCAAGGCCGTTTCCTGAATCCGTGCTTGCATCGCTTCATCCTTGGAACGTAACGAGACCAGCTGAATATGATACGGAGCAACACTCTTCGGCCAAATAATCCCGCGTTCATCGTGACAGGCTTCTACAATCGTTCCGACCAGACGCGTGACGCCAATCCCATAACACCCCATCACCACCTGCTGACGCACGCCTTTGTCATCCGTAACCGCTAAATCAAAAGCCTCTGCAAATTTACTCCCTAAGTCAAAAATATTCCCCACCTCAACTCCTTTTTGCCACGTCAATTGCTCATTTGGAAATTCTGGACATGCATCCCCTTCTTTCAACGTCGCAACTTCACTATTCTGTCCATACATCCAAGAAGGCGAGGTTAAAATCGTATCTTCTCCTGCCTCTGTCAGAACTTGAAACTCATGTGAGAATTTCTTGGTAAATGATCCGCCGGATGCCTCCACAACCTTCACGTTCAACCCACAACGTAAAAACACGCGCAGATATGCTTCTAACGCCTGCTTATAAAACACTTCCAAATCGGCTTGTGAGGTATGAAAGGAATACAAATCCTTCATCCCAAATTCACGTCCACGTAAGACGCCGGACTTGGCACGCAATTCATCACGAAACTTTGTTTGTAACTGATAGACCGCCAAGGGCAAGTCCTTATACGAAGACACAAATGCCTTAACAAGCGGCGTCACAATCTCCTCATGCGTAGGCCCGAGAGCGTACTCCTTCTTGGTCTGGCTCGGAATCTTAAACAACACATCAACCGCGTCCCAACGCTCGGTCTGTAACCAGTTTTCTTTTGGCTGTAAGCCAGCCATAAGGATCTCCTGCGCGCCTAAAGCATCCATTTCCTCGCGAATAATCGCCTCAACCTTACGCAACACCCGCAACCCTAACGGCAGCCAAGAATACACACCCGCCATTTCTTGATGCACAAACCCACCCTGAACAAGGTATTTAGCATTCACGGAATCCGCATCATGAGGCACCGCCTTAGACGTCTTGGTAAACAAACGAGAAATACGCATAGAATATAGAAAACTAGAGTACCTGAGAGATGGATTCGAGGGAAGTCCCCCTAAAAACAAAAGGAGCTGACACACAGGAAATCCTGAGAATCAGCAGAAGGGGGAAAAGCGAAAATACGGACTAACGCGTGCGACGGGGGGTAGACTTGTCACGAGGGGGGCGGCGAATCGGAGGACCGCCAGCGCAGGGGATCCTCTTAAGACCCTCGTCACGATCCTGGCTCCGCAGGGCACTATCGACCTGAGCCATGACAGGAACGACGCCATTGGGATCAACTCGGTACATCAGAGAAACTCCTCACCTCCTCATAACGCCCTATCGCGCAGGAGGCCCTAGGACGGTAACAAGCCTCTCCATAAAAAACAACTCTCCCTCCTTCAAATCCCTCCTTTCAGATAAGCCCTCCGTTTCACTTCCGGCAACCGTTCAATCGCATAGCGCAACATCGTTCGCGGCATACGTTGATAATGCATCTTCAAAAACACCTCCAGTTCCTTCTCAGAACAGCGCTTCCCCGCTTCCCGCAACATCCATCCGACAGCTTTATGAATCAAGTCATGCGAATCAGCTAAGAGTAATTTCGCGATGCGAAATGTTATCTCAGGTTGCCCGTGGCAAATAAAATAAAACGTCGCCACGATCGCGATCCGTCGTTCCCAAAGATTCTTTGAACCAGCGAGTTTTTCTAACAAATTACTGGGTTCTTCGTACACATACGCGCCAACGATGTGGTACGCGCTCGTATCTACAAGATCCCAATTATTCACACACCCTTGATGCGCAAGCGACAGATACACATGCAAAATCTTCTTCCTCTCCTCCATGATCTTCGCGCGTTGAAACTGTCCCACCAAAATCAAAAGCCCTAATAACCGATCTTCATGCAAGGCGCTCTCCACCAAGACCTGAATCTCTTTCAAGGACATGTCTCGATACGCTCGCGCCACCTTCCGCGTCTGAGGCACCGTTACACCTAAAAACTGATCCCCATCCCCATATTCCCCCACGCCAGTCTTAAAAAACCGCTGCGAGATTTCCGCCCTAATAGGACTCGCAAGGGTTCGTAAGGCGATTTGAGCGGGTAGAAGAGAGGACATATTTTTGGCTCGTCATCCTTAAGATAAAGCACTGCAGCCCTCCTGTCATTCCCGCGAAGGCGGGAACCCAGCCCCGAGGATCCGATTGACGATTCTCACAACCTATTCTAAAGTAAATGCAGTTGCAATGCATTTATATATGGATATCTCCCTGACCCCCATCCTCCTCTCTGCCCTCCCCATGCTCTCGGTCCTGGCCGGAGGCATGGTGGTGTATAAATGGAAAAAAGACCTCCACCCCCTTCTTTCCCTCTCCGGAGGCATCCTGCTTGGCGTCGCCTTCCTTGATCTTCTACCAGAAGCGATCGAACACAGCCTCGAAGAAGGCGGCTCACTTACCACCCCATTTGCGGTCACCTTGGGTGCCATTATCCTCTTCCACATTTTAGACAAAGCCTTCTCATTCCACGCCCACCATCAGCATGCGGATGAGGAAGCTCATGCCCATCCCGAAGAACACTGCCATAACGATACACACACCCATACACGCACCTACATCCGTGCGGGGAGCATCATCCTGCACAGCTTCCTCGACGGGATCGCCATCGGGGCAAGTTTCGCGGCGGATGAACGGCTCGGAATGCTCGTGCTCCTCGCAGTCGTATTGCATTCATTTGCCGATGGCATGAGTACGGTGACATTTTTAAAACTCGGCCTTGGCCACAAACACAAAAGCACCCTCCCCATCTTGGGATTAGGCGCTCTCGCTCCCTTTATCGGCTCGTTTGTCGGATTCCGCCTCGGCTTAGATACGCACGCGATCGTTCTTCTGTTAGCCGCCTTCGCCGGCTTCTTCATCTTCCTCTCCCTCTCCGAACTCCTCCCCCAAGCCCACAGCGGCCGCATGTCAAAAACCTCAGGCGTAGCGTTGACGCTCATTGGAATCGCGCTCGTGGCCTTCATCAGCATGTTCGCGCATGGATAATAGTTTATTATGAGGTGGGTATTGGTAAAAATGCAAAAGTTAATCAGGTCGCTTAAATTCTAAAAGCTGATTTTGCGTTTTTCTATATCTGGGATCAGTAAGGAGATGAGACACCATTTCTGGATGACCTTGTATACATGCATCTCGGATATCTTTTCGCAGTCCAATGATACCTTTCTCGGAAATACTTATAGCGCCTCTCCAAGCAGTTGAACGATTTCGTGGCGACTCTGCATAAATCTCTGAAAGTCTCTGCTCGTATTCTGGAGTTCCATCCTCAAGCTCTCTCGCAACCCAGCCCTTAAATTCACAAGAAGACTCAGGATGCTGAGCGAGGTATTTCTCAAGAAAAAGTCCTGTAAAATAAGCCGTCTCTTCTGAAGTCTCCTCTGCGGATTGAAATTGATCATTCAAAAATCTAATAATCCTCTCATTCCCAGACATCTTCGGATCACTGTCGCTTAATGAGTGGATATCAAAAAGACGAAACTTTTTTTGCGCTACATCATACATGACATTTTGCCCACCCATAAAATCTGCATCATGAAGCTTAAACGGTGATGTAGCCAATTCTTCCAAGATCTCCATCGCATCATCGACCAATTGGTCCAAGTGCTTAGGATCTTCACGTAAAAAAGCCTGGTACGGCTTAAGCTCTAACCCATTAAGTCTTTCTATCACAACAATTTCCTCCTCTTCAAGAAAAATCTTCGGCAAGAGCTTTTGCAAAATTGGGTGAGCAAGTTGCTGCTCCAACATATGCCGACCATCATTCTTACACACCACTTCAATCTTTTCACCCGTTTCATCCTTTACCTCTAAGATACAGACCGTTTGTTGCTTCCCGGTACGAAAGGTTGGTTTAATACGATAACGAAGGTCTTCATGGAGAGATACGGTAGACTCCGTAGATACATCGTCGCCTCTTTCACGACTAGCTTCTTGATAAGCAATTCTCACTAATGATCGAAACGCTATCTCATGACGCTTAATAAAACGATCCGTGCGTTCAACTTCGGATAAAGACTCTACTCGCTCAGGTTGCTCAGACATACATTAGGATGATAAAACTCATTGACAAACAGCCTCCTTTTCTCTATCTAAGAAATTTTCTTGATCGTAGACGCTCGGGGGTCAATCAGCAATCCCTCAGATACTCCGACGGTAGGGGGCGCGGATACTTGAAAATGCTTCGCCCAGGCATTTCCAATCTCGCGGATCACAGGAACATGGGTCACGAGGATCGTTCCTTCCGAGAGATCATGCGGCGGCATCCAAGCATCATGGCTAGCCGTTTCAAGCAAGGATTCGTCGAGCTCCACAGGGAGGCTCAAGACACGACCAATGATCGCAGCCGTCTCCTGCGTCCGAATACGAGGCGAAGCACAAATACGCGTCCAAGCCTGCAAAGCAGCGAGCCGCTCCGCCAACGCCAAGACCATCCCCTCCCCTTCGGGCGTCAGGTGATCAGGATAGATAGAATAGGCACCATGACGAATAAGGGCAAACATAGGCCATAAGAGGGCTTGTCAGGAGAGTAAACCTCTGATAGGATAGCGTCGCTTCACAAAAAAGCATAGCAATCACGCCCGGATGCGTGGTGTAGCCCGGTTAACACGTCTCCCTGTCACGGAGAAGATCGAGGGTTCGAATCCCTTCGCATCCGCCACGTAAAAGCCACTCCTTTATCGGGTGGTTTTTGCGTTGTGGCTCATACCGGCTAAACTTTTCTGTATCTCGTCGTACGTCCCTGGCCCAAACGCTCAACTCTTTTCAGACGCAACAAAACCTCCAAGGCTTGTGAAACCGTCGGTCGAGCTACTCCAGTTGCTTTTGCAATATTACCAGGTGTCGCCTCCGTGACCGTTTCAATATATTTCCAAACGAGAAGCTGTTTTGGAGATAGCAGACGCTCGATATTTTCGTGAGACAGAAGCTCAATGGCGGCTCTCGACTGCTCAAGCAAGATGGTCAGAAAGAACTCCAACCAAGATGTTACGTCTTCGCTCTTCGTGCCAAGCGTTTTTTGACTCTTTCTAAGAGCAAGATAGTAGTCGGCTTTTTTGTCTTCAATCAGCTTCTCATGTGAAACGTATGGCACATATTCGTACCCAGCCTTCAACAAAAGGAGGTTTGCAAGAATACGAGACAGACGTCCATTCCCATCTTGAAATGGATGGATAGCGAGAAACTCGACGAGAAAGCTCCCAATAACCAACAGCGGATGGAATTCTTTTTGAACCAACGCTTCTGCTGTCCAGACCACAAGCTCCTGCATGTACTTAGGCGTGAGGTAAGCGGGAGCCGTCTCAAATATGACGCCAATCGCTTTCCCCGATTCGTCATACATTTCGACTAAGTTCTCCGTCTTCTTGTATTCACCTCGATGTCGCTCATCCTTTGAGACATGTTTGAGTAATTCCTTGTGGAGATGCTTGATTGAGTTTTCGCTAAAAGGAATGTGCTTCCAACCGTAGAAAACATTGTCCAGCAGCTCGTAATACCCCTGAACTTCCTGCTTATCACGATCAGCAAACTTTTTGACTGCAAGACCGCGCATAAGTTTCTCAACGTCCTCATCAGAAAGCTTTGAGCCTTCAATACGCGTAGAAGCTCCTGCCGAAGTGATTAAGACAGAGCGCTTCAAACGTCCCAACGCCTGAGGATTGAGTGACGCCCCTCCAACCCAACGACCTTTCAGCTCATCTATTTGGTTGAGAAGAAACCAAATATTTTGGGGAATATTTTTTATCCTTCGACCGTGGTGAGGGCTGTTTAATCTCATATATAGTATATAAGAGATTATATTAGATTAGAATAAACACGTCAAGACAGGCTGCGATAACCGCTGGTCTCATGTCAGAAAAGCCCTTAGATATAAGAGTTTTTAGTATCGTGCAACTCAGGACCTCGCCACAGGACGGAAGCCGCCTTCGCCAAGCGCTTTCGAATAGGCGCAAACGAAGCATGCTTGCCGACCAATTGGATCAAAGTACACGGTTGGCGCATCCCCATCAGAGAAGAGCCCCGACGAGAGAAAGCGAGTGTAAGTATCAGTGTCAAATGGTCTGATATTCGTGGGTTCCTTGGCCTCTCCCAGAAACTCTTTGAACAGGTTTTGGATCTGTGCGGTAGCCGTCGCTTGAAGAGCAATATACTCCGTTGGAATGAGATCGGTTGCGTCGTAAAGGTCAGGGTGCTTTGTTACGAGAGCTGCGTAAAAGATTTGTTGGTCAACAAATGCCTTACTCATAGTCTCAGAATCCGGTCCTTGCGTTGGCTTTACCCAAACAAGGTACGCTCGTTCAGGAATATGTTTGAAGAATCCTTCTTTAGTCATCTTATCGGTGACACCGTTTACATAGCCGCCATAGAAAAGATGGTTCTTCCCATCCAAAGGTTCTTTAGCCCCATCTTTCACCCAGATGGGCTTAAGGTAGGCAAGCGCAGCTTCCCAGGTACTTTCTTGGACACTTCTTCCAGGCATAACAACCGGAATCATCCCCTCCTTGATCCGTTCTACAATCTTCGCATGATCTTTGGCGACCTCGGCGTAAATTAAGTCTTCGTTCTCTACGATATTCTTGACCCATTCCTCAAGGAAAGCGTGCCCTTCTTCATTCTTCGCCCCCCTGTAGAGAGACACCTGTCGTGCAATTTCCTTCCGGAGGTCGAGTCTCGTTTCTTGCCGTTCATTGGTCTTGGCGCTCTCGAGACCAGCCTCAAGCAAGGCTTCGTGATAGGGATTCACGGCATGAGGAACAACGAAAACAGCGACCTCTGCTAAAAGCGCTTCTCTGGCAACTTCAAGATCTTTACGCCGAGTGCCAACCCCCGTGAGACCGCCAGCGTCTTTTTCACGTGCGCATTCAACTGCAAGTTCGGCCGTGAGTTTCGTCAGGCGTTCATAGTTAGTTGTGAGATTCTGGGACGGGGATGACATATGGCATTACCAGGCTAGTAAGGGGAATTACACCATCCAGGGGGATGAAAGACAACTTCCTTGCTAAGAGATTGCTAAATCAGAACTTATAGTCGTCACACGACAGCTTTTATGTTAGTTTTGTCATCACCTATGCCCTCTCGCTACGAAAGCCTGGTAAACGATTTGGACACCCAATCGTTCCATAAAATGCCCCTTCGCTGCTCACGAGCAGATATCGAAACGGCCGTAAAAGCGTTCTTTACGTTCATGGAATTGCCCGAAGCAACCAAGAGACGATTCGCCTTCAAACTTGAGGACTACCAGGGTCAAATGGAAATGGGCTATTGGACCCGGTCACGAGCCGAGGGCAAGGCAGATAATCGAGAGTATTTTCATTATGATGCCGCAGCGGATGAAGCCTTTCGTAAAACGGGAACGGATTGCCCTGAACTCATGACATTTCTAGATGCCGCCAAGATCGTCTACGAGGCTACCCTCCCTACGTTACGCGAAGCCGTGCAAATTATTGATGAAGTGTATCCCGGAATTGAAAAGAAGATTTTTGAACCAGGTCCCGGTAGATTCTTGCAAGCCCCTATTCGCTTTTTAGGATATCCCAATACCGATCCAGGCGACTTCCTTGCCTCTGGACACTATGACAAAGGCATCGTAACCCTTGCCATCGCAGAGAGCGCGCCCGGACTCCGCATTGGAAAAACACCGGACACGGTCCAAGACGTTATCCATGAAGAAGGCTACGGCCTCTTTTTCCCCGCGATTCAACTTGAACCACTTACAAACCCCCATTTTGCTCCCAGCTGGCACGACGTCATCCAAAAAGACCAAGACACCTTTACCTCGGACTATTCGCGCTGGGCCGTCGTGTTATTTTTTGCCGCCTGGGATGAACGAGCTACGACCTGGGAAGATCGGCACAAACCAAAGCAAAAAACCATGGAATAAAAAATATGAAAACACAAAACCATTACACGCTACCGATCGACCCGTCAAAGGTGACCGTTTCAATTAAAGAATCCCTCGCACATGTCGGAGAAATGATTCATGCGATCGATTACGATGCGCCAGAAGGAACACCGATTCTTGCGGCTCTCAAGGGCCACGTTATCGCAGTAAAAGACGACTCAGATATCGGGGGGCTAGATCAATCCTTTGAAGACCAAGGCAACTACATCGAAATCCTTCATGCAAATAACGAAGTATCAGAATATGAGCATCTTAAATGCGGTTCAGCAAAGGTGCGTGTAGGTGATAATGTAAAAGCAGGTCAGATGATTGCAGAAGTCGGTAATACAGGTTGGAGTGAGTGTCCACATCTACATTTTATGGTGTACCCAAAAGATCACGAATACAAAACCCTAGAGATCATTTTTGAATGAAAAATAACTTAATAAAAACCCGCCTCATACGGGCGGGTTTTTATTATTCCAACGTTTTATCCTGCAACCTTACATCGGACGCGCTTCCATAACCTCGATCGTTGCTCCTGGGA
This sequence comes from Patescibacteria group bacterium, assembly GCA_018061025.1. Lineage (GTDB taxonomy): Bacteria > Patescibacteriota > Patescibacteriia > 2-12-FULL-60-25 > 2-12-FULL-60-25 > JAGOUY01. The sequence continues at coordinate 109,522 of JAGOUY010000002.1, forward strand.
TGCCGAGATGTGGGTGGTTCTTAAAAATCTCCGCTGCCGCTTCCGCCGATTCAGCCGCCACATAGGAAGATAGCATCATGCCATTTTTCGCATCTTCGATGCCGCTCTGACTAACACGTTTCGTAGCCCCAAGAGCAATGGTATTTAGTACGGCATCCTTATGTTCGCCCATCCAAACTCCCCATTCCTGCTGCATTTTAGCCTCCGCCTCTTTCCGCTCCGCTTCTGGTTTTTTCATCCATTCCTCAAGCATACTGACCGGGGCAAGATAGATAACCGTGAAGTGTTTCATAGAAAAATCATACAAAAATTAACCCGTATAGCCATCCTAGCACGGTTTCAATGTATTGCACTGCCCAGGGGGATCCATTAGCCTTTCCGCTTAAGCCATGCCACAATTGTTTTTGCTATGAATTCCGTCTTCATTACCGGCATACCAACCGCCGGGAAAAGCTACCTTGCCAACAAACTTTGCACCTCCCAGGGCATGCGCCACATAAAAATAGATGACCTTTGGGATACGGTAAAAGATGATCCGATCCTAGGACATTGGTATCATTATTTTTGGCACAAAGATGAAGCCGAATATTATGGCACGTCATCTCCTGAAAGGTTATGGCAAGACATCGTGGACCAATCAGAAGCATTTTGGCCAACGGTAAAAAAACATATTGAACAAATCATAACGGAAGGAAAACCCGCGATCTTTGACGGTGTAGGATTGCTCCCCCATCTTATGCAACAACTCCCCATAAAAGGAGTGGTCTTAATCGCCGCTTCCGAGCAGCAAATTCTCGATCGTCTCAAAGCCGAACCCCGCTGGAGCGACAAAGAAGAATTACAGAGGATGGAAGCACATGCGTTCTTTACTGTAGAAGCGCCAAACTACACTGAACAGGCAAAAAAATATGGTTACCCATTATTCAATGATTCAGCCGCCGCTGAAGCAGAGCTACTTAGACTAATAGAAGGGTAAAATATAATCTGAGGACGACGAACACAGCACTCGATCAAACATATATGAGAGCTTTGTGAAGCAGCGAAAGAATAACTATGGCAACCAACCAATCAACGGTCGAGTTTATCCAAGACCAATTATCGTCACTTAAAGATATTTCTGCCAAAAAGATGTTTGGCGAATATGCTTTATACTACCAAGGAAAAGTAGTAGCGCTGATTTGTGACGATACCCTTTTTGTGAAAATGACAGACGAAGGAAAGCAGTTTATCGGAGAGCCATACGAAGAAGGGTGTGCCTATAAAGGCGCAAAAGTCTCTCTAAAAATAAACGCGGAACAAATTGAAAACCGAGAATGGTTAAGCCAACTGATACAAATAACAGCCGAGCATATTCAGGCACCCAAACGAAAGACAGCGAAAAATGATTCACCGCTTAAAACATAAAAAGAAGAACGCCCCACGGGAGCGTCCGATGAGGCGGGAGGATGAGGAGAGAGTTGGTGAGTGGTCGAAGAGGCTGGGTCAGGCTCTGGTCAGGTCGTCGACCTGTTCGAAGACGTCGAGAGGGGCGTGGAGGAGGAAGCTACGACCCCTCTCAGGGTCACGGAGAAGGCCCTGTCGGAGTCCAGCGCTCGTGTCCTCGATCTTCTGGATGACATCCGTGGCGAGTGTCGCAGCGTCGACGCGAGAAGACGGCTCAGGAAGAACATCGCACTCGCAAGGGAAGACCCTCCCCCGGATGATGAGGTCTACCGCATGACGACCCGGAACATGGACAGGTCTGTTCGGCTCAGACCGAAGGGTAACTCCCAGACCGAGCTGCCGCTCAGGGAAGATCCCTCGAACATGGAGATGGGTGACCGGAGAACCACGTGCCGCAGCTTTACCCATTGGTAACTGCTCCTTTCAAAAAAGACCCTAACACGGGTCTTTTTATGAGGCAAGAATGGGTTTGTGCTACACCGTCAACTCATTCTCCGACTTTATCTCCACCGCCGTTTGCAAAAGCTTCTCAAACAACCCTGCTGCCGCAGCCATAATGATAGAGCCAAGCAGCATAAGCAAACCCATGACAACGCCACCCGCAATATCATCCGTACCGCGCACCACAAAAAAGAAATACGCTTCCGCTCCAAGGACAAAAGGGATAAGCACCAGCGCACAGCGCTTAATGATACATAGCGCTGTCACCGCGCGCCCGGAAAAAACTTCATTTTGGGCGATATATCCCAATAACTTATAGGTTTGAGCGAGTGCGACAAAAAAGGCGATAGAGGCCGTATAGGCGTAGGCCAAAAATGGATCGTTGAAATATATTTCAAAGAAGGTCGCCTGCACATTTCTCCCCTCAAGATGAGGTTCTCCGAGCAAAAAAGTCAGCGCCGCGAGTCCGATAAGGACAATGACTACTTGGAGAAATCGAGTTGAGCTTATTTTCATAGGTTTTAAGGTTCAACTTATTTCTTATACTCCAACACATCCCCCGGCTGGCACGCCAACGCCTCACAAATCGCTTCAAGCGTCGATAACCGGATCGCCTTTGCTTTCCCATTTTTTAAAATAGAAATATTCGCCATCGTAATCCCGACCTTATCCGCAAGTTCTGTCACACTCATTTTTCGCTTCGCCAACATCACATCAATATTGATAATTATCGCCATATTATTAAACAGTTAGTTCATTTTCAGATGTAATCGCTATGGCACTTTGCAACAATTGCTCCAGCACCGCCGCAAACACCGCCATCACAAGAGGCGCGCAAGCAATGACCGCACCAATGATAAGAAGTCCCGGCGCATCGTCTGAATCCGCAATCGGAAACAAAAGGGGTACCGCTCCAACATATAAGACCGTGATCGCAATCGCACATTGTTTGATCGTACGTAATGCCTTAACCGAGGCCTGTGAGAAGGCATTGTTTTGGTCGATGTAACGCAAGAGCTTGCCTGCTTGCCAGAGTGCGACAAAGAACGGGATCACCGTAAGATACAGATCGATACTGATCAGGTAGACGGAGTAACGAACCGTAGGAAATACACGTGCGCCACTTTTCCAGATCGCGGGCAGGGCAAAAACGCAAAACGCCAATGTACCCAAGGTGATAAGGAAAAGAATGGCGCGTAAAAAATGGGTGGACACGTGTTTGGTCATAGATAACAGTATTTATTGTAATTCGATATATTATTATTGTTAATACAAATAAGACACCTTGTCAAATCCCTTGCTTTTTTTCCCAGAAACGCTAAACTATGGCCAAATCCTATGAAATACAACGCCATCCTCTCCATTGTTGGAAAAGTCCTTCTCACGCTTTTGCTCGTCATGCCCATCCTCGGCACTCTCGGCATCTTTCCTGCGCCGACCGCTGACATGTACCAAACACCGGAAGCCTTCCAGTTCATCAACCTCCTCATGCAAAGCAAGTATATCATGGTCATCAATTCCGTCGTGTACCTCATCACCCTCTACTGTCTTTGGACACGTCGCACCGCCCTCGCCGCTCTCTTGCTCCTCCCTATCTCGATCAACATCGTCGGCTTCCATGCCTTCCTCGATGGCGGCCTCTTTACCGGCGGTGCCGTCATGGGAAACGTCCTCCTTCTCCTCAACCTCGCCTTCCTCTGGCAACAACGCGCGAACTACAAATCCCTTTGGGAAAAACGGACGTAACATCAACATCTATATAAAAACATCCCGGACATGTACCGGGATGTTTTTATATGATAGCAGTCCTAGCCTCAACCCAGAGCGCCTGTTACCCTTCTCCCATGTTCAAACCAAAGCCTTGCCAAGATTGCGGCCCGCACGCCGTCCTACATCGCGCAGAATACGTAGGAGCTGTCATCAATGAGATGACTCGCGTCCTCCAAACCCCTACGCAAGCCATTTGGCAACGGCTAGAACGCCTCATAGATCCAGCAACATTCGAAGGAACATATCTCGCCTTTCTCAAACAACTAGAACGTCTCGGGATCGGCACCATCACAAACGAACCTCACCCGCATGAAAGTTCGCGCACCCGTGCCTTACGTGAAGAAGCAGAACGACGAAATATTGATTTACGCGAATTTCGCATCGGCGGCCGAGACAGCAATCATTTCATCGCCACTTGGCAAGAACAAACCACGACTTTTGAAGCAGTACCCCGTCCTCAAGGCAAGATGGCCGCCGTCTGGATGGACGAAAAAGATTTAATGCGCAAAGCCTTCTTACAGACAGGCATCCCCGTCGCACGCGGTGAAGTCTGTTCGCGCTGGAAAACCGCCGTCGCCACTTTTCATCGTTTAGAAAAACCCTTCATCATAAAACCCCATACCGGTTCTCGCAGCCGTCACACGACCATTCATATTGAAACATTAGAAGAATTAGAGCAGGCCTTCACCAAAGCCAAACGCCTGTCCCCCTGGGTCATCCTGGAAGAAGAGCTCGTCGGCTCGCTCTATCGCGGCACCGTCGTGGGAGGAAAAGCCCTAGCCGTCGTACGACGTGACGCCCCTCAAGTCATCGGCAATGGACGAGACATCATCCGCCAATTACGAGAGAAGGAAAACGCCCTCCCCATCCGCCACGCCGGCGTCTTTGAACCCATTCCCATTGACGGGGACACAGACAAAGAACTCGCCCGTCAACAATTACACTGGAACAGCATCCCCGCGGCCGGACACGTCGTCATTCTGAATCCCAAATTTGGGCGTGGACAAGGCTCCCTCAACGAAGACGTGACCGACGTCACCCATCCCGACAATATTATTTTATTAGAAACCGCCGCCCGCGTCATCAACGATCCGTTAATCGGGTTTGATTTTATTCTGAGCGATATCTCACGTTCCTGGAAAGAGCAGCCTAGAGCTGGCATCATCGAATGCAACAGCGCTCCCTTCTTAGATATCCATCACTACCCTTACAAAGGCACGCCCCGCAATATCGCCGGCCCCGTATGGGAACTTGTGTTTCCTGGATCGGAAAAAACTTTAAAACAACCTAATGTTCAAAAATTGTAGTTGTCTTAAAAACAGCAACGCACTCCCGAGGTAGGCGAGTAAATACACGTCGCCGCCCCGCGGAGCGCGGGATGTAGAGAAAAGGAGGGAAGGAGAGGATGAAGATCAAACAAACGTATGACGCTCGACGATAACCGAATGGAAAGTGACTGCGCCACTATCAGGGTCGACCATGACATAGAGGACACGATCGCCGCACTGGAATACCGGCGGCTTGCGAAAGAAGGTCGGGACGAGTTCAGCCACTTCTCCCTCTGTAAGGCCCAGAGAAGACACAGTCATTGCCCAATCAGACTCCCAACCATCAGCAGAGGGCATGGTAACTCCCCCCTTAACGAGGGAACGAACCTCCTCAAGATCGAGAGGCTTGCTATGGAACATGAACGCGTAATGTCCGTCGAGACCGAGGAGGTCGAAGTACAAAAACGTTCTGGGGACAGAGGAGAACGACTGAAGAGCCACAGACGTCCGACCACCGATAACAAACGCTACACACCCAAAGCCCAGACAAAAGAGCATCAAACCGATCATTTCACACCTCCTTCAAGGCGTCTTCAAAGACTGGCGAATGGCCAGCATGAAGCATCCAATGGTATGCATATCCAGCGAATTTGTCAACCCATTTTTGGCATTTTTATGCTTATATTAGCAAAAAAATAGCAACGGGTTTTGATATATATTTCAAAAAACTATCCGCTTGGAGAATCTAGAGATCGTATTCTTTCAAATTGTGTAGCCATTACCCAACTGCTACCGTCTCTCTATCGTCATGGAAATAATTAAATACACGAACCATTTCAGATCCAAGGATTAATCTCTAAACAAAAATCCCTCCAAACATATGAAACGAAAAACCATTGGACTCGCGTTGGGAAGTGGGGGCATCCGCGGTCTCGCCCACGTAGGCGTCATCAAAACCCTACTTACACACAACATCCCCATTGATTTTATCGCGGGCTCTAGCATTGGCGCCTGGGTCGGGGCGCACTACGCCCTGTTTCAAGATATCGAACGCCTAGAGGAATTCACCGTCAATCGCAAAGAAGAAAAACTCCGCACCTTCCTAGAACCTTCCTTAAAAGGAGGACTGATCGCGGGCGTACGCACGAAGGCTCTTTTGAACGACTGGCTCGACCATTCAACCTTTGAAGACACAAAAATCCCTCTGTCCGTCGTGGCAACAGACTTACATACCAGAGAAGCGGTCATCTTCTCCCAAGGTGACCTCACACCTGCCGTACAAGCCAGCATGGCCATCCCTGGCGTGTTCCGACCTATTTCCTACCAGAAAAAAACCCTCGTGGATGGTGGCGTCACCAAACCTGTCCCTACCGATATCGTGAAACATATGGGAGCCGATATTGTCATCGCCGTGAACCTCTATCGTCTCCCTCCAGACCCAGAAGATCATGCACCCGGCATGAATTTCTTCGCCGTTGCTAGCCGTACCATGGAAATCATGCGCTATCAGCTTTCTAATACGAACCTGCATCTAGCAGATATTCTTATCGAACCTCTCTTAGGCTCACATTCTAGCTGGGCAAACTATTTCCGCACCGATGCCGGACCGGAAATCGTCGCCATCGGAGAAGCAGAAACAGAAAAACAGATAGGGTTTATTAAGGCTCTTTTAGAGCAGGAGGAAAAACGCTCCATTAAGAGCGGCCTTATTTCACGAATAACCTAACACACATGCCCGCCGTACCACCGCTCCTCGCCTCTGCACGCCGACTTTTACTCGCCTTTTTCTTTATTGGCCTCGCGCAACCCATAGTCGGTACATTCACCACCATCTTTTTGTGGCGTCAAGGAAAAAGCTTCCCCATCCTCGTCCTCTACACTCTGGCGCTCCACCTCTTTCTTCCTCTGGGATTTTTCCTCAGCTACCGGCTTGTAGGACGCGTAACCCACAAATTCCTCTTCCTCCTTGGAACGATTGGCGCAGGAACAATACCCCTCCTCCTTATCTTCTCTCCCACGTTTCTTCCGGCTGTTATCATCTCATTCGGAGCCCTTTTTGGTATCGCTCAAGGCTTCCTGTGGTCAACCCGGAATTATCTCACATTAAAAGCTACCACCAAAGAATCCCGTCTACATTTCAGTTCCATCGAATCCCTTATCGGGACACTATGCGGAATCATCATCCCATTCCTGATTGGATGGGGACTAGAAATAGGAACAAAGATGAATTGGTTCACAACCCTCCAAGGATATCGCTGGATGGGAATCATGGGCTGCCTCTTATTGGGGATTGGGGGGATACTGGTATACGACCACCACGAATCACTCCCAAAACCAACCCCTCTCAAGCTTCTTCCGCCAACTCCGCAATGGAACCTGCTACGAAGCATGGATTTTATCCAAGGAATAGCCAACGGAATCGCCACCATCCTTCCCCTCATCCTCACAATCACCTTTATCGGCGTGGAAGGAGCCGTGGGCACATTGGGCTCAATCGGAGCAGGACTGACTGGCATCGTCATCTTCATCGCTGGACGCTACGCCACACATCGTCACCATCTAAAAATACTCCCCATCCCACTCTTCATCGATCTCTTCGCAGCCGCCATCGCCATCCTCGCACCACCACACATCGGGATCATTCTTTTTTTAGTCACCTCCGTCGCAACAGGAGCACTACGCTGGTGGATTACCGTAGCAACCATGTATCACGCCGTTGAAATGGAAAAAAAGCTAACAGGATCAAGCAATGAAGGCCTGCTTCTTGATCGGGAACTCGTCCTAAACATCGGAAGAGTCCTGGGCCTAGGCTTGTTCTTACTCGCGTATCACCTCACTCCCACCCAAGCCCCATTCATCGCCATCGCATTCATGGCACTGATCCAAATCACCCTGTATCCAATCTGCAAAAAGCTAGATACATACGAAAAAAACAAGCACTCCTTTAGCGCTTCATCGCATCTTAGTGGTTAACATAAAGCAAACCATCTCTATCATCACGAGCGATACAGGCGACAGCCTCTCATGTTATTTGATGCCGCTTCTCAAACATCTTTCCCACCTGTAAACCAATCACCGCTCCAATCAGCGCACCGGCCACCGCTTCCGAGAGCCAGTGAATACCAACCGTCGCCACCCCAATCCCGATATACAGCGCATAGATGACAGCCGGGATCACAACGCGTGGACGCTTTCTATATAACCAAGCAAGGGTAAACGCCATCGCGAACGCAATCGTGGTATGCGAAGAAGGCCAGCCCCAAAAGATTCCCCCGCGAAAGATCCCGAAACGAAAGGTATTACTAATATCTGTCACGATATCTCTCACATTCGGTTGCAAACGCCCGGTAAAAAATTTATAGGAAGAAGAAATCGTCCACCCCAACAAGACCGACTGACCCAATGCCCAGGCCGTATTTTTAAGCTGGGTATTTTTATACGCATGCCCGACCAACAATATCGCTAACGATCCCAACACGGGCAACAACCCTCCAATCACCAAGGCCGGAAAGAAAAAGGAACGCAATCCTGGAGAACGAGTAAGAAGAAAATACTGCCAATCAAGTCCCGTCACCACAATCACCCACGTCAGAAAAAAGGCCAATAGCTGAATCGCCAAAGGCCAGCCCGTAAAACAGGCACGCACCGTCGTCGGTAAACGAAAAAAGAGGGTTTTCATAAAACAATCATGCTCGTATCAATGCATTAATCCTAACCGCTTCCGTCTCTTCTCTGCTCGCTTCCCTAACAGAATCGCTCCCACCACCGCGCTATTCACAAGAAAAATATATAGAGGATACAGAAGCAAAGATACCTCCCAACGTCCAACAGACAATATGGCAAAAAATCCCGCCAATCCAGACAAGGCCCAGGTAAGCGGCGTCTCCGTCTGAGGTTCTTCGTACGCTTTCACGATCGTGAGATATCCCCCCATGCAATCAATCAATACCGTGAGGTAGAGCGCGATCAACGGCTGCTTGGTAAAATACCAAATCGCTAATGTCAAAGCAGATAAAATAAGCGTCACGATATCCCTCCTTAACAACCCTCCGTATCCAATCCGAAGAGACAAAAGAAAAACGATAATCACTCCCAACCCCTGTATCCCCGGCAACCACAAAGAATGCGTGGCCCCAATCGCAAGATTAGAAAAGAATCCAATCACCGTCAGCACGCTCCAAATAAGCCAAGAAGCCCGCTCTGGTTTTACTTCTTGTCGAATAATCCCTCTAATATAAGGGATGTAACAAGCAGCGCTCAAAATCCCCGACAGGAGACCAAACATCCAGAATAGATCAGCACTCATCATGCTCCCCACTCTAATCTACCCACCGCATTTTGTCCTCTTATGTACTTAACCAGCTCAACATCTCTCAATTATTTAATGATAAGGGCTAGCTTAGGAGATACTCCCATGTTTCAATACAAAGAATACAAACGTCTATGGAAAACCTCATTTCCTCACCCGAACAACTAAGGACCGCTCTCGTAGAACATCCGTCTCTCATAAACTGGGAAAAGCTTGAGAGAAAAATTCTCCGCTCATTTGGAGCAGAAGGGCAATGGCCAGAACATATTCTTGTCGTTGCTTCCGAATTTACCGTAGAAGGATATGACGAAGTAGAAGCAGAGGCAGCAAAATCCGCAAAAAATAGCGTCGGGATGCGCCTGAGAGATTTTTTTATTGTACAAGCATGGATTACCAGCTCTTATACAAGATTTAAAAGAGGAGCATGACGCCATACATGATCCATCAGAAACACCGGATCCAATCATGACCTCGATCCTAGAAAACGTACAACGTCGCATAACATTTTTTGAAAGCACAGCTATAGAACCATCGCATGGAGTTGTCTTTGTCGTAACAGCCAAGGAAATACCCGAATGTATGAGAGCAATAGCCGAGCTAGAATAGATAGCCCCATACAAGTTCGCCGTTCTTGTAAGCGACCCTCCTCACCTCTGGAAAGAGGTATACCCACCATCCAGCAATTGCGAACTCATTGAACTAGAAGATAGAGAGGTCCCTGGCATAGAAATAATCGGAGACGCACAACGAAGAAAATCTGTCGAAAAAATATTAGACACCCTGGCTCCACTTGTAGCCGTCCAAATCCCTCTTATTAGCAATCCACTTATTCGATCATTACGGCAAGAACTATTTCCAGAAGCAGACGTAGGAATTGAACGCGAAACCATCAAAGAGCTACATACAGAGGGAGAGACGCGTAGCCGCTTAGCCGCTTCTGCCTCTGAGCGTGAAGCACGCTGGAAAGTGTTCGGGCCAGAAAAACGACAAAAGAGTGCAGAACGAATCGAATTTTTTCTTCGTCCAAAAGTACCTTCTGACGAACGTCCACCCCTCACACACGCCCAAATTGTTTTACGTTTATCCACGTTAGACCCAGATTGCTTACCCCCCGATACAGTAGCAGCAGCAAAAAATGTGTTTAGCTCAGAAGCTCAAAGGTTAGTAGGAAGCCTAAGCCGTATCGGTGATGTGCCTAGGGTCAACATCACTGATAGCGTTGTCTTACGTATAGCAAGAACCCTTTTACTCGATCCAAGATTTAATGACGCGTACGCACCTGTACTAGGATATGCGGCAGAAGCAGCTATAAATCGCCTCTACGAAGACATGGCTAACGCAAAGGATTCTATCGAAGAAGCAGAAAAAAGAATAAAACGCGCAAAAGAGGCAGGCTACGATACAAAAAGCCTAGAGGAACGTTTGGTAGTCATGTTGAGCCAAGGATCCAACAGAGATACAACACTTGCCCTTAAAAAATAACAAGAATCCCAAATACCAAAACCCCCAAGCACGAGGCTTAGGGGTTGTTTGTTACGCTTTCTTTGGTTCCGTTCCGGCAGGAGCTGCTGGAGGAGGGGTCGTAGGAGCAGAAGCTTGGCCGGCGTTCTTTGATTCATCTTGTGTAGACATAGTGGGTGGTGAAGTTAGCCGTAAACCCCACAAGCTGCGGCCGCAACTTATAGCTATACAGTTGTAATAAGCCGTGTTTTGACTATGGACCCATTAGACGATCGTGTCAAATTTTGAGCATATATCTAGGTGACGCGAAGAACTCGACATACACCAAGAAAACGAGTACTGTTTTTCCCTATCCACCCCCCCCCTTCCTTATGACAAAAAATAAAAATATTTTGATCGTCGCCCTCGTAGCCCTCGTAAACATGCTCGGCTACGGGATCATTATCCCAATCTTGTACACCTACTCGAAAAAGTACGGCTTGTCCGATTTCCAAAACGGCTTGCTCTTCGCTCTCTATTCCATTTGCCAATTCATATCAACCCCCATCATTGGGCGCTTGTCTGACAAATACGGCCGTCGCCCCATGCTACTCATTTCCATCCTTGGCACCGCTGCCTCCTTCTTCATGATGGCAATCGCGCCAAATGCGCTCTTCCTCTTTCTCTCACGCGCCTTAGACGGACTCACGGCTGGCAACATTCCTGTCGTTTTCGCCGTCGTCTCGGATTCCACTAAACCAGAAGAACGCGCCGGAGCGTTTGGATTTATTGGCTCAGCGTTTAACTTCGGGTTCGTCTTTGGGCCCGCCATCGCGGCCTTAACCATCGGCATCCACAGCGCCCTCCCCTTCATGATCGCGGGCGCCGTAACCCTCCTCGCCGCGATCTTAACCGCCCTCTATCTCCCAGAAACCAACCAACACATGGGCGAAGTAAAAGACAGTAAACTCTTCGACTTCAAAAAAATGTGGCGCACCCTCTTTGACCCAGGCGTAGGGGTCACATTTATTATTTCCCTGATTTTCTTCCTGGCCTTTTCCTGTGCCATTATTTACGGCTTTCAACCCTTCACCTTAAACGTCCTCCACATCACAGAAACACAAAATGCTCTGCTCTTCACCCTGTTTGGAGCCATGGGTCTTATCTCACAAACATTTCTGGTAGGACGCATTTCCAAAAAATTTGGCACCAAAAAATCCTTTTCTAGCTCCATCTTGTTAACGGCCATGACATTCTTTGTCATGTTCTTATCGCATTCCATTATAACCTTCGTTGGAGCCATGCTTGTCCTCGCCCTCGTAAACAGCCTTGTCCAAACCCTCATCCCCACTATCCTCTCCCAAGAAACAGACGAGAAATCCCAAGGCTCCATCATGGGACTCAACGCCTCCTACCAAAGCATCGGCATGATCGTAGGGCCTATCATGGGCGGAGCCATCGCCACCATCTCTATTCCCATGACGTTTTTAACCGCTTCGCTCTTAGTCCTCGTCTGTTTCTTCCTCTCCTTCTACGCCATCCGTACGACCAAGAAAAAAGAGTCCGTATTTTAAAGCCCTCCATCGACCAAACCTCATTTCTGCGCTAGGCTAGAGGAGATATGAAACATGTTTCCTTACTATCAATCATAAGTCTTGCCCTGGGTATCCTTGGCTCAACCGTCCCTGCTCAAGCTGCAACCCAATCATTAACCGCTCGGCTCTCCGGACGCATTCTTCTCCAAGTCGAACAGCGCGGAGAAGCCTGGTATATCGACCCCGTTAGCCAGCAACGATTTTATCTTGGCACGGCCACGGATGCCTTTGCATTGTTACGTGCGAAAGGCCTCGGCATTCGTCATAGCGACATCGTGCGCTTCACAGCCACCGGATTTCCCACTCGTCTTTCTGGACGCATCTTATTAGATGTTGATGATCGTGGCCAAGCCTACTACATCTCCCCTCTCACCCTGCGCGCGATCCGTCTTGGCTCGGCGCAAGAAACATACCAGGTCCTACGCCAAAACGGCCTCGGGATCCGAGATCGTGACCTCAATAGGATCAATATCGCTCCTCAATCCATTCCTCAACCCACACCGTCACCAACCCCTACTCCCACAAACCCAGCCCCAACTCAACCATCCACCCCAACCCCGATACCCACTCCTACAACCCCCACATCAATCCCAAGCAATTCTCTTGAACGGAGAGCATTTGACGCGATCAACGATCACCGTCGCTCCATTGGCATCCCTGCATTAGCTTGGAACGACACCGTCGCAGACGTCGCTCGTACTCACAGCCGAAACATGGCAGAACAACGCGTTCCATTTAGTCATGACGGATTCGATGAACGATTTGAGCAAATAAATGCAAGCTTGCGTTTATCAACCATGGCCGAAAATGTCGCCGTCAATAGCTATGTAGACCCTGTCACAACCGCCGTACGAGATTGGTTAAACAGTAATGGCCATCGCATTAATATTGAAAACCCCGTCTTCACCGAAACCGGCATCGGCATCGTTGAAGGCATTCAAGATGAATACTACCTCACCCAACTCTTCATCAAACGCCGCTAATAACCTATGGCAAATAAATTAAAAGAACGAAATTTCTTCTACTTCTTCCTGCTCGCGATCAGTCTTTTCTGCGCACTGCTCTTTTGGCCGTTTATCGTCATTATTATCATAAGCGCTTCCTTCGCCATCGTTCTTGATCCGATCTTTCAATGGATAAACACCCGTATCACGCGACAAAGAACAGGATTAGCCTCAATCCTCACCATCCTTGTCTTTCTGGTGGTGATTGGTGTTCCTCTCGCGCTCATCGGAGCACGAGTATTTTCTGAATCTCAAGATGTCTACTCTTCCTTAAAAAACGGCGGGGCAAGTAAAACGGTAGATACGGTCTCTTCTTTTATCCAAACATACATTCCAGAAGCCGCGACGTTTGATATTCGCAGCAAATTGAGTGACATCGTCGCCTTCCTCTCGGGCTCCATCGTGACCGTCTTTACGACGACCCTCAATACCATCCTTTCCGGACTCCTTGGACTACTAGCCTTATTTTACTTTTTAAAAGATGGCGAACAGATAAAAACCTATCTTACAGACCTACTACCCCTCTCCCTTAAGCACGATAAGCAGATCCTGAGCCGCCTCTCCAAAGCCGTAAATGGGATCATGAAGGGCTACGTATTAATCGCCTTAGTCCAAGGAATCTTAACCGGACTTGGACTCTGGGTATTCGGTGTGCCCAGCGCCGCGCTCTGGGGCGTCTTAGCCGGGATCGCTTCCATGATCCCTTCTATAGGCACCGCCATGATTTCTCTGCCGGCCATTGCCTATCTTCTATTTACCGGACACTCTCTTTCCGCTCTTGGTCTCGGCATTTGGTCGGTTGCCCTCGTAGGCAGTATTGATAACGTCCTTAACCCAATCGTCGTCGGCAAACAAATTGAATTACATCCACTCATCATCTTATTCGCGGTCTTGGGCGGAATCGCCCTCATGGGAGCCGCAGGGATTATCATTGGCCCGCTTGCCGCCAGTCTCCTTTACACCCTCATCTGTATTTACCAAGAAGACTTTCAACAAACTACCTAACAGCTAGCTCGTTTTAGCATCAAGATCTTGAAAAAATCCCCCCACCTGGATGTTCCAAAGTTTTTGGTAAATCCCTTCGCGCGCGAGTAACTCAGCATGCGTACCCGTATCTACAATCCGACCGCCATCCATAATCACAATCCGATCCATCGACATAATCGTAGATAAACGATGCGCAATCACAATCGTGGTTTTGCCTTGCATAAGCGTTCGTAACGCATCCTGGATCAACCCTTCCGACTCAGAGTCCAGACTAGATGTCGCCTCATCCAAGACCAAGATCGGGGCATTTTTCAAAATCGCGCGTGCAATCGCCACCCGCTGACGCTCACCCCCAGACAGCTTCACGCCACGTTCTCCGACGAATGTGTCGTATTTCAAAGGCAAACGCTGAATAAAGTCGTCACAATTTGCAAGCTTCGCCGCCTCAACCACTTCCGCCTCGGTCGCTTCAGGCCGCCCATAGCGAATATTATCCAACAAACTCCGATGAAAAAGCACCGTCTCTTGCGGCACAAGTCCAATCGCCGCTCGTAAGGAATCCTGCGTCACCTTATCAATCGCTTGCCCATCAATCGAGATCGTTCCCGACGTCACATCGTAAAAACGGAATAACAATTTGACCACCGTCGACTTCCCGGCTCCGGAAGAACCCACGAGCGCAATCTTCTCACCGGGCTTGATCCTAAAATCAAAGCCTCGCAACACCCCTTCACTCCCATACGAGAAATCAACGTCATCAAAGACAACTTCTCCTGACGGCACAGATAACATCTTTGCTCCACGCCGATCCTTAATCGCTTGCGGTTTATCCAAAATCTCGACCATTTCACTCGCATCGGTAAATGCCGTATACAAGGAACGAATCATGCGAGAAAAATCCAAGACACGGCTATTTAAAATCGTAAAATAACTTTGAAAGAGCACGACATCTCCAATACTTAGCGCCCCCACACTCCAATAACGCACCGCAATCGTTAAGACACCAATCT
Source organism: Patescibacteria group bacterium (assembly GCA_018061025.1). Taxonomy (GTDB): domain Bacteria; phylum Patescibacteriota; class Patescibacteriia; order 2-12-FULL-60-25; family 2-12-FULL-60-25; genus JAGOUY01. The sequence goes on from JAGOUY010000002.1 coordinate 124,789, forward strand.
GCAACCCTAAAAGGATAAAGGCCTGAAAGCCATAATTAAATTCATGCGTTTTCCAAGCACGGAAACGCAATCCTTGTAATGTATTTGATTCTTCACGGAACTTCGAGACTTCCCGCTTTCCGCCCGTAAATAGCTTGATCGTCAAAATATTCGAGATCGCATCCGCCAAAAATCCCGTACACACCGAATCTTGCGCCGCGCGCTCCACATCTTGGCCAACTTTCCAATTGGTATAAAAATAGTTATATACGAACATGATCGTCAACCAGACAAACACCAACGCTCCAATCAAGACATTCCGTTGAAAGAGGATGTAGAGGATCCCAATCGAAGACACAAGAATCGGAATCAATTTCTGCTGAACATTATCCGCAATATCCTCAAACGCCCGAGAAATGCGAGAAATACGACGAACCAGCGAACCACTAAAATTATCTTGAAAAAACTGGTAGGCATGACCAATCATGTAGGAAAAACTCGTCTGTTCTAACTCCGCCATCATGTGTGACTGGAAATAAATAATGACGTATCCCAAACACCGCGACAAAAGCAAAGAAAAAACACTTACCCCCGCTAACAGGTAAATAACGTTCATCACTTGAGGCAGCCCCGAAGCATCACGAAGAGACATCCCTAATCCATCAAACAAAAGCTTCCCAATATATGGAAGCGCCAAACTTTGCAACGATTCGCTCACAACAGTCGCAAGGCCAATAAACCAAACAAGCCCACGATACGGCTTCGTATGCTGCCACAACACCCGCAAAACCGGCTTAATCGAGTACAACGGCTTAGAAGACATGTCGACATTGTACCCAATGACGCTTGACAACGAAATAGGCAAATCATGGTCACTCTGGTATAGAAAGAGAGCTTATTCATTTATTATCTTTCTGGGGTGGCGTGTAATTCGCCAATCGGACGTATAGCCGTCGACTTGATCTCAGGATCAAGATGACCATGCGCAACTCATGGGCCGACCGTATAGTCGGGACTTCGCCTCGGCGAAGTGCTGTCCACTTGGACAGCAGAAAAGAACACTATGACCAATACCAAACATGGTTCGTTGGCTGTGATTAGCGCAGCTGTTTTATGGAGTCTTGATGGGCTCCTTCGTCGACATTTATTTCATCTTCCTCCCACCGTCATCGTCTATTGGGAACATACGTTAGGGCTTCTCGCCCTCCTTCCGTTTCTCGTTTACTATCGAAAAACATTTCCGAGCCTGTCCCGAACCCAATGGCAAGCCATCATCCTGGTCTCTGCGCTCTCAGGCGTGCTCGGCACGGTCTTTTACACAGCTGCACTCGGATCAATTCACTTCATACCGTTTTCCGTCGTAGTTCTCCTCCAGCAAACACAACCATTTTTCGCCATCGGCAGCGCGCATCTATGGCTCAAAGAACCATTGCCCAAACGCTTCATATTCATCGCTATCTTAGCCCTCATCTCAGCGTTTCTGGTGTCCTTTCCCCATCTAACCGTCTACGCACCCCTGAATCGAGAAACAGCCATAGCCGCGTTATTTGCTCTCGGCGCCGCGCTCTGCTGGGGAACTTCGACCACCCTCTCAAAATACTCGTTGAGAGATGCCTCGTTTTTACACATAACCGGCATCCGCTTCGGATTCACAGCCGTATTCGCCTGTATCCTCACGCTCTTCTTAGGCAAAGTCTCCTCCCTAGCTCAAGTAAATCTCCAAGATCTACGCACCCTGCTCGCAATCACTTGCTCTACAGGATTAGTTGCGCTTGCACTCTATTATTTTGGACTAAAACGCATTCTCGCCTCTCACTCCACCCTCTTCGAGCTGTTCTGGCCATTATCTGCTATGCTAATGGGGCATTTTGTCTTCCATGAAGAACTAACCAATACCCAATGGATCGGTGCCATCGGTCTATTAGGCAGTATCATGCATCTCTCTAAAAACCAAAAGATACCAACAGAAAAAATAACATAATACTATGTCTTCTCTCCTCATTTTTCTTAGCAGCACCCTCGTCCTCATCTCCCCCTTCATTTACGCGCGCGCCATCTTAAAAGGCGAGGCCAAACCTCATCGCACCACCCGCTTCGTCTTATTCATCATCGCGGCTCTCTCCACAGCCACGCTATTCGCAAATGGCAATACCGTGGCAGTTTGGTTAGCAGGAGCGAATCTTGTTCAAGGCGCTATCATTTTAGGACTCAGCCTCAAATACGGCATGGGTGGCTGGGCCAAAATCGATCTCGCCTGCTTGGCCATCGCTCTGATTGGAATCATTGCTTGGCAAACGACAAAAAATCCTCTAATCGGACTCTATTGCTCCATCCTCGCTGATTTCACGGGCATGGTTCCTACCTTGATTAAAACCTACCGATTGCCCAAAACAGAAATCGCCACCTTCTTCGCGCTCGATATCTTTGCCGCGTTATTCAGTACACTCGCTACGCACCAATGGACCATGGAACAACTTGCCTATCCGCTCTACATCGGATTAATAAACGCCATCATGGTCACCCTCATCCTCTGGCCACGACCTAAAACTGTCCCTGTATCAAACGACCACAATGTCCAATAACCTTTCTCCATAACGGACGGCGCTTCCATTGCTTGTAGGTCACCAAACGTGAGTTCTTTTTATCTTCCTCAAATACCTTGACCTGCTGCGCCGCAAACTTCTTATCCAAGACATTCACATTCATCTCATCGTTGATACGAAACGAACGACCATCACAATTTGCCGAGCCAATACTCACAAATTCATCATCCACAATAAAAATCTTGCCATGATGCATGGTAGGCTGGTATTCATAAATACTAACCCCTGCCTGCAACAATTTTGCCCAAGAAGAACGTGACACCTCTTGTACTAAACGCTGATCCGTCTTGTCTCCCGGAACAACGATTTCGACTTTTACCCCGCGTCTTGTAGCGGCATGGATAAGGGCGCGCGACAACGATAGATCCGGCACAAAATAGGCGTTCAAAATCCGAATGCTCTTTTTCGCGCTCGCAATCGCTAAAAGGAACATCAGACGAACCGCCTCAATCCCATCCGCCGAACTCGTAAATAGTTGGCCGGATATTTCACCTTTTGGAACCAAGGTCGGAAAGTACGCTTCCCCCTCTAACACCCGCGCATGACTCTTCAACCAATTCTCCATAAAGGCGGCCTGCATCTTGGCCACAATCGGGCCTTCGAAACGATAATGGACATCACGCCAGGCCAACATCCCATCTACGTCATGCAACCATTGATCGGCAATACCAGCACCACCGGTAAACCCCACCTTGCCATCTACCACCAAAATCTTCCGATGCGAACGGTTATTCAAGCGCGGCAACGTGTACCAATGCGGCTTGCGATATTTTATGACATGAATCCCCGCCTCTTTCATGCACCGATAATGATCATCATGCAGATCGGTACTCCCCATCCAATCCAAAATCACATGCACCGGGATCCCCGCTTTGGCTCGTTCACTCAACGCCGCCGTAAAGGAAGAACAAACTCGGCCAGACGAACACACGAAACTCTCAAGGTTGATACTCACCTGTGCCTTTTTAATCTCCTCAATCATGGCGGTAAAAATCTGCTCCCCATCTACCAATGTTTGGATCGAATTTCCTCCACAAAAGTCCGCTGACAACACTCCTGACATCGAACGAGTAAACGCCTCATCCCCCACTGTATAGGTCGGCTTCACAAAATAACGCTCAATCGCCTCGCGCGTGCGAATATTAAACAAGATCAACAACAAGACCGTTGTGACAAACGCAGAAATACCCAACAACAAAAGCGTTTCCATAGCCTTACGTACCCTAGACCTTAATGCACTTTAGGTCAATGAAACCAACTACTTCTTACACGCCAGCCATGTAGCCGGAGGAGCGGTAAACGTAATAGATGCCAATTCCTTAATCACCTGCGCAGAAATATCATAAACATCCTGATACGCGGGCTCAATCCCTCCATGGACTTTCCGCGACCACTCAAACCCTAAAAGATCAGACACCGGATGGATTTCCTGCTCCGAAACCCCCTCGATCTCTACAAGAGGCTGTATCCACGGCCACCAATCAATCACAACCTCGCACTCATGCAATATCCATGTCTCACGCCGATTCTCCTGAATGAACCACCCCGCCGCAAGCGGACGGGGTATCGTCTATAATTCAAGCTTTTGCTGATGCAACCGCGTGTACTCTACTTGTTTGCCCTGGTTCTGAATATATTTCATGATCACCTGTTCATTTCCA
>JAGOUY010000003.1 GCA_018061025.1 Patescibacteria group bacterium
ATTGAGCACCCTCTCGAATACAGATATCGACGAAATCATCGTCAAGAATGGGGCTGGCATCTCGATCCCTGCCGGTGTCAGTGTCACGACAACTCAATCAAGTTTTAGTAACCTAACCGCTGTTTCACTGGGTCCTCGGCAGGAAGGTTGTGGCCTAATGCATAGTGAAAGATCACAACATAATAGAAAATCACCGCGAGGATAAATCCTGTGACGAACAGGATGACGGCTATTTCACTCGGAAGGAAAAACATGCGAATAGCTTCGAACATATGGCTGATTATAGGATGTCGAGGACTTATGTTGGATGAACTATCAGGCGTATCCGTTGCGCTGTCACTTGATGTAATGTCATATTTTTATGGTAGGACCGGAGTGGATCGAGAGTCCTTTTAAAACTGACGGAGAAGGCTTGGGAAAAGGATAAGTGCCCCTACACCCAGAAAAAAGAGAGTGGCTACGACTGGGACAAGAGAATAGAGATCTTTTCGATAGACCTGAATATGATTCTGCTCACATCGTTTGAGAGTGAATTGTAGGAGATCATCCTGCAGATATCCGTTTGAGTCGCTCGCTCTTACTGGTGTAGGAAGCCCTCCTGCTTCGCGTACGATTTGACCCATTTGGAGAAGGAATACCTGCCGGTTGGCATTCGAAGCAGGGAAGAGGGTATCGATGACGTAATAAAAGTAGATCGGCCACACCAGACGTTTGCGGAACACAATGACATTGGGTGTACCACGCCAGGCCAGGAGATCGTTAAACGAAACAGCCTTGCGCATATTATAGTACATCCCCCCGTAGGCGGTCTCAGGGCGTGCATCAGCTTCTTCTTTTCCGAGGTAGACGTGTTGCGCGTCGAAGAAGATCCGTTTAGCAGATGCTCGTCCCCGATAGATCAAATACAATGCTAATAAGAGGAGTATGAGGGGCCATAAGAAGCTCAAGAGATCGGACGATGCCTGGCTAGAACTGAACGTGGAAATGCCGATGAGGAGTGCAATCAGCATAATAAAGCCGGCAACTACGTAGGATGGCGTCGATGATAGGCGAAAGATGGCCGCGAAACGGCAATTCTCTAGAGCTCGGTCTCCCGCGGTGATAGATCCGTTCCGTGGCGGAAAGAAGCGTAGGCGTACACCCATCACGATGGTAAACACTACAAAGATGCCTAGGATCAGAATAGACGTAGCTCCGATTGACGAAAGATTTTCTAAGAGGTGATAAAGTTGATGGGAGGGGCTCATAATGAGGTGGATTATAGAGGATATCCTATTTAATTACTATTCACATAAGGTGATCGGAAGGTTTTTAGGACGGACAAGTCTAAACATTTCCAAGTGAGATTTCTTCAATAAAAAATATCCGCTCATTCAAGCGGATATTTTTTATTGGCAGGCCATACGGGTATTGGTTCGAAACTTTGAATGGCGGTATGTCTGATACGCAGTCATCTCGGTCGCTTAGAGCATCGTAGGAAAATATTTTGGAGTGCGATCTTTGTATTCTCGTGCTACAATGAACAGGTGTATTTTATTATTAGCTGCACCCTATGTTTTTAATTGCTAGGCGTTGGGCGGTTCCATTAATGGCCTTCGTGTTTCTTGTAAGTGGTTTCTCCCATGTCTCACCGTCACACGCCGCGCCCCTTGCTCCAGGATCGTTGATCAAAGGTGAATCGTTTAGTGCGATTTATTACTATTCCACAAATGGGAAAAGATATGTTTTTCCAGACGAGAAGGCGTATAAAACATGGTATAATGATTTTTCAAATATCGTAACGATTTCAGACGCAGATTTGGGCCGCATCATGATTGGAGGAAATGTTACCTATCGTCCTGGGGTAAAAATGGTCAAAGTTGAGAGCGCGCCTAATGTCTATACGGTCGGAAAAGGGGGCGTACTACACTGGATAAACAGCGAAGCGGTCGCCGCAGCCCTATATGGAGCAGATTGGAGTCGTAAGGTGAATGATCTTCCAGATGTTGCTTTTGCAAACTATACGGTTGGAGCTGCTATTAACACTGTTTCAGACTATAATCCAAGCGCTGAAACTGGGAGTACACCGACAATCGATATTGATAAAGGTTCGGCCGTTTACTCACCCGCTCAATCCCCGCAACTTACTCCACCAACTTCGGAGGCGCCTACTCCAACGACAAACAACCAACCATCGCAAATCAGCGCAGTCTCTGCCTCTGCGATTTCTTCGGAGTATGTGATGAGCTGTCGCAATACGTTCATGATTAAAGGCGAGATTACGACGGCGGGCAGTGGCATCGTTCGCTACATTTGGGTCACAAGCGAGGGCAGCAGGACCAGCGAACGATATGTCGGCGGCGAACAATCCATCGCCTTCACTGGTGCGGACACAAAAACCGTGTTCTTGTCCTGGCCTAGGGAAGGTTCGTTCAATGGCAGCTTTGAACTACATGTCTTAGGCGTAAATGCACTCAACTCAAACCCAGTCTTTGTGAATCAAGTGTGTGCAGATACTTAGGCAGCAGCTCCAGAAACGACCAAGCCAGCCGAACAGTCCAGTACGCCAAACGCCAACGACAAATGATGTTGTTCAATGTTATTCATTTAACAAAAATCACCGCTGTTATGCGGTGATTTTCATTGGCAGGCCATACGGGGATTGGTTCGAAGCTTCGAGGTGAATAGGTGAGGCATTCTCGATGAGTACTCGATGGGTATTAGCATGATGGTCGCACTTAGCAGTTTCAATTTTCCCTGTATTCAGCATGAGGAGTGCTTTCGATCCCCATTTCTAATAAGTAGTCTTTAAGTAGATATTCTATTAGCAGGGGCGGATGTGCGAAATCAGAATGTCTTACCTTTGAGTGGTTCGATAATCGTTATGTTATCCGGCAGGTCATCGAACGTGACAAGGATAACTCGTTCAGGTTTTTGGGATTGTGAGGCACGCCATTCCATCGCGCGTTCATTTCCTCCAAGCGGAATAAAATCGGTTCGTTTGAGAACGTAGACATATCCCACTTTGTCTTGCGCGAAATCCAACGCCTTCTGCGTAGCTTGAAATTCAATGATATCGTTTGTTTTTCCAAAGCCGGTCGTTCCATGATTGACAACCGCACGAAAAATAGCGATGTCTGCATGAGGCGTTCCTGCAATCGATGGATCGCCATGCTGTACTTCTTCGCCAATAGAATAATCTGTCGCTTGCCTCGGTTCCAGTTCAGTGATATTAGACGCGGGAGAACCATGAAAAATATACTGGCCCGCCACTTCAAGTTCATGCAAGAGGCGTCTGGCTTCTCCTTTTTCGAATCTCATTTCTGCTTCCGAAGTAATTCCTTTGTTAGAGGTTTCTTTCATGGAACAAAGGGTAACATAAAATCCGCCTTTCAGCGGATTTTATGTTGGCAGGGGCTCGTGATGAACGTTAGAACTCTAAATATATCTGTAAAGATCCCAGCGCTACACAAGGGCTAATTTGTTTTTAAAACTCTCCTCAAGCCTTCTACTAATTCTTCTGCCACCATTTGAAGGCATTGCTTGCCTAATTCTTCATTGATAATCCATGTTGGATGATTGTCGATAATTCCGTCTTTCGAAATATCGATGAGGCGGTCAGTATCCCATGCGTTCTCAATCTTCTGTTTTGGATAGTCTTGGGAAGGAATCGTGACCAGTAAAGGTTCACACGCAAGCATCATGGATGTCTCCGAGTTACCTGCATGCTCATCAACTGGACCGCCAAGCATTTTTGATGTCTTCTTCAAAACTTCTTCGGAATCGAATTGGAGATGTTCGATATGAACTCCTGAAAACAAATCTTTATTCTTTTCTACGAAACGGTTCAGCGTACTGATATTGCCACCATGCCATGAAGCAAGGACGATATTCATTGCATATGGTTGAAGCGAGTCACAGATATTACGCAGCACGATCTCCATCGTATCTTTTTTAATCCAGACGCTTCCTGGGAATCCAGCGTGTTCCTGGGAGCAAGTTATGCGAAGTGCTGGGAGAAAGATGACTTCTGGAAATACTTTTTCCGCTTGTTCAATAATCGCATCTTGGATATATGAATCTGTCCCGAGAGGGAGGAAGGGTCCATGTTGCTCTGTTGCGCCCATGGAGATGACGAACGTGTACTTCTTTGATGTATCCAAGTCCGTTGTTCTCATTCGTTCTAAAAACATATTAGTTCCATGATAGTTGATGGGCGTATAGTTGGACAGAGTTCCATCCCTTCCTCTCCCTAACAAAAATACCCGCTATTCAAGCGGATATTTTCGTTGGCAGGACGGCACGGTCTGGAACTCGCCGCTTTGGGGAGTTTGAGGGTATTTGGGGAAGAGGAAGCAGGGACTCCGGTCATGGGGTAAATGAGACAAATGAGACAGTATTGACGGTGGTATATGTAGGGATTTAATAGACGGTTTAGTGGCTTGTATAGCGGGTATTTTGCAAATGAGACAAACCGGGGAGAGTGTCTCAAGAATTAAGTAGCCTAAAGCCGGTTTTTGGGCGTATGATTCAAGCAATTATGCCAAAATCAATTATAAAAGACCTCTTGATCCCGGATAAGGTTTTAAATGGCTATACCTTCGGTAGTATCCACCAACCTGTGGGTAATATGAGATGGTTAGAGAATCTTGCAAAGGTTAACGTTTTTGTTGGACCAAATAACTCGGGAAAAAGTAGGCTCATCCGTGAATTAGCATACGGCATTGATTCCTATTCGTTTCATCCTTATCACCTAACGGTCGAACAGATAATGGAGTTGTACGGTATCGTTAATAAACACAAGGAAGAATTTAAAGAGATCAAGGACTTCTGTATCAGGAACGGGAATGGGCCTTTCCCTGCAGTCGTTGATCCACCAAAGGGAGATATATCCCTTAGTACAAGTGATTCTTTCCTTGCCTCAATGTACCAACACATCGAAAGTGTGAAGGCTGTTGTAAAATCGAATGATCAGCTTGATGTCAGTTCGTCTTCGGGCATAAGTCTACGTGGTCATCTTAGTCGCCTTGAGAAATTAGCTGCATCAACCGAAGGGAAGATAAAAGCCATAATATCCGACTATGGTCATCAAGATCACTATCACCGAATATACATTCCTGTATTGCGAGGATTGAAGGCTCTGGGAGTTGGTGGGCATACTGATCCCTATTGGGCGCGTACAAAGGAAGACTATTTCAAAACACCAGATGAGCTCAAAAAGGACTTTGAGATATTCACGGGCTACACCATGTATGATCAGTTACAGAAAATGCTTTCTGGAAAAGGAGATAAGCGAGAGCTTCTGAAACGATTCGAAATATTCTTAAGTGAAAACTTTTTTGATGAAAAACATGTTACCTTGATTCCTCTTATTGATGAGAAAATCTCTAATAAAGATGTTCACATTAAGATAGGTGATGAAGATGAGTATAGCATCGCTCACTTAGGGGACGGTATACAGCAAATTATCATTCAAACATTCCCTCTCTTCCGTGACGCAGACAAGCAACTGCTCGTCTTCATTGAGGAGCCGGAGCTATTTCTTCACCCGGGGATGCAACGCATACTTTTGAATCTATTTGTAAGTTTGAAGAACCATCAGTTCTTTCTCACTACGCATTCAAATCATTTTCTTGATATAACATTGGATATAGATAATATTGCTATATTCAATGTTCAGAAGAATCTGGCTCAGGCAGAGAAGTCTTCAGCTGTGAAGCCTAGCTTCCATTTGGAAAATGTAAGCAAAGGAGATAGAAGCAGTCTTCGGTTGCTAGGAGTAAACAACTCATCCGTATTTTTAACGAACGCGACTATTTGGGTTGAAGGAATAACGGACAGAATGTACCTCCGCAATTATCTAAAGATCTTTCAAGAGAACGAATCGAAGAAAAGTCAGAAGAAAGGAAAGCCATTCAGAACTTTTAAAGAGGACGTACACTTTTCATTCGTAGAGTATGGAGGGAGTTGTATAACGCATTGGTCTTTCGTGGATGGGGTGAAAGATCCTATGGATATACGATGGCTATGCGCTGAGTCTTTCTTGTTGGTTGATAGGGATAAGGCCGAATGGAAAAAAGAGCGATCTAAAAAAATGAAGGAAAAGCTCGGTGGCGCTAGGTTTGCTCAAACGGTCGGTATAGAGGTTGAGAATATGATCTCTGCAAAAGTGCTTAGAAAGACCATTGCCGCTACCGAGAAGATCGACGAATCTGTGCTTCCAAGCTTCTCTAACGAAGATTATCAAGATGTGCACTTGGGTTTGTTTATTGAGAAAAATTTATTAAAGGGAAAAGCGACGCATAAGTATAGAAAATCGCCAAAGTCGGATACGATTAATGATAAGCTAGATTTTTGTGAGCGCTGTATTTCTCATACAAGTAACATAAGCGACTTATCTCGTGAATCTATTGCTTTGTGCAAAAAGCTGTATATGTTTATTTCTGAGCATAATCCCAATTAGGCATTCCAAAAGGATATGTACGACAAACCAACCATCTCAGACTATTATCGGAAAGTCCTCGAAGATGTTCGGGGCAAGGTTCTGCGCGAATCTGAGTCGCAGATTATAGGGACGGACTCGTTGGAGCTCGCGCAGTTTTATCTACAAGACGTGTCGCTAACACCGATCGAATTCGATGATGAGAGAGAATCTTCTTGGGATCATCAGACCTACGTCAAGACAATCCCCGCGCATGAAAGAGAGTCATTCTACCAAAGTGAAGGTGACTTTGACTTTGCCTGTGAACGAGTCAGGGTAGAAATGCCTATAAAATACAATAAAGATATTCGCACTCTCGCGAGTTTAACGTCGTCTACATTTTCCATGAGCTACTCGGACAAGGATCTTCAATGGAGCGAACAGTCTATTTCCTTCATTGTTGAAACTAAAGGTTATGGATTCTCCATGGATGAAAACCAGATTGCAAGTAAGGTTAACGAGGGTATAGGCAAAGTACAGCAAGCTGTTGGGTGGAAAAATGGAGACATAACTAAAGAAAATGCATCTTTGCTAACTCAGACGAGATTATTAATTGATGGCAGAAAGAAAGAATTAGAGCAGAGCAAAGGTAAGATCGATTCGCTGATGCAAAAAATTAACATTCCGCTTAAGAAAAAGGTACCGGAAGCTATGCAGAGAATCTCTATCGATCACAAGCCTATCGTTAAACGAATCAAGCCAGCACCTCAGCTTCCAGAAGAGTACCAACTGGATGAGAACAAGGTTAATGACATCGTTGAAGTGCTGGACAACCAATCAAAATCTTTCGAAAAAACACCCAACGCTGTTGCAAAGCTTGGTGAAGAGGATTTGAGAGATCTTATTCTTGCGAACCTCAATAGTATTTTTGAGGGTAAGGCGACAGGGGAGACTTTCTCGAATCAAGGTAAAACGGATATATATCTAAACCTAGATAAGGGAAAGATATTGGTATTCGAATGCAAGATCTGGGGAGGAAAGAAGCTGCTTCTCGAAACGATAGACCAACTTCGTTCTTATCTGACGTGGCGTCACAACTACGGGGTCGTGATTTTCTTTGTTAAGCTGAAAAACTTTACGAAAATTCTGGATGGGATCGATGTATCTATTAAAGAATCATCTTCTTGTAAGGGCAACGCACGAAAGATTAATGAGACGCACTTTACTGCTGCCCATTCTCTTCAGGACGAAGATAAAGAAGTGAAGATTCATTATCTATTCTACAACCTATACACTGAATAATTCGAGTTCAACGCGAGTTTTTAGGCATCGTGTTCGATGTCACTTTCTAAGAGTGAAATCTTTTTGTTTGTATAGACTAAGCGGCTCTGAATGTTGCTCAAAAGTTCTCGTTTTTCCGGAATCGTCCCGTCTCGAAGAACGTACTTGGCATACCCACGGATATTTACCTCTACTTCTTCTGGCTTGAGCTCCATTGATTGGCCAAGTGCGAACTTAACGAACTTTCCAAATCGAGTTATCTCAGCTTCAAATTTATAGCGGATTCCTAGTTCGTCGATATCAACTGTATCGAATATTTCTACGAGTTGTTCGATCAGCTCGTTCTCTCGGATATATGAATTCTTACAGTATCTGTCTTTGCCTCGATTGCAGCCATAATAGAAGTATCTTGCGGGTACGCCTTCCTTTAGTTTCTTTATCTTTTCTTGAGCACCGATCCCGGAGCCGCATAGCCCACAAGTGAATAGTTTTACGAACGAGAATTCCTTTGACTTCACCTTCACCTGGTGGCGCTTCATTTGTTCTCGTACTTTGTCGAATATCTCCTGAGTGATTAGTGGCGCATGCTTTCCCTGATGCCACTTTCCACTCTTTCTTGGGTATTCGTATCTGCCTGTATAAAAAGGTGTATCAAGTAGGCGTTGAACTCCGCTATATGTCAGTGGCTTGTCGCCTCTGGTACGGAAATCAATAGTTCCTAGCCAGTTATAGATCTTTCGAATGCTTTCACCTTGAGCTGCTTTTTCAAATATCTGACGAATAATAGGGGATCGGTCTGGGTCTGTGATCACTTCACATCTTTTATCGGTTCGGTTCTGGTTTAAATAGCCTAGAGGGGCAACTCCTGGCCACAGACCCATCTCAACGCGGTTACGCATTCCGCGTTGTACGTTGACGCTCCTATTGTCATTCTCAAGCTTCGCTTGGCTTCCCAATATCATGAGAAGAAACTTCTCGGCAGGGGAGTTGGTAAACTTCTGATCATGTGTACGGACTTCGATGAGCTTTTCTTGATCCATGAGGTCAACAAGAGCTCCAAGATCACCTGCGTTTCGGCTAAGACGATCCGTGGCCCAGGTAATGATCGCATTATACTTACCGGCTCGTATATCGTTCATCATCTGATTGAAGACTGGTCGACAGCCACGTTCTTTTGCCGAATGACTCTCTTTAAGGACTTGAACGACTAGTAAGCCCTCTCTTTCGATCAACTGCTTCATTTCATTGAGTTGCGAATCGATTGATAACGCTTGTCGTTCTTCTGATTCGCTACTTTTTCTAGCATAGAGGCAATACTTGATCGTGGTAGGTTTATTAGCTTCCTGAGCGCGTTTTCGTGCATGAAGAGGGATTTTAGATAAGAGCGAAGAAGGTACGTGGGGCATAGAAATTTAGAAAGCAGATGGTTTTTACAGGGGTATTTTAAACTCTGCCGATGCGGGGATCTTCCTTTGGCATTTGCATGTTCAGGTTCAGCAGCTAGGGTATACTCTAGACAGCTTCTAACTCATCTTTACGGTACCTCCTTTTCGGGGGAGCTGGTTCGTATGGTTTATATCACGGCTTCAAAATTGTACGACTATATACAGTGCCCTCACAAGGTTTGGCGGGATATATATGGTCCTGAGGATGAAAAAATACTTGAACCCAATCCGTTTGTTCAGCTTCTGTGGGAAAAGGGTTCAGCTTATGAAAAGACCGTGGTTGAACGGTTAGGGAGCTTCTTAGATTTAAGCGAAGGGTCTCAGGAAGAAAGGATCAGGAAAACAGTTGCGGCAATGGAAAGAAAAGTGCCTTTGATTTATCAAGGTGTTCTACGAGATGCGGACCTGCTAGGCGTTCCCGATCTCCTCCGCCTTTTGCCAGATGGTTCATATACCCCTGTAGATATAAAATCGGGAATGGCGTTCGAAAAGAGTAGCGATGAAGAAGACACGGACGATGGAAAACCGAAAAAGCATTATGCCGTTCAGCTCGCGCTATATATTGAAGTGTTACAAAAATTAGGATTCAAAACAGACCATTCTGGATTTGTTTTTGATATTCATGGAAACGAGGTTGAGTATCGTATGGATCAGCCGATGGGAATAAGAAACAAAACCACTTTTTGGGAATTTTATCTGAACACGAAAGAGGCTGTCCGAGTTCTATTAAAAAATGAATTACAGAATAACCCAGCACTGGCTGGATGCTGTAAGTTATGCCCGTGGTATAAGAGTTGTAAAAAGTGGTGCGTAGATAGCGATGATTTAACCACGATTTTTTACGTCGGAAGAAAAAATCGAGACATGGTGAACGAAGACTTGGGATTATATAAAGCTTCAGAGTTATCCTCTTTAAATATCCAGGAAGCGCTTTCGACCAAATCAAAAGACAAAAATTTCTTAAAAGGAATCGGAGAGTCTACTTTGGAGAAGATGGTAAAAAGGGCAAATATTTTGAATGTCACAAAGCAGCCAGTAGTCAATGAAAAAATAGCGTTCCCAAACGTATCATATGAGCTGTTCTTCGACATCGAGGACGATCCGACCCAAGAATTCGTCTATATGCATGGAGTATACGAAAGACATGATGGGCAAGAACGGTACATCCACTTTACTGCTAAAGAGAATACAGCGATGGCTGAAAAAATGGCGTGGAAAGAATTTTGGGATTATATCGAACGTCTGCCTGCAAATGACTATGCCGTTTACTACTATTCGCATCATGAGAAGACAACGTATAGAAAACTTCAAAAGGAGTATCCTGATGTCATCTCTGTTGATTCGTTAGAAGCATTTTTTGAAAACCCAAACGTAATAGACTTGTATAAGGTTGTTCTTTCAAAAACTGACTGGCCAGTCTATAGCTACTCATTGAAAGAGTTGGCCGTATATCTTGGTTTTAAGTGGAGAGATGAGACTCCATCGGGAGCACTCTCGATTCAGTGGTTTAACGAATATCTGAAAACGAATGATGATAAGCAGCTTGAGAGAATCCTTCTCTATAACGAGGATGATTGTAAAGCGACGATGGTGCTAAAAGACGGTATCGAAAGAATATCGAGGTCATCTTTAGTATGAACGAAGAAATCCCTGTATTTCGAACAAAGACCCTTAAACGAGCTCAAAGCTCTAGCGAGTACGAGCTTTATCGCGCTGCGCTTGAGTGGGGGCTGATTGACCCAATCGTGATTCAATCACGACAAGACTTGAAGTCAGAATCTCGTTGGAGGGATAAGATAGAGCCATATCATCATCAAGTGATGAACTTGATTACATTTTGCCGACGTCTTCCGGTTACTCTCTTGGCTGATGATGTAGGTTTGGGAAAGACGATCAGCGCTGGGTTGATTGCGAGCGAGCTTATTTCACGTGGCAGAGTTTCAAAAATCCTGATCGTTTGCCCTAAACTGTTAATGCCGCAGTGGAAGGAAGAACTTGAATCAAAGTTTGGTATCCCATCGATTACTGTTACAGGAAGAAAGCTTATCGAGGCAGAGCCGCCGGAGGATGTGGGCGCAGTTATTACGACTTACAACTCGGCGAGGATCTATATGGAGGCGTTAGCGGGAGCTGGTTTTGAAATGTTGGTACTTGATGAAGCACACAAGCTAAGAAACCTCTACGGCGTGGACCGTCCGCCCAAGGTGGCAGAGCGTTTTAAGGAGGTTTTGAAGGAGAGGGTTTTTAAGTACGTTCTCATGTTAACTGCGACTCCTATACAAAATAGGCTGTGGGATATTTACTCGTTAATCGATTTACTGACGGTTGCACGAGGGCATGAAAACCCATTTGGTAAGCAAGGCATCTTTGCGAGAAAATTCATCGCAGACGATCAAAGTCAGGCGCGTCACCTAAAGCCAGAGGCAAAGGACGAATTTCGATCGATCGTTTACGGATATATGTCTCGAGTTCGCAGAGGGGATGCGAACCTACATTTTCCAGAGCGCGTCGTACGTCTTCATAGGGTTGACCCAACGCCTGAAGAGCTAGAGCTTCTACAAATTATTAAAGAACCGATCAAGAAGCTTCAATACTTGGCGCAAATCGTCATCCTGCAAGCATTCATTAGCAGCCCCCAAGCGCTTCAGTATGTTTTGGCTGGAATGGCGAAGAATCAGACCGCTCCCGAATCCTTAGCTATCGAGGTGAAAGAAGTTGTTTCAAGAATGAAGACCTCTGCTAAATTGAATGGATTAAGTGCACTGATAGACAAGCTCAGAGCGGAGCAACCAGAACAATGGAGAGTGGTTGTATTTACACGATGGAGGCAGACTCAAACGACGATCCAAATTTTTCTTGAGGAGCAGGGCATTACTTACGGACTTATCAACGGTGATTCAGGAGCTGAGAATCAAAAGACAATCGAAAGATTTCGAACAGATAAGCCTGAAATCCATGTCATTATTTCCACTGAAGCTGGTTCAGAAGGTGTAAACCTTCAAGTGGCAAACGTCATAGTCAACTACGATCTTCCGTGGAATCCAATGATCGTTGAGCAGCGTATCGGGCGTGTTCAGCGTCTTAGGTCCGCATATGCCAGCGTTTCCATTTTTAACCTTGTTCTCAAAGGAACATTCGAAGAATATATCGTTGGACGTTTGATGGAGAAATTGCAGATGGCATCTCACGCGATCGGGGATATTGAGTCATTATTAGAAGCTTCCGGTCTCAATGAGAATGAAACGGGTTCAAATGGCTTTGAAGAAAAAATCTTAGAACTTGTCCTAGCCTCATTAAATGGCGCTAATGTTGAAGAATCAACACGCAAAGCGGAAAAAAGTATCGATGACGCTAAGATCGAATTAGAACGTGAGGAAAAGAACATCAACACGATGTTAGGTGGTATGGATGGGTCGGGAGAGGTGGGTCCTCGATTGCCTACATTGCCAGAACATCCAAGATCAATGGATGCGTCTAGCTTTACTCTGGCGGCCTTTCAATCGCTGGGGATCGAGACAGTTGAGCAGCGAAATGATTTATATCTTGCAAAGATAGATGGGAGAAATGAGCTTATTCAGCTCGGAGAGAAAACGGCTGAAAGCACAAACGCCGTCTATTACGGAGCAGGGACGCAGCCGTTTGAGCGTCTAGTGAACCGGCTTACATCTACAGGGCTTCATGTCGTGAAAGACGTAGACGATAACATCGAGAATAGAACCGAAAAGATATTACGCAATTGGGCAAGCGGTTTTGGTGGAGAATTCCATTTACAACAAACAGGTAAAATATGGGCACGTTTTGAAGGGAGGGCTCTATTAAAAATTCGAGCAACGGTTGCCTTGGATAGCTATGAGCGTCTCATTGAGGTTGTTTGTTCGCCGGACGAGTATAAAGTTCCAACCAAAAGTATAATCCCATCGAGGAACGAGTTTATCGAAGATCCAAGAGTCATTGGTTTGATTCAAGAATCGCTGGTTGGAAGCGCTCAGTCGGACACTGGTATTGCTGAATTTTGCCGATTCTATACGGAGCGTCGATCACAAGAAGTCGCGTTGGCGGCTGGCGATCCAAGAAAGACTAAAAAACTTGAAGACGACTTTACGCCGAGACTGGACATTTCCTTGGTGGGTCTCGATGGTTTGGTATCAAGGGAATTACAGATAGAAGTTACTTATAATGTTGATTCGGGACATGAGTATAGGAGCACGATCAATGTTATTCCCTCAACTGATGAAATCAAGCATCAGCCGGTAATGGATATATGTAGTAAAACACAAAAAAGCGTCCCCGTTGATTGTCTTGCTAAATGCGAAATCAGTGGCAAACAAGTGCTTAAGCATCTGTTAGTAAGGTCAGAAATAAGTGGTCGACAAGCGCTTCCAGAGTACGGTGTAGCATGTTCGCTTACGGGGAAGCAGATTTTTATGGATGAGTCTGAGAAATCCGCGGTGACGGGTAAGGCGGTCACAAGATCGTTGTTAAAAGCATCTGCGCTCAGTGGCAAGCTCGCAGAGCCACAGTTCATCCGCGAATGTGAGTTTAGTCTCACGGATGTTCTCGAAAATGAGACCGCTATCAGCCAAGTATCTGGCAAGATTTATAGGATTGATGAGCAGGCTCGATCCGCGGTGTCAGGTAAGACCGGCCATAAACAAGAGTTTATTCATTGCTCCGTTACCGACCAGCCACTTCTTTTACAGGAGGCAGAAAAATGCGAAGTTACAAACAAGATTGTATTGCCGGGAATTTTGGAGGTATGCGAAGTAAGCGGTAAGAAGGTTTTGCCTACGGAGTTAGAAAAGTCTGCAATCAGTGGGAAGATGGCTTTGAAAAAATATGTCGTATCTAGCAGTCTTTCGGACGCGCGGTTACTAGAGCAGGAGGCGATTAGATCAGTAGCTGGAAAGTTCTGCGCACCGCTTGAAGCCAAAATCTGTCTTTGGAGTGGGCGTAGATGTCATCCTGATGACATTAGAACCTGCCAGCTTACTGGAATACATACTCATTTTGAATATGTAACAACAGGAGGTGTTTCTCGTCTTGAGCCGCTCGTCAATCTCCTTAACGGAATTACAAGACGGTCAGACCAGTCAGATCTTTGGTTGAAGGTAACTGAGAAGTATTCAAAAACAAATAAAGGCGAAGTAAAGGTTGAAAGCGCCGAATCCTCACCCGACGGGAAACATCTGGCGGTATGTTTGGAGGTCAGTACTCTACTTGGACTAAAAAAACGACATGCCGGATTGCTGTACTCTGTCGAGGCGAGCGAGATCGTGGGTAAAATCGCCACTGGGAAACGAAGTCCTGAGGGCTGGAGGGAATAGAGCTACGAGATGGATATTTCCTCTGGATTATAGGAGCAACGACAGAACCCATATTTGCTATTTTCTGTCATATGATAGGTGCAATTCTGGCATGGCAGTACTGGATTTCTTGTCGCTTCTTCAATCGTATAGACTTTATCGGCTTGTTCCTTGCATGCTACGCAAGATTGATCGCCAGCGCTTACGATTTTTACAGTCTTAACCACCCTCATGGCTTTAAGCTGTTTTAATTTCATCTCGCTATCTATCGCTAGCATTTTAGAAGGATCGCGACCTTCTTCGTCCAAGAAAAGGGCCATTGTATAATAGGGCATATCCCCTCGTTTTGAGAATTCATTAAACAACGACCATATAATATCTCGAAACGGAGGCTCAAAACCGAACTGTGCGCGAAGAGCATCCTTGGTCTTTTGGATATCTTCATCTGTCGCGCCCATATCTTTCACTGTGCGAATCCAGCGACTATGGGATGCCTCTACCTTCCATAGCTCGTCAATTTTCTGCGCCTCTGCTTCCGTGACTAGAATGCGCTGTTCGTCATGGGGATTAGTTCTAACGTAAATATATTGGCTGCATTTTTTGCATTTTGTCTTTCTTGACGGAGCTTGTTCAAGCTCGCTTGAACAATGAGGGCACAGGATTTTTGCAACCACTTTTCTCTTTAAGAAGTTGAACATACCTTCATTCTATAACTACAAGGGTAAATTGAACATCTATAGTTGGAGTGGAAGGAAATAGGGGATCGACAGAGTTTTGCGATTTCGCTTAATATGTTGCATATGCATAAGAATTCGTATGAAGAAATCCTCCTAATGAAGGACAAGATGGATAAGTTAGCTGCACAAGTTGCGGAACAGATGGCTCCAGCCATCAAGGCTGCGAGATCAATGGCTACTTCTTCCGGTCTTCAGGCTGCTATGCGTATTGCCGCAGAAAAAGCGGAAATCTTTTCACGCATACAAAAAGATCACGCTGAACATTGGTCACATGTGCTTCAGTTGATTGACCCTGAACCGGCATTTGTTGCCAATTTACACAATGAAGTTTCTATAATGGAGTCTGCTGCCGCAAATGGACCAGAGAATGTATCTAAAGCACGTCTAGAAAAAGAGGTAAAAGAAAACAAAACTATTATTGATAACGCCGCAAGTGAGGCGAGTAATGCGCTGGAGGAAAGCGTAACAAGACTTCAAGAAGAGGGATTACCTGTCATAAATTTGACCCTTACCGCTAACGGCTATCTAAAGAACGAGGATGTCCCGGGTGCTCAGAGAAAGCTTTCATATCAAATGAGGGTTTTGGTTAGCGCTTTAAAGCAGAGTTATGTCATGACTCCGGTACTAACCCAGAAAAGTATGTATAAAAACGACGAATCTACGCGTAGGGCGCTGCACAAGCTCAATAGATTTGGATTTTCCGCCCTCAAGTTACCTGTTGCCATCGCGCTTGGTGAAGGTGGGGATGGGTATCGTTTAACACGTTGTGTGCGTATTAAAAAACAGTGGTCAGAACCAGTTGGTTAGATCGATAAATAGCTACAGTGGATAACTCCTAAAAACGGCTTTAGAATAAGCTGTTTTTTAGGTACAGATTACACCGGCTGCTGTAGCACGGGCATATGTCCGCTGTAGCAATGAGTATGAGGTAATTGGGGTGCGAGTTTACTCTTTACCCTTCCATTATGTCTCAAGGTCTTGTGATGTCGGACGGAAGACAGCTTCTTATCAAGTATGTCGATATCAACTCACTTAAGCCAGCGCCCTATAACCCACGTACCTGGTCTAAAGAGGCGAAGGATGCGCTCCGCGAAAGCATCAAGCGATTCGGCTTCGTAGATCCTATTCTTTGTAATGACGCACCGGGTCGGGAGAACACGATCATCGGTGGTCACTTTCGCGTGGAGATCGCGAAAGAGCTGGGTATCGAAACAGTTCCGGTGGTTTATATCCGCATTCCCGATCTGGAGCGGGAAAAAGAGCTTTGTATCCGTCTCAATAAGAACACGGGCGAGTTCGATTGGGACTTGCTTGCGAAGTTCAGTGAAGATTTTCTCAAGGACGTTGGTTTTTCGAGCGAAGAGCTTGATCGCGTCTTTGATCTAGATGATGTAACCCCTGAGCAGTTCGACCTTGAGAAGGAGCTCGAGAAGCTCGATATCACTAAGATCGATGTGAAGAAAGGTGATGTATACGATCTCGATGGATCGCGGCTCATGTGCGGCGATTCGACGATCGAGGCCGATATGTTGAAGTTAGCGGACGGTCATAAAATCAATATGTGCTGTACCGACCCTCCTTATATTCTCGATTATCTGCACGGCAAGAAGAAAAACGGTGAGGCGGTGACAGGATTCGGGTATAAGCGTGATCGCCGGTATCTTGAGACCGATTCGCTGCCAGATGATTTTACGGAAAAGTGGATGGCGAACGTAAGCAAGATCCAACACCAGAGCTTCTCCATTCTTGTCTATGAAAACTGGAAGAACCTTCGTACGATCTGGAACGAGATGGAAAAGCATTGGAAAGTAAAAAATATGATCGTCTGGCATCTCGAGAATCGGCATCAGAACTTCGCCGCCAAATATAAGTTCTTTTCCAAGCACGATATCGCGATGGTCGGAGCGTCTCCGAACTCGGATGTTGAGTTTAACCACGAAGAAGAGCGGGATGGATTGCAGGAGACGTATGAAACGGCGCTCTTTGCCATCAGCGGAAAGCCGCAGTGGGAGCCATATCAAAAAGGGAATAAAAACTGCCCAACGGATTTCGTTGAGTTTCGAGCTTCGGACGAAAAGCATTCGGGGCAGGGGATCATCTTCGGAACGAAACCAATCGAGATCCTTATTCCCTACATCAAAGTTCTCACGAAACGCGATGACATCGTGCTCGAGCCGTTTGGTGGTAGTGGTTCAACGCTCATCGCCTCAACGAAAATGAAGCGACGCTGTTTCCTTATGGAAAAGTCTCCCGTTTATGCGGAAGTCATCAAAAAGCGTTGGGAAAATACAACGGGTAAGAAGGCGGTAAAGATCTATGGAAACAATTGAAGACGGACGAGCCGCTACGATCGCCGCACGTAAGGCGGGCGAAAAGTCAGTCTTGCTCGAACAGCTCAAGAAAACGCCCATTGTCCAAATCGCGTGTGAGAAAGCGAGCGTCTCGCGCGCGAGCTATTACCGTTGGCGAAAAGAAGATACGGAGTTCTCAGAAGCGGCGGACCTAGCGATCCGGCACGGAAGCGATCTCGTGAACGATATGGCGGAATCGCAACTCATGGCTGCCATCCGTGACCGTAACTTAACGGCCATTATCTTTTGGCTCCGTCATCATCACCCAAAATACAGCCAGAAGATCGAATTGTTGGGAAATCTAACTATTAACCAAGAGGAGCTTACTCCTGAGGAGGAGGCTCTTGTTCGGCGGGTGCTTGAAAATAACGTATGAACTATCCCATTCATTTAGACCAAGATACGCAAGAGAAGATCATGAAGAGCGCGAAGGTACGACGTGCGATCACGCGGGAGAGCCTTGGCCTCTTCTTCCAGATCTATCTCGCGCAGTACGCTACATATCCTTTTGCCAAGTTCCATTACGAGATGTTTTCGCTCGCGGAAGATGATGCGACCAAGCTCATGGTCGTTATGGCGTTCCGTAATTCCGGGAAATCCAGTGTCCTTAATACCGCGTATTCCATTTGGTCGGTTCTCGGGAGATCAGAACGGAAGTTCGTGATCATCCTGAGTCAGACTCAATCTCAAGCAAAACAGCACTTCGAGAACCTGAAAGCCGAGCTTCAGAGTAACAGCCTTCTCAAGCGTGATCTTGGGCCGTTTAGCACGGAAGATGGTGAGTGGGGGTCAAGATCAATCGTCCTTCCGAAGTATGGTGCTCGTATTATGGTCGCATCAAGCGAACAGAGCATCCGCGGCATCCGCCACGGCTCGTATCGACCTGACCTCATCATCTGTGATGACGTTGAGGACTTGGCATCCGCAAAGACGAAGGAGGGCAGGGACAAGATCTTCCAATGGTTTGCGGGAGAGGTTCTTCCGGCGGGAGATGAGCGAACAAAGGTTGTCGTATTAGGTAACTTGGTCCATGAAGATGGCCTCCTTGCTCGCCTTCGCGATGGGATCGATGACGGAGATCGGGCAGGCGTATTTAAGGCGTATCCACTTCTAGACGAGGATGAAGAATGCCTTTGGCCTGAACGGTACAAGGATCAAAGAGATATCGACACTTTCAAAGCGAGGATCGGGGATGAGATCGCTTGGCAACGCGAATGTTTGCTCCACATCATTGCCGATGCGGACAGGGTGATCGACCGGAATTGGATCAAGTACTATGACGAGCTTCCACCGATCCAAAAGAGCTATTCCTTCGGTGTCATTGGGGTCGATCTAGCTATTTCACAGCGTACGTCGGCTGATTATACGGCTATGGTATCGGCGGCAGTGTTCAATCTCGACAAGAAGAGAAAGATTTATATCTTGCCGAGGTCAATTAATCAGCGTTTGTCCTTCCCTGAAACGGTTCAGACGGTTAAGAATGTCTACGACGCGCACCCGAGGCCGAAGAGTACAACGATCATGGTTGAGAATGTCGCGTACCAGGCCGCGCTCTGGCAGGAACTCAAACGTCAGGGATATAACGCGAAGCCATTTGAAATTCACGGCCAGGACAAGCGAACGAGGCTTTCGCTGTTGAGCGAATACATCAAGAACGGGGACATCCTCTTTCCTCGCGAGGGCGCGAAGGAGCTCATTAACCAGATCGTGAACTTTGGCGTCGAGAAGCACGATGACTTGGCGGATGCCTTCGTGGCCTGCGCTACCTATGCGAAAGACAAGAAGATCAATACCTTCATGGTCGTGCCAATCGACACGGGGCGCTCCCATTATTCCATCAGAAGCATTTTCCCTGATCTAGCACCTTAATGGTTACTCGTTTCCTTCGATGGTCGTCCCGTCGGTGAAGTGGACGCGGTCGATGACAATCTTGCTGACTTTGGTCGCGGCGTCGTATCCAAGGGCTGTCCAAGTGAGTTCGCGAGCGGTTTTCCCTGGTTGGATGACTTCTTGCGAGCGAGCTTTCAAAGGGTCTTCTGACTTCTTTCCCCATTCGCCGACGGGTTCGCCGAAGTTGTTGGTGAAGTATGCGAAAAATTCGATGCCGTCGATGGTCTTGTCCGTGCCATTCTTGATGTCGGCGCTGAGCTCCGTGATGCTGATGATGTTCTTTCCGACAGACGGGGTGATTGTGATTTTAGCGAGTACAGCTTGTTTCGCGGCCTCCTCTATTTCTTTCTGTTCACGGGCTAAGCGCTCTTGCTCGGCTTCGGCTTGGCGTGCGGCTTGTTGCTCAGATGTTACTTGATTTGTCTCCTGCGTTTCTTTGGTTGCGCCTTTGTCGATGAGTTTGCCGATGCCGCTGTTCACTATGATGAGTGTGGCGACGAGCGCGATCCCTGCATGTTTGCGCGACAGGTCTTTATAGAAACGGTGGAAGAGGGAGGGTTTGATGAGGGCGATAACTGAAACGAGGAAGAGGAATCCAAAGAAGGCTTGGAAGAGTCCGTACATAGGGGGCTAAGAGGGGAGAATAATTAGACCCAGAATGTCGCTTATATAACAAAAGCGACACCCGGTGGTGTCGAAGCCCAAGCCCAGCACGGATCGTGCAAGGTTTGTTTTAACCGGATGCCGCTTATCGCGCGCGATCCGGAAATAGCCAAAAAGATGGCCTGTTCGGCTTGGACTTCGACACGGACAATGTAACTTAGAAGCCTCTAAAAGTGAAGCGCTTGTAAAGGGTAGTTACCTCCAGGTTGCCTACAGCTCGCCTGGACTTCCTTCAGGGGTAGCGGCATTGATGTGAGAGTCCCATGGGACACCGGTCGATCCATCTATGAACCAACCTTTATCAATCCCGAGCCTTCTGGCCGAAAATAGAGCAAATAACCCCTACCAACAAGAAAAGAAAGGGATTTGGCGGTACTGCCTATACGCGCGTAAATCATCGGAAGACGATGAAAGACAGGCGCTTTCCATCGATTCCCAAATCAATGAGATGATGGATCTCGCAAAAAGGGAAGGGATGCACATCGTTGAAACACGACGTGAAAGCCATTCGGCTAAGGCTTCGGGGGAACGACCTGAATTCAATCGATTGATGGAAGATATCGGGAAGGGCGTATTCGATGCCGTCCTTACTTGGGCCCCGGATCGCCTCAGTAGAAACGCGGGTGACTTGGGAAGTTTGGTCGATCTGATGGATAAAGGGTGTCTGCAAGAAATTCGTACGCATTCACAAAAATTCACGAATTCCCCGAACGAGAAGTTTTTGCTCATGATCCTTTGTAGCCAGGCAAAACTCGAAAACGACAACAGGGGAATCAACGTGAAGAGAGGGCTTAAGAATAAAGTGGAGATGGGATGGAGGCCGGGGCTGCCTCCGCTTGGGTACATGAACGAACGGTCGATTAATAGGGGGCAGAATAGAATCTTCGTTGATCCGGAGCGAGCGCCAACCATAAAACGGATGTTTGAGATGGTCGCATATCAGCAGATGACGGGCCGAGCTATTTACACGTATTTGCGTGAGATGAATTTCAAGACTCGAACGGATAAGTTTGTGACGCTCAGCAGTATCTATAAGATCCTCAAGAACTCTTTTTATCACGGAGCATTTGAGGCTCCGCGAGGAAGCGGCAAGTGGTATAAAGGAGCTCACGAGCCACTGATTACCAAAGAGCTCTTTGACAGGGTGCAGGAGCAGTTGAATATGCCGGACAGACCGCAGTACGGGCAAAAAGAATTCCAGTTCACCCGGATGTTTAAATGCGGAGGATGCGGGTCGGGGATAACGGCGGAGGAGAAGATAAAGCGTAATAAAGGGAACGGATATGTTCATCGCTATGTTTACTATCGATGTACACAAATAAAGAACCAAGATTGTCGAGAGCCACCGATGCGAGAAAAAGACATCTTGGATCAGCTTCTAAAAATCATTGATCAGATTGATATCGATATGATCGGTGCGCGGAAGAAGATTGATGAACAGCTTGAACGATATCAATCATTTGCTGAGGATGTGTTAGGTCAAAAGGCTCAAAAACCTAACCAAAAAGAAATCAACATACGAAATTATGCAAAGCACATTCTCTTACATGGAAGGAGGGAGGAGAAGCATGAGCTGCTTGAGATTTTGAAAAATTCTATCATGGTTAAAGACAGGGTGATTTTACTTGGATAGTAGAACTTTTTGCTTGCGTAAGAACGACAATACGACCAGGGGACTAGGTCTAATGAGAGCGTATCCGTTATCTGTAGAGGATGATTCTCCGTGAAGTATTAGAAAATGTTCAAGATAGGGTGTTCAAGATAGGGCTTTATTGATCGACTAGCAGCTAAGTCCTCTCAAGATCGCGAAATTGCTCGTAATACTCGATTTCTTTCGCAGAAATTGATGGATTGAATTTTTGAATAGCCTCTACGAGGATTCCTTCATCAATCATGCTCACATCTTGCGCTACTGCTTTTCTGGCGGCTTCCGTAACGATAAGCTCGACATCTGAACCTACATAGTTATCCGTCATTCTTGCAAGTTTTTCAAAATCAATTTCTTTATCGTATGGTCTACCGGTAAGGCAGATTCTAAACATATCTCTTCTTGCATCAAAATCTGGAGGTGGAATATATATTCTTTTATCCATTCTTCCGGAGCGCATGATCGCCGAATCGATCATATGCGGCCTATTCGTGGCTCCAACCACAAGAATCTTGTTTGCTCCGGCATTATTCAATTGGAGTAAAAATTCGTTAATTTCTTCTTTTTTTGTGTCGGAAGACGATGATAATTCTTCGCGCTTAGGTACAAGGCCTTCGATTTCATCAATGAATACTATTGAAGGAGCTTGTAGTTTAGCCATTTCAAATACTTTGCCGATATTTCCAACTGCACCGTGTACAAAGGAGGTCGCAACAGAAGATGGACTAAGCTCAATAAAATTGTAACCAAGTTCTTCTGCTAATTTCTTTACGATAAATGTTTTACCACATCCTGGCGGACCGTAGAGCAGAATGCCATTGGGAATTGAGAGCTTGAATTTCTTATACTTTTCTGGATTTCTTAACGGACCAATAACATCGTTAATGAGCAGCGTTTTCAATCCATGCATCCCAGCGACGCAGTCAAATCCGCGCAAAATCGTGAGGTCATCTATGATGTCGGTTATTTTCTCGTTGGAATACTCATCCACAATAACGCCAAGATACTTCTTTCCATCTTGATTAAAAGTGACTAAATCATACTTCTTGCTTCTATCAACAATTTCTTCAACCTTTAAATTCGTAAAGAGATATAGATAACGATTATCAGACAATAAATAAACCTCGGTAAAGAATATTCTTTCCACTCGCTTGTTTACCGTTAAATCTTCCCGAATTTTATATCCTGGGAATAGGATCGGTTTACTAGATGTCGTCATATTGATTAATTTCTCTTTGTGCAATTGGCATCAAGATAGTCATTGTATTTGTCTACTTTGACATTGAACTCAGTAGCTTTTACATCATGCGCCCTAGAATCACTTTTCAGAGTATCAAGAGTTGCATTATGTTTAGCTACGGCTCGATTGTAGCTATCGAGTGACTCTTGGTCGGTATCATCTACGTTCATATTATCAATCTGATCTGACGATACCTCAATAGAATTCTTTCTACGCTTCAAATCAGCAGATTCTATGTCTAATTGGTTGCTTTGATAATCGCTAGGCTTAAGCAAGTCCGCCTGCCTCGAATAGTAACTGGAGCAGCTGTAGTTTCCGACGATCACCATATCTGATTGGCTTGTATTCGTCGCTGCGGATGAGGGCTCGTTGCTAGGGCTATCATCTGAAAAAGCAGCCCAAACAACGATGATTCCGACGACGATCAAAATAGCCTTCCAATTATATTTTGTTGGACTAGAGGGCGGATGCTTGCTTGGTTCAGGGGGTTTGGCCTGAACGGGTTCGTCTTTGTCCAAAAATTCGAGATCGACAGCAATGTGTTTTTTATCACTCATATATTTCCAAAAGATTACCTAAGAGCGGCCAAGATAATAATGACTCCACTGACAGCTAATATACCAACCCAATTGTATTGGGTTGGCTTCGGTGGCGCATGGCTATTGGATTCAGACAGCTTCGTCGGAATAGGCCCGTCCTTATCCAGGAATTTTAGGTCAACGTTGATTCGTTGGTTATTATTCATATCATGTATTTGAGAGGACGGTTTGTAAGCACGTCTTTACGAGTTCCGGGATAATGACTGCGTTGTCATTCGACATCGAAACGCTTGCAAATTGCACGCCCTTATCCTTCTTTGCATCATGTTTGAATAAGATGACTTCACCTGAATCGAATTTTGGAGTGTAGATATCTTTATCCCAAGGTACAGATTCAACCACCTTGCCACCGAAGAACTTGGTTCTTGTATACGAGTAACCGTCCTTTGTAAAATCAACGTAGCCGATCTTCACGGTTTCACCCCGATCGAAGATTCGCTCTACGAATTTTCTAATCAATATCGGTTCAATGAGGTGAGACAATAATCCTGCTAACTTTGCCCACGTTTCCTTTTCATGGCTCTCATCACTACCAGCAGAGAGTGAGAATTTAACTCGGTCATCGCCGATAACGATTTCTGTTTCATAGGTGTATGTTGTAGAGACTGAAACACTGTAAACGGTAGTTGAATGTCTTGTTGAGTGGTATGCGATTGCAGTCACGTCCTTGTATGACACTTTTTTACCACCCCATACAAAGAATGTATTTTTAAACACTATTGTGCCGCCATAGCCCGGTATCTCTAAAGATAACGAGTTCTCGATATCCTCATTAATATTTTTATCGATCTGTTCGAGTTCACTTTTTAATTTGTGCCTTAAGCTGTCAGTGCCACAGATCTGCATTGCAGCCTCTAACAACTTCTTGGATCTATTGAGCTCATTTAGATTATTGTGCAGGTCAAGGACTACTGTTCTCAGTGCATTGGCAGCTCTGTCTCTCATGAGTTTTGATTGACTGTCGTCATAAAGACCTAGGTCGATCAACCGATTGAGCTCAGACTGGATAGTAGCCACTGATTTTTTCACTACATCAGCTTCATCTTTATCAAAAACGCCATCTTCACTGATCTTCATCTTCTCCAAAGACTCAACAGCATCATTGATCGTTGCGTAAATTGGATTTAAAACCGTCTTCTCCATCTTTCCGCCCTTACTAGAGAATACTTTTTGGAACTCATTGATGTAGTTATCGTCTTTGTACGTGTGGTTTAGTTCGGTGAATATATCAGACAAAAATGCAACTGCTTGACCACGAAAGTCATCAATGATTTCTTGGTTTGAGGTTTGGTCATCGTGTAACTTGTATAGCTTTGAAAAAGCTGACCAAAATTTGTCACTGTTGATCACGTCCGACCAGGCTTGCAAGGAATCTTGAAGATAGCGTTTATTATCTTCTTTGCCCAAAATATGACAATAAAGTAGAGCGAGATTCTTTTTGTAAAATAGCGCTTTAGCGGTATCTGAATCTGAAGCTTTTTGCCAAATTGCAAGAGCCTGATCGTATTCATTACCTCTTACATGGCCAATAGCTCGTTCATCAATATCATCGGCAATCTGGAACCAGAAGAAATATTCTTTGATCCTTTTTTTGGGGAGTTGCAGCCTCTCTGAGGCTTCCTTAACGGAAGATTCGGTTCGAAGCGCGTTTGAAACATCGATATCTGTTTCATAAACGGGCTTGTCGTCGATTTTTAAACGATTGATTATCTCCTTTGCTCGTTTTGATACATCCTTCTGGCTTGAGGATGTATCAAGGCCGAGAATATGGAAGGAGTTATTTGATAGAGTTTGTGTCATACCAGTTAGTGGGTTATGCCAGAAATGTTGCCTTGAATTTCTTCTTGGACATCAGAAGGCAGGAGAAGCTGTAGATTGTGAATGCAGCGCTTTAATTCATCGATATCGTTAAGCTCAATCGCTCTTTTGCCTTTTTCTGAATAATATTGGGCTTCTTTTTCGTTGATGAATCGCTTATCGCCCTGTGTTAGTTTTTGGAAGAGATAAACCCAGGTTGAAGGATTTGAATATATCGCCTTACTTTCCAGCTCCTTGATCTGTTCATTCACTCTGCTCAAAAGAGTTTTATCCTTCTGCTCAATCGCTTTCTCACCTTCGGTCTTCATGGACTTCAACTGATCCAAGTTAATGGTCTTATCTTTTTGATCAGCGTATTCATTTATCGTTTTCTCAGCGCTCTCGATGCTCGCATTAAATTCTTTGATTAACTGAGGCATTTCTTTCTCTTTTTCCAAATCGTCTAGCGTTATTTTTAGATCCTTCAGTTGTTTGTGAGCTTTTCTTTTCTCGTCCTCATCAGTCGAGGCGTTCTGAATGCTTGTATTAACCGAATGGATAGTTGATTCAATGACCCCCTGCTCATCGTCTGAGCAGTTATTGATAACAGCCTTAGCTCTTTTTTCCTGAATATGAAGCTCTGATTCAATATCTTTAATGTCAATCAATTCGTCTTTAAATGTTGAACGTGCATTCACCGTAAGATCTATCAGGGGAACATAAGCGGTTACGAATAGTTCACGAGATTCAGTTATTTCGATCGTAATCTCTATATCTGTGCCTTCAGGCAGATCATGCGGAAGATCGGTGCCCTTGATTCCCACCTCACAAATAAAGGTATTCCTGTCCGGAATTTCAGATTCACCTTCACCAACTTTAATCCATAGTGGATTATTGTTCTCATTCTTTTCAAGACGTCGTGCCGTCTTGAAAAATCCCGTTTTCTTCAAGGGGAGAACAGATCCTTTTTCAAAAAATTTATCAAAAATTTCGGTAAGGGTAAAGCTATTTTTTATATCTCGTTTCGCAACGGATAATCCGATGGAGTGAGGTAGAGGAGGCCCGGAGATCGACAAGCCGTGAGTAATGGAAAAAGAATCTGGATTTACAGGAGCAGAATTTCCTTCTTTATCGAATAGATATATCCAAAATATGTTGTTTTTGTTCGATTCCAGAGCAACTGTGTCGAAGAATTTTCCATTCTTTAATTTAATTCTTGAACCGCTATAAAATCCACTGTCTGATTGAATCTGAACATAATATTCATCCTCTGACTCTTTCAAGCCCTCGAAAATACCACTAACTGTTTCCTCGGTCTCCGCGGTCAGTGATTCATGATTTAGGACTAAGCTAAGAGTTCCTTTTTTCAATTTCTCGTCGACCGCCTCAATAAATTCTTTCGGAACTTTTTGGCCAAGTGCGAACACGCATGCGCCGCGAGCTACAACGGTAAGAGGATCCACGGATGTATCAACATCAATTTTCAATTCGGACTTAAGACGCTCTCTGATATAGGGGATCTGTGTCGGTCCGCCTACCAGGATGATTCTTTTTACCGAAGAACTTTTTACTCCAGACTCTTTCAATACTTCTTTTGATAAGCTAATAGTTCTATCGATTAACGATTGAACCAATTGTTCGAAGTCCTTTCGACCAAAATCGATAGTCAGACATATCTCCTCACCCTTTTCATCTTCGCCAATTGAATCAATTTCTATTAGAGTTTTTGCATACTGGGACAAGTTAATTTTGGCAGTCTCGGCTGCGTATTTCAATTTAGCAAAAACCCCACGAAATTTTTCGTTCGATCGATCAAAATCATGAAGTGAATACTTCTCAATTATTTTTGGAACGATAACCCTATCAACAATGATCCAGTCGAAATCCTTGCCTCCTAAAAAGTTATCGCCGTTATGCGCTAATACCGATAATGAGCCATCCTTTGATGAAATCAGCGCCACATCGAAGGTGCCCCCACCCAAATCATATATCAACCAATTTTCATTCTTTGCATTCATGAACCCGTATGACATTGCAGCTGCGATAGGCTCTTGAAGAAGAACTACGTGTTTAAAGCCCGCCAAGTTGCCGGCTCGCTTGGTAGCCTCTGATTGCAAGACCGAGAAGTAAGCTGGGACGGTAATAACTGCGCTTATGGTATTAAAATCGGAGTATTTACGTAAAACGTCTTCCTTAAGGCTTTTTAGGATCTCAGAGGAAATATCCTCCGCGTTCATTTTTACCCCAGGTCTTTCAAAGGTGACCGTTTCCGACGTACCCATCAGCCTCTTGATTTCAGCTTTGTTATTCTTGACATCGTCAATGGTGCCATATTTGTACAAGCGTTCGTACGCACGTTTTCCAACCACTTTATTTTTTGCCTTATCCACGCCAAACACAGACGGAGTATATTCGTCGCCAAAAACATTTTTAACAATTTCGATTTTGCCACCGATATTAATGGCAATTTCCGAATTTGTGGTGCCAAGATCGATACCGATTTGTATATTGGTGTTTGCCATAGAATATTAATTGGTGATCAGTATGATTTTAGCCTTTCGAACCACCTGCCCTTTGCACAAGATCGTCGGCTCGATCGTTTCCTTGATTACTGGTTCAGATAAGGTGGGGTCCTTTTCAACTGAAAGAACATCGAGGCTCAGACCGTCATT
This sequence comes from Patescibacteria group bacterium, assembly GCA_018061025.1. Taxonomy (GTDB): domain Bacteria; phylum Patescibacteriota; class Patescibacteriia; order 2-12-FULL-60-25; family 2-12-FULL-60-25; genus JAGOUY01. The sequence goes on from JAGOUY010000003.1 coordinate 28,027, forward strand.
ATATTTCTGATTTTTATGGTCAACGATTTCGATGTCGTATTTCTCAATATATCGTTTCAGTTTTTGGATAGAATTTTCTAATCCCTTGCCTTGGTTCTCAGGAATAACGGTTATAGATTTTTGTATACGTTGTTCCATTCTCCAAATCTCGACGGCTAAATCCACTAGATCGCTTACTCCTAAAGACAAGTCAATAGACTTTGGAGCAACCGCGAATTTGATATCTTCCTTGATCTTCAAGTACAAAACATCAAGTTCTGATGAGGCGCTTTTTCCCTTTAAGGATTTTTTGGTAACGAAATAAGTGAATGCTATGATTGCTGCAACAGTAGTCACTGTTCCTATAGCTAGGAGGGGATCAATCTTCGTAAAAAAATCAAAGTATTTCATAAATTATTTCATGATTTCGTCTAAAGATACCCCGAGTGCATCGGCAAGCTTTTTCACTGTATCAATCGTCGGGTTAGGTGTTGCACCTGCTTCTATCTTAGAAATTGTGTGAAAAGCCAAATCTGCTTTTTTTGAGAGTACGTCCTGAGAAAACCCTGCTTTTAACCGAAGCTTTTTGAGATTTTCACCGATTGTAGAGATGCTTTTTGGCATATGGTTTATAGTATAACTATACTACGCTAACTAGTCTATATTAAGTTGGGTCTAATGGATTGTCTTCAGATATCTATAAAAATAGATAGCTACTACAATATCCGCTATGATCCAGAGGGGGCTGAAGAATAAATGGACTGGGAGAACCGGATTAAACAAAATAGCGATCAACAAGAAATACCAAAAATGTGAATTTTGTGCTTTATCCTTCTGATAACTGCGATGACAGTAATAAGCCGCTGCCAGACATACGGGGATCTTGGTTAAATAATAAAGCGGGTAGGACAATGGAAGAATCGTGATCAATACCACGGCTATCGACATTTTTGCTGGCCAAGATTTAATCATATTTTTTCTTAAGCGGTTCGCGATGGATCGGTTATTTAAGAGTTGGCTGTTACACTATCTTCTACTAAGAGACCTTCGTTGTTAAATTCTAGCAAGCTTTAAATTACCATATGAAAAACCACCCTCTTTCGATGGTGGTTTTTCATCAACCGGCTTGTATGCAGGGAATCCGGTCACCCGGAATCCTTGTCCACTTCCCCATGGGAAAGCGGTCTTCTACACCAAACCGGCTATTGGCAGGGGCGGGGGGAATCGAACCCACGCTAAAGGTTTTGGAGACCTTTGTACTACCATTATACGACGCCCCTATAGTCGAGTTGTGTCCGCAAGACTACATAATTCCCTCAAAAGAGACAAGGGGGCCGCGTCCTTCTGAGTTATGTGTTCTCAATCTTCGCTGCTACAGCCGCAGGAAGACAGTCCTCTGTCTTCTCGCTCCATCGCCACCGATCGAGAGCCTCAAGAGGAGTCCGGCACTCATCTGGATGGTCGGCATAATAAGTTCCAATCATTGAACTGGGATTGCTTATGGCCTCTTCATATAGTTGGCCGCTCGCATGAACACGTGAAATATACTCACGTCTGATCTCCTCGATAAACACTTCTTTTTCTCCTTGGACGCCCTCGGAATGGGGGATGATGACACGATCCGGGATAACCATTTCGATATAGACATCTCGCTCATCAAAGAGGGGGCTGATGGGTCCTCCCACACTCATGCCTAAAAATGGAGAAAATCTTTGCAGCATGGAGCCCGTGTGTCGCCTGCCTATATATTTTTGGTCTACGTATTTACGGATAAATGGCAAAACAATGGCGTAGGTAGGCTTTATCAAGCGCGCGCGTTCCTCTGGGGATACGTGAGGAAAGGCTATGTTGAGCAGTTCCTCCAAGGATGGTTTTGTGCCTCGCAACTCCCGTTTATGCAAGGATTCTATCGCGTAGTCTTTAATAAAGCTGGCAAGATAGTACAGGTCTTCTGCAGATAAGGGAGCTTGCGGGTCTTTTACATAATCCATGGGCATCTGCTTGCCTCTTTCTAAGAGGTTAAAAAGTTTATCCCACTTGATATATCGGTAATACAAAACCTTCCGTCCTTTACGATCCGTGCTCGCTCCATTCACCATCTCTTTTCTGTGCGTTAAAGGAAACAATGTGTTTAAGATTCTTTGACGCTCTTCCGCAGATTCTGTGGAGCGCAACTTTGAAACTGCTTCCTGCCATGGCGTCTCGGCTTCATGGGTGGATACCCGTGGAGTAAATTCATGCATAGTAAAAACAGTACCAGAGCCACGAGGCTATTTAAGCGCGGGTAGAGAGAACGCCTTACACATCTCCTTCACCTCCTGCCTCATCTCTGCATAAAACACATCCGTCTTCAGCGTCTTACGAAACTCTTTCATCGCGACCTTTCTCTCCTCTTTATCCATTGGAAAGGGGATGGCTAAGATATGGTCCGACACCCGTTTGATAAAGTCCGCAATCTGCTGCATTTCCTTTACACCCATCCCACGGCTCGTAGCCGCAGGCGAGCCAAGACGCAGTCCGCTCGGAAAAAACGGGGAGCTTTGGTCACCGGGGACCATATTCCGATTCGCATACAATCCAATCGCTTCCAATCCTAGGTGCAAGAACATTCCGCGTCCTGCTCCCTGTGGTGTCAGGTCGACGAGGACAAGGTGATTATCCGTCCCTCCGGACACGAGCGTAAACCCATGCTCCAACAATCGATCAGCCAGAGCCTTGGCATTTTCGACCACGCGACGAGCATAGTCTTGAAAGGCCGGTTCCGCTGCTTCTTTTAAAGCCACTGCAATTCCCGCAATCGTATTCATGTGCGGCCCGCCTTGCAGTCCAGGAATAATCGCGGAATCAATTTTATCTCCAAGCTCTGGATCTTTTGCTAAACCTTTCTCGGTCACCATAATCATCGCCCCTCGTGGACCACGCAGTGTTTTATGCGTCGTCGTCGTCACGATATGCGCGTAGGGGACAGGGCTCTCATGCGCACCGCCTGCAATCAATCCAGCAATGTGTGCAACGTCCGCGACTAAATACGCTCCGACTTCATCCGCAATCTCGGCAAACTTCGCGAATGGAACCGTCCGCGGCATGGCTGTGCCTCCACACCAAATAAGCGTAGGTTTATGTTCTAACGCATCTTTCCGCAAACGTTCAAAATCCACCTCGCCCTTCGAAGTCATGTAATACGGGACGCTCTTCCAAAAATGAGAGGTCGCGGAAGATTTCCAGCCATGTGTTAGATGTCCACCATCTAACAAATTTAACCCCATGCTCGTTTCGCCAGGCTTACAGGTGGCAAAATAGACTGCCAAGTTTGCCGGACTCCCAGAATAGGGCTGCACATTTACATAAGGAACCTTAAACAATGCTTTGGCTCGTTCCTGTGCCAAGCTCTCCAGTTGATCAACGACCTGATTGCCTGAGTAATAGCGCTTGCCTGGATATCCTTCGGCGTACTTGTCCGACAATACCGTCGAGAGCGTTTCCAAAACAGAAGCCGACGTATGATTTTCCGAAGGAATAAGAGTCAATCCTTCCTGCTGACGCACCGCTTCGGCTTCAATAAGGGCTAAGATATCAGGATCTGCGTGTTGTAAGTGCAAGAACATAGTTAAAATAAAAATAAAGAAGAACAGGAGGAGGGGTCAGTCATTGAATAGTAAGAAATTACACCATAAATAATATAGAAAACGAATTACGGCGATCATACGTCCCTCGCACCTTTGAGACAAGCTAGTGGGATAAAGGGTTGATTTCTAGACGTTTTCTCCTTAAAGAAGTAGTCTTACGTATAATATGTCCGAGATGCCCGCCCACATACACCTGGTTGGAATTGGAGGGATTAACATGTCCGCCATTGCTAAGCTTCTTCTGCGTAGCGGCATCAAAGTCAGCGGCTCAGACGCCGCCGTCTCCGAGCAAACGGAAGAACTCACGCGTAAAGGCATCCCGGTAAGTATCGGCCAAGACACAAGCCACCTCCCTGCCGATGCGAGTCTCGTCATCTATTCCTCTGCTGTCCCCGAACGTAACCCAGAGCGCTTAGAGGCGCGTGCACGCAATCTTCGTCAACTCACCAATTTCGAATTCCTGGCTGAATGGGCGCAAGACCAAGACGTCGTTCTTGTCACCGGTACCCACGGCAAAAGCACGACGACCGCTCTAGCAGGTTTAATGCTCATAGAAGCAGAGCTCGATCCACTCGTGATCGTTGGAAGCAAAGTCCCATCGTTTCCTGATGGAAATGTCCGCTCAGGAGCGGGGAAGATCTGGCTCATCGAAGGCGACGAATATGCTCGTCACTTTTTAGCGTTTCATCCTAAGGCTGTGCTCATCAATAATATTGAGCTCGACCACACCGATATCTTTCCTACCCTCGATCACATGATCGATGCGTTTCGTGAACTCCTGCACCAGGTTCGTGATGGGGGAGTGGTGGTCGCGAACGCAGATGATAGAAATGTAAGCACCTTACTTGGTAGCGAGCGGACCGCCTTAGAGGCGCGCGGCATCCGCATCGTAACCTATGGATATGGCGCCCATGCCATGGTCCGCGTTTCTGACGAAGCCATTCGAGCAGGTGAGCAACAGTTTTTGGTAAAAGATGAAGCGGGACATCTTATCCGAGCGACCCTTCGTGTTCCAGGTAAGATGAATATCTGTAATGCCGTTGGAGCAGCTGCGCTTTCCCTGGCACTCGGAACCCCTCCAGACGCCGTACGCAATGCGGTGCAATCGTTTAAAGGGATCTGGCGTCGCTTCGAACAAATATCTGATAAGGATGGCGTACTCGTCATTTCAGACTATGGCCATCATCCCACAGCTATTCGCGCGACCCTCGATGCCGCTCGCAGCTTCTACCCTGGACGAAGAATTCTGTTGTGTTTTCAACCTCATCAACACAATCGCACACGCCAACTCTTCTTAGATTTTGTTCCCGCCTTTGATCTCGCCGACGTCCTTATCTTGGTCGAGATCTACGATGTCCCCGGTCGCAAAACCGCTCAAGACGAACAAATATCCTCGCAGGATCTCTACGACGCCATCCGTCATCATGACGCCGATCGCCTCTGCCAACGTCCATTAGAATTTGCCCATACTCCAGCAGACGCATTGCCTCTCATTGAACGCCTCAAGCACAAAGGTGATATCGTCATCGTCATGGGAGCAGGGGATGTCTATAAGATTGCGGATAAGATATAAACATGAAAAAACATGACGCAACTATCTCAAAAACAAATCGACGCCTTCACCGCTCATTTCCCTAGCGCCCGTCTTAACGAACCCATGTCCAAGCACACCACCTTCCGTTTAGGTGGTCCTGCGCGTGTATACGTCGTAGCAAATTCATCAGACCTGCTCGTACAGGCTGTAGAGGCTGCCATCGAACTCAATATTCCTTGGGCTGTGATCGGAGGAGGAACAAATCTTTTAGTATCAGATGAAGGCTTCGAAGGAGTGGTGATACAAGCCGCTAATCAAGGATTATCGATCGAGGGCGAAGTCGTTCGCGTCGAAAGCGGTCTCGTCTCCGCTCTCGTCGCGCGCAAAACCGTCGAAGCCGGACTCACGGGATTCGAGTGGGCCGTCGGCCTTCCAGGCACGATCGGAGGAGCTGTCTATGGTGATGCCGGCTGCTACGGAGCTGAGATGCGCGACTCGATTGTCTCCGTTGATGCGTATCACGTCGCGAGTAAGACGCGTAAGACACTCACGAATCACGAATGCCGCTTTGGATATCGTGATAGCCTCTTTAAACAAGAAAAACACCTGATTCTTGGATGCGAATTGGCTCTGAAAAAAGCTTCAGACCCTGCCGCTAGCCGTGCACTCATGGACAAGATCCTCTCTGAACGCAAAGACAAGCAGCCTCTTGGCGAATCCAGCGCGGGTTGTGTCTTCAAGAATTTTGAATATCAAAACGAAACGGCTCTCGACATTCTTCGTCGCGATGTTGATATTCCTGAGCTGATGCTCGCTTCAAAACGCATTCCCGCTGGCTGGCTCATCGACCAAGCCAATCTCAAAGGAACGAGCATCGGTGATTTTCGTGTCAGCGAAAAACACGGCAATTTCTTGATAAATAAAGGGAAGGGTAGCGCGAGTGAAGTTCTTGCCCTTATTTCCCTGGTAAAAATGAAAGTACGCGATACCTTTGGAATTGAATTGCAGGAAGAGGTGCAATTATTGGGATTTTGAACAAACGAGATAAGATATTGCGTGTTACCTGTTGCGTGATTATCATGGAGATATATGACCATTAACCTCATCCAGAAAGGTTTGGAGTTAACCCCCGCGATTAAGGCATATGTCGAGGAAAAGATGCAGGCTCTCGAAAAGTATCTTGTTGACGTGGATTTCATGGACGTAGAAGTCGGCATGACAACCCACCACCATCAAAAGGGCGACGTCTTCTTTTGCAAAGTAAACGTAAACTATCTCAGCGAATTGCTCCATGTAGAAGAGGAACGGGCCGATTTATACGAGGCCATCGACTGCGCCAAGGACACCCTCAAAGAAACGATTTTACGCAATAAAGACCGTCTCAAGGACAAACGTAAGGAAGGGGCTGAAGAAACGATCTAAAAAGAAGGGCTAGACCCTTCTTTTGCGTTACGCTAGGATGCAAGAACTGTATGAAACTCTTGCAAAAACTGTTTGGAGATCCCAACGCCCGTGAAGTCGCAAAAATGCGCCCAGTTATTGATAAAATCAATGAATTAGCCTCCACCTACGAAGCGCTTACGGATGAGGCATTGAAAGCAAAAACCCTTGAATTCAAAGATCGCCTCGCCAAAGGCGCCTCTTTAGATGATCTTTTGCCTGAAGCCTTTGCCGCTGTTCGTGAAGCCTCACGACGTACGACCAAGCTTCGCCAATATGACGTTCAGTTGATCGGTGGGATGGCCTTGCATAAAGGCATGATTGCCGAAATGCGCACCGGAGAAGGAAAGACCTTGGTCTCAACGGCACCTGCCTACCTAAACGCCTTATCCGGCAAAGGGGTGCATATTGTCACGGTCAACGACTACTTGGCTCGTCGTGATGCTGTTTGGATGGGTCAGGTTCATCATGCGCTTGGTCTGTCTGTGGGTATCATTCAGCACGCGGCAAGTTTTCTTTATGATCCTGCCTTTAAGAGCGAACCCGTCCATGACGAAACGCGTGACGTCGTTGGCTCCTTCCGAGTCGATAGCGATTACTTGCGTCCCATCTCCCGCAAAGAAGCCTATGCCGCTGACATCACCTACGGAACGAATAACGAATTCGGCTTCGATTATTTGCGTGACAACATGGTCCAGCAAAAGGCAGAAATGGTTCAACGCGACTTGAATTTTGCGATCATCGATGAAGTCGATTCCATTTTAATCGACGAAGCACGCACCCCACTCATCATCTCTGCTCCTGCCGAAGAAGCAGGGGATCTTTACTATCGCTTCGCAGAACTCGTGCCACGTTTAGCGGCCAAAGATGACTACCTCGTTGATGAAAAAGTTCGCAGCGCCACCCTCACGGAAGCCGGTATTGCCAAGATCGAGGGATGGCTTGGGGTCGAAAATCTCTATATGCAAGGAGGGATGAAACTCGTCCATCATCTTGAACAAGCCTTGCGTGCTCATGCGCTTTATAAAAAAGACAAAGACTACGTCGTACGCGAAGGCGAGGTCGTGATCGTAGATGAATTCACAGGGCGTTTGATGATTGGTCGACGTTACTCCGAAGGGTTGCATCAAGCGATTGAAGCGAAAGAACGCGTACCAATCCAGCGCGAATCATTGACGCTTGCTACGATTACGTTTCAAAACTTGTTCCGCCTGTATACCAAGCTGTCCGGCATGACGGGAACGGCGGCCACCGAAGCAGAAGAATTCCACAAGATCTATCAGTTAGAAGTCTTGAATATTCCCACAAACCGTGACAACAAGCGTAAGGATCTTACCGATCGTGTCTACAAGACCGAATTAGGAAAATACCAAGCCGTCGTGCAAGAAGTGAAGCTTCGCCATGAGTTAGGTCAGCCTATTTTGATTGGCACGGTCAGCATTGAAAAAAATGAACTCATGAGTGAGCTGCTCAAGCAAGTAGGCGTTCCTCATAACATATTAAACGCCAAAAACCACGAGCGAGAAGCAGAATTTATCGCCCAAGCTGGTCGTAAAGGTGCGGTTACGGTCGCAACGAATATGGCCGGACGCGGGGTCGATATTATTCTCGGTGGTAACCCTCCTGAAATAAAAGAAGCGGAAGAAGTCCGTGCTCTCGGTGGTCTGCACGTCCTCGGTACCGAGCGCCACGAATCACGTCGCATCGATAATCAGTTGCGTGGCCGTTCCGGTCGTCAGGGAGATCCAGGTACAACCCAATTCTACGTCTCCATGGAAGACGATCTCATGCGCATCTTCGGTTCCGATCGCATGAAGACCGCTATGGATCGCTTAGGTTTGCCAGATAATGAGGCTATCGAAAACCGGATGCTCACGAGCTCTCTCGAATCCGCCCAACGTAAAGTCGAAGGACATAACTTCGATATTCGTAAACATTTGTTGGAATACGATGATATTTTGAACAAGCATCGCACCGTCATCTATAAAAAGCGCCGCGAATTACTCGAGCTTATCACGCAACCAACTCATGAGGGTGAACGTGTTTCTAAGGCAAAAGTCAACGAAATCGTCCAATCCGAAATCGAAACCTTGGTTGCCTATCACACGTCTGCAGAAGATCCAGGGACATGGGAACTGGATAAATTAGAGCAATTAATCAAAACCATGGTACCGGACACGGTGCCTGTATCCGAGCGTCTACACGTCGCCCGCCAATCCATCGAAGGAAAAGAAGACTTGGTCGCCATGCGCACCGAGCTCGTGACGCATGCCTTGGAAGTCGTAAAAGAAGCGTATGCCAAGGTTGAAGAATCCGTGGGGGACAGTGTCCTCATGGCCGATATCGAAAAAACCGTCATGCTCCGTTCCATCGACGATCTTTGGATTGAGCATCTCGAAACCATGGATCACCTACGCAAAGGCGTCGGTCTTCAAGGCTACGGCCAACGCGATCCACTTGTCGAATATAAGAAGGAAGCTTACCGCTTGTTCCACGAATTCCTCGCACGTATCAACGAACGTGTCACCCGCACCATCTTCAAAGTCCAAATCACCCGCGAAGTCGCGCAACAACAAATCGTTCCAACCCAGAATATCCAACTCTCCGGTCCCTCAAAAGAAGGCGATCAAAACTTCCTCTCCAACGAACCGGCTGCTCCTCAAGCTCCTTCCCCTTCGACCAGCGCGCCAAGTACGCCCGACTTCAAATTAAAAGACGTAGGACGTAATGATGTCTGTCCTTGCGGCAGTGGAAAGAAGTTTAAGAAGTGCCATGGGGCGTAAATAATATGGTGGCAAGCCGTTCTCAGCTTAAAGCAATCTTAAAACGAGGTTTGCCAGTGTTTGGAATTGTAATACTGGCGATTGCCCTCCAGTTTATTGAGCGCCCATATCAAAGAGTAGCCGGGAACATGTGTGATGGACCAAACGGATGGTGTTATGAGTCTGGCTGGAAACTCGGTCTGCCCTTCGCTTGGGTATGGGGTTCAAAAGTGAGTGCGTATGTGGGCAGTACGCGGGAGGGAATGTTCATTGTAGATGTCTTGCTTTGCAGCGCACTTCTGTTCCTGGGCTATTTATTATGGAGGAAGGTCATATTGAATCGAGCGAACGTATAAGCGGTCTGTTAGCAAGATTCTTGTGAAGGTACGGTACGCATGTAAGGATGTTTGTACGATATGATCGGTTTTTTCGACTCAGGTCTCGGAGGCCTCACGATTTTGCGTGAGGTTATAAAATCCATCCCAGGACAATTTTTGTATTTAGGCGATAACGCCCGTGCCCCGTACGGATCCCGTTCACAAGAAGAAGTGCAGGCGTTTACGACGCAGGGAGTGAAGTGGCTAATCGATCAAGGATGCTCTTTGGTTGTATTAGCCTGTAACACCGCGTCTGCGAATGCGTTAAGGACGATCCAGCAAGACTGGCTTCCGCAGCACGCTCCTCGCGCTCGCGTCCTCGGTATCCTTGTGCCAACGATCGAAGTAATTACGGGTATGGATTGGCAGCATGAAGAGACGAGTAATCACGTCGAATCCATCCTTGTATTTGCTACGCCCAGTACCGTCGCCTCCGGAGCCTACGAACGCGAAATAAAAAAACGCCTACCAAATGCGCTTGTTGTCTCACAGGCCTGCCCTGATCTTGCATCCATGATTGAAGAGGGGAGCGAGCCTACTCTCATTGAGCAAAAAATTCAACAGTATATCCAGGAAGGAAAAGAAAAAATGGGGAGCAAGCCTGAGGCCGTTCTCCTCGGATGTACCCACTACGCGTTAGTGGAGAGTGTGTTTCGTAAAAACTTGGATGTACAAACGCGTATCTTTTCTCAACCACAAATCGTTACACGGTCCTTGTTAGAATATCTCAGCCGTCATCCCTTAGAAGGGGCAGGTGCTCCTTCATCTGTTACTTGCTTCACAACCGCAGATCCAGACCAGGTAGCGACCGTAAGCAAACGCTTCAGCGATCTCCCAATACGCTACACTCAGGTAGATATTGATAAAAACGGTTAAGTTTTTCTCGCACGAATAGCTAAAAAGAGAGGGATCTCTTGGCGCGCAACATTCTCTGCCTTAGCGCGTGGTCCAGACGTGCTCACTTTTGGCGACGTCCACTCTTCCATGGCATCCACCACGAACCCTGCTTGCACGAGGCCTGTAATATAATATTCTAGCGGTCGATGATACGAGTATGTTTTTACCTCCGGTGCAGAACCAGGATGAGCAATAATCGGCATCTCATAGGCCTCTAAGTAACGATCTACGCGACGATACTGGAGTTTTCTGGCTTCATCCCATCCCCAGCCGCTCTGCCGTGGCTGGCGAAAGCAGGGATGGTTTAAGACAAATACGAATGGAGCGTTTGGTTTAAGGACTTGTGACGCTTCCAAAAACACTTCCACGAGCGACTCAATATTCTGTAGTGCTAAAATACAACTCAAGCTATCAAAGCGACGTCCTGCAAATGATGCCGCGAAATTCGCCGCATCTCCCACGGAGAAGGTCGCGTGCGGCAAGCGACGCGCTCGCGCTCGTTCAATCAGGGAACGAGAGGCATCGAGTCCGGTAAATGTGAGAGGAGTTTTCCGCAAAAGATAATGGGCAAAACTTCCCTCTCCGCACGCGATATCGAGATGTTCGCTCTGTGGTTTACACGCAAGTAATCTCGCGACCCCGGGAAAGACGATCTCCGCCTGTATAGTTCCTGGTTTAGCGAGGTAATCTGCATACCAATCCGAAACCCCTTCCCAACTCGTTTTGTTGGAAGAAGAAGCGCTCGTTTGAGGGCGTGTCGGTCGATTCGGACGCACGGGTCGAGAAGAATACATACAATCAAGCTCATCCTAACAGGTCGCCTCTTCTTTTCACAAGAGTTTTCCTTCTCACGACCGCATAGTATACTCCGTACATGAAGTTCATCTTTCATCTTTTGTTAGGACTGGCTATTGCTGGGGCGGGAGCTTTTATGGTGATCAGGACCTCCATCGTAATTGATTTTTTCGGAGCGGTTGAATGGGCCGAGGCAAAATTAGGCGGAGGGGGAACCAATTTATTTTATAAATGCGTAGGCCTATTTGTCGTGTTCATCGGTTTTTTGGTCGCAACCAATTTGTGGGAAAAGTTTTTATTTGGGGCCTTTAGTTCATTTATGCCTGGCTTGGGCCGGTAACGATCCTATGCGACCGACGGGCATCGCTTTAATTGATCCCTTGCTCCTGCTGGAGGAGTTAGGGGTTGGAGCCGGTTGGACGGTCGCGGATTTAGGCTGTGGCTCACTCGGGCATTTTGTCTTTCCCGCCGCCACTCTTGTGGGCGCAGAAGGTCGCGTCTACGCTGTCGACGTGCAACGTCATGCGATTACGCGCTTAGAGCATGACGTACGTGATCATCAAGCCTGGCACATTCGTTCCATCTGGGCAGATATTGAGGCGCCCGGTTCAACCTCGGTGCCACCTAGCTCCGTTGACTTGACGCTCATCGTGAATACCCTTTATCTTGCTCGGGAGCGCGCTCGTTGGATTGAGGAGGCATGGCGCATAACCCGCCCGGATGGCCAATTGATGGTCATTGATTGGCGCCCAGAGGCAGCCCCTCTTGGTCCTGCTAAAGAGATGCGTCTTCATCCAGACGAACTACGCGACTTCATCTGTGCCAGAAACTGGCAGCTCGAAGAAGACATTGATGTAGGAGACCATCATTTCGGATGTCTCTTCCGTCGCCCTGCACATTTTGAAGATACTCAGGTTGAATCACTTTCCTATCCTTCTTAATATTCTATGTTGTCTTTGTTTGCTCCGCTGGTGCGCCCCTCATTTTGGATAAGTTATCAAGTACAACCCTTTACCCCCTGGGTTCATATCTTAGTAGGAATCGTTCTTTTATTATTGTGTGCGGCCTCCGTCGCGGTCTACCTATATCGTCGTACCCTCAAGGACAAGCTCCTTAAACGTATCTGGGGAGGCGCATTCGCGTGTTTAGTGTCCGCGAGTATCATCGGACTCGTCATCTACTTCATGACCTGGCAAGCCGTTCCTATCCTTGGAATGCGCGCCCTTTGGCCGATCTGGTTCGTTTCCCATCTTGTCTGGGGGATCTGGCTGTATGTCTCTGCGCGTAAACTCATCCCGGCTGCTCGAGAGGCAGAAGAAAGCCGTCGTGCCTATGAAAAGTGGCTCCCAAAAGCCAAAAAATAAGCCAAAAGACCGACGTCGGATAGAGGCGGGCCGTCTTGGAGAAGAAGAGGCGGCCGCATTTCTCATCACGCAAGGATTTAGGGTTGTCGCCAAAAACTGGCGCTGTCGCTTAGGAGAAATTGACCTCATTATAAAAAAAGACCAAGAAATTCGCTTTGTTGAGGTAAAATTCCGCAAAACACATAGCTTTGGCTACCCAGAGGCCTCTGTCACTCGTAAAAAACTCTCGCATTTGCAAGCCGCCGCAGAAATTTGGCTTAGGCAACAGCTAATCATCCCTCCCCGGTATCAGTTCGATGTGGTCGCAATTTCGCTCCTTACGCCACAAACACCGCTCCAGATAGAGTGGATTCAAGGAGTTTAAAGCCTTTTTCGCACAACAAAGCCAAAAATATCTTCCTCCCCTCTTGACAAAAGGAGGATTTTTTGGTATAAATACATGTTACTTTATCTACCCCTATGACTATTGTCATGCTAGGCCAAAAAGGGCTTCCCGCCCGTTCCGGTGGTATCGAGCGTCATGTCTCGTTGCTATCTTCAGGGTTGGCTGCTCGCGGCCACCGGGTGGTTGTGTATGGCCGACAATGGTATGCCAAGGAAGGGGTAAAACAAGACGGAAATCTCGAGCAACGTTTTTCTAAAGGACTGACAACCAAGCATTTGGATGCGATTACGCACGGATGCACAGCGCTTTGGGATGCTCGTCAACTGAATCCCGATATCTTGCATATCCACGGTGCGGGCACGGCGCTTTTATTACCTCTCGCACGACTTCTCCATCCTCACGCCAAAATCATCACCACCTTTCATTGTATCGATTGGGAACATGCAAAATGGGGTCCCGTCGCCCGCTTCGCGTTTCGGTTAGGTGAATGGCTCATGGGACGTCATTCTGATCGTGTGATTACGGTTTCAGAAGCCCTCACCCGTTATTGTTTACGATCCTATAATGTTCAAACAGAATATATTGCGCATCCGTTCACTCTTCCGAGTACTCCGTTGCAAGCAGAAGAGATTGTGAACTCCTTTAAATTGGCTCCGGAGCGCTATCTTCTTTCTGTTTCTCGTCTCGTAGCCCACAAGCAGCCGCATCTGTTGATCACGGCCTATCGTGAAGCCTTACAACGATTTCCCGCCTTATTTGCCAATATTCCATTAGTAATCGTGGGTTCTGGTTCCTGGACGGATGGCTATGTTCGGCAATTAGAGGCACTAGCTGCCACCACGCCAGGCGTTCAACTTCTTGGCGAGCAGACAGGGGCTTCCCTGGCCTCATTGCAAGCGCTTGCCCTGGCCCACGTGTTTCCTAGCCGTAGCGAAGGCCTTGCCTTTACGACCCTTGAGGCTGGTGGATACGGACGCCTAGCGATCATGAGTGATATCCCCGCCAACCGTGAGGCGAGTGGAGGCAGCGCCTTATTTATCCCCGTAGGGGATGAAGAAGCTCTCATCCAAGCCCTGATCCAAGCCGCAAGTATGACGGCCTCCGAACGTCGCTACCTGGGGCAAGGATTCGCCGCCCATGTAAAAACCCAATATAACTTCACAGAGCGTGTCGATGAAATGATCCGTGTCTATCGTGAAGTCTTACACGGCCAAGGAACGCTCACAACGCCTCTTCCGCTGGCTGAACATATGTTACGCCCTTAAAAAAGTAGCCCTACATGGGCTACTTTTTGGCTCTGTTAAGGATAAAATAGTTGATAAATGGTTGCCAAATAGAAAGGAATCATGTACGCTGCCGTCACTGCATTTGTGAGGTTTGTGTTCGGTTCTCCCAATGAACCAACTTGTTGACCAGTATCTTTTATATCGCATTCGTGCCAAGCGGGATCCAGAAGCCTTTGCCCGCCTGTACGATCGCTATGTGACGGCCATCTACCGGTTCGTCTATTTGAAGTTGCCATCTAAAGAAGCGGCAGAAGACGTGGCATCTGAAACATTTTTACGTGCTTGGCAATATATCCAACGCGCGGAGCAAATCGAAAATGTCCGCGCCCTCCTGTATAAAATCGCGCGTAACCTGATCGCCGACCACTATCGTAAACAAGAGGGGAAGGAGATGTCTGTAACGTTTTCCACGTTTGAAACGTCTGATGTAGGTGAAGGGGATCCGGGTGACAATGAGGCAGGACGCCTCTTAATTGAAGCGCGTGCAGACATTGCCCTGATTTTAGAGCACATCTCCCGCTTAAAAGAAGATTTTCAAGATGTTCTTACCTTGCGCCTAATCGATGATCTCAGTTTCTCAGACATCGGCAGTGTTCTCGGGAAGACATCAGGCAATGCCCGTGTCATGTTCCATCGTGCCCTCAAGGCCCTAGATGTGCTCATGAACAAGTCGGATGAGGAGAGATAAAGACCCTACATGAACTTACGTGAATTCCAGCGCAAGCTGCAATCTATCCAAACCATCGAACGCCGGATCAAGCCAGATCCAGCCTGGGTTTCACGTACGCGCAAAACCTTGCTCATGCAGGTAGCTAACACCGTGTCTTCTGAGCCCGCTCCTGTTACCGCCCGCGTCCGTGAGTTCTATCAACGGTTTATTCCTGCTCAATGGATGGAGGTCTTGCGCGGTCCTGTTCTGGCGGTCTTATCGATCATCGTGATTATCGCGGGTGGTTCCATCGTGAGTGTGTCGGCCGCAGAGCAATCCTTGCCGGGAGACTTTTTCTACCCAATCAAGTTAGTCCAAGAGCAAGCGCAGCTCATCCTCACAAAATCCAAAACAGAAAAGCTTAAACTCAAAACCGGATTCGTAGAGCGTCGCGTCAAAGAGATTCAAGCCATGGCCGCCTCTGACGAGCCAAAGAAGAGTGAGCGGATTAAGGCCGCGGCAGAAAGCTTACGCCAAGACCTCGACACCGTAAAAAAACAATTGACTGATGTCTCCAATGCCAAAGAATCAGATGAATCTGTCGCGCACGTGGTAGAAGCCGTCAAACTCGTCGATCAAAAAAGTGGAGAGGTTGTCGCCAACCTCAAAGATGTACGGTCCTCGATCTCAGAAGATGCACAGAATAAAGTCACTGAAGTAGAAACAGCCGCCGTCGCCGCCGGAGTCAAAGCCGTTCAGGTCTTGATCGATTCTCATGATCATCCGGATGCGCAAAAACTTCTCAGCACAGCAGAGCTGTCCCTCTCTATCCAGGGAAAAGTGGATGGGATTCAAGATCAAATCGCTGCGACCACCCAAAAGATTATTGCCGCTAATCCAGGCTCCGGAGAAAATGCGACGGGTACACTCGCGATCTTTACCTCAAGCTCCACTGTCG
This sequence comes from Patescibacteria group bacterium, assembly GCA_018061025.1. Classification (GTDB taxonomy): domain Bacteria; phylum Patescibacteriota; class Patescibacteriia; order 2-12-FULL-60-25; family 2-12-FULL-60-25; genus JAGOUY01. Next base: position 44,079 of record JAGOUY010000003.1, read on the forward strand.
CAGCCATAGATGCTATGGAGGGTTCGGCAACCTCCGCCCTTCGTCAGATTAAAAATGCACAGCTATCTCTTGATCAGGCAAAGGTCTTTCTTCAACAAAATAAATTAGGTGAGGTAAAGGATAAGCTTGGAGACGCGGCCAAAGCCGTGAGTGTAGCAGAAACGGTGGCGGATGTTGCACTAAATGCAAACGCAGTCGCCGCCTCTTCCACCGTCCCATTCCTTCCTGCTCCTGATAGTACGTCCACAAGTTCCTCGGCGATCCCTGCAAATTCCTCAACCACTCCGATTCTTCCTGCCGCTTCAAGCACCGCGAGTTCTACGACCGTCAAACTCAGCAAACCGGGAAGCTAGTGAAAAAAAGCGCATTGTTCTCCACTCATCTTTCAGGCGTAAGGGTACGTCTGAAGGACGAGTGGAGAACGGCTCGACGAACCGTCGAATCGCTTTGCTCGCTTGTGTTCCGTCTGCATTCCGGTGGACCCTAGAAAGGTCGAATATTGGGTAATAACCAATATGGTCCGCCATTCTTATTCACTCATCTTCCTCCCAGATTTTATCGGGAGTAACGAGAACCAAACTAGGTTCATTATGAGTCAACTTCTTAAGAAAACCCTTTCGGGCATCGCTTCCGTCACGACCATTTTGTGGTCGGTTGGTGGTGGCTTGCTCGCCCTTCCAGGAGCCGCTTCTGCCGCAACGATTGTCGCAGGCGACCTTGTGAAATCTCCTACCGCTTCTGACGTGTACTACTACGCGGCTGACGGTAAGCGCTACGTGTTCCCAAACGAAAAGACCTACAAATCCTGGTACGCTGACTTCTCCACGGTCAAAACGATCACTGGAGCAGAATTGGCTGCCCTCCCACTTGGTGCGAACGTAACCATTCGTCCTGGTACCAAGTTGGTAAAAATCACCACCGATCCTAAGGTCTACGCGGTCGCTCCAAACGGAACGCTTCGCTGGATTGAAACCGAAGCAATCGCTATTGCTTTGTACGGATCTAACTGGGCTCAACGTGTTGTTGACGTACCAGATGGCTACTTCGTGAACTACACGGTTGGCGCTTCGGTGTCCTCCGCTGTTCACCCAGATGGCACGGTTGTGATGTACTCCGGTTCCTCTGACATGTTCGTTGTATGGGGCGGCCAGAAGCGCAAGCTTGTTGGCGATGCTTTCATGATGAACGGCTATCAGATGAGCGACGTGATCGTGACCACGGCTTCCTACCCAATGGGTACGGATGTGACGGGTCGCGAAAGCGCTTTGGCGAACACCGTTAACCCAGGCTCCGTCACGGCTCCTGTCGTCGGTGGCACGCTTATGATCTCCTTGGCTTCGGACACGCCAGCTGGCATGACCTTGCCAAAGAACGCAGCTAGCGCCCAACTTGCTAAATTCAACCTCATGGCTGGATCTGGCAATGTCATGGTCACTGGTATGCGCTTCCACCGTGTTGGTATCGGTGCTACCACGGATCTTTCCAATGTCTACTTGTACGATGGTAACGGTAACCGTTTAACGACGGGCCGCACGGTCAACTCCACCACCAACAATGTTGAGTTCAACTCGTTGAACTTGAACGTCGCTGCTGGCCAGACCATGTCCGTTGTGCTCGTTGCCGACCTTTCCAGCCCATCTTCGACGGGTGGTCAACACTCCTTCGAATTGGTTGACGCAGCTTCGGTGGTTGTAACAGGTGGCTCCACAGTCGCCGGTTCCTTCCCTGTCCGTGGCAACGTCTTCACGGTTGGTACGTCTTCTGCTGGTACGATCACGGTTGAACGTGGCAACACGCTTTCCAACCCAAACATCGGTTCCGCTGAAGCCGAAATCTCCAGCTTCAAACTCACCTCCAACTTGCACGACCTCGAAGTCCGTCGTGTGACGTTGTTGTCCGCTGGTTCCGTTTCGAACTCGGATCTTTCCGACTTCAAACTTTACCAAGGCACAACCTTAGTGGCTACGGCTGCTACGATGTCTGGTGACAAGATCGTCCTTAACTTTGTTCCTCCTTACGTGATCACGAACGGCACCAGCCGTATCTTCACTTTGAAGGCTAAAGTTGCAGGTCGCTCCGCTCGCACGATCCGTACCTACGTTGAATACTCAACGGATGTCTACGCAATCGATCGCACCTACAACACGGGAGCTGCTGTTACGATCACGTCTTACGACGGTGACAGTGGTAGCGCTTCTAGCTGTTCTGGTACGGAAGAAAGCTGTGTGACGACCCAAGGTGGTCAGCTCACGGTGACCTTCAACGGTCCTACGGCTCAGAACATCTCTCGTGGTGCACAGGACGTGGTCTTGTACCGCTTCTCCCTTGCATCCCCAGAAAGCAACCTCGAAATCCGCAACTTGCGCTTCAAGATTGCTAGCACGAACAGCGCTCGCGTTCGTGGTTCCAGCAACACCGACTACTTCACCGACATTAAGGTGAAGAACATGGCAAACGGCCAAACCCTCATGGGCCCAACCTCCTTGCCAGCAACGCTCTCCAGCGTGTCGGACTCTGGTACGATCACGTTGTCGGACTCCTTCAACATGACGACCGGTCAGATCTTGGATCTCGCGATCACGGCTGACTTGTCCAACTCTGAAGATGCAGACCACAACTTCTTCGCGAACGGTACGAGCACGTACCAAGTGACCTTGGGTCCTTCCAGCACGATCTTCGGGTCTTCCGACGTTCGTATTACGGACACGGGTGAATACTTGGCTCTTGCGAAGATCGTTCCAAACACCTTCATCACGGGTAACACCATGACGGTGAAACCTTCCAGCCTTGCCCTTGCCATGGTATCCAACCCAAGCTCTGGTACGGTTGTGAAGAACTCCTCCAGCGTTCCTGTGGCGGGCTTCTCCTTCACGGCTGGTTCCCAAACCGACAATATTATCACGGCAATCACGTTGAAAGCTGTTGGTGATATTAACGGCAGCGGTGCTAGCTACACGTTGGCAGAAGCGGACGACGTCGTAACGGGCTGTGGCTTGTTCGATGGCGACACGCAAATCGGTCAATCTCGTGCTCCAGACTCCACCACGGGTGAAATGTCTATCACGAGCTTGAACCTCCGGATTGTACGCGGTACCACCAAGACGTTGGTTGTGAAGTGTTCCACGGTCTCTTCCGTGTCCGCTTCCGGCTACCGCATTGCCGTTGGTATCAGTGCTGTCACGGCTCAAGATGCAGACGCGAACACCGTAACGGTGACCGTTCCTGCAGCAATCTCCGCTCAATACGCTGAATCCGGCGCTTCTCGTGTCAACCAGAACGTCATCAGCGGTGGTACGCTTACGATCACTACCAACAGTCTCCGCACCGCTACCATCTTGGTGGCTGGTAACGACACCTGGCAGAACGTCGCAGAATACCGCGCAACCGCTCAAAACGAAGATGTCCGCATCGAAAAGATCGCGGTTTCCTCGACGGGCGATGCAGCTAGCTACCAACGTGTTGCCATCGCTATGGATGGAGCCGTTAAAGGAAGTGCAGAAGGAGAAATCCTTCCTAGCGGCGCAATGCGTTACAAGACGGTTGATCTCACGAGCAGTCCTATCAACGTCATGCGCAACACGTCTGTCAACTTCAACATCTGGACCAAACTTGACGCTGTTCAAGCTTCTTCCACGGTGAACCAAGCAACGACGGGCGTACCTCTCTCTGGTCTCCCAGTCTCTCTCGGTATCGCAAGCGGTATTACAACCGGCGACGATGCTTGGGATAGCAACTACAACGACAAGATGAACGTTCGCGCGGTTGGAATCGGTTCCGGCAACCTTGTGTATGCTACGAGCTCTTCCATGGGCGCAACCTTGTCGGGTAACACCTTTGTTGTTCGCAAGAGCAAGCCAACGGTGACCCAGCAAGCCTTGAGCACGACAACCCTTGTTTCTGGCCAACAAATGGACTTGTACAAATTCCAGGTGTCTGCCGACTCAGCTGGTTCTGTCACGCTTAAGAAAGTCACGTTTGCCGTCAGTGTGTCTACGACCACTGGTAGCAGCTTGACCTTGAGCAACTTCCGCATCCGTAAGGGTTCCACGGAAGTCCCAATCGCTGACGTGATCATCACGGACGGTGTAGGTACTAACATTGAAGCTGGTGACTTTGGTGCCGCAACGACAACTCCACGTGTAGTCGTGAGCTTCACGAACTCCTCGGGTGGTGGCGAAGAAGGCATCTCTGGTTCTGGCACGGTCTACACCTTGGTTGCAACCACGGCTGGTCCTATCGTCGCAGGTGACCAAGTCACCACGTCGATCGATCGCTCTGGTGACATTTCTGCTGGAAACGTAACGGGGTACCTTACCTCTACGTACAGCGGATCCTTGGTCGGTCCTAACTTGGACACGGCTATTGCTCCAGGAGCTACGGTGTCGGGCGCTTCCTTCATCTGGTCGGATCAATCTGAGATCCCACACTCAGACCAGGTTGGCGCTTCCGGTGGTTCACGTGATTGGACGAATGGTTATCTCGTTGATGACCTCACCCGATCCCAGAGCTTGACCAGATAACCTTTGGCAAGCCTGAGTAGTCGTTAAACCGCTACGGCAAACCCCTCGACTCTGTCGAGGGGTTTTGCTGTCTGGTTGCGTCTCGTGCTAACGTACCGCTATCTATGTCTCGTCAATCTATTGTGAATATCTTAAAAGGAATCGTGTACGCGGGGATTTATGGGGGGCTCCTCATGCCGCTGGTGTTTATTCCCGTGGTCATTTTTCCGTTTGTTTTTTCTAAGTTAATTGTCTTCCAGGTTCTGATCGGTCTGACTTTTCCCGCCTATCTCTTGTTAGCTTGGATGGAGCCCGCCTACCGTCCGAAAAAACATATTCTCTATTTTGCCGTCATTGCCTACTTTGTGGCCATGGCCTTGTCTGCCATCTTTGGTGTTGACTCAATGCGTTCTTGGTGGGGAAACCAAGAGCGCATGAACGGGCTCTTTACACTCTTGCATTTTTTGGCCTGGTTAACCATGACGGTGAGTACAATCACGCGCTGGGAGCAGTGGCGTAAATTACTAAACTATCAGGTTGCGTTAGCGGTATTCATGGCGCTGGTTGCAATGTTGCAGAAAGTCTATCCAACCCTTCTATTGTTTCCTGCTGCAGATCGGGTGGGAGGATTGTTGGATAATCCTATTTACATGGGGGCGTATCAAATTTTCACCTTCTTTTTCTTGGCCCTCTTGGCAATCAAAGATCATCGTTATGTCATGCGTATCTGGTACGCGGTCGCCGGGTGTTTTGCACTGATCGCCTTTTTGTTGGCGCAATCGCGCGGCGCCTTTATTGGATTAGCGGCAGGCGTCATCGTTTTTGCTTTGTACTACGCCTTTTTTACCCCCAATAAAAAGATCCGTAAGACCGTACTGGGATTGCTGGCTTTGGCAATTGTAGGCTATGGAATCGCCTTTGCCTTCCGCGATACGGCTCTTATCTTGAATAGTCCGTTGGGAAGGTTGACGCATTTCAACGCGGCGGTATCAACACGTTTGATCGCTTGGAGAATCGCTTGGCAGGGATTCAAAGAACGTCCCTTAACCGGTTGGGGATTAGATAATTTTCATATCGTCTTCAACTCGCACTACAATCCAAAATCATTACGTTTTGGGACCTATGAAACCTGGTTTGATCGTTCCCATAATACGGTCCTCGACGTTTTGTCGATGACGGGTATCCTTGGGTTCGTGAGCTTCGTCGCGATCTTTGTCACGCTCTTTTATGCCTCCTGGCGCGCCTTTAAGAAAGGCTGGATCGACCTGCCGGTATCCGCAGTGTTTGTGGCGTTGCCCATTGCATACCTTGTACAGAACTTGTTTGTGTTTGATCATCCCGCCGCCTTCTCGATGAGCTATCTTTTGTTCGCGCTTGTGATTGCGGCGACGCGAGGAGAGTTTGTGGGTAAGAAAGATGCGGATGAAGATGCCCAGGTGGGGGAACGACATGCGTTCCCGTTGATCGCGGGTGTGGTTGTCTACGCACTTGCCCTCGCCGTCGTCTGGAATGCGTCCGTACAACCCTTTAATGCTTCGAAAATCGCGATCTTAGGCAGCCAAGCCTTTGCCGCACGACAAGAGGATGCAGCCTACGAGCTATATAGCCAATCGTTCGGTATTTGGACGCCGTATCGAGATGAACTATCCTTCTTGCTTTCGCGCGATCTCGTCGGCTTAAGTTCTCAAGGAAGATTGCAAACGTACAAACGCTGGAAAGAGTTCTATGCCTTAGCGGTAGAGGCGAGCGAAGAAGAATTGGCACGTCACCCAAAAAATACCAACCCACAATTCTTGTACGCGCGCTTGGTCCATGAGATGGCTCCTCTCTTGAATATCAGTCCAGCGGAAGTCGAGAAGCGCTATCGAACGGCGATTGCCACGAGTCCAGAGCGCCAGCAGATCTATTTTGGACTGGCTCGACTATTCTTCCAAACCAACCGGCCACAAGACGCGATCAACGTCTATCGCCAGGTGCGCGATTTTGATCCTGGAAACGGAGATGGTTCTTGGACCTTGGGTGTGTCACTCTTCTATGATGTCAACCAAAAAGAAGAGGGAGCCAAGGAAATTGTGCATTCGCAAAACGTAGAGCATCCATATCGTCTTACCGATCCGCGCGAAATCTCGGCTCTTGCCGATGGATATATCACCCTCAAGGATGATGCCGGCTTACAAGCCATGGTGGCAAAATTACCTACTTTTCCCGCAGGAGATGCAACGATCTACGCGGGTTTAGCCCATCAGATGGAGATGGCAGGCAAGGCGGACTTACAGGAGAAGGTGTTAGTCTTCGGAGAATCGATTGATCCGCGGACGCGCACGGTCTTCCGTAATCCCAACGCGGCCGCCGCAGCTCCTACACCCGCCGTTGCGACACCTCCGGTAAATCAGGTGGCGACCAACACTGCTCCGAGCATGATCAAGCGATAAATGCAGATAAAAAAAGCCCCCTAATCCAGGAGGGCTTTTTCGTTTGCTTGGAGGGTGTGCTGAAGGGGAAAGTCACGCTCTATTCGCGTTCGAGCCAGGCTCCCACGACGCTTCGCTTCTTCCGGTCGAACCAAGAGCTCTTTCAACCGTTGAGCAAGAAAGACGGGGTCATGGGCTGGGACAAGCCACCCTGCTTCCGGGGTCAGGAGCCAGTGGTTCGCGCCTACGTCCGTCGCAACACAAGGAAGTTCCGCCGCCATGGCTTCGAGAAGAGCCCAAGACATCCCTTCTTTATTTGAGGGGAGAACAAACGCGTCAAAGGCATGTAAAAGACGGCTTGCTTGGGCTTTATAGCCGGATAAAATAACGGCCTCGTTTAATCCTAACATATCGCGCTTGGCCAGAAGGGCTTTTCGTTCAGGCCCTTCTCCGATGAGTAAAAAACGGACTTGAGGGAATTCTTTATGTAGAATCGCACACGCATCCAGGTATTGTAGGAGGCCTTTGGCGGGGAAGAAGTTCGCTAATGTTCCAAAAACAAATGGCGTGGATTCTAGAGAGAACGCCGTCCGGGATTCTTCACGGGAAAGAAGTCGAGTATCAAACGAGGTCAGATCAATTCCATTGGGGATCACGCGGATCTCTTGTTGAGGGGCGATATGTTCTTTTTTTGCCACCGCTGCATCGCCAGGATGGACGCAAATAATTGTATCTTTCCAACGGGCAGAAATTTTTTCTATCCATACGTAGAACCAGCGGGTAAGGGGGGAGAGGGGTTCGAGGAATACCCACCCACCAATGCGATAGATGATTCGTCGAATGCCTAACGAGCGTGCCGCCAAAGAGCCAATCGCTCCCATCTTGCTGCTATTTAAGTGGATGGCGTCCGGGTTGAGCTCTTGTAGCAAGCGACGAAGCTCGAAAAACGCCAAGATGTCATGCCAAGGCAGAATGGCTCGTCGCATATGCGTGAGTTGCTGAAGAGGGATGGCTTGGCGTTTGGCTTGTTCAACCAACCAGTGTCCTTCACCGGTCACAAGGGTTACCTCATGGCCTTGTTGTTGCAAAAAGCGGGCAAAACGCAGCAAAAACTCCTGAACACCCCCCTGTTCTGCCAGGGTCACGGCCAGGACGAAACGACGCTTTGCGTGAGACATGGAAGTAGGATAGGCTGGAAAGAAGAAGAACGTCAAAATATATGTGTGGTATTGCAGGATATTGGAGATGGGATGGACAACCGGCCGACGAAGACCGGTTGCGGCGTATGGGGGAAGCGATTGCCCACCGTGGACCAGATGGGGAGGGGAGTTGGGTGGAGGGGGGGATTGGGCTTGCGCATCGGCGTCTCGCGATTATTGATGTTTCTCAACGCGGGGCGCAACCTATGGTGTCCGCCGATGAACGCTATGTCATCACCTTCAATGGAGAGATTTATAATTACCAAGCCTTAAAGCAAGAATGTGAGAGCCGTGGCATGGTCTTTCGTTCAGATTCAGATACGGAAGTTTTGCTACAGCTTTATGCCCGTAAGGGGGAAAAGATGTTGGCGGATCTACGGGGCATGTTTGCCTTTGCGATTTGGGATCGTGAAGCGCGTCGGTTATTTGTCGCGCGTGATCGCATTGGAAAAAAACCATTCTTCTATCGTCAGACGGCGACAGCGTTTTCCTTTGCCTCTGAGCTTAAAGGTTTGTTAGTAGATCAGTCAGCGAATATCGATCTAAATGCCATCCGTGTCTTTCTTGGGTTGCAATATGTCCCTGCTCCCTTAACAGGGTTTGAAGGGATCATGTCTTTGCCGCCCGGATATGCAGGTATCTGCGAGAACGGCACTTGGAAGGTCTGGAAGTACGATGATGTTTTTTCGGCCTCTCCCTTTACGGGGACATTCGCTGAGGCGAAAGATCAGATCCGTGTGTTATTAGAAGAGTCTATCCGCTTGCGTCTCATAGCGGATGTGCCTATCGGGGCATTCTTATCCGGAGGCATCGATTCATCCGCTATCGTCGCTCTCGCAGAGCAGTCCTTAGGAACGCCGCTGACGACGTTTACGATGGGTTTTCCCGCATTAGGATTTGACGAGCGCGATCAAGCGGCGACCTTCGCTAAAGAGCGTGGATTACCACACTACTCATTTGAAGCGAAGCCGGGCCATGCACGTGAAGCTCTCGACACACTTGTTTCATTGTATGAGAGTCCTTATGCGGATTCTTCCGCCCTACCAACTTGGATGTTGGCACGTGAAACGGCAAAAGAGGTTAAAGTCGTCTTAACGGGTGACGGGGCTGACGAGCTCTTTGCCGGCTATCGACGCTATGGATATTTTAGTCAGGCTCTTACGGTCGCGCGTCTTGGAGGAAAAAAAATCATTCCTTGGATTAAACGGGCAAGTTCTTCTATCCACGATCCGCGCGTTTTGCGCTTCGCCCGAACGCTAGAAGCAATCCAGCGTTCACCCGAAGCGGGGTATGCTGCTTTATTTACAGGTGCGTATTTTTCCCAAGCAGATGAGCTAACTCTTCTGCAATCGGATTTTCTGCAACGTACACAGGTGTGGTCCGCAGAAGGGTGGATAGAAGGCTTTATAAAAGAGCGTAAGGATACGATCCAGGATCCTCTTCATGCTGCGCTCACTTTCGATCGCATGTCCTATTTACCCGATGACCTAAATGTCAAAATGGACCGCGCCACCATGGCCCACGGTCTGGAAGCGCGAGCACCTTTCCTGGATCAGGAGCTCTCAAGATTTGTCAGCTCCTTACCAAGCGATTGGCTGCGTAAGGGATCACAGGGAAAGTATATCTTGCGACAGGTGTTAGAGGACGTGCTCCCAAAAAAGATCATGCAACGAAAGAAACGAGGCTTCCAAGTTCCCTTGGCAAGTTGGTTTCGGGGAGAGTTGCGTCCGGTCTTTGAAGAGCGCTGTCTTTCGGTAGAGAGTCCGTTGCGCCCTATCTGTAAACTAGAGGCTATTAAGCAAATTCTCCATCAAAACGATCGAGGAGCGGATCATGGGAATCGCTTATGGATGTTACTGACGCTTGCGACTTGGCTACAACAAAGGGGAGGGGTGGCTAAATAGGGCGAAAACAGCCCAGTCGTAAAATTGATTTTTTCGCTTCATTGGGCTACGCTTTGGCCATTATGGGAGAGATAAAACGCATCCTTGTGACAGGCGGAGCCGGATTTATTGGCTCGCATTTATGTGAGACCTTGGTAAAAGACCCGCAAAACGAGGTCTATTCTTTGGATAATTACTCTACAGGTAGCGAAAAAAACCATATTTCGGGGGTAACGTATATCCAAGGAGATACTCGTGAAATTAGCCAAAAAATCACGTTTGCACCCGACCTTGTCTTCCATCTTGGGGAGTATTCCCGCACCTCCGAAAGCTTCGTAGAGCCAGAAAAAACCTGGCGCTTTAATATCGAGGGAACATTCTCCGTCTTAGAGTTTTGTCGTCAACGTCAGGTAAAAAAGGTTCTCTATGCCGGTTCCAGTACGAAGCAGGCAGATGGGGGAGATGGACGTAACCAGTCGCCCTATGCATGGACAAAGGCGGTGAATACCGAGCTCATCCAGCGCTATCATGAATGGTTTGGTCTGCCCTTTGTGACCGTCTATTTTTATAATGTCTATGGTGGAAGAGAGATTGGTGAAGGGCCATACGCAACGCTGATTGGCATTTTTAAACGACTACGACGTGCCGGCAAACCACTCCAAATTGTGGCGCCAGGAACGCAGCTTCGAAGTTTTACACATGTAGATGATATCGTGCGGGGAATCCTGCTCGCGGCAGAAAAAGGCCAAGGGGATGGCTACTGTTTGGGTCCTAAAGTCATGCATACGGTAAAGGATGTCGCTGAGTTATTTGGCGGAGAGATCCAAGTCCTTCCTGAGAAACCCGGTGATCGCAAAACCGTTGTCATCGATTTATCCAAGACGGAAGAAGAATTGGGATGGAAGGCGAGCGTGCGTCTAGAGGATCATATCCAGGATTTTCTAAAAACGTTGCCATGAAACGTGCCTTAATTTTTGCGACCAGCTATTTCCCTTTAGTGGGAGGGGCCGAGGTTGCTATGAAGGAACTTACCGATCGTCTGCCTGATTGGCAGTTTGATTTGGTGTGCGCGCGTATTAACCGGGGATTATCAGATACAGAGCAGCTCGGAAATGTGCGTATTCATCGTTGCGGTATTGGGCACCCTATTGATAAGTATCTTTTACCCATTCTCGGTGTTTGGCGAGCACTTCAAATAACGGGAAAGGATAGGACAATTATCTGGTCTTTGATGGCGAGCTATAACGGCTTCGCGGCTCTTGTGTATACGTGGATTCGTCCCAAGACCCCGTTTCTTCTCACCCTTCAAGAAGGGGATCCACTCGAGCATTACGCGAAACGTACAGGTGTTCTGACATTTTTGCATAAACAAATTTTTCGTCGCGCCAATACGATCCAAGCCATCAGCTATTTTTTGGCGGCTTGGGCAGAGCGTATGGGGGCTACTTCGAAACCCGTTGTAGTTCCAAACGGCGTAGACATTGCACGCTTTTCTCCGCGCCTCGATTCTGCGGAGCGCCAACGCCTGCGTACGCAACTTGGTTACCAGGAATCAGATGTGATTATCATAACCACATCACGCTTAACCTTAAAAAATGCAGTGGATGATCTGATCAAATCTCTCATCTCCCTTCCAGCAAATTATAAAGTACTCATTGCCGGAGAAGGGGCAGACCGTACGTCATTAGATGCTCTTGTGGAGGCAAATACTCTACAAAAGCGCGTAACCTTTTTAGGAACACGAAGCCAGCAAGAACTGCCTCAACTTCTTCAATGCGCAGATGTATTCTGCCGACCTTCCTTATCGGAAGGATTGGGCATTTCTTTTTTAGAAGCCCTCGCAAGCGGTCTACCAATCATTGCCACGCCCGTTGGCGGCATCCCAGATTTTCTCCGTGATGGAGAAACGGGGGTTTTTTGCCAACCTCGCGATCCTACCTCTATCGCGAAGGCTGTTCTTCGTATTCAGCAGGAACCAGGCTTACGCCAAAAACTAATCCGACAAGGGGAGGAGCTTGTAAAGAAAGACTATGCTTGGGAAGGGATCGCAGCCCGTATCGGGGAACTTTTGATGAAAGTGGAAAGTAAACACGTATGAAGATCTATGAACCAGGGAATGCCGCCAAGCAAGCCATCTTTTTGCAGCTTGAACAAAGTTTGGGGCAAGAAGCGCGGTACATTCTCGACCTTGCCTGCGGAGATGGTCATTTGTGGAAGACATTTTTAGAAGCACATCCTCAGGTGTCTGTAGTTGGACTGGATAGTGATGCGCAGGCAATCGAGCGAGGAAAAAAACAAGCGCCAGCCCGTCTAGACTTGCGTGTATTTGATGCACAGCAAATGTTTGAGGATCGATTATTTGATGTTGTCGTCGCTTTTAGCGCGGTCGAGCATGTCGTAGATCGACCCGCCTTTTTGCGTACGGTTTGGAAGGCCTTGAAGCCCGGAGGATACGCGTATCTCAATTACGATGTCGGTCATTTTCGTTCCCGCTCTCTGAAAGAGCGTGCCATGGTTCCTGTTAGCCAGTTTTTGGCCTTGATGGGTATCGAGGGGCCGTACATGAAGCGGGTAGATGACGTGCTCTTTTTGAAGCAGGCCCGTTCACAAGGATTTGGGCTACAGGCGGTGCAGAAACATAATCTTCATCCTTTGAAGGGGTTCTTTCGCGGGGCTACAGATGAAGGGATAAGCGCATGGCTAGAATTTGAGCAGCGAATGAACGCACTCTTCTCTCCCGAACAGCTTGATCAGATCATGTGGTCCACGACCGTGATCCTCAAAAAACCATGAATATCTTGATTGCGAGCGGTATTTATCCACCAGAATCCGGTGGTCCAGCGACGTATTCCTCGGAAGCGGCGCAGGCCTTGCGCGCCCGCGGACATATCGTCCGGGTCATAAGTTATGGAGAGAGCGAGCAGAAAAAACAGACAGCATCAAAAGAAGAGAATGATGTCACATTCGTTTCACGATCAGGAGGCCCACTGGTCCGATATCTTCGCTATACGTGGGCTGTCTATCGAGCGGCTCGCCAAGCAGATGTTCTATTCGTTCAAGGAGCGGTGTCTGAAGGGGTGCCTTCGGCATTGGTTGCTCGATTCTTGCAGAAGCCGCTTATCTTACGGGTCCCAGGAGATTACGCCTGGGAAATGGGAAGGCAGTACGCGCCTAAAGACACCGAACCATCGTTGGATCGATTTTTAACCCACGCTCATAGGGGTAAAATAGGTGTATATGAGCGCTTAGAGCGTTGGACGGCTCATCAAGCTACACGCATAATCGTTCCTAGCACGTATCTACGCTCTGTCGTAGAACGTTGGAGGATCCCGACTGAGCGGATAGATGTCATAAAAAACGCGGTCCAACCACTTCCAAAAACGGCGGGACGATCCATCTTGCGCAAACAATGGAAGCTCGAGAATCACGTCATCTGTCTAACGGCGGTGAGAGCGGTCCCTTGGAAAGGTGTAGCAGAATTACTTGAATGGTGGCATCGAGTCCCTGCATCGCATATCCTCGTGGTAGCTGGTGATGGACCTCAGCTTGAGGCTTGGAAAAAGCTGTCTATAAAAGAAGGGCTGGGGGAGCGCGTCCGTTTTTTGGGACGCGTTTCGCGTCAAGGATTAGCGGAATGGTACGACGTAGCGGATACGTTTATTTTGCATACAGGGTATGAAGGCTATCCCCATACCGTCCCCGAAGCAGTCTCACGCGGTTTGCCCTGTTTAGTAAGTGACCAAGGAGGAAATCCAGAAACACAAGAAGAATTTGGAGCGTATATAGCGGTTCTGCCTTACCAAGATCGAGATGCGTGGATTGCGGCGCTCTGCGCCGTACCTGTGCGTACAAGTACTGCTTCTCCTGTGGTCGCATGGACGCATAAAAAGATGATAGACCAGGTGGAAGAGAGGTTGAAGGAAGGGCAAAAGCCAGGTTTAACAACGCCCGCGCGCATCATCATGGTGGGCTATGAGCGAGAATTATTAAAAACTGAGTCATCCACCTTCGCGCGGGTAGCCTCTTTAGCAACGCCTACCTTAAGTATTTCTGCGCTCGTGGTTGCGCGTCTTCCGGATGATGTAGCGACGGAACGCGATGGCTTGCGGGTCCAGGCCTTTGGAGGAGGGACGTACCGTCGTGTTTGGCAAGCGATACGCGTGGGGATCCAAGAAGCAAGGCGCTTGCCTACGCATACTCTCGTAACCGGGCAGGATCCGTTCGCCGCGGGTTTAATCGCCTATGCCATTTCTCGTTGGACCAACCAACCTCTTGAGCTTCAGGAGCACGGAGATTTTTGGTCGGGTGCTTGGCAAAAAGAGCATTGGACACATCGCGTCTGGGCAATTGTGGGGATACAGCTTTTGAAACGAGCAGAGCGTATCCGTGTTGTAAGTGAGCGTGTCAAAGCGCATCTGATTGCAAAAGGGATTCATGCGGAGAAGATCGCTATTATTCCAGTCGCGCAAGAGCTTAAGGAGTTACATGCTAAGCCTCTGCAACCGCGCGATGGGGCTGAGTGGGTCATACGCGTCCCTTGTCGCTTTGTACAGCAAAAAGGCTTGAATATCGTATTGGACGCCTTCGCGAAAGTGCACGAACAGTATTTAAACGCGCGCTTAGAATTCGTGGGGGCAGGTCCGCTTGAGTCATGGGTACTGTCTCGAGTGCAGACGCTCGGCTTGTCTTTGGTTGTGACTCTACGACCGTGGATGGAAGCGGCTGAGCTTTGGGATGGGGCGGATATGTTTGTAATGTCTTCCCACTATGAGGGGTATGGAAGAACGGTTGTGGAAGCAATGGCCGCTGGGGTACCTGTAGTAGCGACGGATGTAGGCTGCGTGGGTTCTATCTTACGGCACGAGCAAGAAGGATTAGTGGTGCCTGTAGAAGATGCGTCGGCGTTGTCTCGGGCAATGATGCGTATCATAGAAGATGAGCCATTACGCACCCGCTTGCAATTAGCTGCTCGTGAACGCATTCAGTCCTTGCCCACAACGAGTGATCTTCAGGCGATACAGCGTACGCATTGGTTGCAAGCGCTTAACGCCTCTCCTGCACAGGAAGGTGGACCTCGCTTTGAGCTATGGGTGATCGCCTTCGTAGTATTTGCCATTGCGATACGGCTTCTGTCCGTTATCCTCTTCCACGGGCAGCTCCTGAGTCGTGAATGGGGGTTCTTTACCTTGGTACAACATTGGTTGCAGGGGTATGGATACAGTTTTGCAAGCCAACTTGGCTGTGCCTCGGCCTATCGCTCGCCAGGGTATCTCTTCTTTCTCGGAGCGCTCTACCGTGTCTTTGATCCTGCGAATACCTGGGCGCAAGCCGTCATACAAAATATTTTTGTGGTAGGGGCGCTGTGGTTAACCTATGTCGTAGGAAAACGGCTCGTCGGTGCGAGGGCTGCTCTGTTAGGAGCTTTCCTCATGGCCTGTTACCCCTACACTTTTTATCACTATACCCAGTTTTATCACACCTTTTTACAGAGCTTCTTCTTGTTATTGGTAATTTGGTTGGTTCTGCGTCTCAGCGAAGACAAGCGCATGCGCTATGCTGTAGGAGCGGGATTGGCGATTGGAGCGCTTGCGTATGTGCAAGGGACGATCCTTCCTGTGACGCCCTTTATCGCTCTGTGGGTATTCTGGCAGTATTGGCCCACTTGGAAACGAGGACTTATGGCCGTGGCGATTATGGCAATATGTGCCGCAGGTCTTATTGCTCCCTGGGCCTACCGTAATTGGACGGTATTTCATGAGTTTATTCCGCTTACCACGGATTTAGGCCACGCCTTGTTCAAAGCCAATAACGAAAATATCTATGAAATTACCCTGCGCGGCTATCCACAGGAGATTATTGACGATATCCCTTCTTCCACGAATCGATTCTATAAGCAATATCGTTTACCCGCTTATTTAGAGGCGGATCTGAAACAGGCGGACGTATTTCATGAATCCGTTCTTTGGACAGAGTGGCATCCGAGGGAGCCAAACGGGAATGTGCCGAGCTGTGCAGACTTGGGCCCGTTAAATGAATATGAGTTTAACCAATATTGGCTAGGGAAAACGCGACAGCAATGGCAAGACCGTTGGGGATGGGATATTTGGAAATTGCCCTTGCAAAAGATCAAGACGTTTTGGAGTCCTGGGTTATTTCCGTTTATCAAAACCGGCGCCCCTTGGAGTTTTGCCGGGTCTGCCTGGAAAGAATGGGCTGCGCGCGCTTCTGTTTGGGTGAGCACAGTGATCGTGATCTATCTGGGTTGGATTGGATGGGTTATTGCTTGTAAGCGTCGTCGACCATCTGCGTGGCTAGCCGTCAGCTTCTTTGTCGTCTTTACGTTGCTGCATGCGCTTGTGGCCGGCTACACAAAATATCGCATTCCTCTCGACCATATCTTGGCTGTCTATGCGGCTAGCTGTGTGGTGTTGGGAATGGATTGGGTGCGCAGGAAACGTCTATGAAGATTATCTACGCGGACAATATTCGTTTTCCTTCGGAACGAGCCCATAGCTATCAAATCGCTCAATATTGTTATCAAATGGCGGCACTCGGACACGAAGTTGTCTTAGTGACCCCGGATCGTAGCCAGGAGAAGGACGCCGCTGCCTACTATGGATTTCCTCGACAGAATTTTACCCATATCGCCTTAAAAACAGGGGATGCTCTACGCTATCGCTGGTTGCCGCAATCTCTTGCATATCTCGTGCAACGCTATACATTCTTGCGAGGTCTGCAACGCTGGGCGCGTTCAGAGAGCGCAGATATTTGGTATACACGTTCTCCGGCGGTCATTGAGGCGTTGGCTCAGCTATCACGCAAGTGGGTATTGGAAGTGCACGATGATCCGACGCATCAGGCTCGGCGCTGGCAACGCGTAAAACAGCAGGTCCGTTTATATATTCCGATTAGCCAAGGAATGAAGGCGTACCTTCTGCAAGCAGGAATTCCTGACTATCAGCTTCTTGTTGCGCATGATGGAGTCGATAAAGAAGAGGTAGAGCGCGCGCCTAAACAAGAGTTTCGCTCTACGTTAGGAATTCCACAACAGGCGTTCTTATTGGTCTACACGGGCAGTCTTTATCCCTGGAAAGGGGTGGATTTTGTGGTCGAAGCCTGGAGGCATGCTCCTTCGCACGCACATCTCCTCATCGTGGGCGGTCCAGAACAAGATCGAACGCGTGTCCAGAGACTCATTCCAGAGGACGTAAAGGCGCGTGTCCATATCCTGCCGGGTATGGCTCGGCAAGAGGTTTTTTCCTTGTTGAAGGAAGCGGATGCCGCCCTCTTACCGACCTCGCCAGCATTTACGATTGGACGAAACTATACTTCCCCGCTTAAACTCTTCGAGTATCTGGCGGCTGGATTACCCATTTTATCTACCGATGTGCCAACGGCACATGAAGTGCTAACAGATCGCCTCGCGCAGTTTTTCTCGACGACTAAGTCTGCGTTTGTTGCGGCGCTTGAAACGCTGATCGCTGATACTGCCTGGCGTGCCGCCGTTCCCGGAGAGGCGCAGCACATTGTTAAGCAATACACTTGGCAGATGCGCGCCAAACGCATCGCAGACGCCCTAGAACGGGTACGCGCTTCTTCTTAATATGTCCCTCCTTCCTTTATACGTTGATCTCGACGGCAGTCTCATGGCTACAGACACGCTATGGGAGTCGTTGGTGTTGCTGATTAAGCAGCGCCCCAAATCGCTTTTACGTCTTCCCCAGTGGCTTGCTCGAGGAAAAGCTGGATTTAAAGCGGCGCTTGCCGCTCAGGTGATGTTAGATGCTTCAACCTTGCCCTATCGAGAAGAAGTTGTGGCGCACATACGGGAACATAAGGCGAAGGGAGGAAGGGTGATCTTAGCCACGGCAGCCCATGAGACTATTGCTAAGCAGATCGCAACGCATATCGCCTGCTTTGATGCAGTTCTTGCGAGTAATACAGTGATAAACCTCGCGGGTCGAATGAAAGCAGAAGCAATACAGGCACATGCGCAGGGGCGGTTTGCGTATATTGGAGATGCACATGTCGATCTCTCTGTTTGGGAGGTGGCTGAGGAGCGTCTCCTCGTTGTGCACACCTCTCTTCAAAAACAAACGCTTACGAAAGAGATCGGAAAAACCTTTGATCATTATTTTGAAGCGAGTTCTCGCAAGAAAAGCGTATCTATTTTAATGCGGGCCATGCGTCTCCATCAGTGGTCAAAAAATGCTTTGCTCTTCGTCCCTGTTTTGTTGGCCCACCGTTGGCATGATCCGTTGGTTTGGCGCCAAACGATCATCGCGTTTGTAAGTTTTGGACTCGCGGCTTCCAGTATTTACCTCATGAATGACCTGTTGGATTTAGCGGCCGACCGTCGTCATCCGCGTAAACGCTTTCGTCCTTTGGCCTCGGGAGAGTTGTCGATCCCACTCGGCCTGTTGCTCGCCGCAGGATGTTTTATGCTTGCTCTCTTGGGGAGTGGATTGGGAGTATCGGTAGCATTTATGGGGATGATCGTAGGTTATGTTCTTGCTACCTTGGTCTACTCCGTTTGGCTAAAACGCATCCCGATTGTTGATGTGTTGGCATTAGCCTTCTTTTACGTCTACCGGTTAGTAGCAGGGGCTGTAGCAGGCGGTATCTTTCTGACCCCTTGGTTATTGGCCTTTGCCGCCTTCTTTTTTGTAGGACTTGGGTGTTTAAAACGTGTTGGGGAGTTAACCGTTTGGCGGGATACGCGTAAGACGGGGTTGACGCTTGCGAATGGGAGGGGGTACGTGATAGATGATCTTGTCATGCTCGCCTTGTTTGGGGTAAATGCAGGCTTCCTGTCTTTACTGGTGTTAGCCCTCTATATTAACAGCCAAGAAGTTGCCTCGCTCTATCATCGTCCGGGTCTTCTGTGGGGAGTGGTGGCGGTACTGGTGTATTGGGTGATGCGTGTGTGGCTTCTTACCTGGCGCGGCACCATGCATGACGATCCCGTCTTGTTTGCCATGCAGGACAAGGCGAGTCGACTCGTAGGAGCTTTGGCGATTCTCTGTTTGTTGTTGGCGTTGTAGCTATGTCTAAAACCTATTCTTCTTGGGGACGCTATCCAGAGGCTCCCCCACAACAGGTGGTGACGATGCCATGGACCACGGATGCCTTACCCACAGGGCGGCCTCTCTTGGCGTATGGATTGGGAAGAAGCTATGGAGATAGTTGTTTAAATGAGGGAGGGACGCTGATTGATGTCACGGTCCTAAATCACTTGCTTCACTTCGACGTCACACAGGGAATCTTACGCGTAGAGGCGGGTATGAGTTTGGCGGATATTTTAGAGTATATTGTACCCAAAGGCTGGTTTTTGCCCGTCACACCGGGTACCAAATTTGTCACGGTTGGGGGAGCGATCGCAAACGATGTGCATGGAAAAAATCACCATCGGGACGGCACCTTTGGGTGTCATGTGCGCGCCTTTGAGCTTGTCCGTTCTACCGGCGAGCGCTACGTATGCACGCCTACGCAAAATAAAGAATTATTTACCGCCACTATCGGGGGATTGGGTCTTACGGGCTTAATCACCTGGGCAGAGATCCAGCTGAAGAAGATCGCCTCACCCTGGATTCGCATGCAGGCAAAACGGTTTCATTCCTTGGAAGAATTTTTTGCCTTATCCGAGGCGACGAGTGCCGAGCCCTATTCGGCCGCCTGGTTGGATACGACCGCACGCGGACGGGAATTTGGCCGAGGGATCTTTTTGCACGGGGATCATGCCAGCGCCGAAGAGGGGGTGGGTATGAAGAAAAAAGCGCTTCCGTCTATCCGTATTCCATGTGATGCGCCCGCGTGGGTATTAAATCGTGCCACTATCCGCGCCTTTAACACCTGTTATTTTTACGCCCCAATTCATAAGGCGGTTCCCCATCTTGTCTCCTACAATCCCTTCTTTTATCCCCTGGATGCTGTACTTGATTGGAATCGTTTATATGGACGGCGTGGATTCTTACAGTACCAATGTGTCCTGCCCCCGGCACATGCAAAGCAGGGGATGTCTCGTTTGCTGGAAACGAGTCTTGAGCACGGGCTCGCATCGTTCTTATCGGTGTTAAAAGTATTTGGAGCTATTCCTTCACCTGGATTATTGTCCTTCCCTTGCCCGGGAACCACGCTTGCCATGGACGTCCCGTTTGAAGGCCAGAAGACGTTAGACGCTCTCACGCACTTAGACGCGATTGTCACTGAGCTGGGAGGCCGTTTATATCCTGCTAAAGATGCGCGTATGTCAGCGCAAGATTTTAAACAATTTTACCCTATGTGGGAAACCTTCTCTGCCTCTATCGACCCCGCCTTCTCGTCTAGTTTTTGGCGTCGGGTTATGAGCTAATTACGTCTATGAACATTCTCATTATTGGAGCGACTTCCACGATCGCACAAGCCACCGCGCGTCAGTTCGCGGCAGATACGCACAGCTTTTTTTTAGTCGCGCGCTCGCAAGCAAAGCTTGAGATTGTGGCGGCAGATCTCCACGCCCGCGGAGCGGTCCGTTGTGAGACATATGTATTAGATGTCGACAAGCTAGATACGTATGCCGAAATGGTGGAAGCGGCCTATGCGGCGTATCCATCTTTTGATCTTGTCTTTATTGCGCATGGGGTCTTAACCTCTCAGCCAGAAGCGAGTGAAGATCCTACGGTCACAGCCGCTTGCATGCTTACCAATGCAACGAGTGTTATGGCGCTCACCGCGCATCTCTTGCCTAGACTTAAGCAAGCACGCCAAGGCTATTTGGTGGTGATTTCTTCTGTGGCAGGGGATCGAGGCCGGGCGAAGCTTTATACTTACGGTGCCGCCAAGGCTGCTTTGAACGTCTTTTTGCAAGGAGTGCGAGGGGAACTCTTGCCCTTTGGGGTCCATGTCCTGACCATCAAGCCGGGATATGTAGATACGCCCATGACCGCCAACATCCCCAAGAGCCCCTTATTCGCCTCTCCGGAACGGGTCGGAAGAAGTATTTACCGGGCAATTAAGCGAAATAAAACTGGAGAGATGTATGTCCCAGGATTTTGGTGGTTCATCATGACCATTTTGCGGCTGATTCCTGAGTCAATCTTCCTGCGCTTGCCGATATAGGCTCTATTTACCATCTTCATGATCCTTCTACCTTCCTATTTTGGAACTGGGCAAGGATCTGTTACAGTCCTTCTATGATCAGTTTTGCCTTTCCCGCCTTTAATGAAGCGGAAAATATCCAGCGTTTCCCGAGCGAAGTGCTGGCCGTGTTTGATCGTCTTAACGAGCCCTATGAGGTTCTGATTGTTGATGATGGAAGTACGGATAATACGGCTGCGCTCGCGCATGCGCTTGGTGCACCTGTCCGCGTCGTATCTCACGAACGTAATCGCGGGTTAGGGGCAGCCATTCGGACGGCAATCCGGGAAGCAAAAGGAGACATTCTCATTACCATGGATACGGATCTCACATTCGCGCCTAGCTTGGTCAAATCTTTAGTTGACCGATATAAACGAGGAGATGTAGACGTGGTGTGTGGTTCTCCCAAGCTCGCCGGATATGGAAAAGACATTCCTTCCTATCGTTTGTTGATTTCACATGTGGCAGGCCTCGTATATCGTATTGTTATGGGAGCAAGGGTAAGTGCTGTTACTCCTATCTTTCGTTTATATAAACGTGAGCAGCTCATTTCACTACCTTTGCAAGCAACGGGGTTCGATATCAATGCAGAAATATTATTTTATTTGATCCACGACAAGCGTCGCATCGCAGAAGTGCCAGCCCCTCTCACACAACGCATCTACGGCGAAAGCAAGCTTGAATATCGTAAAGAAATGAAACGCCATCTGCGTCTCTTAAAACGTCTGTGCCTTCTACGTCTTCGTCGCCAAACGGCCTAAGTATGAAGCGATTGTTGCTAATCGGGGGCGCTCGTCCCAATTTTATGAAGCTCGCTCCTTTGACGCGGGCCTTTGATCAAGTTGGGATCACGCATGAGCTCGTGCACACGGGTCAGCACTATGACCTCTTAATGTCCGATATTTTTTTTCAAGAGTTAGGTCTAGCAAAACCCGCCCACGAACTGGGGGTTGGCTCAGGGACTCCCGAAGAGCAAACCGATGCTATCATCAAAGCGTTGCGCCCCATTTTGAAGAAGGGGGCGTGGGACGCCGTCTTGGTTGTTGGTGACGTCACCTCAACCGCTGCTGCCACACAGGCGGCAGTTGCAGAGAATATTCCTGTTATTCACGTCGAAGCAGGTCTACGTAGTTTTAATCCCGCCATGGCTGAAGAGCGTAATCGCATCTTTGTAGATCACGAGGCTCAATGGCTATTCACAACAGAGCCAGGCGCAAAACACAATTTATTGAACGAGGGCGTCGCTCCGGAGCGCATTTATGAAGTCGGAAACGTCATGGTCGATACGATGCATCTCATGCGGTCTCAGGTAGAGCGCTCCACTATTCTCACAGGACTTGGAGTGAAAAAAACAGAATATGGGGTCGTGACCCTTCATCGTGCCGCGTTGATGCAAGATAAAAATATCTTTCACGCCGTCTGGAAGGCTCTTCGTTCGATTGCTCAAACACTATCCCTCATCGCGCCACTGCACCCGCGTGCTCGGGCGTTGCTCACGGAGCTTGCACTTGCCTCTGACGATATTCGTATTACTGATCCGCTTGGGTACGCGGACATGCAGCGCCTCATTCGTGACGCGAAGGCGGTTTGGACAGATAGTGGAGGATTACAAGAAGAAACAACGGTCTACGGAGTACCTTGTTTTACTATCCGCGAAGACACGGAGCGTCCGATTACCATTGAGCAAGGGACGAATGTGTTGGTTGGCTGCACACAAAAGGGGATCGAGGATGCATATACCATATTTAACCACATGCCTAAACAGGGGAGTATTCCTGCTCTTTGGGATGGGCATGCGGCCGAGCGCATCGCTAACATTTTAGCCGAGACATAATCGGATATCGCTATGCGCATCTTATTCATTACGCCAAAAATAGACGAACGTCACGATGATTTGGCATTTGCGAGCTTGTGGGCACAGGCCTTTATTGAGGCGGGCTATGAGGTGACAGTTATTTGTGGAGAGAAAGGCGAAACGCGTCTCACCTGTCCTATCTATGACTTGGGGCATGTCCCTGGCCAATCGCGCTTTCGTTCCTTTTTACGTTTTCAAAAACTCATCTGTACCCTGGGCTATGACCGGGTGTTCGTGCATCTTGGCCAGCGTTGGTTAGGGGCTGGAGCCTGGTGGTGGAAGCTAAAAGGGATCCCAACCTATCTTTGGTATACGCATTATACGAACCCCTTATCTCTGCGCCTAGGAATGGTGGCTATCAAACGGGTATTTGCTGCGACGAAAGACAGTTTGCCTCATTACGAAGGAGATTCGCGCAAGATTGTCACGGGTCATGGAATCGATACCGCCTTTTGGGACATGCTTGACCTTCCGTCTGAAAAACGTGAACCAGCGACGCATCTGTTAGCCGTTCATCGCTTGTCTCGTTCCAAACGTCTTGAACTCGGGATCAAGGCTCTCGCGCATCTGCCTAGTGAGTATACACTTACTCATTATGGAAGGTCTCAAGATCCGCGCAACGATGCGGGATATACAGAAGAGCTACGAGCTCTCGTCGAGACGCTCGGGCTCAAAGGTCGGGTGCGTTTTATGGGGGCGGTACCCATGCCCGCTTTACGAGAGATTTATCCGCGCTACCAGCGTGTCCTGAATATGGCACCTCGAACGATTGATAAGACGGTCTTGGAAGCGATGTATGCAGGGCTAACCCCGATTGTCACGAGGACGCAGGCGGAAGCGATTGGCGGGATTACGTTTCCTAAGGATGATCTGCCAGAATCCATTGCCGCGTACGTTCAATCCTCTACGTTGAGAACGCGAAAAGAATTACAGGATATCATCCATGAGCGTCATAGTTTACGGGCGCTCATAGAAAAAATGTCGGTGTATATCCGTCCGGGAACATAATATGTGCGGGTTTAATGGCTTTACCTTTCGTGATCCGGCCACCTTGCGCCGCATGCACGCCCTCACCCATCATCGTGGACCAGATGATGAGGGGTTTTTTGAGGACGATAATCTTTCTTTAGCGCACAATCGCTTATCCATTATTGATTTGTCTCCGGCTGGCCGTCAGCCGATGTCAACGCCGGATGGACGCTTCACGCTGGTATTTAATGGAGAAATCTATAATTATCGCGAGCTGCGTCAAGTCCTAGAGATGCAGGGAGAAGTCTTTACGACCCAAACAGATACAGAGGTCTTGCTGCGGATATTGGCTCGTGAAGGAAAGACGGGGTTAAAAAAGGTAAATGGCATCTTTGCCTGTGCTTTTTGGGATACAAAAGAAAAACGCTTGCTCTTGATCCGCGATCCAATGGGCGTAAAGCCCTTGTATTATCGGGAAGAAGAAGGAAGGCTCTGGTTTTCCTCAGAGCTTAAAGCTCTCGTGCGTGTTGGTCGTGGAAAACCAGACATCGATCAAGTCGCGTTGGGCCTCTATTTACGTCTCTTGTACGTCCCTGCTCCGCGCACCATGTTAAGGGGGATTTATAAACTCCCCGCGGGACATGTGCTGGAGTGGCAACACGGTCGCCTCACGGTCGAGGCTTGGACGGAACAAAGGGAAGGGATTGCACCTACGAGCTACGAAGAAGCCCAAGAGCGCGTACGTGAACTGACTCAGGCAGCGGTCACCCGTCAGCTCGTTTCTGAGCGGCCAGTAGGGGTATTTCTGTCTGGCGGGCTTGATTCGTCTATTCTGCTCGCCGCTATGCGTCAGACGGTTCCAGGGCCGATAGAGACGTATACGGTAAGCTACACCTCGCCGGTTGATGCACAAAAATATAATGCGGATGCCGAATTGGCACGGCTAACTGCTGATTATTTTCACACGACACACCACGAAGTCTTAGTGACGCCTGCGGATGTAGAAGCCTGTTTTGATAAGGTCGTCTGGCACATGGATGAGCCAATCGCAAACCATGTACAGCCCGCCACCTATCTCCTAGCCCAAGCAGCGCAACAAAAAATCACCGTGGCATTAGGAGGAGATGGGGGGGACGAATTATTTGGAGGGTATGCGCGCTACTGGTATCAGGCAAAAATTGAACGGCTGCGTCGTCTAGGGGTGGTACTACCCGCTCGCTTAGTCGCTGCGCTCGCTCCAAAGAGTAAGTGGGGGTATTACGCTTCCCTTGTCGCTCAATCGCTCGGAACCGATCGTCATTTGGCGTTTTTATTGCAAAAAGAACAAGCGGTGGCTCGTGTCTTGCGTACCCCATTTGCTCCCGTGCGGTCTGCCTTAGAAGAGGTATTTGATCCGCTCTTTGCGCATCCCTGGCGTGATCCGGTTAACCAATCCATGGCCGCAGATCTCCCCACCTGGCTCGCCGAAGAATCGCTCATGCGTACCGATAAGATGACGATGGCGCACGGCCTGGAAGAGAGGGTTCCTTTCTTGGATCTTGAGCTTGTCGCCTTCGCCGCCTCTATCCCTTCTGCCTGGAAAGTCGATACCCGTGAGCAAGGGAAGCGCATCTTTGTAGATGCTTGGCGTAATCAGTTGCCAGCACACGTAGTCACACAAGAGAAGCGCGCCTTTATGTCTCCTGCCGCTAAATGGATTCGTGAACCGCTCTATACGTTTATGCATGAACGGCTTGCCCCTCATCCAGCGTCTGCCTTAGATGCCTTGGTGGATTTTTCTGCCGCCCAAACACTCTTTACAGAACATGTGGAGAAGAAGCAATATCATTTACACATACTCTGGGCGCTTATGACCTTGCGTGTCTGGCATGAACAATATCTCAGCGATTAAATTTTCTTTTTATGTATATTGTTACTGGCGGGTCGGGATTTTTTGGCCAATACCTTATCCAGGTCTTGCGTAGTCATGGATGTGCGGTAAAGAGTTTGGATGTGTTACCTCCAAGCGAGCGGTGCGAAGGCGTAGACTATGTAAACGTCGATGTGCGTTCCGAAGAGGCGCTCCGTGCGCACTTCCAAGCAGGGGATATTGTGATCCATAATGCGGCGCTCGTGCCATTAGCTCATGATCCCAAAGGGTTCTGGGACGTAAATGTGGAAGGAACACGCAATGTCCTCAGCGTAGCGCTGGAAAAAGGGGTAAAGAAAGTGGTCTTCATCTCTTCCTCCTCCGTATACGGGATACCAGTTGGGAGTGAAGGAATTACCGAAGAGACGCCCCAGGCTCCCTTTGAGCCATATGGACGATCAAAGGCCGAAGCAGAACGTATTTGCCAAACGTATAAGGATCGTCTAGATGTTAGCATCGTGCGTCCCAGGACTATCTTAGGTCCAGGGCGTATGGGGCTTTTATCGTTATTGTTTGAATGGGTAAAGGCGGGTACGCCGATCGCTATTTTAGGCAATGGAAAAAATCGCTATCAGCTTATTTCCGGGAAGGAGTTGGCGGAAGTTGTGTGGCTCGTTTCGAGCGAGCCGTGTAAGGGAGAGGATTTTAATGCAGGCACTTCCCAATTTGGGATCCTTGAGTCAGACCTACGTACGTTCTTGCGACGAGTCCAAAGTTCATCAAAAATCCTTAAGATTCCAGGCTGGTTTGCGCGTGTAAGCTTGCCCATCTTGCGTATCTTGCGCCTCGTGCCGTTCGCGAGCTATCAATATCATGTCGCGGATAAAGATGTGTGGTTCCGTACCGATAAACTTAAGCAATGGTTTAACTTTGTGCCGAGCGAGAGTAACGCGGACGTATTAGTCGAAACCTATGAATGGTATAGACAGGAGCTGCATGATATTCAGGGTTCCATCCATCATCGGCCGTTACGCAAAGGGATTTTAGTGGCTTGGAAATACCTGACCTGTTGGCTCTAGCGGGAGGGGAATCAGAAGATTGTTTGTATGCATCTACCTAGAAATATCACGATCAAAATCAATGCCATTCTGGACCAGTGGCTCCCTCCCGTGCTCAGAGACGCCGGTTGGCTTTTGCCAAACGTATTCAAAGTTCTGTTTGATAAACAGAGTCATCACTTTGTAGAATTTAAACAAAAGGGAATGGGCTATTCCCGAGAGCAATTTGTGCAAGCCTATCACGAGGTTGACCCGCTCTTATATGGCTATGTACAACGCAGGACAGATCTCAATGAGGCCATGATCCCAGAGATTCTCCGTCACATCACGGGCTCTCGCGTGTTAGAAGTTGGGTGTGGGAAAGGGTTTCTGGCCGCCGAGATGGCAAAACAATCTAACGTGACGGCGTGTGATATGCAGAAGCCATCAGACTGGGAGGCGGTGCATCCCACTATCCCGTTTGTGCAGGGATGGATCGAATCTCTTCCGTTTGCGGATACCTCATTCGACACGGTGGTGTGCACGCATACGCTTGAACATGTCCAGGATCTATTTAAAGCTATTCAAGAGCTCCGGCGCGTAACAAAGCAGCGGCTCATTATCATTGTTCCAAAACAGCGGCCTTATAAATATACCTTTGATCTCCATCTCCATTTCTTTCCGTACCCCTATTCTTTATTAGCCGTCATGGGGCCAAGACCGCAGCAGGTTTGCCAAGAATTACAAGGAGATCTGTTTTATTTTGAAACGAAGTCGTGAGGTGTCGAGCTGGAAGCGGTATAAAATGTCATCCCTCCACCATTCCAAGCACGGGAATAGCCGGGAGGAAGATGCCAATCCTGTGCTTGCGTTTCTGGCACGATGACCCATGAACACATTGTATAGACGCGCGTAGGATCCACGTTGTGTGATTGCATGGCGGACAGAATACCAGAGCGTAAGGACTGGATAAGATCTTCGCGACACCCAAAAAAGGTATTTAGCTCTGTCGGAGTATCCTGCTTAAAAAGGCGCAGAATCGGGCGGTAAAACCAGCTCTGGCTATACTGGTCGCGATACGTGCAGGGCATGGCTAAAAAATGCTCGAGCGTATATAAGTAGGCGTGCTGCTTTTCTTGTGAGGTGGGTCGATAGATGGTGGCGATCGTTTCTAAAATCGTTTGCACCTCCAAACGTGATTCGTAGGAGATGAAGGTCGCTTCTGCTGGACGAATAATGAGTCCGGTATGCCCGGCAAAGAAGGTAGCCGTTTGTTCATCCGAACAGATAGAGTCAGAGGGGGGAACGTGTTCGCGCATCCAGGTGATCGCTGGCGCTCTCTTTGTGAGAGGGGAGACAAAACGTGTATCACCCGCAATAAGAACGGCAACGCCCCCTATTCCAAGCAAGCTACTGATCACCAAGATAAGGAGCCTCAAGCCCCGAAGAGAAGGAATGCTACCTCGTTGTTCGCGCCATAAAAGGCAGCCCGCCGTAAGTGCAGGCACAAACCACACGACGAGATGGATGATATAGGAATAAAACTGACGCAAGTTAAAGCGGAGGGGTTGCTGTAAGACATAGAAAAAGAAGGTGGTCGACCCCAAGAAAATCCCCCATAGGATAAACGTATCCAGCCTTCGTTTTGCAAACGCGTGAGCAGGGAAAGTTGGGAGCGCGTTAAGCACGCTGGCAAAACTAAACCAGCCCAAAACCGCAACTACAATAATAAAATGGTCAGGATAGAAGAATAGCCCCGTAAACGGAGTGTTAAACCAAGTTACGAAGAGCGCGATCCAAGCAGAGCCATTCACCGTGAGGGATATCTGCCAGGTGGGCTGATCCAGTCGCGATCGGCCAATCACAAAGAAGAGTCCGATCCAAACGGCGATGGCCAAAACCGTATTCGAGACAAACGGGGCATGAGAAAAAACGATGCCTGTCCGTTCATACAGTCCCATCATTCCTGCTTGCTGCGGAGCAAGAAACCAACGCGCGAGCCAGAGCGAAAGCGGGATAAGTAGGCAAGGGAGAAGGGCAAGCGCTCCCAGGAGCCACCATTTTAAGACAGGAAGAAAACGTAGGGTAAAGAGAGCGGCTAACCAAAGAAAAATCACGATAAAAAACCAGGGATACAGGCTGCTCAGGGCGAGTGCCGCAATCGCCCATGCCCCTGCCTTAGCAAAACGGTTCGCTTGCCCGTGCTCCCACGCCAAAGCCACGGCTCCAAGTCCCGCTAAGCAAAACGGCAGATACCAGGCATAGATACCGGGTCTGAGCGCCAAGGTCATGATGAGTGAGAGCCAAAGCGCGAGCGCAATCAGACGCGACCATTTAAGGCTGAGGCCTGACCAGACGCGAATCGCCCAGGCGCCCACCCACAAAATAAACACCAGCGACAGCCACCGACTAAGAATCCAAAGCTCAGGAATACTCGCCCAACCAGATGTCAGCTTCCAGATGGCCTGTAGGATCCAGCGAAAAATAGACAGGTTGTAGCCATAGCCCAAGTCTTGGACACTCGCCCCAATCCAAAAGAGATAGGTATACGTATCAAATAATCCGGGCGTCAGAATGGGGACGCGCCACCAATGCTCCTGGCCGCCCGCAAGGTTCAGGATCCAGTACGGAAGCCACGCAAACAGACCCATGATGATGGGTACGCCGATCCACCAGCTCCAGCTAGCGAGCCGTGCCCGCATACGCCAAAATATCTTTAGGGTGTATGACAAACCAACACGTCATCGCTCCACTCGCCCAGTCAAAGTAGTATTCAAATGGGAGTCCAGGAAATTTATGCATAAAACGCTCCGGAGAGAAAAGTTCGTCATCCGCCCACACGCCACGCTTACCCAGGAGACGACGATTTACCCACATGATAAACCTCATGTGCGGCGTCCTAGCGGGTACCTCAATCAACACGCGTTTATTCGCAACGCGGGCTTGCTCCTGAAGAAGACGTACTTGTTCCTCCGGTTCAAAATGCTCAAATAATCCTAGGGAATAGACAACCTCAAAGGCTCCATCAGCAAACGGAAGATTGAGCCCGTCACCCAAGACAATCTCGCAATTGGGTGCATGCAGCTTACCCATCTCATACGCTCGTGGAGTTTTTTCAATCCCAACACAGCGTGCACCAGTTAAACGTTGCAGTCGCGCTAATGTCTGTGCGGTCCCCACGCCAAGTTCTAGGTAGGAGCGCGCTTCTCCACCTAGTTTGATCACCCGTTCTGCGAATAAGTTGCCAAAGTACACCTCTCTGCCCCAGTGGATAAGGGAAGAAAATAATCCATCTGCCGGTTTTTGGGCGCTGTAATAACCATCCCACATTTCCAAGCTATTATCGTGTGTTTTTTGTTCGAGAGGGGTGCGCATAAAAGTTAAGAAGTAGAAAAACGCCAGCCAAGTTTCCAGGGAATGACGAAGGCTTCTAGGATAATATTTCGGCTCAATTTTGAAACGCCTAACCGACGATCACGAAAAATAATCGGAACCTCGATGGCGGGATACCCAGAACGAAATGCGACTAATTTGGCAGATGTTTGGTACGCATATCCGTCTCCTAACACGGGTTGCGTCATCACTGCTCGCAGGACATCTCGTCTCCAGCTCACGAATCCAGACGTACTGTCTTTTAGCTGGTAGGCAGGGAAGAATAGGCGTAACACCATTCTCATATACAGGTTCCCCAGCCGGCTTAACCACAAGCGCCAGCGCTTCCAGTCGGGTGTCGCTCCACCTTGGACATAGCGCGACCCAACCGCCACCCCGTACGCTTGTGATTGCGAGATAAGCAAAGGTAGCATGCGTGGATCGTGAGAAAAATCAGCGTCCATTTGCACAAAGGTCTCATATTCGGGGCAATGGTCTAACGCCCAGGCATAGGCATCCAAATACGCAATCCCGAGTCCAAATTTTTGGGCGCGTCGCATCAGATACACCCGATATCCAAGCGATGGAGCGAGGCAGGCGACGTGATCCGCGGTATTGTCTGGACTATTATCATCAATCACAAGGACGTCGCAGCTTGGCTCTGCGTGGTTAAGAGCCTCCAACATGGCCTCGATATTCTCGCGTTCGTTATAGGTGGGAAGTAAAATCAAAGTTTTAGCAACGGGACGATGCTGTTGGAACGACTCAATCGCCTGGATGCGTGAGGAAGACATACGTACCGAGCCAGCCTTAGATGGGCCTGAATACGACACAGTAAAACATAGTTGGGCGTACTTGCCAATGGAAAAACCCCTCTCTTCCGGCGTAAAATCACCTAGAATGACAGCCGTTTATGGGCCCAAATCCTCATCTCGTCCGTGGCAAAGACTTCTCGGTACCCTTCCGGGAGGTGCCAAAAGGGGCGCTGGGAGGAGGGGAAGACAACCACGGGGCAGGCCGCTGAAAAAGCCTCTGGTTCCAACCGGTGTCGAGCAGCGCTCTCCCTCAGGCGAGCTTGGTGCTGCAAGATCGTTCGTTCATCACAGCCCATAACGTCATTGATACGTCCTTCTTCCATCCCTATGCCAGATAAGAGCTTCTTCGCCCAAGGGTATTGTTCGCAGGGGATAAAACGATCAACGAGCGCATAGAGTTCAAATTCAGGCAGGGTACCTGCTCCAATCGCATCATGTGCCCCCAAGATGAGGTCAAGCCGTCTCAAAGCAACCTCATCCAGTTCCGTGGTATAGCGCATGGCGTGCATCGGATGAATGCGACGCGCTGTATAGGCAGACAAAAAATTTCCTGTTTTTAGGGTTGAACATAGATCAGTGCTGGGAGGGACATGTGTGCGAATCCAGTCAGCCATCGCAGCAAGACCAGGTGATCTCACGACAGATCCGCGTTTAAGAATGAGTCCCCAGCCAATCAGGCCGGAAACACAGGAAAAGCAAAGGACAAAAAGCAGTAGGCGACGCACATGAGGAATATCTTGTTGTTGATTCCGAATCTGAAGGATGGTAAGCCATCCACTTACGCAGGTGGTAAGCCAAAGTGAGAGGTGAAGCGGGTTCAAATCATCTCCGGGATTGCGTATCCATTTAGCCGCAAAATACAAAATCGCTACACCCGTGAGCAGGGTCAACCCTTGAACGAAGCCTGAAAGATATCTGTCGCATCCGTGGGTCTGTCGTGGAGGGGCTGGTTCTGTGACAGAGGATATCGAGAAAGAAAAAAGAATGGAGGTTGTAATCCACGATAGGATGAGGATGGGCGTGCGAAAATGATCATTTTGGAACACGATGCCTGTAAAGGGGGAGAAAAACCAGGACAATACAAGAACCGTCCACCCGCCTTGGAGGTAGCGAATCTTAAGGAGTTGTGCATCAGTAAGAGAACGAATGCGACCCCAAGCCACAAGAAAAATCAGCCAAAAAAAGATGACCACAACAGAATTTGCAATAAACGGAAGGTGGGTATACCCAACGCCTGAACGCGCCAAGCGTTGAAAAACGCCTACCAAGAATGGGTGTCCAAAAAAGAACGCGATCGTAGCTGAGCCAACGCAGACAAGAGCGGTGAGAGGAATAAAATAATAATACCAACGCGTAGGGAAAGACCTGATCCCCCAAGCGGCCCAGAGGGAGGTAACCCAGAGAGAGGTAAAAACAAAAAACCAGGGATAGATGAGTGTTAAGACAAGGGCTGTGAGCGTATAGCCTATGGCGGCTAGGCATCGCTGTTCGCGTAGCGCATAAAAAAGCCGATACACAGCCACCATCCCTAAAAAGCAAAAAGGAATATACCAGGAATAGATCCCTGGCCGCATTCCGAGTGGGAGAAAGACCCCCGCCCACAAACTGATAAATAAGAGCCAAGACCAAGGACGCGACAGTTGGCTCCATTGTCGAATACACCAGGGTCCAAGTGCAAAGAACGCGCCAAGAGCGAGCCAACGACTGATAAGCCAGATTTCTGAGACCGAGGCCGACGGAAAGATATTGTTTAGTAGACGTAAAATTCCTCCAATCCAGGAAAGATTTTTTCCATACGGGAATCCTTCTATGGCTCCGCCCAGCATCTGCAAGTAGAGTTCTGTATCAAATAACACCACCTTCGATAACGGAACTCGCCAAAAAGAGGGTCGATGCGTCAGCAGATTCTCAACCAGCGGCGGTCCCCAAACAAGCAATGCGAATAAAACAGTGAACAGGAGCCAGACGAGAATCGTCTTCACGCGAGGAGAAAATACAATCATGGGATAAGAGGGCGCCAAACAGATGTCTGGTCGCTAATAGGAACACGTTTATACGCAGAAGGAAGGTGCCAGAGCGGTTCTTCTGAGTGTTCTACGAGGACAGCGGGACACAATCGTCGAAATGCCGCTTCATCTAGGGTGTGCGCGTTAATCGCGCGAGTAAGAGCCTGAGCTAACTGTTTATTATAGGTATCGGGGCAGCCAATAAAGGCATACATCCGTTCCTCGCTCCAGCCTAAGCGGCGCAGCACCTTCGCGTAGAGCCCGTGTTGCGCCCGTCCATAATCACACGTCGCCGTGCGATAGTAACCTAATAAGAAATCAAACCATTCTTCTTGGTGTGCCGCGTGCACATCGTAGGCACCTGCGATCGTCTTCAGCGTAGATAGAACTTGTGCGTCCGAGAGGGGGTAATTAAAAATTGGCTCCGCGGGATAGATGACGCGTCCGGTATGAGCGGCATAAAAATCTGCCCGTTGTGGCGCTGCACACAGGACATCGCTTGGCTGTGTCTGATGCAAAATCCAATCGATTGTCGGTCGAGACGAAGCGGCTAAAGAAATCTGTGGCTGTATGCGCCATAGCACCCCCATCCACGCAACAAACGTAAGCAAGATCGCAAGGGTGAGTTGCACGCTAGGAATAATAAAATGCTGTTTCCATCGCGCGAGCCATGGTCTCAGGTACACAAACCATGCAGCGCCAGCCAGGGAAAGCCAATGGCAGAGATGAATAAGATAGACATCCAATTTATGCAGGTGTAAGCGCAGTGGTTGCTGTAAAATATAGATAAAGACAGCCGTTGCGCTTATGGCGATGGTAAGAGCGATATAACGAGAGAGGGTTTGTGCCAGCCAGCCGGTCTCTGGTATCGATTCTTCTTCAGCAACCGGTTGTGTCCAGGCCCAGACGTACGCTCCGCTAAGAGCGGCCAGTAAAACGACCGGCATAATAAAATGGTCGTTTTGGGCATAGAAAGATGTGAACGGGGTATTAAACCATGTAGCAAACATGGCAACCCATAGCGAGAAAAACAAAAACGGCCGTGCATCAGTGGGAGAAGAGGCAGAAGATCGCTCCTGTTTTGCAAGAAGTAGGCCGAAGAGTCCTATCCACCCAACGATTGCAAAGGGCGTATTCGCAAGCGTCGGCATACGTGTCTCAAGGAATACGCCCAAGCGCTGATAGAGTTCGATCGTGGGCTGAAGACCTGTCTGTGAAGCCACCCATCCACTCAACGCGATACTGGCTAGACACCCAGCGCCTACACACCCAAAAAACACGCCTCTGCCAAACTGTCGTAATATCCAGCGCGTCCACAGAACGGTGAGCCACACACCTGCACTAATCAGGACCCAGGCATAGAGCGACGTCATGAACAGGGCAATGGCAGAATAAAGGGATGCGCGCCACCACGAATCTTTTTTCTCAAGTAACGTTCCTGCGCGCCATGCCGCCAAGAGTCCGAGAAATAAAAACGGTAAATACCAAGAATACACGCCAGGACGCATGCCGAGCACAAACCCTAAAAACAACCATATGCTTATAGAGCTTATACGCGCCTTACCGACCGATAAGCCAGACCACTCGCGGATCGTCCAAGCCCCTATCCAAATACTTGCGCTTGCCATCACCCAGCGCATGACAAGAAAGAGTTCAGGCAACGTGGCTCCAAGTGGGGAGAGGCTATTCCATATCCAAGGAAAAAAGTGTTTAACCCACGGCAAGGGAGTTGTGATGGAGAGTTGATAGGCTTCCGCTCCCACCCATTGCATATATAAGTAGGTATCAAATAACCCATTTGGCATGATGTCCACGCGCCACCACCCAAGAGGCGACATGCTCCCTGTCACGGCGTACCAATACCAATAACTCGCCCACGTGAGGAGGCCGGTCAGGAGAGGAATACCCAGCCACCACAAGAGCCGTGTTGCGTTTGCTCCCCAGGCCTTATTCCAATAACTACCTGCGTTGTCTAAGCGAGGCATAAAAGGGGAGGGTTCATGAGAGTAGGGTACGGGGTTATCGTTTGAGTTGTCCATGGTCCATCGTCCACCTGAGTGACCGTCGTACGGCCTCATGTAAGCTTGGGGTAGGGATAAACCCTAATTCCTGCTTACTCTTTTGAACAGAGCAGGCGATATGCATCCCGAGCTCTCCTAAGACGTGTAGCTCTTGATGGTAAAGACCGACCGCTTGGAGCGCAGCATCGCCTATGCGTGCCACAGAGGCGGCGATATCAGGTAAGGGAATGTGGGATGAACGCGACGAGAGCTGAAAATCAGATTGCAGTACGTCACGGATCGTCGTGACGATCTCTTTAAAAGAGCTCGGTTCTTCGAGAGCGATCCAATATGTGTGCGTCCCCGTTGTTGTCTGTGCCAAGGCGCGTAAAACACCTTGGCATAAATCGTCCACAAACGTGATAGAACGGAGATATATTCCTCCCGCCACCATCGGCACACGTCCCGCCAAAATCATCTCAAAAAAACGGGCTTGGCGCAGAGGTTGGTGTGGTCCAAAAAACCAGCATGGTCGCAAAATCGTGACAGGAATCGAATAGAGCGCAGACCAGTAACTCGTAAGTTCCTCCGCTCTGCGCTTGCTCTCTCCATATCCCATATAAGGAGTATAGGGCGAGGTAGTAGTAAAGCGATGGTTGGCGTTCGGATTGCCACCACAAGGACTGTTGGAAGACACTAAGACTACCCGTTCAACGCCATGACGCCCGGCAAGATCTAACACGTGCTGAGTTCCCTGTGTGTTGACGCGCAAAAAATCGCGCGGATGGCGTGGATGGATGATGCCCGCTGCATGGACAAGGACACATGACTCGATAGGGAGGCGCACAGCGTCACATGCCTCTTGGTTCCCTATGTCTAGAGAGATGAGCTCAATCTCGGGCGCGCCTTCTCGTCGCCTAAGCGCCTGAGTAAACCCACGCGCAACCTCAAGCTGGCTTGGTTCCACGAGGGCGATAATCCGTGTCCAATTCGTAACAAACGGAAACACAGAACCCCCCTCCGTAAGAAGAAGTTCAAGAAAACGATTACCAAACCAGCCAGGAAAGCCTGTTAGCAGAAGAGTCGTGGAAGAAGGCATAGCATCAATTCTGGCTGAGGGTTAAGTTACGTAAGACGGTGGCCATAATACTCAGCTGAGGATTTACCGTCGGAGCCTCAGGCAGCAAACTCGCATCTTGGATGGAAATGCGCTTGAAGCCTTTTACTCTTCCGTAGGAATCAACAGGGCAGTCATCTCGTTCACCCATTGGGCAAGAGCTAAAGGCATGAATAGACATGGCAAAAAGATCTTTGGCGCGAAACGGTCGCGCCGCTTCTGTCCCTGGCCGAAGAGAGCCGGCTAAATACGTGGCTCCCGCAGAATGCAACAGGGCTTCAAGATGGCGGTAGCCTTGTTCTAACCAGCGCAAGTCGTCTGCTCCAAGATGGTAGCGTACTCGATAGTGAGATCGTCCGACGCTCTGCACTATACCGGTCCCATGACTTGGAGTGGCGACATAATACATTGCCAGGTGCTTAAGCGAAGCAAGCCAGGACTGGCTCGCCGGCCATTGAGGCATAAGAGACGCAGCTAAATGCGCGGGCCAAGACAAAGACATCCCAAAAGAAAGTTCAGGAGCAAGTGCCTTGATTTGGATGGCGGACATGAGATCTTTCCAGGGTTCTACGACTGAATCAAAGGCCGCGGTAATACGTAAGGTTGGATGAAAACGCAGCGTCTGCCCGATCCCGCGCGTAATACCGCTTCGTTGCAAGAGTAACGGGGTTTGTAAGGCGCCACAGGCGAGCGTCAGGTGTTCGCAGTAAATCGTTACTAGATGCTTGCTTCCATCTGGATGTGTGTGTTCCGCACTCACTTTAATAGAAGATTCATTTTCTACATGGATACGATACGCACGACAGCGCGTCAAAATCTTTGCGCCTTGCTGAGCCGCTTGAGCAAGATATGTCGCTCGCATGCTCTGACGTCGAACCGCGCCATCCGTTTGTATACCAATCGTAGTTAGGGGCGTAACAGCATCCCAGCCTTGATGTTTTGCGCCCGCACAGAAAAGCTCTGCCTGTACCGGGAGGGGTGCTTGCGCGGGAGGCGCCGCACACATGTCTTCTGCCATTTGGAAAAACGGCTCTAAGTCTTTCTGTTTATACTGCTCTATTTTATAACGTGATTCCCAATCGGCACGGATCACGTCGGGTAAG
This sequence comes from Patescibacteria group bacterium, assembly GCA_018061025.1. Taxonomy (GTDB): domain Bacteria; phylum Patescibacteriota; class Patescibacteriia; order 2-12-FULL-60-25; family 2-12-FULL-60-25; genus JAGOUY01. The sequence continues at coordinate 81,309 of JAGOUY010000003.1, forward strand.
CGGTGTAAAATTCCCGCATTCACCATACTTCCTCCTCCCACCGTCCGGCCTTCTGCAAACACAAAACGAGCATTGCTTTCTACAGGCACGATCCCGCCTTCCCGCCACATCCCCTGCATACAGGTTTGAAGAGTAGCGGGCGAGGCCAATTCAGAAATATCGGGTCCCTCCTCCAAAACGAGAACCGCCTGGCCTTGCTTTGTATGCCAGTCCGCACATAAAGAACCGCCAACCCCACTTCCAATAACAAGATGTTGGACGCGTTTCTCGGCCTCTCCCTTACAGGCTACGAGCGCATGTCGGATAGGATCACTCATAGGGAAAGAAGATCATGATACAGGCGTAAGGCGTGGGCATAGCGTTCATATCCGTCCAATGATAACGCCGTCCAGCTCTCCGGTCGGTCCGTGATGCTCATGAGGCAAAACATCGTCATAGCACGTACAAAATCTCCGGGAGGAGAAAGGGGGAAATGAAGCCAGTTTGTCAGCAGAACTCCCACCTCTGCACCGCTAAGGTTGTCTAACGAGCGTTGATAGCGCACCCAGCTATACCCACGTAATGCCAACATCGCGAGCATAACCGCGCTGCGATAGGGTTCACGCATCATCTCCCATTCCATCGTAATATATGCAGCCGCTGACTCTTGTGCATCTGCTTGAAGAGGGAGTGAAATACGCTCCAGTGTCCCCAAAAAAAAGGCGCGCGCCGTATTAACCACGAGGGGACGAAAAAACATAAGAACTGACAAAATTCAAACACAGGAACACAAGAAAGTCTACGTTGTCTCGTCCTAGGTTGCAAAAGCCAAAAAAAGCTGCTTAAATAAGCCAAACTACATGTTGGCGATTATCCTGGGTACACGTCCAGAAATTATCAAAACAGCCCCCATTATTCTGGAGGCGCTTCGGCGTAACCTGCCGATCGGGATTATCCATACCGGACAACACTATACTGCAGAATTAGATGAGATCTTTTTTCAGGAATTAAACCTGCCTGCCCCCCTCGCCCATATCCATGTGGGCTCGCATCCTCCCGCGCGCCAGATTGGTCTTATGATGCAGCGCTTAGAAGAGGTATTGCGTGACATACAGCCAAGCGCGGTCCTGGTACAGGGCGATACAAATACCGTCTTAGCCGGAGCTCTGACGGCGCACAAGATGGGGATCCCGATCGCGCATCTGGAGGCTGGTCTTCGTAGTGATGACTGGTCCATGCCAGAAGAAGCTAACCGTATCCTCGCGGATCGTCTATCAGATTGGCTCTTTTGCCCCACCGATCTACAACGGGACCGCTTAGCACAAGAGGGAATTACCCATGCCGGAGTGCATGTCGTAGGAAATACGATTGTCGATGCTGCCCTTCACTATTCAAAGGTGGCGTATGAAAAGAGTGATATCGCCGAACGGCTTCAAATCGCCAATCGTCCCTACGCGCTTCTCACCATGCATCGTCCAAGCAATGTCGATGATCTTCCCCGTCTCGAGGCTTGGATGCGCACGATTTCCCAGGTGGCGCGTGAACTCGATTTACAGATCGTCTTTCCAATCCATCCAAGAACAAAAGGACAGTTGGATCAAGCAAACATCTCATTGGATAAGAATTTCTTTACCGCCATTGAGCCGGTCGGCTATTTAGATTTATTACGCCTACAAGCTTCAGCGGATGTGGTCCTCACGGATTCCGGAGGCTTACAAGAAGAAGCCTGTATTTTGCGTGTCCCGTGTGTCACGCTCAGAGCCAATACCGAGCGCCCGGAAACCTTGCATGTCGGCGCAAACCAACTCCATGCGATTCCAGATGCGGACTCCTTACTTGCGGTATTAGAGACAGCCCGTAAAAAACCACGTGATTGGACTAATCCGTTCGGCGATGGGCAGACAAGTCAACGCGTGGTAGATATCTTGTATAAAAATAATCTCGGTCCAAGCGTATGAATATTCTCGTCGTAGGAGCTGGCTATTGGGGGCCAAATATCGTGCGTAATTTAGGGAGCCTTACAGATATACAAAAAATCGGTCTCGTTGACCTTGATCTTGCTAAGGCCAACGCCGTTGCCTTTCGTTTTCCCCGAGTCCACGTCGAGTCCTCCTTTGAAGCGGCCTTAAAGGCTGGCTATGAAGCCGCAATTATTGTCACCCCTGTCTTAACGCATGCCAAACTCGCGACCCAAGCCTTGGAAGCGGGTTTACATGTATTAATTGAAAAACCGATCACGCGTACGGTCGAAGAAGCAAATGCTTTAATCGCCTTGGCAAAGCGTTTAGATCTCCGTCTTATGGCGGGGCACGTCTTCCACTACAAGCCTGCCGTGCGCGTGATGGCAGACATGATTAAGCGCGGAGAGATCGGCAATGTTTGCTATATTGATTCCGTGCGAGTAAATCTTGGGTTATTCCGCCATGATGTAAATGTCCTTTGGGATTTGGCTCCGCATGATCTGTCTATTTTTGAAGCCCTATTACCCGGCAGAGCTCCTCTGCGTGTCTCCGCTAAAGGAGCGCAGCACGTTCCGCACCCGACACATGCCCAAGAAACCATGGTCTATCTCACCTTAGATTACGGGCAAGATCTCATCGCGCATTTACATGTGAATTGGTTCTCGCCGCTTAAGCAGCGTCAGATGGTTGTGGCAGGGGACAGGCGCATGATCGTATATAACGACATGGATATGAATGAGCCGCTGCGCATCTACGATTGTGGAACCTATGATCCGGTAAAAGATACCCCGTTCTATCCGCAAATTCGCACGGGGGATATCTCTATCCCGTATGTGACGCAGCAAGAACCACTCTCCCTCCAATTGCAAGAATTTATCGCCTCCATCCGCGAACACCGCGAACCAGAAACAGGCGGTCGAGCCGGTGTCGAAGTCGTGCGTATCTTGGAGGCGGCTATGCACTCACTCGCACAAGACGGGAAGGTTATCTCATTATAATATTTTACTACTATGTTGAAAGATGTGCAGATGGGAAAAAATGTCCGCATCAGTCCCTACGTAAACGCCTATGGATGTGAGCTCGGGGATGAGGTGGGCGTAGGCCCATTTGTGGAAATCCAAAAAGGAGTCAAAGTTGGAGCTCGTAGCAAAGTGTCTTCGCATAGTTTTTTGTGTGAAGGGGTAACGTTAGAAGAAGAGGTGTTCATTGGGCACGGCGTCATGTTCACGAACGATCGCTTTCCACGTGCAACAAATGCAGACGGCTCAAAAAAAACAGATGCCGACTGGAAATTAGAAACAACCGTCGTACGTAAACGGGCCAGTATTGGTTCGGGGGCTACGATTTTATGTGGGTTGGAAATTGGAGAAGGGGCTTTAGTCGCGGCTGGTGCGGTTGTCACGAAATCTGTTCCTGCCCGCACCTTGGTTGCAGGTAATCCTGCTCATGTCATTCGGGAGCTAGGCCTCAACGAATGAGAGGGCGTGTCTATGTCCGTTCCCTTTCTTGATACGCGTCGTGATATTGCGCTCTATCGTGACGAATACTTAGCCTGCGCGGCACGGGTTTTAGATTCGGGAATTTTTTCTTTGGGGCCCGAAGTAGAAGCATTTGAGAATGCTTTCGCCGCTTACATCGGGACGGAATATGCCGTGGCCGTTTCTTCTGGAACCGCGGCGTTATACGCGAGTTATCTTGCGCTCGGGATCGGTCCCGGTGATGAAGTCATGGTGCCAGCCAATTCCTTCATTGCGACCGCAGAAGCGGTTGTTATGGCTGGGGCTAAGCCCGTGTTTGCGGATGTAGATGCTCAAACAGGACTGCTCACTCTAGAGACGATTCAGGCCGCCTATACGGCAAGCATCAAAGCGATTACGGTTGTGCATTTATATGGACGCTGCCTTGATCTGAGAGAGATAGATGCCTGGGCTAAACAAAAAGGGATCCCTATCATCGAAGATGTCGCCCAAGCCCACGGAGCCGTATCTGTCACGGGTTCGCATGCCGGAGCTGTAGGTAGTATGGGTTGTTTTAGTTTTTATCCTACCAAAAACTTAGGGGCGATTGGAGAAGGGGGGATCGTCGTTACCTCGTCTAAAGAGCAGGCAAAGATCCTCAAATCAATCCGTTTGCACGGTATGGGAGATCAGAAATATATCCATGAGCGATTTGGGACAAATCTGAAAATGGAAGCGCTGCAAGGGGCGTTTCTCTCCGCTCGTCTCGCACGATTAGATGCGGGGAATGAACGGCGTCGTACTCTCGCGGCCCGTTATCGTGATGGCCTGCGTAACCTTCCGCTCACACTTCCAGAAAACGTAGGGGAACAACACGTCTACCATCTATTTGTAGTTCATACCGACAAGCGAGACATGCTCCAGGCATGGTGTCATTCCAAGGGGATTGGAGTCGCGGTTCACTATCCCATCCCTCTCCCTAAGCAGGGTTCTATGCAAGTCTATGTCGGTGCTCAAGCAACCTATCCCGTGGCCGAACATCTCGCCTCTACTGCTCTTTCGCTCCCCCTCTTTCCAGAATTGCGTGACGAAGAGGTTGATGAAGTTATTGCCTCTGTGCGATCCTTTTTCCTATGAAGATTCCCTGCTCCGTTCCCATTCTCACCTTAAATTGCTGTGAGAAGTTGCAAAAAACGCTGCCCACGCTTGCTGAGCTCTTTGACGATGTTTTTTTGGTGGACGGTAACAGTACCGATGGGACGCAAGAGTACGCTCGCTCTTTAGGGGTGCGCGTGGAAAAACAATTTGACACCGATGAGCCTAACCAGCGCATTACGGATTTTCCTAAAGTCCGCATGGCTTCCTGGGATAAGAGTCGATGTGATTGGCTGTTGGTCTTGGATGCCGATGAAGTCTTGACGCCCGCGTGTGTAGACGTGATTCGTGCCTGTGTCGCCGAGGACAACCGCGACGAGGTGCATTGGGTCCGGCGCTACCCGGTCTTACCAGATGGGTTGGTAGTAAAAAATAGCCCGTTTTATGCCGCCCACTATTTTCGTCTCTTTGCACGCTCGCGCGGTATCCGGATTGCGGATCGGCTCGTCCATGAAAAATTTTTAGCCCCCGAAGGAATGCGGCACGTTTACCACGACGCGGCTATTCTCTGTCCAGAACCGTCTCCCAAGGTCTTGGCCGAGCGTTCAAAGCGCTATGCGATCCTAGAAGGTAAGGCGTTGCAGATATCCACGTGGTATCAGCTGATCCGTTGGATTTTTTGGTATAATATAAAAAGCTTTTTTGGTCAGTTGGCGCGTGTGTTAAAAAGCGATCTCTGGGGAAGATGGCGGGGAGAGCCGGTCTTGCCTTGGTCGTATAACGCCGTCTTTTTAGCCTATCGTGTTTGGAGTTTAGAAGAAGGCGTACGCGCCTGGCTTCTCCTTCGCAAACAAACATAACATATTATGTGCGGCATTGCTGGCTACGTCGGGCAAGGGACGCGTGCAGAACTTGAACAAGCCGCGCGCGCGATCCTTCGGCGTGGTCCGGATGACGAAGGGTTTTATGAGGGGCGAGGCGTCGGATTTGCCTTTCGTCGCTTGAGCATCATAGATATCACCCACGGTCATCAGCCTCTCTCGAATCAAGAAGAGACAATCTGGGCCATGTTGAATGGAGAGATTTACAATTTTCAGCGTCTACGAGAAGAATTACGCGCTCTTGGTTGTTCCTTTACCACCAATACAGATACCGAGGTCATCGTGCACGGGTATGCGGTGTGGGGGCAGGCAGTGTTTTCTCGCTTGGAAGGCATGTTTGCGATCGCGATTTGGGATACGCGTACCCATACCTTGTGCTTAGCGCGAGATCGCTTAGGAAAAAAACCTCTCTATTATACTCAGTGGACAGGAACGGTTTGGTTTGCCTCAGAGCTTAAAGCGCTCGTGGCTGCCGACATCTTTCACAAAGAACTCGATCTCACAGCTCTCGCCACTTATTTTCGTACGGATGCGGTACCGACGCCCGACAGTATTTGGAAGGGGGTTCGTAAGCTTCCCCCGGCCTCGTTCCTCGTTATCTCTGAGGGAAACATGGGTGAGATCACGCCATTTTGGCGTTTAGATCCAACCTCTTTTCCCGCTGTCGATTCTTCCAAGCAGGCGATCGCCTCCTTGCGTACGTCTATCGATGCAGCTGTGAAAGATCGCTTGGTCGCTGATGTTCCCCTTGGTCTTTTTCTCTCCGGAGGCCTTGATTCAGCGGTGGTCGCCGCTTCGGCCGTACGCCAATCCTCTCAGCGCCTCCGGGCATTTACGATTGGCTTTGATGATCCTTCCCATGATGAAACGGCCGCTGCCAAATCAATCGCCCAAGCCCTCTGTCTTGAGCATCATGTCGCCAAACTTTCACAAAAAGATGCGCTCGATATGCTGGACGAAGCCGTGGAATGTGTGGATGAACCGCTTGCCGATGCCGCCATCCTTCCTCAGTTGTTATTAGCGCGCTTTGCTAAGAAATATCTCACGGTCGCCTTGGCCGGAGATGGGGGAGATGAACTGCTCTATGGGTATCAACATATTCCCTTGCATACATTCGCCATGCGTCACCCTCAGTTGTGGTCATCATTAGGGATTGGAAAAAAACTCCTCGCACATGTCCCGGCGGGTCAAGGATACTTTAGTCCCGGCTTCAAGGTGCAGCGCACCGCGCGAGGGCTAGGTGAGACCGAACTCTGGAAGCGTGATGTAGCCTGGCGTGGAGCGGTGACCGCCAGCGACACCCTCAGCCTCTTTTCTCCCGCCGTGCGTGAAGGGTTGCATATATCTGTCGCCGAGGAACGTCTAACCGCTTACGAAGAAGAAGTCTCTGCCTGGGCGAGTCCGTGGCAAGGGTGGTCATGGGGATATCTGCGCAGCTTTCTCATGGATGAAGTCATGGTTAAGGTGGATCGAGCCACGATGTGGTTTGGGATTGAAGGCCGCTCCCCACTCCTTGATCATCGTGTGGTTGAGACAGCGTTTGCCATTCCTGATCATTACAAGTTGAGCGAATGGAGAGGAAAGCGTCTTTTTCGGGAGATGTTAGAAGGGGTGATTCCAGAGAGCATTCTTAAGCAGCCTAAGCACGGCTTTGGCGTACCCACCGCCGCTTGGTTGCGTGGACCCTTAAGGGATCGCTTGGAAGCCGTCTCCCAACCAGCATTTTTACTAAAACAAGGCTTATTTGAGGCGAAAACCGTGAATCGCTGGAAAGAAGAGCATAAGCAGGGTCGCCCTGACCGCCGCAAAGAATTATGGGCTTTCCTCATGTTCCAGTTATGGTATGCTCGTTGGCATTAACCTCGCTATGGCCGTTTCTCCTAGAGTTAGCGTCATTATCCCTATCTATAACGAGCGAGAAAGCTTGCCTGAGCTTTTGCGTGAATTACAAGGGGTCGCTGACCGCCTACCTAACCGGAACTGGGAGTTTTTATGTATTGATGACGGATCGCGCGATGGAGGAGGGGATTTTCTTGCCACCGCCGCACAACAAGATCCGCGTCTTAAAGTGATTGTCTTTGCTCGCAATTTTGGTCAAACTGCAGCGATGTCAGCGGGGATTCGCGAGGCGATGGGTGACGTCATTATTCCCATGGATGCAGATTTGCAAAATGATCCAGCCGATATCCCAGGCTTTCTCGCGAAGCTAGAGGAAGGATACGACTGTGTTTCTGGTTGGCGCAAAGAGCGACGAGATGGGTTTTGGTTGCGACGCTTGCCCTCCCAAATAGCGAACGGGATTATCTCTCTGGCGACAGGTGTGGCGCTGCATGATTACGGCTGTAGCTTAAAGGCGTATAAGCGCTCGTTTATCCAAGGGGTTGGGTTGTATGGGGAGATGCATCGGTTTATCCCCGCTTATATTTCTTGGTCGGGCGGCCGTGTGACAGAAATCGTAACACACCATCGTGCGCGTAAGTACGGCCAATCAAAATATGGGTTATCGCGTGTTCCCAAGGTTTTGCTTGATTTATTGGTGGTAAAATTTTTGACCAACTATTTCAATAAGCCGATGCACTTTTTTGGGGGTGTAGGCTTTTTATCGATAGCCTTAGGAGGGATCGCGGAAGGCCTTGCGATCTACTTAAAGCTTGCGCACAGGGCAAGTCTTGTCCAGACTCCTCTCCCGATCGTGGGTGCGCTCTTTATTATCGTGGGCGTACAATTTATTTTGACGGGACTCTTGGCAGAGGTCTTAATGCGTACCTATTACGAATCTGATAAGGCAAAGCAATCGTACAGCATTGCTCGCGTGATACAGACACAGAATGAGAGTGTCGAAAACGAAAAGCAGGGGAAGATAGCAGACAAATAAAAAAATCGTCCTATGTCCGTAAAGACGATTGGATATAATGAAGAGCAGTTTCGTTTAAACTATCCAGAAGGGAATGAAGGGATGTGGTGGATTCAGGCGCGTCACCAAGTCGTGATGCGCTATCTTCGCTCCGACGGCTTGGATAAGGATACGGTCTTGGATCTAGGCTGTGGCACCGGAAATACCGTGCGCCTCCTCAGGCAGGCAGGTATTACCTGCTATGGATGCGAGATTTCCCCCGTGTCCGTTGCGCCAGATATACGTCCGTATATCCTGAGCCCGGCAGATGCTCGGGAAGTGCCGCTAGAACTTCGTCAAACGATCAAAACGATTCTGGCCTTAGATGTCCTGGAACATATTGCTGACCCACATGAGCTCCTGGTAGAGGTGCAGAAGCTTTATCCAAACCTCCAACGACTCATTTGTACATTGCCCGCGCGTGAAGAGCTCTGGTCAAATTATGATACCTACTTTGGTCATTACAAGCGCTACACTCTCACATCTGCGCGCGCTTTGTTGCAGGGCGTAGGATTTACGGTGAAGCGAGCCGGATATTTTTTTCATATGCTCTATCTTCCGTTGTGGTTTGTTGTTCGATATAGAAAACAGCGCGCCCTTCACACCCCTCCTCCAGCATGGCCGTTCCTTGACCGCATCTTGGGGTACGCCTTTGCGCTAGAGGAGCGCTTGCTGCCGAAGAATCTGATCGGAACGTCGGTGCTGGTCGTGGCTGAGCCTCCAACACGATCTGGATCAGTTGGGAATAATGCCTAGGCGTTCCGCGAGAGCTCGATCCATACGAACCACCTTTGTCCTAAGAGGAATAAACGTCGGATAGTAATCCATGTTGGATTCAAGAGATCCAGCCAAGACGGTATACGTGCGAGGATGATTGGCGGGGAAGCGCCCCGTCACTTCTGTATCAAGAAACACATAGCCAGTCGCACGCGTTGGGTCTTGGCTCAGGAGGGGAGCAAGACGCGGCTCACGTCCAAGGTAGGCCGCCGCTTCCGAAGAGAGGTAGATTATTTCTTTGCGCGTTTCTAAGGTCCGGATCGCTTGTTCGTAGGTTTGTTCTGGATGGCGAATCGCATGCAGGGCCACGACTTGGTACCCCACGTTCGGGATCAGGAGGAGCGCGACAAGGGTATATGGGATCCAGCGCCGCTGTTCACGAAAGAATCGTTGCGACAGGTGAAGAAGACCAAGGCCAAAAAAAAGCGTGAGAAAAGAGAATAATAAGATATTATTCCGAACATTCAAGGCGCGTTGGCAAATCATGAAGGTGAAAAACAGGATGGGTGCCAGGCAAAAAACGCTTGCTTCTAGACGTGGACGTGTTTTGATGAACGATGAGAATCCAAAGATAGCAAGTAAAAAAGGGATAAGGGCCAAAAACACAAACGGAGAAAAGACGACGCTCGCGAGATATTGGAGCAGGAGCCAAGCATGAGACAGGCCAGGAGCTACCGTAAAGTTGCCATGGCCCGTTTGATAGTGGCGAAACTCAAATAGGATGCTTGAAATGAATTTAAATGTATCTGCCAGCGCCCCCGGGGTCGTAAGCAAAAAAGCCAAGCAAAAAATTCCTACGAGCGATAAGATTGTTTTTATTCGTTGCCTCCTTAGAGTGGGCTGGGTCGAAGAATGAAGGCTCGCTATCAAGACGGGTAAAAGAAAAATGCCTCCTTGATATTTCGCGCCACAAGCAAGCGCGGCCGCGATGGTTGCGCCGATAATCCAGCCCCGTTTCCCTCTTTTGAGGAAGGAGGCAATTAACCACAAGCACAAGGCCCCAAACGAAAACACGAGCCCATCTGGAGCAATGAGACGAGCATGGTACTGGAGCTCCCAACTACTCGCCAGAGTTCCTGCGGCGAGGGCCGGTGTCCATTCATGTCCAGTGATGGTCCGTAAGAGGAGATAGACCCATACCACCCCAAGCCACGTGACGATAAAAAAGATTGCGCGCGTGCGTACTAAAAAAGATGGGTCCGAAGCGGGGACTTTGCTGAGCTCTTCGAGGAGAGCGGGAGAAAAGGTTTTTGTATGTACGGCATCTTGTCCAATGCGAAAAAGTTGAGGAGTCGCATTTAAAAGCACGAGGGTATAGGAAAGAGACGGGTAATTGTACCAGCGGGGAAGAAAGAGTAGGGTACGGACAGATTCAGAAACCGCATTTAATAAACGTGGTTCATCTCCATAACGGCCATAGTCTAGCCCAAGTAATCCCAGCCCTGCCGTGACCGTAAAGATGAGCGTAAAAAAAAGCTTAGGCAGGAACGTTTTAGGGGCAAAGGCAGGGGTCATGTGGGTGACAGTTTGTCATTATTGACCTACACTGTAAAGCAATTATATAAGGAGTCTTGCCAAAATCCTCAACGCCTATGGAATGGTCTCGTATCCGGAGTATGCTCAAAAAAGACGCCGCCTGGCGGGTCATGGTTGTATGTCTGGCGCTCTTGTTTGGCATCGCGTCAGTGCTCCCGACCCTTCTCTTTCAGAGGGATCGTGCCTACCAAGGGATAGACATGATGCCGTATGATGCAGAATTTCATTATGCTGCGCGCGTGCAAGATGTGTTGGATGGGCACCCCGCGCTTGGAAATGTCTTCTTGCCAGATAAACATCTTCCCTATGTGCAACCGCCCTTGCCGGAGATAAGCGTTGCCGTTCTAGGAAAGATTTTGGGATTATCGGCCGTACAGGCGTTGTTCCTCTCACAAATCGTCTACGGAGCGGGACTTTTTATCATGCTGGTCGCCTGTTTTTCTGTCCTAGTACCTAGACGCGAAGCCGCACTGATGGGAGCGGTATTAGTCTGTTTTGGAGGATTTCTCCCGCATGATTGGCGCTGGCTGATCACTCTGTTTCGCGGCGAGGGCATCCCTGAAGCAGGCGGCTTATCGCTCGGCAGAGCCATCCAGCCGCAATGGACGGTCTTTTGGACGGCCTTTGGGATCTATCTCTTGGCGAAATGGGTAAAGGACCCACGAACGCGCTATCTTTGGGGTCTTGCGACCGTCCTGTGTGTCTCGGTCTACTCGTATGTCTATACCTGGTCTGTCCTCGCGGTTTTTATAGCAATTGTCGTGGCTGTGCTGTGGTGGCAAGGTCGCCGCATCTCTTTAAAGATCCTTCTCCCACTTATGGCGGTGACGGCGATTGTCTTGGTGCCCTATCTCCTCAATATTTGGCAGCTCGTACATCATCGCTATTATTCGGTGCTTGCGAGCGGAGTAGGGGTCGTCATGACACATGCCCCCGTCTTTAGCTTGACGACGGTTGCCTTTTTTGTGGTCGTCATCGCGGCCTGGAAAACCTTGGAGATGACGCAGCGGTTGATGCTGGTCGCCATGGGAGCCACCTGGCTCACGGTTATCAACCAACAAGTTATCACGGGTCGTATCCTGCAAGTCGGCCATTACGACTGGTATTTTATCAAGCCTTTTTCCTTCATTGCATGTATTGGGATGGTTGTGTCTGCTCTGCTACAAGAAAAAAGATTGGCTCCGTTCAGGCGTTGGACACGGGTTCCTCTCTATTTCTTGAGTCTATTCATGGTCGTCGCTGGCTTCCTCTATCAAATCGGGTTCTATCGCTACTCAAAGCCTGATTGGGTCGCGGTGCAAAAAGGCGCGGGTGTCATCACCTTTTTGCAAAGGGTAGCAAAAAAAGAGGAGGTGGTATTTACTCCTCATCTCATGTCGCGTATCGCCGTGCTTTCTGACATGATCCCTGTCTATACATCAGCCAACACCTACCAATCTTCTAATCAAACAAACTATCTTGCCTCTCGGGAGGAGTTGTCCGAGCGGTTTTTCTTCAATCTATGGATCATGCACGCCCATGATCCTACCTGGCGTCCCGATTTTAGCCAGCCAGATCTGTTCCATCAGTTGTCGGTACGTGTATACGGGTTGCAAGATGCACGTGCCAAGACGATCTTGTCCCAGACTCAGCTGCGCGAGTGGGAGGAGCGGTATCGTCAGTATGCCGAGCGCCCTTGGCAAGAAAAGTTAGCACGTTATCAACTCGATTACCTTGTCCTCCCGCTCGGTATTGTGCCAGAAGGCATAGGTGACGTAGGAAAAGAAATCTATAAAGATGCAGACTATCGCGTATACGCGGTTTCGTCCTCTTAGGATATAACGATCATATGAAAAAGCCCTGGTACACCTCTATTGTATTGCCCACTCTCTGCGCTATGCTCATCGCTGCTGGATTTGTGCTCACGCAACCCGGAGAGATACGCAAAGACGCGGGTGAGTATGACGGGATTGCGCGCAGTCTCGTTTCTACAGGGACTTTTTCATTGGATGGAGAAAAAACCATGTTGCGTGAGCCAGGCTATCCCGTATTTCGCGCCAGTCTCTATGCCCTGGGAGCCAGCACGCAGGGGATTTTGTGGGTACATGTCCTACTGATAGGAGCGGTCGTCTTTTTGATCGGGATCACCTTCAAAGAGCTTGAGGAAAAGAACGCTCACGTAGCGGCTTGGGGAGCAGCGCTCGCCTATGGCTTTTCTAACTATGCCTCGCATCACTATAGCGAAGTCTGGGCGACCTGCTTGGTCGCGATCATGGGATGGTTGGCGCTGCGCGGCAGTAAGACGGGTGCTTTTAAATACAAGGTTCTGCTGGTTGTTGTCGGAGCCGGTTTGTGTTTAACCCGAATCAACATGATCTTGGTGCCCTTCCTCTTATTCGTGGCCGTTGCCTACAGCGCCGCTCCGACGTGGAGCGCACGCGCCAAAACCTTCGTCTTCTTTTTTCTCGCCTGGGCGGCTCTTCTTACGCCTTGGATCGTCCGCAACGGTCGTCTCTTTCAGGAATGGAATATCACAAGTCGTTCCGGCATCATGCTCCATGCCCGTGTTCAAGATGCGCGTGAACCTCTCTCTCGATTAGGAGCGAGTTTTGCCTCCGTGGGAATGGGACAAGTAACCGCTTCCGCGTTAGGATTGCGCCCGATTGTAATCCAGGAAAAACTCAGAACCACCTTCTGGAACCCGTATAATGCTCTGCTTAAAGACAAAGGCTATACGCCACTTATGGCGGACCATGCGTTACGACAAGAAGCAATTCAGCAGCTGTTCGCGAATCCTCGCGTCTTGCTCGCCTACATCGCTTGGACCCCGCTAGAAGTTCTGAGACTTTGGGCTCTGCCCTCCCTTCTCTCTCCGGACTTTTCTATTGAAGGAATGTTTTTCCCAGCCTGGCAACTCGGTCAGCTCACGTACGCGCGCATCTTTATTTTAGGGGTCGCTCACAGCCTGCAAATCCTGTTCTGGATCTTGCTCGCACTCTCCTTATATGCGGGAGCAAAGCGTTATACATGGAAATGGATCCCAGGCCTATTGTTTTTAGCCGCCACCATCGTCCAAGTGCCCTTTGATGTCATCATCCGTTATGGAGTGTCAGTACAGCCTTGGCTCTGGGCGGCAATCGCTTGGTACATTGCGGGTCCTGTCTGGGATGCGTTGCGCACTAAACACAAATATACTAAGCTCAAGGCATTATTTTTAAGCCGAAGATCCGGTGCTTGAGGGTGTCTGCCAGGCCCCAATACGGGTTCTTAGCCATCTTTTCCTTTAACCTTGTATGGAACGAAAACGTATTCTTGTGACCGGGAGCAACGGCATGATCGGAACCAGACTCTGTGAGCAGTTGCTGCAAAAGCCACATGAATACGAAGTCGTAGGGCTTGATTGGAAGAAAAATCCCTGGAGTCCCCGCGTAGAAGCACTCACACGCCTGGTAGATTTGCGCGACAAAGACGCGACGATGGCCCAGGTTCCTGAGTCATTTGATTTTGTCGTTCATTTGGCGGCCAATGCTCGCGTCCACGACCTGGTAAATGATCCATCCATGGCGCGTGATAACCAGGAGACCACCTTTAACATGTTAGAGTTGGCGCGCGTGCGTGGCATAAAAAAAGTGATCTTCGCCTCTTCGCGCGAAGTCTATGGCAACACCGAGACGTTTTTTCACGCGGAAGGAGATGCAAATCATGCCTTATGTGAAAGTCCCTACACTGCTTCTAAGCTCGCCGGAGAAGCCTGGGTCTGGGCGTACCATCGCTGCTATGGCATGGATATGTTGATTTTTCGCTTCTCCAATGTCTACGGTATGTACGATGAAAGTGACCGTGCCATCCCATTTTTCATTCGTAAAGCACAAAAAAACGACCCTATCACTGTCTTCGGTAAGGAAAAACTCTTAGATTTTACCTTCTTAGATGATACGGTAGAAGGAATTATCGCAGGTATTGAACGCTTTGATCAGGCCAAGAATCGCGTCATCAATCTTGCTACCGGGCATGGCTCTACCATTCTTGAAGTGGCGCAAATGATCACAGCGGGCCTGGGTTCAGAATCATCGATACAAGTCCAAGAAACCCGTACAGGGGAAGTTATGAAATACGTCGCAGATATCACGGCTGCCAATATCCTGCTCGGATACACGCCCAAAGTCACGATTGAAGAGGGGATAAAGCGAAGTATTTTATGGTATGGTCAGCGTCCTTCCTCCACCAGCCTATGAAAGATCGCTACCAGACCATAATTATCGGCGCCGGTCCTGCGGGGATGGCGGCTGCCATGGAACTCAGTAAAGCAAAAAAAGAATTTGGGTTAGTGGAAAAAGCTGATCGAGTCGGAGGCTTGTCAAAAACGTATACCGTACAAGAAGGTGAGCTTATCTTTCGTACCGATAACGGCCCGCACCGCTTCTTTTCCAAGAATCCCTATCTTTATCGTTTCATCGAAGACCTGATCCAAGATGATTGGATTCAGGTGCGCCGTCAAACCCGCCAATACATTGCGGGGACGTTTTTAGATTACCCGATCAATCCCTCGCAGGTGATCCGCGCCTTAGGATGGAAGATGATTTTCAAAGCGGGCTGGGATTATCTCAAAGCCGTCGTGACCTATCAGTGGCTACGACGACCCGTCAAGAATTTTTACGAGTACGCCATTTCTCAATTTGGACGGACATTGGCCATGTTTAACATGATCAACTATACAGAAAAGATTTGGGGGATCTCCACCACCGACTTACATGTCGACTGGGCCAAGCAGCGCATCACCGGTTTAAACTTTGGCAGCCTCCTAAAAAACGTCGTGACAAAATGGTTCTCCTCTTCCTCGAGCGTCAAGGTAAAAAGTTTGACGGACGTCTTTTACTATCCGCGCCATGGAACGGGAGAAATCTACCAAGCCATCGAGAAGCGGTTACGGGCAAACGGATATGATATTGCCGTGAACACCCAGCCTACGAAGATTCGCCACGACGGAAAACACATTCTTTCGATAGACCTAGAGTCACAGGGACAAATACAGACGCTTACCTGTGAAAACCTGGTTGAATCCATCCATCTTACGGATTTTGTGACGTTGCTAGACCCTCTGCCTCCGCCTGAGGTTTTGGAAGCAGCGCGTCGTCTCCGTTACCGTAGCCAAATCCATCTGTTTGTTACCTTGAATAAACCAAGCATCACGCCCGACCAGTGGATTTATTTTCCTGAGCAAAAGATTCCCTTTGCGCGTGTAAGTGAGATGCGTAATTTTAGTGCCGACATGTCTCCACCGGGGAAGACGTCTTGGTTTATCGAGTTCTTTTGTGATGAAACTGACCCGGTCTACGCCATGAGTAAACAGGAATTATTTGCACTCGCACTACCTTCGATCGAAGCCTGCGGATTTTTTACCGCCGCAGACGTACGTGAGACCTATCTCTTCCGTGGTCAGAAAGACTATCCGATCTATGATACGCACTACGAAGAAAATTTGGCGCGTGTCAAAGAATACATGGATCGGTTTGAAAATCTCTATTATATAGGCAGACCAGGCCGGTTTAAGTACACGAATCAAGACCATTCGTTAGAGATGGGGATATTGGCGGCGCGCAGTATTATCGAGGGTAGGCGTTACGATATAGAGGCTGTGGGTAGTGAGAAAGAGTACTTTGAACAGGGGCAGGTACCAGTAAAAACATCATAAGGTGTTGTCTATGCATATCTTCATGTCCGGAGACACGTATCTTCCCCTCGTAGGGGGAGCAGAGGTGCATGTATTTGAATTGCAAAAACGCTTACGCGCCTTGGGCCATGCCGTGACCCTTTTGGTCACAGATCCGAGGATCGCGGAAGAAGATAAAATGTTTCCGGTGCTGCGTGCCGCCTGGAGTTTAAAACGTGTTCCTCAATTATTTGTGACGGTCTGGCGCGCCTCGCGTACGGCAGAGGTGTTTCATGTACATAATTGTTACCGTTTAGGCGTGGTCGTGGGCTTTGTCGCTCGCCTGCGCCGTAAGCCGTGTGTGGTGACGCTCCACGGACTTGGCTTGTTGGATATCCCGGATAATTCTTGGTTCTATACCCGAGTACATCATCTCTATCGCACCCTCTCTTTATTGTTTGCGACCGAGATCATTTCCACGAGTGAAGATTTAGCTGAAGTCTGTCGTCGTTATAGTTCACGGCCGTTAGTTGTCATTCCGAATGGATTAGATACCCTGGCCTTTCATCCCACCAAGGTGGCCGAAACGCAGGAAGCACGCTTCGCCGACGCAGAGCCGATGATCTTAACCGTGCGACGCTTAGTTCCAAAAAATGGGATCCATTATCTTATTTCCGCCCTCCCGTTCATCTTAAAACAATTCCCACACGCTAAGCTCGTCATGATTGGGGATGGACGCATGCGTGAAAATTTAGAAGCACGCGCCAAACACTTGGGTGTATACGACGCCTGTCTTTTTTTAGGGGCGCTACCAAATGCCCAAGTTCCACCCCTTGCCAAGCGAGCAGACGTGGTCGTCTTTCCCTCTACGGCAGAGTCAACGAGTATTGCCTGCGCAGAAATGATGGCCATGGGAAAAAAGATCGTCGCCAGCCGCGTAGGGGGCTTGATTGAGTTATTAGGAAAAAACGAAGAACGAGGCTGGCTCATGAAACTCGTCCCTTGGGAATCGTGTGATTATGCCGCCCCAGATGAGCTACCCCTCGACCGATACGAGGCCTTAGCCGCGCGAGTCTGTGAGGCCTTGCGCGACCAAGACCCAGCACGCTGTGAACGTGCCCAGCACTACGCGTGTGAGCAATTAGACTGGCACGTCGTCGTGGCAAAGACGCTCGCTGTCTATGAGCGATTACGCACTTCTTTATGATATCTCTTCGCTCGTGGGTTCTAAGAGGGGTGCGTCAGGAGATGAGCTTCTTTTGGCTGTCTGCTCTCATTTATGTGTTATTCGTCCTATGTGTTGTGTTTCAGCCACTTTCCACGCTGATCGTAACAATCTTACCGGATGACACGTTTTATTATTTTCAGATTGCAAAGCGCATTGCCCAGGGAGCGGGCTCTACCTTTGACGGTATCGCTCCTACCAACGGCTATCACCCCTTATGGATGGCTGTATTAGTCCCTTTGTTTCGTTTCCTTCCACAAGCACAGGCGATCCAAGCTTCGCTCCTCGTTGCGGCCACGCTCTATCTAGCGCTCGCGGGGCTGCTCTTTAAAGCGTTACGCGTTCTCATTCCACACAGGCTTATTCATGGCATCGTCTTTGCTGCCTGGTTCTTCAACCCCTTGCTGATGACAGAGTCCATCAATGGATTGGAAACGAGCCTATCCATCTTTTGTCTCGTCGCATTCGTGGTGGCATTATCTAAGTGGAAGACGAATGCTTCGACAAACTCTCTTTTATTGATAGGCGCGATCGGAGGAGGGATGTTGCTGGCACGGACAGATTTTATTATTTACTACGCGATCTTGGTTGGCCACCAGCTATATCTTCGCAGACAGACCTTCTTTAAAGACGGCCTACGGCTTGGGCTTGGAACAGGGATCATGTTATTGCCCTGGCTAGCCTGGAATCTGGCGACCTTTGGCACGATCGTGCAAGTGAGTGGGGCGGCCTACACCTTGGCGCAGTATCAGCGCGTCTTTGTTTCCTCAACCGTCAATGTAGGTCGTGCTTGGCCATTTGTGTTTGCGAAGGCCACCTTCTCTACCACGATCTACGGGCTTCAGGCCTTCCTTGAGCAAGCCCTCTATGGATGGTTAGTATTTTTAGCGGGAGGAATGTGTCTCATGGCAGCTCTCTTCAAAAGAGAGTCTGTGCAGGCATCAGAAGAGACAAGCGTGACCCTCACGAACGAAAAAGAAGCTGCTTGGATGCGGATCCTGCCCTCACTTTTCATCGCAGGACTCGTATATTTTTGTGTCGAAGTCTGTTTACGCTGGTCTATCCGAAGTTGGTATTTTGCCCATCTCCAAATCTTGGTTTGGGTAGGGATCGCCTATGCGTATTATCGCTCGTCTGCGGAGGCTTATCTAAAAAGGGTGAAGGTATGGTGGTTCCTTCCGGTCATTGCTCTCATGATCTGTACTTGGGTATGGATTGGATATAAAGAAGTCTCTGTACGCTATGCAGATCAAGCCGAGTTTATCCAAGCCGCGGACTGGATGAATAAAGAGTTGCCCACAGGCTCAAAAATCGGAGTCTTTAATAGCGGAATCCAAGGCTTTTTGAGCCGTCATCAAGTCATAAATTTAGACGGATTAGTCAATAATGAAGTCTACCCTTATTTAAAAAAACGCGACGTCTTAGCTTATATCCAAGCACGCGAGATTGGGTATGTTTCCGATTTTTATAAAGTCATATTTGGAAAATTCGGGAATGCTTGGGGAGTCAGCCCATATGCCTTTTTTACCCAAGGAAAGCCCATAACCACGCTAAAAATCTTCGATCCAGTCGGTATTTACCTATATAAAATCTCAGAACAAGGCCAAAATGCTGCCGCGACCTCGACAAAACCTTAAAATTGTGCTTAACTATCATGTCGGTCTACCTTAATTGGATAGGCTGCACAGCGTGGTATCTAGGGTTCAGAAATAGGAAAGGAGGGCGTCCTCATGACGTTCCTTCGCGAGAATCCGGTGATTCGTTTCATCATGGCCGTGTTGGCCATGGTCCTTGCAGCGGGGTGCGCTGAGTCTCTCGAGAGGGTACCCCGCGATGGGGCTTCCCTTTCGGATCTGGTCGACAACGGCGCGTCAGACGTGCTGGCCGACCAGATGAACGTGGACGATGTCATGGACGCGGGCGATGAGCCCGTGTTCCCGGACGTCCCCAAGGTCGAGGCGGGGCAGGACGGCGACGTCAGCTCCATGCCCGACCGCGAGATCGCCGACGGCGGGGGGGATGTCTCTCCCGACCTGCGCGATGTCGCCCAGGACGACGGGGCGACCGATGTCATGGGCGAGATGCCCGTCGACGCGTCGCCCGACGCCGACGCCCCCGCACCCTGCCCGATCCCCGGGCAGGCCACGTGCAGCGGTCGCTGCACGTCGATCGCTACCGACCCGAGCAACTGCGGCGCCTGCGACCGCCCCTGCACGATCCCCAACGGGACCGCAGGCTGCGCAGCCGGTGCCTGCACCGTCGCGGCCTGCAACCCGGGCTTCGGCGACTGCGATGGCATCCCCGCCAACGGCTGCGAGGTCAACCTCGCCACCACGGCGCTCCACTGCGGCGTCTGCAACAACGCCTGCACCGCGCCGACCCCCCTCTGCAGCGCGAGCACGTGCTCTGACGGCTGCACAGGCCCCGGTGAGACGCGCTGCGGCACGGCCTGCGTCAACACGCAGCTCGACAACGGCAACTGCGGCCGCTGCGGGAACGCCTGCATGGCCGTTCCCAATAGCGTTGTCACCTGCGCAAGCGGCACTTGCCGCACCATCTGCAACGCAGGCTTCCACGACTGCAGTGGCGTCTGCGCCAGCAATACGGCGGTCACGTCGTGCGGCGACGCCTGCGCACCCTGCGTCGTGCGGCCCAACGCCACCGCCACCTGCACGGCGGGTGGCTGCGGCTTCACCTGCGCCACCAGCTTCGCCGACTGCGACGGTGTGGCCGCCAACGGCTGCGAGGTCAACCTCCAGACGGATGCCGCCAACTGCGGTCGTTGCGCGGCGCTCTGCGCCACGGGTGACACCTGCAGCATGAGCGCCTGCAACAACGTTGCTCGCGTGACCTCGGGTGGCCATGTGGGCTCGATCGACGCTCACCTGGACTACGCCACCGCGCGGAGCACGGGCAACTACCAGCTCAACAACACGGCCGTCTTCACCTTCGTGGAGCGAGCAGGTAGGTATTCCGTCGGAAGAGGATACTTCGTGGTGCGGGTGCCCACCGGCACGGTCGTATCGGCGAGCGTGCGCTTCTTCCCTCCCTACGGCTCTCACGCCGCGGGCACCTCTGACATGGAGGTTCAGAGCGTGAGCTTCGCGCCCACCTCAATGGCCACCATCGGTTGGGAGGATTTCGCCCTCTCGCACTGGGGATCCGCCGCCTTTTTCGCGGATGCAATTCCCTGCACGGACTTCGCGGCAGGCGTAGAAGTACGCCGCAGCCTCAATCCGACGGGGATCACGTACCTCCAGGCCGCCGCCGGTCGCATGGTCATGCTCGGTCTTCGGACAACCTACGACATTGCGGGAACGCCGCCGACGGGTCCGTACGCCGGCGTCGAGCTCGGAACGCCGCCCCCGAACATTGAGGTGCTCATCCGCTACCAGCCGTAGCGCTCCTTCTCTTCAACCCTTCCTTCTCTTAAACAGCCTTCGTGGGAGTCCCGCGGCGGCTGTTTTCTATTGGATAGGTAAAGAACGTTGAAACAAGTCGCGTAATTGTTTTTGCAAGAATTAAGCCAAAAGTTTGAAAAAAGTACGCGAATACAAATGAGCCTGTCAGTTGCAAAAGCCCATTGACCAAGGAAAAAATCCACAACCGTTTAAGGTCATGTTGGCTTTGTTGCCAGGCTAACCCAATGACAGAAGGGAAGGATAAGAGGCCTAATGAATACACCACGGATGACCAATACGTATGGACATAGGCGGGGAAAAACAGATGAAGAAAATACCGGGCTGACACCGCGTATACGGCACATACAAGACAAGCCAAGAAAAATAATAAAATAAATTGTTTACGGGCCGCTCCGAGGGTATTTTTTTGCTTTACTGCATGTGTTTTGCGCATTAATAAAATCCCGCTAAAGCTTTTGGCAAAATCATTTATCTGTTCTGGGAGTAAGATCGCAATGCTGTAATTTGCTAAAGAAGTGTAGCCAAAAAAGCGTTGGATAATTAGTTGATCAAGTTGATGAGCGAAGGCTTGGAATAGGCCCATAAACGACAGATGGGAGCCTAAGGTGAGATGGTCTCCAGCAGAGCCATGTCGAGATAGGCCTTTCAATTGATGGAGCGACAGAGCTCCCTTAATCAGCACGTCGCCGAGAAAGAACGTTAGGGAAATGGCAATAAGGTTTTGCTCACTGAGGATAAGAACAAGGCAAAACACGGCAATAAATACCAGATTGCTGAAAGCATTGTATTTTGAAAGTCGAGGGATCTCACCTTTGCCTGTAAGGATGGAGCCGTAGAGGCTGCTCGCGCTGGCTAAAGGAAAGGCGAGGCTAGAAACCATCAGGGACCAGCCAACCATGGGTTCATGTCTCCAAAAGCGTTCACTCGCCGCCAAAAAAATAACTAAGGTCCCAACCAGGGAAAGGGAGATCATGCGCTTAGCTCCCGCCCAGGCTACTTCCGTGTCATTGGCTGCAATACCCCGAATGATCCCCGTATGATAAGAAGAGAACGAGAAGATGCTCGCCGTACCATAGACCGCAATCACGTAGCGAAAGGCCCCAAACGTCTCCATGGGCAAAAACCGTGCCAAAAAAAAGGTCGTCGCAACACCACGTGCAATACCGCTGGCATAATTCAGCCCTACCCACCCCAAAATCTTGCTATAAAAAAGCGTATCAACCTGTAGTCGTTGACCGATCATCTCTAGGCATCGCTTGGCGAGTTGACGCAGACGCATGCTGCGGGTAGCTTACACGGAAAGCCCTCCTCTCGCTATATGAATGCTGATCTCTTCTTCCGCGCCGCAGTCGAGCGCCTACTTCTCCCCGAAAAAAAAATTCTCGATATAGGAGCAGGTCTACGTATTGATGGGAAACGAGGAAATGTAGTTGATCCTCGTCGTGCCTGGATCCTACCGCTCATAGATAAGCTCACGTACGAAGTCATGGATCCCGTGGATACCTACCACCCTGACATCGTCGGTGATCTTATGCAGGCGCCAATGGCTAATGACACATACGATGGAGTCGTTTGCCTCGCGGTTCTCGAACACGTCCCGCGTGCCTGGGACGCCGCGTCAGAACTTCACCGGATCTTAAAACCCGGCGGCCTCCTCCTCGGATACGTTCCTTTTCTCTCACCCTACCATGCCATGCCGGGCTACTACGGGGACTACATTCGTTTTACCGACGACGGCATCCGCGCCCTATTCAGTGCGTTTTCCCACATAGACATCTGTCATGTACGCGGGCCGGCCGAAACAATGTTACATCTCTTGCCGCGTCGTCTTAAAGGACCTCTCACCAACGGGATCGCTCAACGATTCGACAAACTGTATCCGGGTTCCGGTAAACAAGCATCAGGATTTTTCTTCCTCTGCCAAAAATAATATAATAAAACACCTATGTTCCTCATCGAACACGACGGCAAGCAACTCCTGAATACCCTAGGGGTCACGGTACCCAAAGGCGTTTTTGCTTCTCTCGAAGAGGCGCAAACTATTTTTGCAGATTTAGATTGGTCCCATCCCTGGTATCTCAAGGCTCAGGTGTTGCAAGGCCGTCGCGGCAAGTCCGGCCTCGTACGCCGTGTCGATCGTGTCGACCAACTCGAAGAGACGATCGCCTCCATGCAACAAACACTTGGAACGACTCCCTGTGCGGGTCTCCTGGCTGACCCAGCTGTCCTTCATGACGCCGAATGGCTCGTAAGCATTGATCTCGATCGCGAGGCGGGTGCCTTACGGGTGAATTATTCCCCAGAGGGTGGGATGGGTGTCTCTAAAGCGTTCTCTGCCACGATCGAGGGTGAGTCGGATTGGGCTAAGCTTGAAGTACCCGCTCCTATCCTGACCATCGTAAAAACGCTACACGCGGCCATGGCCACGCAGGACGCCTTAAGTATTGAGATTAATCCTTTAGCTGTCTTATCAGATGGCTCATGTATCGCCCTTGATGCCAAGGTTGAAGTAGATGATGCGGCTTGGAGTCGTCACCTCGAATGGGCAGACCTTATCTCGCACAAACTCCGTGGTACTGGGAAAACGGAGCGAGAACAGGCCTTTAATATATTATTAGACTCAGCCGGTCATCGTGGTACCATGGGTCGTTATATCGAATTAGACGGAGATATCGCCGTGATCCTATCGGGCGGCGGCGCGAGCTTGGTCGCTATGGACGCCCTTATGCACGTTGGCCTCAAGCCAGGCAACTATCTCGAAGCCAGTGGGAATCCAGATCCAGAGAGTTTGCGTAAAGCTGCCGCGATTGTGCTCTCAAAACCAGGACTCAAAGCGCTGTGGATCGCGGGTTCATTTGCCAACTTCACCGATATCCAAGCCACCGTCATGGCCGTTCTCGGAGCTATGCAAGACATGCAGGTACGCTTACCCATCGTCGTCCGACGCGACGGCCCCAACGCCGACGCCGCTCAATCCGAAGCGGTAGCCTGGGCCAAACAACAAGGGATCCCCCTCACCTTCCATCGCGGCGATACCGACTTAGAGACATCTGCGCGCGCGGTCGCTGAAGCCGTAAAATAATTGGTAGGCGACTTATTCTCGATACCTGATACCCGATTCTCGATACTACCTCCTATGTGGAAACGTTTTTCATCTGATACACACGTCCTCATCCAAGGGATGACGGGCAAAGAGGGGATGCGCATGACCAAGTGGCTCCTCGGGAGCGGCGTTCGAGTTGTTGCAGGAGTTACGCCTGGCAAAGGGGGTCAAACCGTGGAAGGCCTCCCCGTGTTTAATAGTGTGGGCGAAGCGAAGGCGGCTTTTCCCGACATCGAAGTCACGAGTATCGTCGTCCCGCCTCTGCGGGTGTTGGGTGCCGTCGAAGACGCCTTGCAAAATGGAATAAAATATCTCCAGATCCTGACGGAAACGATTCCCGTCCATGATGTCCTTGCGATGCGACAAAAAGCGCATGCAGCCGGTGCGACCATTCTTGGTCCCAGCTCTGTCGGCTATCTTCAATTTCCAAAATTTCGCGTTGGGTATATCGGTGGAGAAGAACCATTTCGTCTCTTAAAAGAAGGTTCTGTTGCTGTTGTCTCCAACTCAGGCGGAATGACAAATGAACTCCTTATGGGATTGTCTCGACGCGGGATCGGAATTCGTTGCGCCTTCGCCGTCGGTGGAGACCGTGTGCTTGGTACGTCTCTTGGCGACGCCTTGGCACATGTCGATGCTTCGCCTGATGTCACAGCGATTGCCATGTTTGCCGAACCAGGACATCCTATTCTACAAGCCTTAGCAAGCGGCGCCGTCACAAGCAAAAAACCGCTAGCAATTCTCATGCCAGGGGACGTTCTTGACACGCTCCCTCGCGGTACCCCGTATGGTCATACGGGTACCGTCCTCGGCGAAGATGATCGTTCTGTTCCCGAGATGCGAGCCGCCATTCGAGAAAAAGGCTATATCTGTACCGGCTCCCTGCAAGAGCTGTTCGAGGCCTGTGAGAAAATGAATAAATAATATTTTATTGTATGTCTTTTGGATCTATCAAAGACGGTGAATACCAATTGCGTGACGTACCCGTTTCACGTCTCATGCAGGAGCAGGATCTTGTCTCTGTTTTGTGCTTAGCTTGGCTTGGCCGTCTCCCTACGGAAGCAGAGAAGCCCTTGTTAAACGCCTGTCTCATCGCTTCCATTGATCATGGACAAGAACCGCCAAGCGCCCACGTGACACGTCGCGTTGCGAGCTGTGGCAAGCCCGTTGCCGATGCAGTTGCCGCCGGTCTTCTGACCCTTGGCCCTCGTCACGGCAATGCGGCCACGGCCGCCGGTCAATGGGTACAAGACGCCGTCAAAGCCGGACGTACACCTGCAGAAGTGGTAGAAGAATCGCTCGCAAACAAAAAGCGCCTATCGGGCATCGGTCACCCAGAATATACGATCGATCCACGCACCACCACAATTAGTGCTCTTGCAAAAACACATCTTCCTGCGACGACACATCTCGTTTTTGCGCTCGAAGTTTCGCGCCTTATGACGGAACGCAAGGGGAGTCCGCTCCCGTTAAATGTCGACGGAGCCATAGGATCGCTTATGGCAGATTTAGAGTGGCCTCTCGCCTTTGCCGATGCGATTTTTCTCGTCGCTCGCACCATGGGGCTCGTAGCCCACGCCTGGGAGGAGGGTGAAGCGACCGCAGGTGGCACCTATAAACGTGGGTAAGCTGCATTGACACACGTCCAACCAATTCGTATCGTACCCTAATATCTCTATGAACAAGACGCGCTATTCTGTAGGCATCATGGGAACCGGCTTTGTGGGCGGCGCGTTGAAGCGCTACTTTGAGTCATCCGGTGTTACACCGTTTACCTATGACAAAGGCAAGAACGAAGGTTCGATAGAAGAAGTGAATAAAGCCGACGTGGTATTTATTTGCGTTCCAACTCCTTATTATCTTGACGGGAGTGGCTTTGATTTATCTTACGTACGCTCAGCGCTTGATGCGATCCAAGGAGGAAAAATTGTCGTATTAAAATCCACCGTCATTCCCGGTACGACGGCCATGCTCCAAGCAGAATATCCGCACCATAAGCTCATGTATAATCCGGAGTTTTTGACGGAGGTTACCGCCGATCAAGACATGAATTTCCCTGATCGCCAGATCCTTGGAACGACGGAGCAGAGTTATACGGTCGCCGCAGATATCATGGCGATGCTCCCACTTGCTCCCTTTGAGCGCGTGGTTCCCTCTACGGTCGCTGAGATGGTCAAGTATGCAGGTAACACATGGTTTGCCGTCAAAGTCACGTTCTCAAATCAGATGTACGACTTGGCGCAAAAAATGGGCGTCGATTACGACAACGTCAAAGAATGTATGGCGGCCGATAAACGTATTGGCCGTACCCACCTCGATATTTTTCACAAAGGCTATCGTGGCTACGGGGGTAAATGTCTTCCTAAGGATACGCGCGCCCTCATCCAATTGGCGGCAGCCCGTGGAGTTGACCTCACACTTCTTCAGTCGTCCGAAGACTACAACAACGCCCTCGTCGCCGCCCAAGGCATGGACATCCAATGGCAAGAAGGCTCTCCTAAGAAACCTTAAGACGTGAAACGTGTAGCGTAGAACCATGAGCGATCAGGGATTCACGATTCACGATTCACGATTCACGACTATGTCTCTCTATCTCGTTACCGGCGGCGCCGGGTTTATCGGTTCACACTTAACGGAAGCCTTGCTAGCCCAAGGCCACCGTGTCCGTGTTCTCGATAATCTCTCAACCGGAAAACGAGAGAATGTTCCTGCAGAGGCAGAATTTTTTGAAGCTGATTTGTGCGATCTAGAAGCCATCCGGCCTGCCTTCGAGGGGGTGGAGGGTCTTTTTCATGTGGGCGCCTTGCCTCGCGTGCCACTTTCGATTGCGCAGCCTGTCGAAACAGCCAAGAGCAATATCATGGGCACGTTAAATGCCCTTGTGGCAGCCCGCGATGCGAAAGTGAAGCGTGTCGTGTATAGCGCCACGTCTTCTGCGTATGGAAACCAAGAGCAATTACCGCTCACGCCAGACATGCGCCCCAACCCCTTGAATCCTTACGCCTTACAAAAATACGTAGGTGAATTATTTTGTCAGCAATTCGCATCTCTTTACGGAATCGAGACGGTGTCTTTACGCTACTTCAACGTCTACGGGCCTCGCATGGCCAACGACGGAGCCTATGTGACGGTCATCGCGATTTTTATGCGTCAGATGAAAGCCCATGAGACGCTCACCATTGATGGAGACGGAGAACAGACCCGAGATTTTACCCATGTAAAGGACGTAGTCTCTGCCAACATCGCGGCGATGCAGTCACCCAAGGTTGGAAACGGGGAAGTATTGAACGTAGGGAATGGAGAGCGTTACTCAGTCAACTTTATTGCCAAGAAAATCAGCAAAGATATCTCACACCGCGAATCACCTCGTGGAAAAGGCGAAGCACGGGACACGTTGGCGGATATCTCACTTACAAAGCGGTTGTTGTCGTGGAATCCTCAGATTCCATTTGAGCAGGGGTTGATAGACTTGTTGCGTAAAGAGGGGATCGAGCCTGTCTTGTAACCCGAGATAACCCATAGGCACACAGCAAAAGAGCGAAAGGGAGCAACGGTGTGCGAACACGGTGCACAACGATACCTGCATTAACAAAAGAAGCGAGCATGATCCCAAGCGCGAAACACAAGAGCAGACGAGGTCGCTGTTCGCGAATGGTTCGCAAAGAGAACGCAAGACCCACTAAGCCAAGACTTGCTAAAAATAAGACGTAGACAATGTCTACAGCGAACAGTATTTGCCGTACGATAGGGGTGTAATAGTGTTCAAGGCTATCAAAAACGGTTATTTGTGTTGTCCCATACCAAATGCGTGGGGTTTGCCGCAGGTATAATAAGAAGGATTTTTTCCAGCCGTACTCGCGTGTCACCTGATCAAAAACACCACGCAAAGCGGGGTAGCCTTCCGTTGTATAGAGCCAGTTATTTCTAAACGGTGCCTTTCCATCTCCAAGGTCTACCGCGGGTAAAATGTGTTCACGGTGAGCCTCAGCGAGTTGCCCACGATAGGTATGATCAGCATTACCGATTCCCAGAACGGTATTATACTCACGCGTGCTGCTCAGGATAGGAGTTCCTACCTGGAGAGTATTTCGTCCAATCCAGATCATTGGAATAGATAGCGCGCTAAGGAATAGGATTAGCCATTGTTTTGGTGATCGAACCGATTGAAAAAAGAACACGGCCAGCAAACAAGGGAGTAACGCAAGGCCTTGGGGGCGTACTAAAATAGCAAATCCCAAGAGGAGCGGGCTCAGGTAGAGGGTACGGCGTTGTTGGGGTGCAACGAGCGCAAGATAAAAGCTAAGGCACACCAAAAAACTAAAGGCCGTATCACTAAACGTTTGTAGACCGATAAAGATGGTATAGGTATCGAACAGCCAAAAAGAGGTCACAAGTGTAGCGATCCAGTAGGGCAGCCCGAGCCAACGGCGACAGAGCCGGTAGATCATCCACCCAATGCTCAGGCGACCGATCACGTGAAGGAAGAGCATCAAGTACCCTTTTGGCTCAATAAGGTATGTGGCGGCGAGGAGGAGGGGATAGCCAGGGGTTCGTAGTAATTCCGGAAGGAGGGGAGGGGCAGGGCTCGTACTAAACGTTCCGTGCTGTAAGAGATTTTGTGCGAGGATACGATACTCTGTGCCATCATAGCGGGGTGATGGGGTAAGGCCTTTGTAGGCCATGTAGCCAACAATAGAGACTTGCACCAGCCCAGACACCAGAAAACACACGACTAAAACGCGTCGGGTGCGAAAAAGATCCCAGCCTTTGGTGAAGAGAGAGCGAATCATGTGCCCTGACGACGAAGAATGATACCTATGGTCTTTAATAAGATGGCAGCATCAAGCAAAAGTGAGCGATGCTTAATGTAGAAGAGATCGTACTGGAGTTTTTTTAGGTTGTCTTCCAGGCTCGAAGTCGGTTCCAAAAAGCGTACCTGAGCCCAGCCCGTTAACCCAGGGCGTGCCAAATGGCGCAGATTATAATAGGGCATGCGCGCAATCAGGGGATCAACAAACTCCGGACGTTCCGGTCGAGGACCCACGAAGGTCAGGTCTCCACGAAGCACATTCCAGATTTGCGGTAGCTCATCAATTCGCAGTTGACGCAATAAGCGACCAAGGGCGAAGACGCGTGGATCCGTTTTGGTTGAGGCCGTAAAGCGAGGTCCATCCTTTTCCGCGTTCACGTTCATGGTACGGAACTTCCAAATCTTCATGAGCTTGCCATGACGTCCAACGCGTGTCTGTGAGTAAAAAATCGGACCAGCGGAACTGAGTTTTATCAAGAGGGTTACCAGCGGAGTGAGAAATAGGGTAAGGAAGGCAAAAGGAATCGCGAGAAAAATATCCGTGCCTCGCTTGAATGACTCATACCAGGCTTTTTCTGATTCATTCAAGTGCTGCAAAAACCAGCTTTGGTTCACATAGCTAAGGGGAATGCGTCCCGTCGTCGCTTCTTCAAGTTCGGCACGATCAATAATAGTGAGTTGGTCAAATAGGGCGGTGTACAATACATTTGTCACCTGGGGGAACTCGTCTAGGTGTGTTCCAAGAACAACTGTTTGGATCTGTTGCGCCTGAATAGAATCGTGAGAGATGTGGTCCACGGACGTGCAGGTGAACGGCATGCGGATTTCAGGGGTGTCTTGTGTCACGACGGCAGCTACTAAGTCGGCTCCTAGCGAGCTTGTTCGTAACAGCTCATGCACCTCCAGCGCTTCACTAACTGGACCAATGAAGAGGACGCGTTCTCGTTCGAACGTTCCCATGATGAAGCGATGGAAGCATAGGCGCCACGCGTATCCAAATAAAAGAGCAATAAGAAAATAAAGGAGGAGGTTGGCACGCGGGGCAATACCAAAAACGGGCAAGAGGTAAAAGAAACCAAAAGCCACCCCCAGGTTCACAATCATCCCCTCCAGGTAGGTACGAAACAGCTTAAGCGTGTCTTGACCCAGAGCCAGGTCGTACAACCCCGCAATATAAAAACCAATAATCCAAAGCAAGGTGACAATCGTAAATGGGGCGATGTGTGTCGGCCAGGTATTGAGGCTGCCGTAGCGGATAAAGAGGGTGAGGACAATACAGGCTTCTAGCAGCAAAAAATCCCCACTAATCAAAATCAGGCGTTTTAGTTGTTGTTGGGCTTGAATCATAAGGGATGGCCATTTCGCCGTCAGTGATTATACGGTAGACTATATCTATGTCATCTGTCTACGGGAGCCGTAAGAACAGGCGCGCTCCTCGTGGAAGGCGCTTTTTCCCCCTTGCACTGGGGCTCTTGCTAGGAGCTGGTCTATCTTTGTCTGTGGCGGAGGCGGCGCCTATTATATCTTCCCCGTGGTCTGAAGAATTATTTTTGGCGTCCCCCCCTTCTTCTACCCTCACCGTCATCCCAAATGATCCCTTGTGGAACCGCGAATGGCATTTGCGCCAGATTAAGGCAGATCAAGCTTGGACGGTAAGCACCGGGACGCCAGACGTCGTGGTTGCAATTATTGATGTAGGTGTAGATGTCACGCATCCGGATTTGCGCGAGGTTATTTGGACAAATCCCCATGAACAGCCGGGAGACGGGATAGATAACGACCATAATGGATTTATTGACGATGTTCAGGGATGGAATTTTGTCAGTAATACTTCCGATGTTCGCCCTCTGTATAAACCGTTCCAATCAGAAGATGCCTGGAGTCATGGGACGATGGTCGCCTCGCTCATTGGTGCCAAGGGCAATGATGGTCTCGGGATGGTTGGGGTTGCGTGGAACATACGTCTTATGCCCCTTGTTGCGCTTAATGCAGATGGTGCCGGTTCAACCCAAGATATTGTGCGGGCAATCAACTACGCTCTGAGGATGGGGGTAGAGGTAATTAATTTAAGTTTAGCTGGCTATGAAGAAGATCCGGCCTTAACCGAGGCGATTCATCGCGCTTCTCAGGCCGGAATCGTGGTCGTGTCTGCCAATGGAAATAATAATAACGACAGTGTCGGGATAGACATTGATGAAATACCAAGTTATCCCGCCTGTGGAGAAAAGGGGGAGGATGCAATCATCGGTGTGGGAGGTACGGATGCAGACGACCAAAAAGCTCCCTATGCCAACTTTGGAAGGCGTTGCACCGATATTTCCGCGCCGGGCTTCGAATTATTTGCCGCCCGTCCTAGCTATGCCGGTGAACCATACGCTGGTTCTACCCCCATCCCTGCGTATCGTGAACGGGTAGGCGGAACAAGCGTAGCCGCTCCCTTGGTCGCAGGCGCTGCCGCTCTTTTACGCTCCGCTCATCCAGACTGGACCGTACGACAAATCCAGGAACGTCTCTATACGACATCAGACCTTCTGCCATTGGATGACGGAACGGGGGTGAAAACAGCCTGGGGGTATGGTCGTCTGAACGTAGGTCGAGCTCTTAGCGGAGAGTCGTCCCCAGTCGTCTCCCTTATGTCGAGCACCGCTCCTTCAAGCACGCTACCTCTCCCACCCGAACGTAAGAAGATCAGATTACCCAAGATTCCTTTTAAGGCGCTCACCTCTTTACAGAGGCTTGTGGACGCGTTCAAATAGTACTCCTCTATGATTCGTTGGATATTCGACAAAAGTCTCCCGTATCTGCCTGAGCGATTTACCCATCACCGCAACGAAGGGGAGCAGGTGGTACGCTTCCTCTTTATTGGTGGCGTAAGTTTTTTGTTTAATTACAGCGTGTACTACCTCATTTCTCGCATCCTATGGCCAGCGGGCGATCGCACCTTGGAAAATTTTATCGCCGTTGCCATTACCTCCACCTTGAATTATCTCGCGCATCGTCGTTGGACATTCCGTTCGCAGGGCAGGCATCGTTCCCAGGCTATTCGTTACGTAGGAGTCGCATTAAGTGCGATTGCAATTCAATCATTTCTTTTTTGGGTAGGGTATCATCTCTTGCATGCCCATGACCTGATCGTTATCTTTGTAGTAGCGGTTATCATCCCGTTCTACACGTATCTTACCCACAAGTTCTTCACGTTTCGTGAGTCCCATAGCTCCTCATTTTGAGATCGCTCATCATCTCTGGTCGCAGGCCAGTTCAGCTGGCTGATTTTAACCTTTACATGCTATCTATGCCCGAACGATCCGTCGTCTTTGACAAAAAAAATGTACTCGTAACAGGTGGGGCAGGGTTTATCGGTTCATTCTTGTGTGAAGCGCTGCTAAAACAGGGGAATGCGCGCGTCATTTGTTTAGATAATTTTGTCACCAGCCAAGAATCAAATATTGATAGTCTTCTCAAAAACCAAGATTTTGAATTTATTCGGCATGACATCAATGTCCCGTTTGATCCAGAAGCGTACCCAGAGCTCACCCGCTTCCGTCTCAAGGTCCAAGGCATCCAAGAAATCTACCATTTAGCCTGTCCTACCAGTCCCAAAAAGTTTGACCAGTATAAAATGCAGACACTTTACGCCAATTCTATTGGCATGAAGAACATGCTCGATCTGGCCGCTCGCTTTCATTCACGCGTCGTCCATACCTCGACCTCTGTCGTCTACGGCGCTCGCCCTGCCGATGGCCACGGGTTTAAAGAAGAGGAGCATGGGTCTGCCGACACGCTTTCTCCTCGCGCATGTTACGACGAGGGGAAGCGTTTTTCCGAAACCATGTGTGCGACGTATGCTCAGGTACAGGGGCTCGACATTCGGATCGCACGCATCTTCCGTGTCTATGGGCCACGCATGCCGCTCTATGAGGCGCACATGATCCCAGATTTTATTTTGAATGCTCTCGATCAAAAAGATTTGGAAATCTACGGAGACGAGAGCTTCCGTACCTCGCTCTTGTATGTCTCGGATGCGGTAGAGGCCTTAATAAAAATGATGGCGGCTCCGGCTGGGCTCGGTCCGGTCAATATTGGAAGCGATATCGACGTACGAATTTTAGATGTCGCCCAAAAAATCTTAGAAATGACGGGATCTGGTTCCAAGATCGCCTTCAAAGATGCCCTCCTCTTCATGACCCCGTTAGGGCTCCCGGATCTAGGCAAGATCAAAGAAAGTCTTGGATGGTTGCCGCTAGTGACGTTGGATGATGGTCTGCGTCGTACCGTTGAGTACGCTGTTTCTCATCGTTCCTTGCTTGGCCTGCATTCCTACGTCGGGTAAAGCCTGCCTTGCTTGCTACGGGCAGAAAACCTGTTACACTCCCTATAAATGCGCATCGTAGCGGTCATTCCTGCCTATAACGAAGCTCCTCGCCTGGGAGCGGTCTTAGCTTCTCTAAAAGGAGTTGTAAACGAGATCATCGTGGTCGACGATGGCTCTCAAGACGAAACAGCTCTTGTCGCTCAAAAAGAGGGCGTCCACCTGATTCGTCATGGCATTAATCGCGGCCAAGGAGCCGCTCTTAAAACGGGCACGTTAGCCGCCCTGGAATTAGGCGCAGAAATAATTGCGCATCTTGACGCTGATGGTCAGCACGATGCTTCAACTCTGGAGCATTTGGTGAATCCGCTAAAGAAAAACCAAGCCGATATTGTCTACGGCTCTCGCTTTGCTGGTGTCGTTGCCGAAGGGATGCCGGCGTCACGTAAAGCGTTGTTAGGCGCAGCTCGTCTCTTTAGTCAGTACGCCCTTGGAATCCCTCACACGATCACGGACCCTCAAAGTGGCTTGCGCGCCATGCGCGCTCCTGTCGCAGAGTCACTGGTCTTTGCTCAGGATGGGATGGCGCATTGTTCAGAGATCTTACGCTGGGTCACGCGCTCTTCCTTCCGCTGGCAAGAAGTGCCTGTGCGCGTTCGCTATACAGACGCGTCACTAAAAAAGGGCCAAAAGGCCAGCCACGCCTTTAAAATTATCTGGGAACTATTTTTGGGCGAGCTTGTTTCTTAACCAAGTACACTTCTTCCTATGTTGATCCGTTTTATTTTGTGGGGAATCCTAATCATTGTGCTACTTATGACCTGGCGGCGTCAGCGTCAAGGCGCTGTTCGCGTCTGGGAAGCGATGGCCTGGAGCACGGTCTGGATTGCCGCCGCGATTGTTGTCGCTCGCCCAGAAGCGACCAGTGAAGTTGCTCAATTTTTAGGCGTAGGTCGTGGAGCCGATTTAATTTTATACGCCGCGATTATCACGTTATTGGTGTTAGTTTTTCAGTTACATGTCGCTCATCATCGCCTCGAGCGCCAATTGACTGAGTTGATTCGTAAACAAGCCTTAGGTGAGTGGAATAAAAGCAGGGTCTAACGGTTCTATGAAGGTTACGCATCTCGCCTGCATTGCTCCTCCAGAAACGGGTGGGATTGGTCAGGTTGCCTACGACGAAGTGATGGGGCTACGAGAGAGGGGAGTGGACGCGCGCCTCGTTTCAAGTGGGAATGGTTGGACGCGCGGAATGGATCAAGTCCTGGCAGAGAAAAGCGATGTGGTATATCGCTTGCCAAGCATCATCCGCGTAGGAAATGCAGCCCTCATAAGAGGGTTGGGTCGAGTCGTCCAAGATGCAGATATTATTCATCTGCATTATCCGTGGTATGGGGTAGCGGAGTTTTTATTAAGTGCTCGACCAAAAAAACCTGTGGTCGTAACATTTCATATGGATGCCTCGGCTTCGGATTTGCGTGGAGTAGCATTCGCTGCGCATCGATATCTGCTCCAGTCACGTCTTCTGCGTAATGCATCGCGTATTTTAGTGTCTTCTCGTGACTACGCGGAGCATTCATCTCTCGCTCCTCTCCTGTCAGAGCTAGGAGACAAAATCGTGCAACTTCCGTTTGCGCTGGATACAGATTTTTTTTCGCCTTCGGAACAAAAAGCGGTATCACATGATAAGGGCGCGCACATCCTATTCGTGGGTGGGTTGGATAAAGCACATCATTTCAAAGGTCTCCCGCTTTTATTACGAGCATTAACCGCTCTTCCTAAATCGATAACCCTGAAAATCGTGGGTGATGGAGGGGAACGAGCACGGTTTGAAAAAGACGTTGTCGCATTGGATCTCGTGAGCCGCGTAGCCTTTCTTGGTCGCGTAAGTCGTGAAG
The DNA here is from genome assembly GCA_018061025.1 of Patescibacteria group bacterium. GTDB lineage: Bacteria > Patescibacteriota > Patescibacteriia > 2-12-FULL-60-25 > 2-12-FULL-60-25 > JAGOUY01. Next base: position 116,284 of record JAGOUY010000003.1, read on the forward strand.
CATTACGTGACACGTATCGCGATGCGGACGTGCTCGCATTTCCATCCACGAGCGTAGCAGAAGCATTTGGGCTCGTTGCCCTCGAAGCGCAAGCGTGCGGTGTGCCCGTCGTCGCCTCAGGCCTCCCTGGAGTGCGCACCGTCGTTCAAGATGGAGAAACGGGGATTTTGGTATCCCCAGGCTCTGCAGAAGCGTTGACGAAAGGGATAATGGAATTATGCACGAATCAAGAAAAGCGCCAAATATACGCAAAAAATGCCCGTGTTCATGCACTCCAAGGCTTCTCACAAAAAACGCACATCGACAAACTCCTAGAAGTGTATCAAGCTCTATAATAGTATGGTTCCCCTACGTATTGCGGTGCTCACGAATGCCTACCCACCCGCTCACGCAGGGGGAGCTGCGCATATCGCCGAAGTCCAAGTTGAGATGCTTAAA
>JAGOUY010000004.1 GCA_018061025.1 Patescibacteria group bacterium
GTAAGAGGCGAAATACTATATTACTATATGTTGTGGTGCAAGAGAGAGTATACCACAAGATATAGTGTTTGGCAGCTCTCACGGGGAAGGAATGTGGATATGTTTTTGGAAGGCCTGTCGTTACGGGAAAAGGCTCTTAGGCGTCTGGCCTGAAAGGTTAGAATCCGAGCGAAAGATTGATCGCTTTACGCTCTTCCACCTGTGGAGGGGTGATTGGTAGAGGGATCGTTTGCATCTGTCCCATGCGGTCGTTATAGCGGACTTCTTGGGCTTTTAAGGCGTATTCGTAGACATCGCGCGTGACACGCACATCTTGCAAACAGTATTCCTTGAGTTTTTCGATCTCGCCTTTTTTCCAGTATTCTACGGCCATTAAGCCGTGGCCGCTCTTCCCTACTCCCAAGGTGGCCTGGGCTACGTCATCGAGCTTGATGCGGAAGCCTAAGCGTTTGTCGATTTCGGCGAGTAAATCGAGAGTTGGGAGCTTCATGATGTCGCCCGTGTAATAGGATTGCAAGCAGGGGTAATCAAAGCCAATGAGGTTATAGCCAATGATCCGGTCAGCGCGCTCTAAGCGAGGCCAAAGCTTGGGCAAATCCTCTTCTAAAAAAGACTCAAAGGTATCTGTCTCATAAAAATAGACACCGACGAGGGATACTTGTAACAAAGAGGGGTTATAGGCCCCTACGTCTTGAAAGGTATTCCTGGTTTCGATGTCGAGGACAACTTCACGTCTCATAGCGCGCCTGACAATAGCATGAGGGAAATCAAAGTTCAAAAATTAAAACGATACATGGCGAATCCACTATAAAAACGAAGACCTCGTGCGAGGACGAGGGAGCGAAGGGTGACTAAACGATGTATGTGATTGTGATGCCGATGGTCAGGTGTTGCTGCCGAAGTGGATGCCGACAACAAGAGCGGCGATGAAGAATGCGATGACGAGCGGGGGGCTCACCTGGTCGCTCTCAGGCTTGTTAACGAGGGGGGTTGTCGGCTTGAAGGCGTTGCCGCGGTAGACGTGTTGGCTGCAGGCGTGCACCCACTCCTTCTCCAGCTTATCGGCTTGGGTCTGATGGTGGTACTCCGACAGCAGCGTGGAGAACTTCCAGACCAGGAACGCAGGGCTCAGGAAGATCACTCCTGCGATCCCGGCCATTATAGCACCGAGCATCTTGAGCATGTCCCTGGCGAACGGACTCACCACCAGGAGCAGGATCAGCGTGAGGAACGGCGGCCCACCGATGTTCAAATTTTCCATCTCGTCTCTTCCTCCTGAAGGGTATTTCGCCAGATGCACATAAAATAAGCAAGCCCGTTTGGAATTTTGTTGCGAAATAAAAAACGACGAGGTGAATCGTCGTTTTTTGTTCTATTGCTTAGCTGCTCGTGCGTTTGCGTTCGAATTCTTTCAAGAATTGCTTGCGGATGCGGAGGTTGACCGGGGTGACTTCGAGGAGTTCGTCGTCGCCGAGATATTCCAAGGCTTCTTCTAAGCTCATGGTGCGTGGGGTGGTGAGACCGTCAGAGACACCGTCGCCTTTGGAGCGCATGTTGCTCAATTTCTTTTCTTTACAGATGTTAACGGCTAAATCTTCTGGTTTGGCATTTTGTCCGACGACCATCCCTTCATAGACTTTGACGCCAGGGCCAAGGAAGAGCTGTCCGCGTTCTTGTGCCGCGGTGAGACCGTAGCTGTTGGATTCCCCTGTTTCGTGGGCGATGAGGGAGCCGTGAGGGCTGCCGTCGATGGCACCGATGAACGGACGGTAGCCAAGGAAGAGAGTGTTGATAACACCTTGCCCGCGCGTGTCCATCATGAATTCGGTGCGGTAGCCAATGAGACCACGCGTAGGGATTTCGAATTGAAGGTAGGCAACGGTATTTTCGACACGCATGTCTTTCATTTCCGCTTTGCGGCGTCCCATCTTTTCGATAACAGAGCCACTCATGCCTTCTGGACATTCAAGCGTGACTTCTTCGAATGGTTCGGTTTTTTGTTTATTCTCCTCGCGGAAAATAACTTGAGGACGTGAGACTTGGATTTCAAAGCCTTCACGACGCATGCGCTCAATCAAGATGGCCAAGTGTAATTCACCACGACCAGAAACGATAAACGTCCCATCTCCAGAACCGGCTTCGACACGTAAGGCGACGTCATTTTGCAATTCACGATCCAAGCGTTCTTTGATATTGCGTGAAGTGCTGAATTGGCCTTCTTGCCCGGCAAAAGGAGAGGTATTGACCCCAAACGTCATTTTGACGGTTGGTTCTTCAATCGTGATCGGAGGAAGGGCTTCTGGTTGGTTGATGTCGGCGACGGTGTCTCCAATATTGATATCAGGGATCCCGGCTAAGGCGATGATGTCCCCTGCTTGGGCTTCTTCAATATCAATCTTGGCCATGCCCATGAAGCCAAGCAAGTTAGTGATTTTAGAAGGGACTTGTTTGCCTTCGCGGTTGATCCACATGACAGGCCCTGGTTTAAGGGTACCACGCACGATACGTCCGATGGCCATTTTGCCTTTGTAGTTGTCGTAGCTAACGTTCGCGATCGAGACTTGTAATGGACCTTCTTGGACTTTTGGTTCAGAGACTTCTTTGACGATGGTATCAAAAATAGAACGGATGTCCGTCATCTTGGATAAGTCTGGATCGAGACCGGCTTTGCCTTGTTTGGCGGAAGCGTAAATGACAGGGAAATCTGTTTGCGCATCGGAAGCGCCGAGGGTCACGAACAAATCGAAGACCTGGTCGAGCACCCAATCTGGACGCGCGTCTGGTTTGTCGATCTTGTTGATGACGAGGATGATGCGGTGCCCGGCTTCAATGGCTTTTTTGAGCACGAAGCGGGTTTGAGGCATTGGGCCTTCTTTGGCGTCGACGAGCAACAAGGCTCCGTCGACGAGGTTCATGATGCGCTCGACTTCTCCGCCGAAGTCGGCGTGGCCTGGGGTGTCCACGATGTTGATACGGGTATCACCAAACATGACGGCACAGTTTTTGGCCAAAATGGTAATCCCGCGCTCGCGTTCGAGGGGGTTCATGTCGAGGATGGTTTCGCCTTGTAACCCGGCATCCTTGAAGGTGTCGGATTGCTTCAAAAGCGCGTCGGCCAAGGTGGTTTTACCGTGGTCAACGTGGGCGATAATGGCGATGTTGCGGATGGATGGCATAGAGACAGGATCGAGAATCGAGTATCGGGTATCGAGTATTCAAAAAAGGGTAAGACCTGAAGTGGCGTAAGGATACGCGTTTTTATGAAAATGGTCAATTATCGGGAGGGGCTGAAATTAGAACACCGCTCGTTGTGCCTTCGTTTGCGTCCCCAGGGCGGGTACGCGTACGTTGGTCACTTCGAGCGGTGTCAGGTTCGGCTACCAGTCGAAGATGTCGCCAACGTTGGCGTCCTTCTGCCTGAGATAGTCGAGCTTCGGGTTCGAGTACCCAGGGTGGGTTCTCTGCCGCCTCTTTTCTGCGTCTCCCATCAGGCGCAGACAGTTGTCGCACTCGCACGGGGGCCACGCGTTCGGGTGCGGACACCCGGTCAGCATACACATTTTCTTCCTCCGCCTTCCTCGCCATCCACGTTACGTAGTCATGGACGGCTATCAATCCTTACATAAAAAATGGAAACCGTCAACCTTCTTCATACCCACTATAAAATATCTTTTATCTAAGCCTTATTTCTGAGAAAATGCTTTCTTCATCTCTTCCCAATATTCGGGTTGGTTTTTTTCTGTTTTCATCCAGTACCACCATTCTACCCCCCAAAAATCGACCTCTTTTACGTTTAATCGTTCTGCGAAGATGAGATTATCTTTCATTTGTGCAAGATCGAGGGTGAGATCCGTTTCTTCTTGAGAAGCGGTGCGGATATCATTTTTCACCCAGGGTTCCATTTGGAATTCGCTGACGTACATGTCCCCTCCTCTGAAGAATTTGCGGAGGGCGATTTTGCGGTCGTAGAACCAAGAAGGGAGGAACCAATAGTGTAAGCGCTTGAAGAGATCGTTGGGCACAGTTCGATACACACTGAAGCCGATGTCTAATCCTTTTGGTTCAAATATCCAGGTAGACAATTCTCCTGATGCTGTTGTTGAGAGCGTAATGAGACGCTCCATGGGGATTTGTTTGATGAGCTTCATCTCCTCTTTGAGGAGGTCTTTGTTATAAAATTCACAATCGCCAAATGAAGCAAAGAATTCTGGTTCATTCTCTACTTGCCAGCGCGTGATGATGGGATTGTTTTTAAAATGCTCGACCGTTTTTCGTACGTATTCGAGTTGGGCTTGGTTGCGTTCTTCTTTGGAGAGGGCTTTGGCCCAATCAGGAATCCAACATTCAGGCCAACGTGGTTGTTTGGCTCCAACGACGAGGCTGACGCTTCCATTGTAGCGAGCGATGAGAGCGAGTTGCGCATCCACAGACGACCAGTTGTAGATACCGCGTGTTTTTTCTCCCTCGGTCCAATAGGTGGGGAGGCGTACGTGCTTTACTTGTAGTTCGCTCAGAGCGGCTTCTAAGCCTTTGAGAGGATCTATCCCTAAATAACGCGCATAGGGATCGCTCCAGGTAATGCCGTATTGTTTGGGATACGTTTTGGGCCAGCCGATAAAAAGATAGGCAAGTAAAATAACAATTCCCAGACTTACGAATTTTATTATGGAGAGGAGCATCACTTTTTTATCCATATGCTAGATATCTTGATAGGTACGTTCAGAGCGACGTTCGACGGCTAAAATCAGAATTTCTCCATTTATGATTTGATAGATGATGCGTACATCTCCTTTTCGTACTCGGTAGATGTCAACCTTGTTTTGTAGTTTCTTTATATCTAGATTTGCTAGATCTCCACTTAAGACCTGCTCAATAATTTTCTCCACCCGTTCTTGTTCCTTGCTGGATAGTTTTGCTATGACCTTTTGAATCCGATTGGTCATAAAAGCTTCTATGTTTTTTTCAGTGCTTTTAATACAGTATGAGCCGAGATGCCATTCTTTCTCAATTTAGTAAAATCGATGACTGTTTCCCAGTCGTCTTCATGTATAGGTCCGATCGTGAAAATCGGCTTTGAACGTTTTAGTACGATAAAGGACTGCCCCTTCTTTACAAGTTTTTCGTAGTGATTGATATTCTCTTTTAGGTCGTTGAGCCCAATAGTTTTATTCATATGTTTTTCTTACAGTAGCTCATCTTTATCCCGCAATCAACCATAACCCAATTCCCACGAGAAGAATAGCAAAGCCTTTTTGTAGGAGGATTTTTTTTGAGACGTCCTCTTTTAATAATAGTTGTAAACGTTTACCGCCCAGCCAGGCGACGAGGACGATTGCGGCGTATTGCACGGCTTGCAGGGCGTTCACAATAGCGGCGCTGCCCTGAGCGAGGGCGATGTTTACTAAGATAAAGCCAAGTGCGCCAGCCACCTGTCCGGTCAAGGCAAGGGCAAGAGGGGCGGAGGGCGCGTTGGCCGCTTTTGGTTTCACGATGCTAAGGAGTTCTTGCCGGGCATTTTTTATACCTAGACCGATTAAGATGCCGATGATAGCGGCCGCGATACGCGAAGTTATAAGGACGCCTAAAAAACTTGCCTGGGCAAAGGCATCTTTGCCCGCGATGCTTGAGAGGGCGAAGAGAACGGCGGCTAAGACGGCAAGACCAATGGTTTTACTATCTACCCGGCTCTTACTTGAACCTCTGGCGAGAAGGATCGTTGAAACGAGAAGTAGGGCGAAACCTATTCCCATACGAGGAGATAGGGTATCTCCTAAAAATAGAATTGCTCCTATTAACGTAAAGAGTGGGTTGAGAGAGCCAACGATGGGTACGACCCGACTCGCTTCGGCGTGACGGAGGGCTTCAAAGAAGGCCCAGACAGATCCGACGAACGCTGCTCCGAAAATAATGGAGGAGATGAGTGCATCTCCTGTGGGCCAGGTGGTTACCCATGGACTGGCGACAACAATAACCACCGATAAGGTAGCGATCAGAGAGGCGTAGGTGGCGCTTGTTTTCCACGTAGACGTGAGGAGAGTTTTATCGATGATGAACGTGATCGCGTTGGAGAGATGGCCAAGAATAGCGAGCAGGATCCAGGACATAGAAAAAAATAGGCGTCAGGAATCAGGGATTAGGCGTCAGGAAACGAAAATGTTTTTCTCTCAGGCCTAGTTCCTGAGGCCTGACGCCTAAACGGTAATGATATCTCCGTAGCGAGGGACGTCGGCTTTAACGCCTACTTCTTGTTGGAGGCGGGTGGCAAGTGCTGCGGCGGCACCTTCGTCGCCGTGGGTGCAGTAGACGTGGGTTGGCTTGTGAGCGGCGTTTGCGATCCAGGAGACGAGTTTATTTTGGTCGGCGTGGGCGCTGTAAGCACCGATACTGGTTACGCTCGCTCGTACATCTACTCGTTCCCCCATTACTTGCACGCTCTTATCGCCACGATAGAGCCTATGACCGAGCGTACTGGGTGATTGGTAGCCGATGATGAGAAGTGTCGATTTTGGATTAGATAAGTATCTTACAAGATGATGGAGGATGCGTCCCCCATTCATCATGCCCGAACCGGAAATAATAATTTTTGGCCAGGCCGCTTCGTTGATGGTTTTTGATTGGTCGCGGGTTTGGCAGACATGTAAACCAGGAAAATCGAACATATCGTCCCCGTGCGAAACGAGCTGGAGAGCTTCTGGGTCGTAATATTGGGGATAGGCTTTGATGACTTGGGTGGCACCAATGGCCATCGGGCTATCGAGATAAACATCGATCGGGGTAATGATGTTTTTCTCAACAAGATGGTTGAGTTCGTAGAGAATTTGTTGCGTACGTTCAATGGCAAAAGCCGGAATAAGGAGAACGCCTTTTTGTTTGATGGTTTTTTCTACGACGCTTTTTAATTTGGTTGTACGGGTAGATTCATCTTCGTGGACACGATTGCCGTAGGTCGATTCCATGATGACGACGTCTGTTTCCGCGAGCTGTGCCGTGGGACGGAGGATTGGCACGTTTTCATTGCCTAAATCTCCAGAGAAGGTCGCCTTTCCCCCACCGCGTTCTGTGATCTCGACAAAGGCACTGCCAAAAATATGACCCGCGTCGCGTAAGCGGAAGGAGAGATCGCCGATCGTCACACTACGACTGTAATCGAGATGCTTGAATTGGTTGAGGGCTTGTTCGATATGTTCTTCTTCGTAGAGAGGAGGACGGTATTCGCGTTTAAAGTCGTCCATCATGATATGGTAGGCGTCTTGTAATACGAGTTTGGCGAGGTCTCCCGTTGGAGGAGTGAGATAGATGGGGCCTTTGAAGCCTTCTTTGACGAGGCGAGGTAAGCGACCCGTATGGTCGAGGTGGGCGTGGGTGATGACGACGGCGTCGATGGTGCTGGGATCAAAATCAAAGGCCTTAGCGTTTTTTGCTTCGCAAAAGGCTCCACCTTGGAACATACCACAGTCGATCAAGATACGCGTTTCATCTGTCTGTATGAGATAACAGGATCCTGTCACTTCACGCGTGGCTCCATGGAAAGAGATCTTCATAGCTTTGCATCAGTATACTATTTTTCTGTCATTCCCGCGAAGGCGGGAACCCAGCCTGGACGGATCGGTAGGTGATTGGATAGTGATATATAGGCGATGGGCTCGCATGCTTGCAGCTTTTTTATTCCTACAGAACTCGCATTCCGCCGGGAGCTCTTTGTTGGCGGACCGGAGCCGACACCTGCAACCGCAAATCGAGAGCAACGGTGTCGTCTCCTTGCTCGGACAGCTGTAGGAATAAAAAAGCTGCAAGCATGCGAGTCCTAGATGAGGAGAGAGGGGAAGATGATTTGATGCTACGCACTATAGACGTGCGGTTACGAGGAGTTTGACGACCTTATTGGCAAACGGTTGGTCGAGAAGAAAAAAGACGAGGAAGCTGGTTTGGACCATTAATAGCAACGCACCAGAGACTACGAGGAGACGATGCGAAAAATCCGGGTCTTCGAAGCGGGCTTTCCAGTGGGTTTCTAGCATCCAGAATTCGCGCTCTAGTAAGATATTTAAAAATAATACTAGCAAGGAACCGACGGCTCCAGCTAAAAAGGAGATGGTGGGTCCGAGACCGAGATAGCTCACGACGCCGAGGCCGACAGGAAAGGCGGTGAGGGTTGCGATCATCCAGTAGTGATGTGCACGACAATGCGCACGCTCACGCGCGGTCATGGGGGCAATAGATGTTGAAGAAAACGTTTGGCGGCTTTTTGGTTTACGACGATAAAGAGGTTTTTTCTTCGTCACTAAGGAAGGTGCAGACGGCATACGGCGGTATGATAGCACGTTTATAAATTGGAGTGAATCTGGTCTATCAAACTGTCTGGGGCACGTCGTTCGCGAACGACGTGCCTGGGCTGGGTTCCAGCCTTCGCGGGAATGACAGGAGTTAGACCTCTGCCTTAACCGTATCCGTTCCCAATAACCCTTCTAGTTCTTTTGCAACTAAATCATCGAACCCGATACGATACGAAGTCAGGATTTTTTGTTTCACTGGGTGCTCGACAGAAAAATAGACGCGGTATTGTCCGGGATGTTGATCTAGTACTCCGCGTAACTTAAGCAGGGCGGACTCAGGTAGGTGCGCGCGCAGGTGGAGATTTACGGCTTGGACAGAACTCTTCTTAGCAGGGGCTGGAGGAAGGAGGCTGGAGGAAGGAGGCGCACCAGTTGAGCTGATTTCTCCTGTTTGATCTGCTGGCGCAGCCAGCTTCTCTTGCTCGATACTCGATACTCGATTTTCGATATTTGCCTGCGCATCCCCTATCCCGGATTGTTTCATGAACCTCTTAATATCCTCAACGTTATCTGGGGTGATTTCATAGCCAGATTCAGCTAGGAGTTTTGGTTCGCCCTCTTTTTCTTGGTACCGACCAGCGACGACGAGCGTCTTACCCACTTCCCAGATTTCGGGCTTGTCTTTATAGATGCGAGGAAAGACGACCACTTCAATGGCTTCGCTCATGTCTTCAAGTTTTGCGAAGACCATGAGCTCGTTGTTTTTGGTCGTGATTTTTTTTGCCAAGGAAACGATGCCTCCAATTCGCACACTCTTTTTATCGCGGTGATGGGGAAGTTCTTTGATATCCGTGAATAATCCACGCAACAATTCTCCATATTCACGAAACGGATGTTCGGAAATGTAGAGACCGAGGAGTTCTTTTTCCCAGGCGAGACGCTCGCGCTGAGTCGCGGGGGGTGAAGGGCGTAGTTTGAGGGGAGGGTGGCTTTCGACGGGAGCGAAGGAAAAGAGGTTGAATTGTCCGCTGGAGGCTTCTTGTGAGATACGCTTATGGTATTCAAGAATGGTCTCGATGTTAAAACAGAGCTCATTGCGTTCTCCAAAGCGATCGAGGGCACCAGATTTGATAAGAGATTCAACCGAACGACGATTGAAGGACCGGTCTTGGATGCGCGAGGCAAAATCCGCTAGATCTTTGAAGGACCCGTTCTTTTTCCGTTCCGCGATGATCGTGTCGACGACGTCTTCGCCCAGACCTTTGATGGCGACGAGGCCAAAACGGATTTGATGCTTATCTTTGATGACGGTGAAACGTGTAAATGATTCATTAAGGTCGGGCGGTAGCACTTCGACACCCATGCGGCGACATTCTTCGACTTCGATAGTGATACGATCAATGTTGCTTGAATCGGAATTTAAGAGCGCGGCCATGAAGGCCTCTGGATAGTGAGCCTTCAGGTAAGCGGTTTGATACGCGATGAGGGCGTAACAAGCGGCGTGCGATTTATTGAAGCCGTAGGCTGCAAATTCTTCGAATTGTTGGAAAATGGCTTCGGCGGTGTCTCGTCCAACGCCTTTGTTTACTGAGCCTTCAACGAATTTAACGCGTAATTCTGCCATGAGTTTGGCGATCTTTTTTCCCATGGCTTTGCGTAACGTGTCAGCTTCTCCCGGGGTGAAGCCCGCCATATCTTTGGCGACTTGCATGACTTGCTCTTGGTAGACAGGAATCCCATAGGTTTCTTTAAGAGCATTCTCTGTCAACGGATGCATGAATTTGATTTTCTCGCGTCCGTGCTTACGATCAATAAATGATTCGATGAATTGCATCGGACCCGGACGATACAGAGCCACCATAGCAATGATATCTTCGATCATGGTCGGTTTTAATTCACGGATGTACTTCTTCATCCCTTCTGATTCCAATTGAAATACCCCCGTTGTTTCCCCTTTTCCTAAGAGTTCGAAGGTTTTTTCATCAGTAAGGGGAATGGTGTTGATATCGATCGTGTCTCCATGAATGGCTTGAATGATCTCTAAGCAATCGCGGATAACGGATAAGTTGGATAAGCCAAGAAAATCCATCTTAAGCAAGCCGGAGACCTCGGCTGAATGAAGAGAATATTGGATGACCTGTTCGACATCACCGCCTTGCGCTTTTTGGAGCGGGGAAAAATGAGAGAGTGCTTCTGGAGCAATCACAACGCCACAGGCATGTTGCGAAGCGTGACGGGTTGTCCCTTCGAGTTTTATGGCAAGATCGATCAAACGTTTGATGCGTGGATCTGTTTCGTAGACCTGGCGTAACTCAGGCGCTTCTTTGATGGATTGTTCGAGCGGGATATGTTTTCCTTGGACAGGGGGCGGAACGATTTTGGCGACACGGTCTACATCGCCATATGGTAAGCCTAAGACACGACCTACATCACGAACGGCAGCGCGGGCTGCCATGGTTCCAAAGGTGATGATACCGGCGACACGGTCGACGCCATATTTTTTGCTCACGTATTCGATCACGTCTTTACGCTTCACATCGTCAAAATCCGTATCGATATCTGGCATGGAGATACGATCTGGGTTGAGGAAGCGCTCGAACAGCAAACCATACCGTAAAGGGTCAAGGTTCGTGATATCAAGAGCATAGGCGACAATAGAGCCAGCGGCAGAGCCACGACCGGGGCCTACGATCACCCCGTGCTCTTTGGCCCACACGATATAGTCCTGCACGATTAAAAAGTAGGCAGCAAAGCCCATGCGCTCGATGGTGCCGAGTTCGAATTCCATGCGTTCGTGCGCAATTTTTTGTTGTTCGGCCTCTGGATAGCGTTTTTGTAACCCTTGTTGGCACAGGGTGCGTAAATAGCCATTCTCCGTCTCTCCTTCGGGTACGTCAAACTTAGGCAGGAGATTTTTTCCTAGTTCAAGTTTCACTTCACATCGATCCGCAATGAGCCGGGTGTTGGTGATGGCTTCGGGGTGGTTCTTGAAGGCCTCAACCATTTCTTCCGGACCACACAAGGAGTGGTCGACGAGCGACATGGAAGCACGACGACGGTCATCTAATAATTTCCCGTCATGGATACACATGAGCACGTCTTGCGCTTCACGATCGTCTGCGTGCAGGTAGTGAACGTTTTTGGTAGCAACGATGGGGGCTCCGGTGAGTTTCGAAAGCTCGATCAAATTTTCGTTGATATCCAGCTGTGTCGGTGACTCGGGGTGATGGACGAGTTCAAGAAAGAAATTGTCTTTTCCGAAAATCTCTTCATATTGCTTCACGAGTTCCTGGGCTCGCTCCATGTCGTGTGATTGGCAGGCCTTAGGAATTTCACCTTTTCCGCATCCAGAGAGAGCGATAATCCCCTTTCCGAATTGGCGGAGGAGATCTTTATCCATGCGGGGTTTGTAGTAAAACCCTTCAAGATAGGAAATGGAGATGAGTTGTAATAAATTCTTATAGCCCTCGTTGGTTTCGGCCAAGAGGGTGAGATGAAAACTGTGCGTATCAATCCCGGGACGGCGGTCGGTGTGTTTATGTGGTGCGATGTTCGCTTCGACGCCGATGATGGGTTTTAGGCCGGCTTTGTGCGCGGCTTCGTAGAATTCGATTGTGCCGTAGAGTGAGTTGTGATCGGTTAAGGCAATCGCATCGTACCCAAGCTCTTTGCTGCGTTCCACGAGCTCCTTCACATCCCCCATGGCGTCGTATAACGAAAACATGGAGTGCGCATGGAGATGCACAAACGGGCTCTTCGGGAGGGAAGGTTGATCTGACATAGGAGGATCGCTGACGGCGCAAGGCCTGCGAACAAACGTGAGGGATGAATTGTTTAGAGAGAGCGTTTGCGTTTTCGCTTGGGGGGTTCTTCTTCGGAGAGTTCGTCTTCCTCATCTATACGTGAAGCATGTTTCCTGTTTTGCATCCAGCCGAAGACTTCTTTGCCGGCGCTCGCCATGATGCCGAGATACTGTGAAGCGGAACCAATACGCTCGCTGATTTCGGAGACAAATTCTTCGACGCGCGTGATTTTTTCGCGCGTGTCTTCGAGCAGGTCGTTGGTTTGACGGAGCATTCGAGCAAGCTCGTACAACACCCAGCAGAGAAATCCACTGACGAATAAGAGGCTAACCGCACCAGCAAGGAGCAAGGCATCGCGGGAAGAAAGGTACATATGGACGATAGGATAGCAGATGAGTGTTTGATCAGCCTAGGCTCTCCATTCTGCCTGGAATTGTTGGGTTAAGGCTTGTTGCAGGGCTTGCATGGCTGTATCAACCTCGCTTGTTTCTAGAGTTCTGTCTGGTTGGCTGAACGTGAGATAAAAGGTAAGGGATTTCTTTCCTTCCGGTATCCCCTGCCCTTGGTAGGTCTCGCTCCACTCCACAGAGGTGATGAGCGAGGAAGACTGACGTATTGCCTGTTCCATGGCTTGGACGGTGACTTCACGAGGAACGACGGGTGCGATGTCGCGCTTAGCTTCTGGGAAGATAGGGAGGGGTTTATAGGTCTTGGTGTGCTTAGCAGCCACAAACAACTCTTTTAACGGAATATGTAAGAGGGCGACACGATCTTCGATCTTAAATTTGTTGGCAATGCTTGGATGTACTTCTCCGACGGAGGCGAGGAGGTGTTCACCGCTGAAGGCTTGGACCGTGCGTCCTGGGTGCCAGAAGAGATCGGTTGTGAGCGGCTTCCATTGAATGGAGTCGATCCCAAACTCGCTTAAGAGATGCTCTGCTAATCCCTTTGCCTCACGAAATGCTTCGCCCTTCCCCAAGACAGCCGCGACACATTCCCCTTCTTCTTGGGGCAGATCATTCGTTTTTCCATCGCGTAGATAGTAGACGTTTGCGACTTCAAATATGTGCTGTGACCGAAACCGCTCTTGATTTTCTGCGACCGTTTGTAATACGGAAGGAAAGAGGGTTGTGCGCATGAACTCAAAATCTGCGGAGAGCGGATTTTGTACGCGCAGCATGCGGCTCGGATCGAAGCCAGCTTTTTCGGCGAGTTCTCTGGAGATGAAGGAATAACTAAATATTTCCGTGTACCCCGCTCCTTTCGCAAGTTCGCGCACTCGTTGCTCTTGTACGAGCGTATTGTTGCGAGGCTTAGGAGTAAGGGCGGGCGGATAGATCGCCGGAATATTGACGTAACCGTAGACGCGGGCGACTTCTTCGATCAAATCGCGTCCAGACTCAATATCATGATCGCGCCACCATGGGACAGTGACCTCGAACGTGTTACGTGAAGTTTTTACGACAAAGCCTAGACGTTTAAGCGTGTCCTGGATGGCTTTTTTATCGAGTTCGAGACCAATAAGCTCATTTACTTCTTTGACGGTGACGGAATAGATCGGGGATACGTATGGCTCCGCTTGTACGTCTGCGATCACAGACGTGACTTTACCACCAGCTAGCTTAAGACAGAGTTCAATCGCCCGAGCGAGTCCGATGGGACAAGATTCAGTCGATAACCCTTTTTCGAACAATGATTGCGAAGCCGAAGAGAGGTTAAGTTCACGAGCGGTTTTACGGATATGGGTTTGGTCCCAGACGGCGCATTCAAATATCACGCTCGTCGTATCTGACGTCGCCCCGCTCTCTTCTCCGCCCATGATCCCCGCGATGGATTGTGGACCTACGTCATCAGCAACAACGAGATGATGCGCGTCGAGTTCGTAGGTTTTCCCATCTAACGCCTTCAAGGTTTCCCCTGCTTTAGCGGAACGAACGTGTAGACCACCTTGAATTTTTTGTGCGTCAAATACGTGCATCGGACGCCCGAGTTCGTGCAGAATGTAATTGGTAATATCTACGACGGTATTGATGGGACGAAGACCCGCGGATAAGAGACGCCGCTTGAGCCACCACGGAGAGTGTCCAACTTTTACGCCGTCGATGCGAACGGCCATGAAGCGCGGACAGAGATCTTTTTTGCTGACTTGGACGTGTAAGGGTTGTTCGCCCGCTTTAAGCTTAGGAGCTTTCCAGGTGAAGGGCTGCTTTAAGATGGCGGCCGCTTCACGTGCCAGTCCGACTATTCCCATAGCGTCGGGACGATTGGTCGTGACTTCGATATCCATGATGACATCTTGTTCAAGACCTAAAAAAGCGGCGAGCGATTGTCCAGCCTTGAATACGGTCTTCTTTTCTTTCTTGAAGGCTTTGCCTAGATCTAAAATCTCACGTTCTCCATGCGGAAAGGCATCAAATAGTCCTATTTCATTGGCTGCACAGATCATTCCTTCACTGGCAACGCCACGGATCTCTGTTGGTTTGAGTTCGATCAAGTCCCCTTCTCCATGCCAACGGACTTTGGCGCCTGGTAAGGCAGCCACAATCCATTGATTGCGCTCAAGATTGGAGCCACCGCAGACGACAGTTATCACTCTTTCGCCTAAGTCCACCTTTGCTAAACGAAGTTTATCGGCGTTTGGGTGCGTTTCGATGTCTTTAATTTGTCCGACGACCATGCCTTCGTAGAGAGGTGCTTGAGGATAGAGACGTTCGATCCCTGGACCAGATAGCGAAACACGCGCCGCGAATTGCTCAGGCGTTTCCGTAAGGGTGACGTAATCTTTTACCCAATCGTAAGAAGCGAGGATGTTCATAGGTTAGAATTGCTGCAAAAAGCGCAGGTCATTTTTCATGAGCAAGCGTATATCGTCGAGCTTGGTTCCCTCTTTCATCATGTAGGTACGCTCGACACCCCAGCCGAAGGCAAAGCCAGAATAAACTTCTGGATCGATCTTGGCAGCTTTTAATACATTTGGGTGAAGCATACCAGCGCCACCGAGCTCAACCCATCCTTGTTTACACGTTCTGCATTTTGAGATGCCTACGTTTACGGTCTCTGAATCCGGATGATCCGTTTTGTTTATCATGCCGGTTCCATTACATACCCCACAAGAGACGTCGACTTCGAAGGATGGCTCGGTAAAACGAAAATGAAACGGTCGGATACGAACCTTGCGGTCGGCTCCGAAAAAGGTATGAACGAAATACTCTAATGTACCGATGAGGTTCGCAATGGATGCACCCTTGTCGACATACACGCCATCAAATTGATGAAACATGGGTAAATGCGTGGCATCGATCTGTCTTCGAAATGTCCGTGCGATGTTTATGGCTCGAATCGGTAACTTTTTTTCTGCAAGACGACGAGCCGTGCCGCTTGTCGCGTGTGGCGTTAAAATCATTTTGCCCCAGCGTTCGGAGGCAGGCGCGTCCATAAAAAATGTTTCCCATTCATCGCGGGCAGGATGATCCGTTTGCATGTTGAGGGCTTCAAAGGCATACCAATCCCACTCGACTTCGGGATAGCGCGTGCGTTCAAATCCGGCACGCGCGAAAATGTCGGTAATTTCTTGGATCGCTTGCGTGACGAGATGCAAGTGTCCAGTTGGTGGACGCGCGCCTGGCTCGGTGACATCGATCTGCTCTGCTTTGAGTTTATTTTCGAGGTCGGCCTGCCCTAATTGCTCGCGTGCTTGGGCGAGCTTCTTTTCTAATTCTTGTTTGATCTCATTGGCGAGCATCCCAGCATCACGACGTTCATCTCCTTGGAGGTCTGCTAAGCCTTTAAGCGCAGCGGTCAATTCGCCTTTGCGTCCTACATAACGAATTTCAAGCGCTTCAATATCCGCAGGCGTTTTGGCAGCGGCGATATCTGTGAGCGCTTGTGTTTTGAGAGCGTGGAGATGTTCAGGGAGAGTCATAATAGTAGGAAGGGGGGTGGTAATTTTTCTATTCGTCATCCCGAACGAAGTTATACGAAGTGAGGGATCTCGCAGCGGAACGGGTAGCCCTTAGGAGTTCCGATGGCTACCTGTTTCGGTCGAGATTCCTCAGTTGTCGTCGGACTCCTCCTTCGGAATGACGAAAGGGGAATCGAGAGCAGCCTCTACAATCCCACAAACTGCTTAATCCCCTGCCAAACGGGGGCGCCGTAGGTACGGAGATCTTTTGCTGTTACGAGGATGATTAAACTAATGAGAAGAAGGAATCCGATTTGATGAAGACGCGCTTCCCATACGAGAGAGCGACGTTTGCGACGTAAGACTTCGATAAACACGAAGACCAGACGTCCTCCGTCTAAGGCGGGGATTGGCAACAGGTTTACGACGGCTAAATTGATAGACAAGATGGCTGCAAATTGCGCGAGCGCCCACACGCCTTGCTTCGCCACTTTGCCCGTCATGACGGCAATGCCGACGGGACCGGATAATTCGGTGCTGGTTTTTTGTGACACGACAAGGTCACGCAGCATGTCCCAAAAGCCTGACAAGATTAACTTGGTAAACGTGTAGGTGGTAACGACGGCTTGTGGTATCGCGCGATAAACAGGCAAACGGACGGTTCCTACATCCGCCAGACCAATCCCGAGACCTGCACGTTGAATGGATTCGATAAAGGCAGGTTGCGTCACCAACTCGAGCATCTGTTCGTCACGTTTGACTTGGATGGTGAGTGATTCCCCTACTTTGCTTTGCTTACTTAATTCTGTGCGCGCGGCTTCGGAAGTATCGATGCCTACGCTTCCAATACGCGTAACGTGATCGCCGGGCAACATCCCTGCCTTGGCCGCAGGTGAACCTTCGACAACTTGGGTGATTTCGATGTGTCTATCTTTAACGGTCGCTCCTTCAGGTAATCCATTCAAATCTGTAGGTACGCCGACACTAAATCCTATGGTAAAAATTAAAATGGCGAGCAACCAATTCATCAGGACGCCAGCCACAAGAATCCAGGCACGTGCCCAGGCCGATTTGCTGGCGAAGGAATCATTCTCGTGGTTATCGGTATTCTGCTCACCTTTAAGACGCACGAACCCTCCGAGGGGTAACCAATTCAAGGACCAGATGGTGCTCGGGTAGCTTTGCGCATCCCCTTTTTTGACGCGCTTCCAGCGCCCACCGTCACGCACAAAGCCAATGGCACGTGGAGGAAAGCCAAGCCCGAATTCTTCGGCTTTTACGCCAAAAAAGCGCGCCATCAAAAAATGACCGAACTCATGAAAAATAACGAGAACGGATAAAACTGCCAAAAATATCAGGATGGTAAGCATGTCAGTATAGATAGATATTCAGAGGGTACCACGTGGAAGAGAGGCTTGTCACCTAAGAGGATTCAGAGTTACTAATTTGGCTGGGTTATCAGATAAAATGCCCATAGTAGATTGACAAAATCTCATAAATGGTGTATCGTTATTACTTGCTTTGACGACTTTCCTATTCGCTCTGGCACCTAATCTCGGGTGGCACGGCGAAGAAAAGAGTGGTCATGGTCATGGTCATGGTTTTTGGATCATACGAGCTCTCTGTGTTCATCCTGAACAGCATGATCGGAGAACTCGTCACCGCGGCGAGGCGCGATGGGGCAGTTCAGGTCATCGTCAGGTCTGTTGATACTATGGATGAACGGAGTATCAAGGACAACCTCGCGAAAATCCTTGGGGCGCTCGCGCTCCCCAATGAGGTTCTTCGTGTGAAATACAAATACCTGAATCTCACTGGTCGAGATGGAGACTCCTCCGCAAACGCCCTCGTCTGCACCATCACCTCCTCCCGTTCAAACCGCAAGAAGCCGTAGCGCTCCCTCCTCAAGTCCCGTCCTCTTCGTTCCTCCCTGGACGGGCAGATTCCTTTATAGACAACTATGCGTTGTCTTCAGAGGAGCCTGAGATCATCTTTGTTACTTCTTGCTTACGTTTTTCCATTTGCTCGAGACTTTTCGCTTCTAAGTTGAGACGTAAGACGGGTTCAGTATTTGAAGCACGCACATTGAACCACCAATCTTGGGTGGGATTTTTTGCATCGCGGAATTCGTAGCGTAGGCCATCCAAGGTAGAAATGTCTGTCGCTTGTTTTGCGTAATAACCTTCTAGAGATTTGAGAATCGTCTTTTGATCTTTGACGTGAAAGTTTATTTCTCCGGAGTGGAAGTATTTTTGTAGCGGTTTCCAAAGGTGTGAGAGCGGCTTCTGTTCACGCGCGAGGAGTTTGATCATCAAGAGCAATGCGTAGTCACTCGATTCCGCGAACCATAGATCTGCGAAATAAAAATGCATGGAGAGCTCGCCCGCGAAGATAGCCTTCTCTGCTCGCATCTGTCTCTTTATGTGCGCATGACCTACGCGACACATTCCCGCTTCTCCACCACTCTTCTCAATCGTCTCAGGAACACTCCAGGAAGAACGAAGGTCATATAACACGCGCCCTGATCCACGTTCACGGAGTAATTCTTGTCCGAAAAGTGCCGTCAGGATGTCTCCTGGAATTGGCGTCCCTTCTTCATCGATGAAACCGATCCGATCACCATCGCCGTCAAAGGCAACACCGAACGCACAGTTCTTTTCTTTAACGAGATTTTGAACGTCATGCAGCGTTTCGAGATTCAGAGGATTCGCTTCGTGATTTGGGAATGAACCATCTAGCTCCCAATATAACGGATGGACCGTCAATGACGGTAACCGTTTTACAAACTCGGGCAAGATGCAGCCATTCATGCCATTACCGGCATCGATTGCCATGGACCACGAAGGGATATCGGATGAGATATTTGCGAGTTTGAAGATGTGATTGAGGTAACGTTCACGGACGTTGGGATCGAGGGCTACCTGTTCCGCTGCGAGATCCCTCACTGCGTATGACTCCGTTCGGGATGACGAAGGAGAGGTAAGAGCCTTGTCTGAACAAGCCAGTTCGCGAATTTCTTCCATGCCGGAGCCTTGTCCGATGGGTTGGCAATCGCCTTTGACGAGTTTAAAGCCATTGTATTTTGCTGGATTGTGCGAGGCGGTCACCATCACGCCTAAATCATACTTCCCATTCCCCTCTCCGACCGCGAAATAAAACATGGGCGTCGAGCAGAGACCGATGCGTGTCACAGACACTCCCATCGAGGTGAATCCTTCGATCAACGCAGTCTCTAACTCTGGCGACGTCGTACGCATATCGTGTCCGACGAGGACATGTTTTGGTTTGTAGATTGAGGCGAGGGTCTCCCCTAACCGCTTGGCAACGGGGACGTCGATCTCCTCTGGAGACAGGCCACGAATGTCGTAGGATTTGAAGATGGAAGGAGTCATAGAAATGTCTAAGCAAAAATAAGTACGTATTTTCCCCCGTCATTCCGAATGGAGTTATACGGAGTGAGGAATCTCGACCGGAAGCAGGTAGCCTTCTTCATGCTCTCCCCTGATAAGGGGAGTTGGAGGGTTGGGTCCATGGGCTACCTGCTCCGCTGCGAGATTCCTCCGTCGTCGCGGACTCCTCGCTCGGAATGACGAAGTATAAAGCAGAACGATGCGTTCAGTATGAAAGACGAGGCTGTTTTCATCAAGGATCGGAAAACTTAAAAAATTTTCTCTTGCGTCGCAAAACGTTTTTACTTGACGCATTTTTCGAAGTTGGTAGTATTCCCCCGCTTACTCGGCTAGTTCGGCTGAGTCGGCATGGGTTTGGTGGGGACACGGTTTAGGCAATCATCTAATCCCCACGCTTCTCTGCTCTGATCGAGAAACCTTTGACACCCAGCCTGCTGGGGTCCAAAGGGTAATGGACGATCGAGCGGCCCAAAGTGAGCCCACTACTGACTGAGGAGCGGAGCATGAAGAACCCGCCGTAGGCTCGGGCAACCCCCGAGCCAACCCTGCGGCCGCAGCAGGTAGCGCGCACAGCAGAAAAGAAGCGGTACTGCTGATAGACCGAGGTCGGTGGATCGCCATGAAGCCACCTCGGATCGATACTAGGAGAGCCCGCTCTCCTAAAGTGCCAAAGATGGCCCCGACAACTTGCGGATAAGAAAAAAGCTAGAGTCCCGTGGGAACTTCGCCCAATCCACGGGTTCCGGGCACCGGTGCACTCTCCCACCGGTTACAGACCAACTGAGCAACGGCCTGGCAGCTTGCTAAAGCTGTTACTTGCTCTCAAAGGACCGTCGACTGCCATGCTGCTAAGCGTGCCACCGACGGTCTTGCTAATTATAGGGGTGTTGGGTTACGCTATTTATATGAATACAACCTTTATCTTGCTGGCCGTGGTCGTGGTGATCGCTCTTTGGCTTATTACCACGTATAACGGCTTAATTCGCCTTAAAAACCAGGTGGACGAGGCTTGGTCGGATATTGATGTGCAGCTTAAGCGCCGCTATGACCTTATTCCTAACTTGGTCAGCACGGTCAAGGGCTACGCGACCCACGAATCCGGTGTGTTCGAGAAGGTGGCGCAGGCTCGCTCTGCTGCCATGGGAGCACAAAACCCAGGTGACAAGGCCGCCGCAGAAAACATGCTTTCGAGCACGCTTAAATCCTTGTTTGCCGTGTCTGAGGCTTACCCTGAATTGAAAGCCAACGAGAACTTCTTGAAACTTCAAGATGAATTGTCTGATACGGAAAACAAAGTCCAAGCCTCTCGCCGCTTCTACAATGGGAATGTGCGCGACTTCAACACCAAACTCCAAGTCTTCCCTACCAACTTCATCGCGAACATGCTCGGCTTCAAAGAACGTGCGTTCTTTGGTCTTGAGAACGAAGCAGAACGTCAGAATCCTCAGGTACAGTTTTAAAAAATTCAAAACGCAAAATACAAAGGCCAAAGGCAGGCGATGCCACCTTTGGCCTTTAAGCTTTGACGTTTGACTTCATTATCTATGTACCAACAAATTGATTCTAACAAACGCAACACCTGGATTTTGATTGGGTTGTTTACAGGTGTGTTAGCAGCGGCTGGGTATGTCATGGGAGCGGTCAACGGAGATTGGGGTGGCGGGCTAGCCCTTGCGCTCATCATTTCGTTAGGCTCGACGTTCATCTCCTGGTTCGCAGGTGACAAGATTGTCTTGTTTACTTCAGGCGCTAAAGAACTGACGGATCGCGAACAGAATCGCTATATTTGGAACTTGGTTGAGAACTTGTGTATCACGGCTGGCTTGCCACGTCCTCGCATCTATATCGTGGAAGATGAGTCTCCGAATGCCTTCGCGACGGGACGAGATCCCGAACATGCCTCGATCGCGCTTACAACCGGGCTCATTCGTATCCTCGAGAATGAAGAGTTAGAAGGCGTAATTGCGCATGAACTGTCTCATGTAAAAAACTACGATACGCGTTACATGATTTTAGTCGCCGTGCTCGTAGGCACGTTGACGATGGTGGGCGATATTTTTATCCACGGCGGTTTTCGCCGTCGCTCAGATCGTGATAGCGGCGGTGGCGTGTTTGTGATCGTAGGAATTGTCTTCTTGATTATCTCCCCTCTTATCGGTCAGTTGATTAAGTTCGCCATTAGCCGCCAACGTGAATATTTGGCAGATGCATCGGGCTCTCTTCTGACGCGTTACCCAGAAGGTCTCGCACGCGCCCTCGAGAAGATCTCTCAACACGCTCAACCCATGCAAAAAGCTTCACACGCCACCGCGCATCTTTGGATCTCAAATCCATTTGGAGAAAAAGCTGGCATCACCTCTAAACTCTCCAACCTGTTTTCTACTCACCCTCCCGCTGCAGAACGCATTGCGCGTTTACGTGGTCTCGCCAAATAATGCCTATGCTTAATCCTGACCTGCTCGCACGCTTTACTACGCATTTGAAAGAAGCTTTGCAAAAAAGCCTCTTGTTTGCTGTGCGCAACGGAAGAGCGTTGTTGGAACCGGGTGACCTCCTGGTGGGCTTGTTGCAGGAACAAGGATCAATTGGGGCAGAGATTTTGCACAAACTTGGCGTAAAACTCCCTAGTGCAGAAGACTACTTTGCTGGACATGCAAAAGCAGCGGCACCTAATACCGCCTTGGCACCGGACCTATCCCCTGGCACAAAACGGGTTTTGGAAAAATGCGTGCTCTTAGCACACCTTTCTGAGCATAAATATGTCGGAACAGAACATTTGCTTTTTTCGTTACTCGACCTCGCCTTGCCAGAGGTGCATGGATTTTTGACGGAACAGGGCGTGAATATCGTCCAAGCCAAAGACCAGGTGTCGCAGATCTTAAAATCAACCGCTCGCTTTCCGGATTTGACGCCGGAAGCATCGGAAGAGGCGGGGCCTGGATCCGAAGACGGCGCAGCCGAAGGAACGCCTCATCAGCATGCAACGGAACAGCGTGGCCGGACGTCGCGCAGTTCAAGCGTGAAAGCATTACAGGTGTTTGCGCGTGAACTCACAGCCACACAGACCGTCGAAAAACTTGATCCCGTGATTGGCCGCGAAGCCGAGATGGATCGCGTGATTGAAATTTTGTGCCGACGCACGAAGAACAATCCCCTCCTTCTTGGTGAACCCGGGGTTGGAAAGACGGCGATCGTTGAAGGGTTAGCGCAACGGATTGTGAGTGGTGATATTCCTGATATCCTTCAGGGTAAACGTGTATACGCGTTAGATCTTGCTTTAATGGTTGCTGGCACGATGTATCGGGGAGAATTTGAAGCGCGCCTTAAGCAACTCGTAGAAGAAGTGAAGGCCGATCAAAATATTTTATTATTTATTGATGAGATCCACACGTTGGTAGGAGCTGGCTCTACTTCTGGCTCGATGGATGCGGCGAATATTCTTAAACCAGCTCTGGCTCGTGGAGAAATCCATTGTATCGGAGCAACGACATGGAACGAGTATAAAAAACATATCGAACCGGATGCGGCGCTTGAACGTCGTTACCAAACGATCCAGGTCCAGGAGCCCAGTCAAGAAACGACGCTTTTGATGTTGCGTGGCTTGAAAGAACGCTACGAGGATCATCACAGCGTGGTGTTTAGCGAGGCTGCATTAGAAAGTGCTGTACGACTTGCAGGTCGCCATCTCACCGATCGGTTTTTTCCAGATAAGGCGATTGATCTATTGGATGAAGCTGCGGCTCATGCCAACGCCCATCGTCGTTCGAATGAAGCTATTGAACGGTTACGCGCGCTCGATATCGCGATCCAGGTTTCACGTGAACAAAAAGAAGAAGCTGTTGAGAAAGGCGCGCTCGCGGATGCTTCCAAAGCTCTCGCGCAAGAAGAGCGCTTAAAGGAAGAGCGCACTACCTTGCAAGACACGATCGAAAAAGGACGCAAGTCAGATCGTCTTATCGTCGGCCCACAGGAAATTGCCAAGGTGGTCGCGCGGATGGCGAATATTCCCCTCTCGCTTGTCCTCGCGAGCGAACGCGACCAACTCGTCGAGCTTGAAACACGTCTTGGGAATACCATCGTAGGACAAGGAGATGCCGTGCGACTCGTGAGTGACACCTTGCGGAAGGCGCGCTTGGGTTTGTCTGATCCACGCCGCCCAAAAGCCAGCTTTTTATTTGTTGGCCCTTCCGGAGTAGGAAAAACGGAATTAGCACGTTCTCTCGCCAAAGAAATCTTTGGACGTGAGGATGCGCTCGTAAAGTTAGACATGTCGGAATTTGCAGAAGGGCATTCTGTCTCAAAACTCCTCGGCTCCCCTGCTGGCTATGTGGGCTATCGCGAAGGTAATCGCTTAGCGGATACGATCCGGAAGAATCCTCATGCGGTTTTCTTATTTGATGAATTTGAGAAAGCGCATCCGGATGTACAACACATTCTCTTGCAAGCCTTAGAAGATGGACAGATGAATGATTCAACGGGTCGTCCAATTTCATTCCGTCATGCGTATATCGTCCTTACCTCAAATGCGGGTGCAGATCTCATCAATCGTGGCAGTTTAGGCTTTGGAGAAGCGGCTGTTTCTGGCCATGCGTATGATGAAATGGTGAAAACCCATTTGAAAGAACGGTTCCGCTTAGAATTGCTCAACCGTTTGGATAAAATTATTGTCTTCCGAAGCCTGGAGAAAGACAGCTTAAAAGAAATTGTCCGGCGTGAAGTGGACGAGCTCGTACGACGATTAGAGCGTGTCCAGGCGGGGACGTATACGGTGGGTGATGATGTGTTGGAATGGTTACTCGCTCAACAACGTCATGGGGATGAGGGCGCACGTGTGGCACGGCGACTCGTCGAGCAGGAGGTGACATCTTTGTTGAGTAAGGCCCTCTTGAACCAACCTAAGAAGAAGGTTTGGAATATAAAGGTGACGAAAAATAAGCTGGCCGTGAAGTAATTCTTGCCTAAGATAAGAGAAAAGAACCGTCAAGCGTCCTTGACGGTTCTTTTGTTTTTTGCTGGAATGTATAGTCGCGCACGGTGCTTTCCCGTGGCGTGGACAAAGAGGATGAAGTGACGACCCAGATTCAGGCTCGATTCGTACGACACTGGCTCACGACAGCCATCGCCCTCGCTCAAAACCCGCTCGCGCTCCAGTCGGATCTCGCCGCGGTGAATCAGCGCACCGGCAAGGATCTCGACAGGCTTCTGCGGGGTCTAAAGCTCCACTACCAGTGGCACGACAACCGGTGCGAGCAGGTCATCGAGGCGCGTTCCGGCAAGTGCGTCGCCCTGCCGAATGCACGCCCCATCGCCATCCAGGCTTCGGTGTCAGAGGCAAAACTCCGCTCGACCGACGAACGCGTGGCCTACGCGACGCGTCACGGGTTCAGGTGGGAGGCGCTCAGCGCGCTTTTCCATTACCTCGGTTTCTGGAGAGCCCTCGGAACCCACATCGGAACGACCGACCTCGATCCTGGAGGCGTCGGCTTCCCCGCGGTTCTCAACCTGCTCAATGGCGGTGCTCGCGCGACGGATGGCAGCCCGCTCGACTATGAGGGGTTGCTCGACCCGACCAATGACGCGACCTTCAACCTGCTGCGGCGCCATCTCATGCAGCAGCCGCAGGCCTCGATCGTCGATGGAGCGCGGCCGATCCGCCGGCCGAGCGACCTGAGCACGCCGGCCTTGGTAACGGCCCTCATCATGAGCAAGTTTCGGGACATGCTTCCGGAGGCTCCTCGTGACGAGTTCATGGTCGCCTGCGGTCGGCTGCTCGACCTGCGTACGCGCAACTCTGATCGGATCATCCTCCACCATGAGCTCGACCGGCTGATGGATACTTCCTGGCGAGAAAGGCTCTACGAACTGGAATGTCCCGATCCTCTGTTCGTCCTGCTCAAGCTGGCGGATGCCGAGCTCGGACCGCATGTCGGATGCGCAACGGAAAACGACCTGCGCAAGGCGCAGGTGATCATCTCCCTCCACGGGGGCGACTGCGAAGGAGCGGGGTTCGAAGCCCGACGCCTCATTCACAGGTTCGCAACCGAAGCGGTGCTGCTGCCGTGCGGTGGCCAGATGCCGCTGCTCGTCAAAACGCTGGGACAAGGCACTGATGCCCCGAGTGAAGCAGCCGGCATGATGGCGGCGGCGTGCGTCAACCAGTTCCGCGACCCCTTTCGTGGCATGCCGGGGGCACCTGATCGCAGCGAGTATGTCGCCCCTCTGCCGTATTACCGCATCCTGCCGCCGGATACACGTTCGGTGGATACGCGCGGGAACGTCGCAAATGCCCTCGAGATCCTGCTCGCCTACCGTAAGGCGCTGGGGATCACGGAGCCTCTGCGCGTCGTGATCGTGACAGCTCGTCCGCATGCGGCGCGTGCTCTCGCGGAATTCGTCGATGGGATTCCCGCAGATGTGGCGACGTTCACGGTCCATCCGATCCAGGCGGCCCAGCTCGAAGGCGTCGGTGAGTTCTTCCGTCCTGCGGAGTGGTACAACCTTTTCTGTGAGGCGATCAAGCGCGCCTACATGACTGGCGTCAAGCCGTAGCACCGCCTTCTTACTCTCCGCTCCTTCCTTTCTCCCAACCTCTCGCATCCATCCGGATGCGTTTTGCGTTTTGGAAGAAGGTGCTCTCCTCCTCGTTTTGATGTAAACTGTTGGGCATGGCACGTTCTCCTCAGGGTAGGTCGGCGGCGGGCGAAGAAGCAGCGCGTACATTATCTGAGGCTTCCTCGGCTGGTTCGGGTTCGGGAGGCGGTCCAGCTTTAGGATCGGGCTCTGGTTCTGGAGGGTCATCCGCGACTAATACGGCAGCGCCAGCTCCTGCTACTCTTCCGGATGTTACATATGGAAAAATCTTAAATGTTCCGGATAACCTTTTAGGCGCAGGCTTTACAGGCAAGGGCTGGACGATTGATGAGGCGGTGATGGAAGGAGGGAAGCCTGTTATTAAATTACACCGCCGTGTTGGCAATACGGGACGCATTGAAGAGCACAAGATTGACGGTGAAACATTTGCGCGAGCAAAAGCGTACCGAGATAAACAATCAGGCGTAGCAAAATCCTTTAAACCGCTCGCGTTAAGAAAGGAGGAGCTTGGACGTGCGCTGGATCCACAAGGGGAAATAATTCCCGACAAATTTGACGCTGGAACTCGGAGCTACCGGGTTAAATTACCGGGGGCACGCGAGCCGCAATGGATTTCGGAAGATGTCATTCGTGAAGTAAAGCAAGGCCGATCAGGAGCTGTAGAAAAGCTGCGACAAGCAGCAGGCTTAGACGCTTCCGCTGCGACAAGCGCCACGAATACGGTAGGCCAGGCGGTGGCAGGAACGGTCGCAGGCGCTATTTTAGGAAAAAAAATAGCTGCTAGCCTTGGATTAGGCAATAAAAATGCGGAAAAGTCTTTAGATCGACCTTCGACGTCTGGCTCCCCTCCTCAATCTGCTACTACGCAAACGCGTGAAGCGAATCGAGCCGCGAACAACCAACCAGAAGATCGTGCGGCACAAGAGCGTCAGAACCGTGACCAGCATTTGCGTCGTTTAAATAGGCAACGAGCGGAGCAAAATGAAGATGAAGGTGGTGACCAACCTGCTCCGGATCGAGGAGCGGTTGCGTATAATATCACAAATAAACCGGGCGAATCTTCTCAGGTAGAGGTGGATACTTCCAAATCTGGAGCGCAGCAATTTTCAACCACTGCTTCTACGAGCAAGCGGCGCACAACGAGCGGAACACGTTTGACCATTGATGAGACGACGGATGCTCAGGCGACAGAAATAACCAATGCACCGGATGACGCAGAACAAACGAATGTTTCTGACACGTCTGAGAATCCCCAAGCGAGCTATCAGACGATTAATCGTCCCCTCTCCGCGGCGATTCCAGGAGCCGTTTCTTCTCCACTCTCTTCGGGAACAACGGAGGCGAACGGGACTCCTCAGCCTGATCGCGCCAAAGAAGCAGGACAACGTTCGGAAGCACGCAGACAACGTCGACAAGGCGCCCGCGAAAAGACAACCCTGCGCGGTGCTGTCCCTTCTTCGGAATTTTCCATTTCCTCGTCTTCGACCGGAGGAGGGAGCGCCCCACAATCTCTCGGTACCATTGAAATAACTGAGACGGAAGCCGCGCCCGAGATCCGTCAGATGCGTGAGCTCATGCGTGCACAAGCGCAAGATCGCAACATCAATATCACGAGTCGCGTGAACGCAACCGTACCTAGTTTTCAAGGTGGTAGTGGTTTTTCTCTTCCCACCTCTTCTTCTGGATCATCTGGGAGCGTCCGCGGAGGAGGAGCGTCTTCTGTGGTCGGTGCGCTTGCGCCTGCCTTAGCGGTAGCCGGAGCGGGGGCAGGGCAACTGATGGCAATGGCTGGCTCTCGCGCATCGACACTGCAAGCGGCACGCGGAGCCGCACAAGCAATTGTAAACACGGAAGGAACACAGCGCGAGGAGGCCCTGCAACGCATTCAAAGCTCCTTAGAAGTGGTTGATCTACAGATTCAAGTAACGAGCAAACAATTATTACAACCACCCTCTTCCACTTCAGGATCATCATCGACCCCGAGTCCAAGATCTCCTTCTTCCGTTAACCAACTCTCATCGTTAGAGGCTACGGCTCCTGCTAACTCTGTTCGTCAGGTACATGTCACGCAGACCTCCTCTACTCCACAAGATCTCTCCCTCTTACAACAAAGCGCGGGAACATTGCGACAGGCACAAGATGGAGTATCCGCGCTTCCAGCTGGGTCCGTTGTTCCGCGAGGCTTCAGCAATACCATTGCAGGACTCGCCCCCTTGATTAGCGCTGTTGCCCAGCAGGTTCCTCAAACAACGACCGGGGGTGAGGAAGCGGAGGCCTTACAGCGTTTTGCTTCAAGTTTTTCGCCACGGCCAGAATTGAGTCCTGCTCAACCAGCTACACCCGGCATGGAGGCAGGCGCTCCAAGCTCTTCTTCTGGATCATCCTCACAAGCTCCCTCCGTTTCTGCGTCGGCGCAACCCGCGGCCGCTCCAACCCAAGGTGTCCGCGTGGGCGCACCCCCCGTCCCACGTCGTCGTGCTGCTTCTCCCTCATCTTCAGGAGTGGGCGCGCAACACGTAGGTGGACGTGGCCCGTTATCCGCGCCCTTAGCTTCAGCGGTGAATCTAAATGCCGCCCAGGCTCGCGATCAAGGCGCAGGCTCGCAAGCAGGCGGACAAGATGCACGCACAGATGCCTTGTCACAAGATTCATCGATGCCGACGGATACGAACGCGCAAGCGCCTGTTACCCCTCGATCGGCCGGCTTTTCTCCGAGTTCTTCCTCTTCGGATCAAGAAGGTGCCGAGGGGGCTGAAGACATGCTCTCCACCCCAGCCGAAGAAGCAAAGAAAATGCGGGAGGATGCTGACAAAACACGTGCCACAGGTGAACAGTTCTCAGGTGGACAGGCGGGGAATGAGCCAGACGGTGATCAATCTCCCGCAGAAGAACCTACTGAGCCACCTCCCGCGACGACAGGCCTCTCACCAGAGCAACAGCTTACGGCGGCGCTCCAAATCGGAGCGGCTAAACAAGAAAAAGAACAACAAGAGAAGGAGGCGGGAGATGAACCCTCACGCGCTCCCTCGGGCTCTCCCGCAGGTGGTCGAGAAAAATCGTTCCAGGAACGACTCACCAAAGGCAAACTTCTCATGGACCTCATTGAAGGCTGTTTTGATGCTGTTGGGTTCTTGCAATTTTTAGCAGAATCAACAATTGGGATCATCAACGATAAGTATTTTAAATTAAATTCTCTCCCTACTCTGAAGGGCGTCTTAGGTGGACCAGAGGATCGTGTGGATCGTGCCCTGCGTCGCGGTGTCATCTTTGTTGATATTTATTTGTTCATTGTCCTTTTTATGGGTGCGTGTGTGGTTGTCGCACTTATTGTCGCCATCGTGGGAGGCGTGGGAGGAGTTGGAGGCGCTGCAGGAACGGCGACTCCCGCAGCACCCGGAGCAAATCCCGGCATCATCTCTTGGGGGCTAGATAGCTAAGACACATCTGCGCTATACTGCAGGACGTATGAGCGATCGCTTGAAGCGTGTTCTTTTCATCGTTGGATTTATCGCCCTCTGTATTGGTCTAGGGGTGGCGATTTACTACGTGTTTTTTCGTCCTTCCGCTTCCCCTGATGGAACCGATCCGCAACAAATTGGGACAGGACAACTCCCACAAGCGGGCGACAGCACCTCTACCCCTATCGGACAAATTCCTGATGGGACGCAAACGTTTCCTACAAACCCAGATATCCGTACCCCCCTCACCCTGCCGGAACCACCTGAGGAATTTATCCCTTCCCGCACGCAAGTCATTAGTGAGTCGGTGACAAAAAACCTGTCTCCGACTGTAGATGGGACGCAGGGCGTACGTTTTTATAACCCAACCGATGGGAGATTTTATCGCATTACGGAAGATGGGTTACAAATTCCCTTGTCAGACCAGATCTTTCCAGATGTAGAAGAGGTAAGCTGGGGGAAGTCGAGTGATAAAGCAGTGCTCACATTTCCAGATGGTTCGCATATTTATTACGATTTTGCGACCGGCAAACAAGCGACGCTCCCCCGCTATTGGGATGAGTTTGATTTTTCTCCGAACGACAATCAACTCGTGAGTAAAAGCGTGGGTAACAATGAAGATAATCGTTACTTGATTACGGCAAACCCTGATGGTAGTGGAGCGCGGGCGGTAGAAGAATTGGGGCAAAACCAAGACAAGGTTCACGTCAGCTGGTCTCCCAATGATCAGATTATTGCCTACGGATTTACCGCGGAGCCGATTGGGTTTGATCGTCAGGCGGTCGTAATGGTGGGAAAAAATAAAGAAAACTTTAAGAATTTGGTGGTGGAAGGTCGTGGATTTACGCCAAAATGGTCCCCAAGCGGACAGAACGTCCTCTACAGCGTGTACAGTGGTTCTGATGGGTTTCGCCCCAGTTTGTGGGTGAGCGGTGCTTCAGGCGACGCCATCAATACCAACCGTCGGAATTTGAATTTACAGACATGGGTTGATAAATGCACCTGGCAATCAGAACAGGTCGTGTACTGTGCTGTACCCAGCAGCCTGGAAGCTGGGGCAGCCTTACAACCTGGCTTATTTCGTAATACGCAGGACTTTATCTATAAGATTGATTTGAGTTCCGGTTCCCTCACAAACCTTGGCCAACCCGAAGGAAGCCCAAGCGTGGACCAGATTACGATTGGATCAAACGGACAAGCGCTGTTCTTTAACGATGCTTCATCAGGAAAATTGATCCGTTTTTCTCTCGAATAAGCCTATGGAACAAGACCACCGCTTTCTCTTTGCTACCCTCCTGGGTTTATTTAGTGTGCTGATCATCCTGCTCGCATGGAGCTTAATTTACGATACGCAAACAAAGTTTTTAAGCGGCACTGAGAGCAGCCTTACGGATCCGATCCAAGCTCCCCGCCCGATGCTACCCGCCTTGCGCCCATCAGATCCAAGTACGGGCTCAACCACTCCTCGTACTCCCACGATTGTGGTTTTTTCTGATTTTACCTGTTCTTATTGCCGATTAAGCCAAGGCGAATTGATCCGCGCCATTACAAAACTGAAAAAACCGGTGCGTGTTATCTGGCGTGATTTACCCATATCGAGTACTTCGCGTGAGGCGATGCTGCCTGCCCTTGGAGGACGGTGTGCGCATGCGCAGAGTAAGTTTTGGGAATTTCACGATGCAGTCTTTACGGGAAAACCGATTACGGATGAGAATGCTTTGAGACAACGGGCTCAAACGGCAGGGTTAGACATCGCCACGTTTACGGAATGCGTAAACCAAGGCACATACGTACAGGATGTCCAAAAAGATGTTGTGTTGGCGCGTGAACATTTGATTGGGACGTCCCCCACCTTCTTTGTCGGTAATCAACCCGCCGTGAGCGGCTATGTTTCCGCCAATCGTTTTACCTCTTTGATTGAACAGGCGCTCGCCGCTCGTTAATCCTATGCTTTCTTTTTCTCGTCTCCGACGTGTTGCGACATGTGCTTCCCTTGTCTTGTTTTCGTTCTCGCTGCTCCCCTCTTCCTTGTTTGCTCAAGACCTTCCCGCAGGAGTCGAGACCATGATTCAGTTGCGCCAACAAGACCAACTTGCCCAACAACAACGAGAACGCGCAGAAACACTAGCACAGAACCGCTGCTGCAAATGCGTACGTCGTGAAGAATCGTTTTGTACCCGCTTAACATCGGTCGTTTCCTGTGATGCGTTTCGCGGCGGACCTCAGTATGCACAGCTAGGAGCCCCTCAAGCAGAGCTTCTCCAAAATTTTGAATGCACAGAACTTCCCAGTGCCACCTGTGATGCCTTTGCTGGCCCTATGACAGCCCTGAATGGGCCCGCTGGGACAGCTCCTACAGCTCCTGCCCCTACAACTCCAGCGCGTCCTGCTGGCACAACAGGTCGCACGGCTCCTGCCCCTATTTGCGAACATACGTATCCCAGCTTAGGAGAAGCGGTTGCCTCTCTTACGGGTGCTGAGGCAGCCTCGCAGCCCACAGCACCCGTTAGGCCTGAATTTGAATCCATTACCCCTATTCTGGGGACAGATATTCCTGGCCTTTCCTTTAGCCCCGCCCGTCAAGAAAATGGACGAGTATACGTGCCCTTCTTAGCCCAATATATTGCGGCCGTCCAACGGTATGCCGTCGGCTTAGCGGTGGTCGCAGCTATTATCATGGTGGTGTATGGTGGCTTTTTGTATTTACTCGGCGCTTCCATCCAAGACGTTTCTACAGGAAAAAAAATTATCGCCGATGCCTTAATCGGCATGTTGATCGCTCTCGGAGGATATTTTATTTTATATACAGTAAATCCAAACGTATTAAC
Source organism: Patescibacteria group bacterium (assembly GCA_018061025.1). Taxonomy (GTDB): domain Bacteria; phylum Patescibacteriota; class Patescibacteriia; order 2-12-FULL-60-25; family 2-12-FULL-60-25; genus JAGOUY01. Next base: position 32,265 of record JAGOUY010000004.1, read on the forward strand.
TCTCCCTGAGCTTAGCCTTGGAGCGATAGACGCTGTAGACTGGGGGGAAAATATTGGGGCTTATACAACCTCCCAGGCTGGCACATCTGCCTGTAGATGTGCGCCTATCCCCTCTGAAGTAAATGAAGCGCGTGTCTTGCCTGTCCCTTGTTTTAATCAAGCAGGAGGAGACTGGGGATCACAAGGGTACGGAGTAAACCTTCTCCAGCCCGGAGAACCTGTTCCTAGTCACTTAAGCGCAACCGTTGGAAGACCAGTTTGCTCTGGGAGTGCCGAAAATTGTATAGGCTCATTCCAACAAGCGGGTTGTGGACCCACCTCTTTGGCCGTCGTTTTAAGTTATTACTCCGCTCTTAGCCGAGAAGGGGTTCCCGTTACCCCCACCCAAGCGGGGCGCTATCTTGTGAGTTCAGGTCATCGTACAGTAAGTGCGGGTACGGATGGAATATGCTCTCCCTCCTTTACTGAAAATTTTCCGGGATTTACTTGTGAAAATATTGACCCTCTGCCTTCACGTGCAGGCTTGGACCGAATCATTCAAGAGATCCGTGCGGGCCACCCGGTTATTTTTCATTGTAAAAAATGTCGCGTCCGTAAATCAGATGGACGCATTATGGCTGGGACGGGTACTGGACATTTTATGGTGTTTACCGGCGTGTCAGAGGATGGGAATACGCTCTCTGTCCATGACGTAGGCTGGGGACCTCCTGACGGGGCAGTGGCCATGACCGCCGCAGACATCATCTCTCCCCAAACCTTCACGGCACGCGGGCTTCATGATGGAAAATTAAAAACATACGTAGATGGTCAAGTAAACAGAGCGTACTTAGTAAAACCCATCGATCCTGCGCGCAGACCCACTGCTAATACTTGCCAAGGACGTGCCCGCCGTAATAGCAGCAACGTCAGTGGAAGCATTATTCGCATTCCCTTTACTTACTGCCCAGGAAATGTCTGTGATGGGAATCTTTACAAACAAAATGAAGCCTCCATCATCATGAATTCGAGCTGGCTAAAAGCTCCTAATCCTGCCTTTCGGGTTTTCATGTATATTCATGGCTTAAACTACGGGGGCACAGGTGAAGCTGGTTCGAACAAATGGAAATCCATCTTGTCGGACTATCCCGGCGAACGAAATACGCCCATCTTAATTATCCGTCCACACAACTACGGCCGTACCACGCCCGCCCTCTTCCAGAGCATGAACGCCCAAGAAGTGTTGACCCAAGCCCTCCAAGCCTTACAGAACTATCGTCTGTATGAAGGCAGGGATACGACGATTGGACGATTTACCGTTAGAGATATCACCATCACAGCTCACAGCTCGGGAATTTGCGGTGGTCATTTTGCTCGTGCTTCTCAACAACGTTATTCCTATAACGGTCAATCCATTCCAATGCGCGGTCTTGTAGCGTTTGATGCCTATGGGGAATGTTCCTTAACCAGTCCTTCGCTCGTGAGCCCAACAGGAATCGCTTACATCATGAACACTGATATTGGCAGCCATGGAATGGGACAAGTGCGCGGTGTTCCTTTTGCTCCTATTATGGCTCGTGAGCTTGGACTGTCGTCGGAACCCGTTCAATGCCCTACCTATGCCGCAGGCGGGGGTGTAACTCGCTGCTGGACAAAAACTCAATCAACTTCAAATAACGGATACGCTCCACAAAATAATGGATGGATATTATTTGAAACAAACCTAGGTCATGATGAAAGCGTAGATCGTGTGGCGGGGTATGCGATGCGCGCATTTTACGGGAGCGGAAATTAGTGTTAGGAAAGAGAGATATGGCCAAGCAACCCGAGAAACTCTTTTCTTGTAGCAAGTGTGATGCGCAATTCCCTAAATGGGCGGGGCAATGCGCGACCTGTGGGGCTTGGGGCACAATTAAAGAATCTTCAATTGCGGAAGAAGAGACACTACGTCCTACGAATCGCGTGCGTGCAAAAGCAGGAGGTGTCGCATCTTTTTCCAGCTTGGTCGGACAAGTGAATAATGCGCATAAACCGACAGGCCTCCCCTATTGGGATTCGCTGTTGTCGGGGGGATTTGTGGATGGAGCGGTGACGTTGTTAGGCGGCGAACCCGGGATCGGTAAATCGACGGTCCTGGCTCAACTTGGACTCATGATGGCATCGCAGGGAAAAACGGTTCTGTACGTTACAGGTGAGGAATCCCCTGCTCAAGTAGCCTTGCGTCTCAAGCGATTAACAAAAGACATTCCTCCCTCTTTCAATTTTTTAGACTCCACAAATGCAGACGTCATCGCCGCCACTATTCGCGAGACGACCCCAGCCCTGACGATCGTAGACTCGGTACAGACGATCCGCGTTCCCGAGGTCGTAGGCGAACCCGGGAATCCCACTCAAATAAAAGCAGGTGCAGCCGTTATTAGCGAAGCTGCTAAACAATCACGTGCGGCTGTCGTGCTTGTTGGCCAGGTCACAAAGGACGGGGAATTGGCTGGCCCTCGCTTACTTGAACATCTTGTAGATACGGTTTTGATGATGGAAGGTGATCGGTATCAATCTCTACGCGTCATTCGAGTCTTGAAACATCGCTTTGGCTCCACGGAAGAAGTGGCCATGCTCGCGATGACGGAGCGTGGATTAGAGGAAGTGAAGGATCCGAGTGCCCTTCTTCTCAGTAATCGACCTGCGCATGCGCCTGGATCAGTTTTAACGTGCTTGATGGAAGGTTCGCGACCGGTCTTAATCGAGATTCAAGCCCTTGTGACACCCGCTGCATATGGCTCCCCGTCACGACGAGCAACAGGCGTTGACACGAATCGTTTAAGTCTCATTTTAGCCGTACTAGGACGACGAGCTGCCATTGGCTTTGGTGACCAAGATGTATTCGTCAACGTGGTCGGAGGGATGAGCGCGACGGATCCTTCGATTGATTTTGCGATTGCACTCGCACTCGTCTCCGCGAAATTAGATAAACCTTTCTCCTCTGATGCGCTCGCGATTGGGGAACTGGGTCTCACGGGTGAATTACGTCCTGCGCAAAATACATCAGCACGCATTAAAGAGGCGCATCGTTTAGGACTGACGCGCGTCTATCTCCCCCATTCGGAAAAACTCCCCAAACTCACACAACCAACCCTAAAAGCCTACACATCAATACGTGAGGCGGTGAAAGAGATTTTTGCTTAAGGTGCTTTTTATTCGTCATTCCGAAAGAGGAGTCCGACGACGGAAAAAGGGGAAGCCTATTCCCCATGTTTCGTTTCCTGCATCTTCTGCATCCGCTCTCTCCAAACCGGTACATTCTTCAAGGTTTTATCCTCATCAAGCATCTTCTTGGCAACTTCTTGTGCCTGTTGGATAAGCTCCATATCCGTTATACGCGCCGCTTTAAATAATTGTCCACCGCTTTGATCAAGGCCAATGAGATTTCCCGCTCCACGTAAAGCTAGGTCTTCTTCCGCCAATTCTAACCCGTCTTGATGTTTTTCTAGCAAGGCTAAACGATTCAAAGCAAGACCTTCTGCGTCTGTCAGGAGAAAGCACTGGCTCTGTAATGCTGAACGACCGACACGTCCACGTAATTGATGAAGCTGCGCCAAGCCAAACCGCTCTGCCCCTTCAATGGCGATGACTGTGGCTTGTGGCACATCAATTCCAACTTCAATAACTGACGTGGCCACCAATACTTGCAGCGAGCCTCTTGAGAAGGCTTGCATGACACTCTCTTTTTCGGCGGGTTTTAAACGGCCATGGAGTAAGCCGATAGCGACATCTTTTAGAGGCCCTTGAGATAATTCCTTCAATTCCTCGGTGACAGAGCGGACACCTTGCGTATCAGAAGGATCAATTAAAGGACAGACGATATACGCTCGCTCCCCTCTTTTTACGGCAGCACGGATCGCAGTATACGCATCTTCACGCTCGAGCCCAAAGCAGACTTTCGTCGTAATGGGTAATCGTCCTTTTGGTTTTTCGCGGATTAAAGAAATATCTAAGTCTCCGTAAAGCGTGAGAGCGAGAGAGCGTGGGATAGGCGTCGCGGTCATCGATAATAAGTGAGGAAGACGGCCATCGGCGCGTGTAGGACTCGCAAGAAGTTCGCGTTGAGCAACGCCAAAGCGGTGCTGCTCATCTACGATCGAGAGCGCGAGATCAGGGGGTAAACGATTTGCCTCAAACAGAGCGTGTGTACCCACCACGACGATATTCCCTCGTTGGATTCTGGCTTCTGCTTCTTGAGTCGTTAGCTCTTCTATTTGCCCATCAAAATAGGCACGTTTATCTGTACGTGTTACGAGGATGACGGGGATATGAAAGGAGGCGTAAAATTGACGCAAACTCTCTGCGTGCTGACGAGCAAGGATATCGGTGGGCGCAAGTATGGCGACAGAGGAACCTGTACGATGCACCTGAGCCGCGACAAAGGCCGCTACGACGGTTTTTCCGGAGCCTACGTCTCCTTGGAGAAGACGACGCATTGGCACCGTCGTTTCGATATCCTTTAGGATGGACCAGGCCACGCGTTTTTGATCATTGGTGAGGGCGTAGGGTAAACGACTCACGAATTGCTTCGCAAATATCTCACTAAAAGGAATGGTTGGCGCTTGTGCAGCTTGGGTTGAACGTTTGATGGATTGGAGCGCGAGCTGGAAGGCTAACAGCTCATCGAAGGCGAGTCGTTGACGTCCGGCTTCCGCTTCGGTCATCTGTTCAGGGAGATGGATACGCGTGATGGCTTCTGACAAAGGCAAAAGCGCATATTCTGTTCGCACACCTTCTGAAAGCGGATCTACGGGCAACTCAACCGTTTCCAGCGCCACTTGCATGAGACGACGATAGGTCTTTTGCGCGAGCGTGCCAGACAATCCATAAACTGGGGCGATTTTCCCCGCCGCGATCGTCCCCTCCCCTGCCTGCTCCCACAGAGGATGGATTAAGCTTTTTCCGTACGGAGGATCGATTTTTATTTTTCCGGATAACAAGATTTCTTGACCTGGAATGAACTGCGTTAACATCCAAGGTTGGTTAAAAAAATTGGCGTTAATTTTTCCGGTGACATCTTCCACAGTGACCCGAATGATCTGCATGCGTCGTCGAAAGGTAGGAAGTTTTTTGATGGAGAGGATGGTGCCACGAATGGTAACGACATCCCCATCGAGGGCGTCACGGATCGCAACCGTTTTAGAAAAGTCGTCATAGCGACGTGGGAGCGTCAATAAAAGATCACCAACGGTTTGGATCCCTAAACCCTGCCATGCCTTGCGAACAGAAGGCGTAGCTCCTTGGATGAAGGCGACGGGATCATCGAAGCGGACCATAAAAAGTATCGTGTATCGGGTATCGTGTATCGAGTATACAACCTCAGAATGGCCAACCCTATAAAGCATAGTGTACGATTTTTGTTCTGGTCTGTCTATTGCGGTTTTTCGCGAACCCTCTGTTGACTTTGTCCTTTGATTCGCTATACTCCCGTATCGTTCTTTTTATTGCCGCATCATAGAGTGAAAACTGCGTCTTTAAAGCTAATCATTGGCCTTAGAAACGCCGTTTTCACTCATTCTGTTCAACGATGGAACTTCCCATCGAGGCGTGAATGTGGCCGGCGAGAAAGCCTGAGAACATCGTGACAGAAAGTCGGACGAATTCCGTGCTCGACTACTCACCGGACTGGGTACCCACCAGCCTGGAAGTGCGGGTGAAGGAGATGAAGCGCGTCTTTCCGGGGGTGAACTTCGACACTCTCGAACGCGTCGTGGATCAGCTCTCGGTCCAGGATCCGCGAGCGGACGGTGGCTTCGCCGTCTTCCCGACCATGGAGGCGCTCAAGCGATGTGCGGAGGCCGGGAAGCAGAGCTCCCGTCACCCGCTGGATACCGGTACCAGCTACGTGCTGGATGCCGTGAAAGAGCGCCTTCAGATTCATGACGATCTTCGCGGCAAATCCATGTGGCCGGGCAGAGGTGTCGCCAAGCTCTCGCCCTCCACCGCTCGGCTGCTCTCCAACGACAGCTACCGATTCGGAGATGTACATGCCATCCCTTTCAACGCAGGGCGCCTCTATAGCGGGCTGAGTCCGTTCGATTCACGTGCACACGCGGCACAGGCAGGCCATCCTCCGATGCATATGGCGGCACTCTTGTGCCTGCTCCTCACCGATCGTACGCGCTGGGCACCCGGCCATCTCGCGAGCTGGTGTGCGGGCACCGTGATGCCGGTGAAGCATCCGGATACAACTCCTCGTACGGTCTACATCGTCGATAGCGGCTACCATGAGGATCGCTGTCTGGCTCTGTGTTTCGCGTTTGATTCTTACAGAGATGAGACCTATCGGTGGGCTTCAGCCCCTGCATTCATTCCGTAGTCGTAGATCTTCGGACATTTACGTTCATCTATCTCTTTCGTTTACCGCGTGACTCGCTCATACATTATGATGCACCTCGCGGTTTTATTATTTTAATGGAGCCAAGGCTGAAACTTTTTTATTCAGCATGTCCTTACTCGATACCCGATACTGGCTACTCGATACCCGATACTGTATACTTTGTGTATATATGGTTCCCGTCTCTCCTGAGGCTAGTGAAGCGCTTATCATGGCGCAAGATAAATTCGTGTGGGAAGTTCTTTCGTTTGAGAAACGGGAACGTGGGCGACGTTGGTATATTGCGATGATTTTGATTGCGACATTTCTGGTGGCGTATGCGATCTATACGGCCAATTTCCTGTTTGCCTTTTTGATTGTCTTGATGGCAATCCTTCTCTTACTTACCAGCCGTCAGGAGCCTGTACCAATGCTCGTACAAATTGGAGACAATGGGATTGTAGTCAATGGAAAGCTTCATCTCTACCAAGACTTGGACACCTTCTCAATCATCTACCAACCTCCTCTACTTAAGATTTTATATGTAGAAACGCGGAACGTTTTAACGCCTCGTTTGCGCATCACCTTAAGTGACCAAGATCCTGTCGGAATACGCCAACAATTGAAAACGTACCTTAAAGAAGACCTCGACTTGCGTGGAGAGTATGTTTCTGATATTATAGGCCGGCTTTTAAGAATATAGGGTTTTAGAGGGTTTTCGGAAAAGGCTCGATAGAACAGAGGCACTCGTATACCCCTTCGGGTCATGCGCGTGCGTCGTCGCTGGGAATCACAAGGCACGGTGCCTTGCGTTCCTCGCTCCTAGCACTCGTAGCTCAGCTGGATAGAGCGCTTCCCTGCGGAGGAAGAGGTCAGACGTTCGAATCGTCTCGAGTGCACCACAAAAAACAACGCAGAAATGCGTTGTTTTTTGTGGTGCACGACCGTTTTATCTTGAAGACGTGCGTACTGATGTGGCTTCGGTCGTGATTGCTCCCGTGCCTGCACCTTGCACCGATTTTACCATCCCCTTGCCCTTCACCCACCATTCATACCCCGTATACGCCAAGTTTCCGTTAAATGAGGTGTTACTTGCGATCTTCATGGCTTCAAAGCGTCCCGCAGGAACGGTGACCGTCTCTTTTCCGATTGCGATACGATTGATGGCTACCTCTGCCTTCACGGCGGCCGCACGTTCTTGCAACACATCAGGACGATCGGTGGGCGTGATTCTTATGTTGTATTTAGCTCCCCAGGTTTGCCCATCAGAGACGCGCGCTGGCATAAACTGACCTTCTGAAGAAAGCGTTTCAATGGTCGCGCCTCTGGCCACTGTCCCATCGGCAGATGTTACGGAGACGGCGTCTACATATCCTTGTGCTACCAAGGATCCATTTATACATTCGTATTCGAGAGCTGTTTCAAGAGGAGGGGCGTCTTGGCGACTAATCCTGCTCTGAAGGGTGATTTTATTTCCTCTTACCTGAGTGACGTTGAGCTGAGAGGTGTTACGGCCGTCCGCTCCTTCCGTGCGATATTCGATAGAATATCCGGCACGAAGTGGGTAGTATTCGTTGGCACAGGCGCTTAAATCTTCGCGGGTGCGCTCAGACACCACTTCGGGGGTCACCGGAGTCTCATCTCCAAAGGGATAGGCGGGGGTAGGTTCTTCGGAACGGCGATCGGAGCCGCGGCAGCCTGCGCCCATCAAGACGACGAGGACAAGACAAGGGATAAGGTATTTGCGTGGGGTTAAAGACATAGAATGTTTAGATAATATTTTTTGATTATAGCATATTTATTAAGAATCGTCTGAAAAACCTAGTTGCGAGTCCGTAGCTTGGCCTTAAACTCTTTTGAGGCTTGCGTATATCCACCCCCCGCTCCATCCAAAAAATGGACGTGGTTTTGATCATATTTTTGTACGTAACAGGTCATAACAGAGGCGGGACAGGACGAAGTACCGTAGATTAATCGCCCATCTTCCTCAAGCGCACTAAGTTTTGCCCGTAATTGTTCACGTTGCGTCGAGGTGCCTACCACGAGGGTAAAGAGCGTGCCTGCGAGATGAAGGGTATCCGTGGCGGCAATTAATTCTTGCAAGTACCGTTTTGGGTTAAAGTTACCCAGCGAAAGATCAAGTTTAAACAGGATGGCATTGCCCAGTGAACGCAGCCATTCTTCTACCGTAGAATCAACCTTAAAGCGTCCCTGCTGTAATTTGCCTTTACGGGAGGCATTTTGCGGACTCACGCTGGGAGACAGGACTTCAGTTGCGACCGGGTGACGAACGTCATACGTCCCGTATACCTCATCGAGAATATCAAGTACTCGAACATACGTTTCTGCTTGTTGCTCAACGGATGTAGCTTGTACCATCAAACAGACAACCTCTCGTTGCATATCGCGTGGCTTGATTTCGCTCCAACGACAGGTGAGACCCTGCAAATCAACAGTTGCTTGAGGTACTGATGATGCCACCGCTTCCATCTCGGCTTTGATGCGTTTATCGGCGTAGCTCAATCCATCGCCGAGACAGATGGCTTGGTCGTAGCCTGGTGCTACGGACCACTTTGCTAACCAGAGACTTTTATCGTGAGCATATAGTTCTGACACGGGGATAGAACCAACGCGTAACGGAAGGTGATAGCTCGTCTCGACGTTTTGTCGTAAAGCGCGCAATGCCTCTAACATAGGGGCAAGCGCGTCAGGAGGGACAAGGAGCGTGGCACCATCACCACCGTAAAAAAATGGGATCTGGATCCCCAGCTTTTTTGCAATGTTTAGGCAGGCGATCACGCAACTTGCGGCAATCGTATTCACATCACGATGGCGACCCTCGGCAACAGCCTTGGTAGAGCCCTGGATATCGGTCACAATCACATGCCACTCTGGCGGAACCACACAAAATACCTCGGGCATGCGTAAGATGTCCTTTAGCATCCGTTTATGCGAGGTAAGGTTCGTGTAGAATAGTTGGTTAGATGCGGGCATAGGGTGGGACATATTCAAAGTCGCGTTTCGGTTTTTTTACTTTAGGTGGCTGAGGCCAGTCTTGCCAGAATGGTTCATGCGCATGCTCAGAGCGAAGCTGACGGATGAGATTTGAGACGGCACTAAACATCGCTGTATCGATGACCCTCGGCACCCCATGCAAGGTAGCAAAATCTCGAAAGCGTTTGTTTTGCTTCAGCATGGCCTGTAAATCTTTGAAGGTGACTGACCAGCCAGGGGGCGGAGCATCTTTGTGCAGGAGCTTTTTTCGCAGAAACTCTGGATAGCCAATGACGCGGTGACGTAAGCGCGCCTGGTCATCTTCATGCATACCACAATTTTGCACAATATCAGACATGGCGGCGGCATATTCCATGCGCTGGTCTGTGAGACCATAGTCATGCAAACGCTTATCCGTCATGAAATCTGCCTGCGTAAGATTGTGGAAGGCTTGTACCAAATGTGAAGCCGCTAAGTTCGCAAAGCCTGGTTTATCAATGAATTCTCCGGTTTTAATTTGAAGAGCTTTAACAAGTGCCACGTGGTCCAATTTTATGATCAGATCGGCTCCCTGGAATTGACCCCCTGGGCCCTCCATACGTTCGCGTAGGAGTTTATCTTCTCTTGGCATGGCAGACTCTACATGCACAGCTGGCCTTAAAAACTGCTTATCTTTTTGCACACCTCCCCACATCCATTGCAAGCCATGACGAAGGAGGCCGATCACCGCTAATTCCGCTTTCTTCCCCTCCTGAACTTCTTTGGCAAATTGTCGTTTCAAATGCTCAAACGCCTCTCGCCGATCTTTCTCTGCAGCGGGCTCTCCTGGAAAGTAGAACTCTGAATTTGCGAGCATGTCTGCGAGTCGCATCCGTAGATCTCCTATCTTTACATACGGAATGACCTGTTGTGTGGCGTACGCGGGATGGAATTCTCTGTCGGCGAACTGGACAAGGACTTGGTACTTCGAGATAACACGTGTGTACTCGCGACGATCTTCTGCCGCTGGCTTAACGCCTTTTGATTGCTTATCTAGCAAGCGATCACGCAGAACTTCGTCCATCATCATGACCTCTACCGCTTCCCATAGGGCACGTTCTGGATATTCTAAAGGTTCTTTTTTGGCCGCTACCTCTGCCAGACAGGCATTGATATTTTCTGGCTGGAATACTTCTAACAGAGCCGTGCGTTGTCGGAAGGCGGCCTTAGCCTCTGGTGATGTAGGCTCTTCTCGACGAGTTACGCCACCGTCTTCCTCTCGAGGAACCGCCTTCTTATGCTCTCTCATGTCATGCATACAAAACAAAGAACGGTAGGCAGCTTTTATCCTTGCAACTCCTTAAGATCAGCCAACACTTCTTCCGCATGCGCTTCTGGTTTTACCTTCTCGTATACTTTGGCGATCTTGCCTTCGGGATTGATGATGAAGCTCATGCGTAAGGTCCCCATGTATTCACGTCCCATGAATTTTTTCTTGGCCCACAAGCCGTAGGCGTTGACGACGGTTTTGTCTTCGTCAGACAGGAGCGTGAAGGGTAGTTGAAATTTCTCGATGAATTTCGTGTGCTTTTTAGGTGGATCAATACTAATCCCGAAAACCGTTGCTTGGATTTTTTTAAACTTAGGGAAATGATCACGAAAGGAGCAGGCTTCTTTGGTGCAGCCCGGAGTGTCATCTTTTGGATAGAAGTAGAGTACGACCCACTGCCCTTTATAATCGGAGGAGGAATGCTCTTTTCCGTCTTGGTCGAGAAGTGTCCAAGCGGGGGCTTTGGAACCAACAGCAGGGATAGACATAGATACCTTCAGTTTAGAGGTGCAGGCGACTCATGTCTACGCCTTCGTCTTGGAGGCGCTTCCACTTTGTCAGACTCCCACCGGCACGATTATACTCCCCTATCTTGCCATCAGACCGCACGACGCGATGACAGGGAATGTCTGGGTTGAGGTTCGCCTTCATGAGGGAGCCCACGGCACGGGCAGCCCCCGGTGTTCCGGCGGCGGCTGCCACTTGGCCGTAGGTGAGCACAGAGCCTTTGGGAATGGCCTTCACGATCGCATGCACACGACGACTAAAGGTCGTTTCGTTCATATATACGGATCATAACAAAAACGAGCCCGGAAGGCTCATTTTACGTGTTTGGCTCGGCTGACTATTTTAACAAGTCTTCAATCTTGATATTGAACACGCCGACGATCCCAACCAAGGTGCTGATCGTAGGATTATGGTTGGCGCCAGATTCAAGTTTGATGATGGTGTTGTAATTGACGACGGCACGTTCCGCCAATTCTTCACGGGAAAGCTCCATGGCTAAACGGCGCTTTTTGATGTTTTGAGCAATTTTGCTCAAGCTATATGGAGATTTCTTGGTAGGCATAATAATACAATGTGCGCACCTTATATTATTTGATTGGGGGTGTCAATCCTCGCTCTCTCTTTTTGGTGAAGGGAGCCTTTCTCGCGGATGGACACCGCTTGACAGACGGACAAAAACCCTCTAGGTTTTTGTAATTACCACTTTTTGGATACAGGATATCTAAAGCTCCTAACAGGCTCTAGATATGCCGTCTTCAGAAGCGTGCGACTCTATCCTCAGATGCTCTGAGAAGAGACGTGCGCAAACGGCAACAAGGAGTGCGCCATGACCACGGACGCAACCCCGGATACGGGACCGCACAAGCGGCACCCGTTCCTGCCTTGGCTGCCCGAAACGTGGCGGCCGAGGTCTCCGGAGGATCGCTACGCTGGACTCTATCGCACATTTCCCGGTTCCCTTCTCGTAGACGGGATGGGAGACGAAGACCTGCGTCGGATCGCGAGCGATCGTCTTCGGTGGATCGATACCCCTAACGTCGTGGCGGCGGGAGGGATCCTCCCGGTTCCGGTGAGGAACCTCTTCCTTCTTCGGTCTGGTCTCCCGGTGGCGTTTGCCAGGGACGGGGTCGCGAGAGCCCTGTCCGCGGCCCATCAAGCGCCCCACAGCCTCGAACACCTGACTGACCCTCCCGACCTTTTCCCCCAGCTGGATGAGGCCACGGGGGCCGTGTATCGACACGCGACACAAGAGGTGAACGATGCCGCCTGGGTGTCGGTGTACTTCACACCCGTGGTCAACGCACTCGATGCGATCGAAGCTCGCGAGCTCGCCGCAAAGATCGAGCCCATGGCTCCGATCGACATCATCGCAGCTCTCGCCCTCGTCATGAGCGATCCGACGATTCTGCCGCCTGGCAGCCCCGCCACCTTCGTCTGCGGCGGCACCACGTGGGATAGCTCAAAGGAGCTCCTACCGACCCTTCGCAGGGTAGCGAACGGCAGACTACAACTGGGGACGGTTCACAGAAGTACGCGAGACGATTCCGGTCAGACGTACGTCCATGCCTTCCTCCTGGGCGGCGAACGCTCGGAGCCAGAGCCGAAGCCCGTACGCTGAACCAGACACTCTCATCTTCCATTTTCCGCATTTCCTCCCCCTTCTCTCGCCGCGCCTGTTTGCTTCCGTGCAAATCCTTGCGCGGTCTTGTGTTTTATGGGGTGATACATTACTTGGCTTTCTTTTCGAGTTTAAATTGGATCTTATAGGTATAAAACTCGATATTCTGCGCGACGGATAGCGCTCGATGGATGCGGACATCGTCCTCAAAGGCGATAATCACACCTCTGACGGTCTGATTGGGCTCGGCGAGCTCATCCTTCACATAGCCCATGTAGCGTTGAATCTGGCCAACTACCATATCGCTTACGCGACCTTTCTTTAACTCGACGACCATGAGTACGCTCTTATCTTTTGAGATCGCAAGAATATCGATCGGACCAGTATCGCTCGGATACTGCTGACCCACCATCTCGCCTTCTTCTTCGTAGATATCGTAAGTCTTTCCCAGTTCAGTTGATTTCCAGTTTTGCACCAAAAAATCTTCGAGATGCTTTTCGAGCGCAAAGACGCTTGGGTCTTCGATGCTCTCGTCCGTAGCGATGATGCCCGGTGGACGACTGCCAGAAAGCAACTTCTCGAGTTCATCTGCGTATTTGGTGACGTTGCTCACGGTTCCAATGGATCCGGCTGAATTCCTTAACGACTCACTTATCTCTTCTCTTGAAATCATGCGAGATAACCAACGGACGCGGCGACGATGCGGAAGGATCCCGCCTTTATGGTATTCATACTCGCTCATCACTTCGCCAGCGTAATAGCTACCCTTCCCATCAGGACAAATAACCACGTCGCTGACCTGTATGCCTTTTGTGATCGTCCAAAGCATCCCACACGCCAGACCCGCAGAGATTTTTGATTTGCCTGGGTTGAGGTCAATGTATTTTGGAATGAACTTCTTGTTAAAGTCGCGCCAGCTGTCGGGTAATTGCTGGCTTAGATCTTCATTGATACCAAAATCAGCACCAATAAAACTGCCCTTATACGCTTCGTCCGCGCAGGCACTCTTTCGACCCAGCATGATGCGGTAGTAGTTTTTCATCTCCCGCCAACATAGCTGGTATTGGGCGATCTGAAAAGAGTTTCAACACCTCTCTCAGTTTAACGCCTCAGCCCCGTCAACCCATTCCCGTCTTTCACAAAGAATGATCGTTACCGCGTTAATACCATACAAAAAAGCCGCAGTCGTCGTGAAACGTGCTGCAGCTTTTGTCATGGCGGAGCCACGTCGCTCGCGAGCGACGTGGCGGAGAGGGAGGGATTCGAACCCGACTTCGCTAAAGCTACGTCGGGCGCAGCCCAAGGCTCAACACCCCGAAGAAGCTGGCAACGACGACAAGACGCGATAAGAACGTGAACACTCGCAAAATAGCAGGAAAAATCTCTAAAACATTTAACATGGGTAACCGGTGGGCAACTGATTGGGAAGGCATGCAAAGCCCCTTGTGAGAGGGGTTTTGTGTTAGTCCTTTAAGTTTTTATAATGCGCCGCCTCCGCGTCGGTTAGTGGAGGCAGGTGCTTCGCGACATCTGCAGCTCCCGCTGCTTCCCATTGTGCCCAATCTTCTTGATCGCCTATAACACGGACGTATTCCTCGCACCCGTCCACGAACAATGCGCCGCATTTGCAGGTCGTGAGATTCTTCTTGGTATTTGCCGGCATCTCATCGCCGCACTTTTTGCACTTGTAGCAAGTTTCGGTTGTAGGCATATATTTTCAATCATTCTCCAAGATGGAATTAATTGCAATGCACTGTCTATACCCCTACAGGGGAATAGACATATTTTGCACCCATTTCACATCTACGTTGAGCCAAATATTCAACCAGTTTCTATTTGTGTTTTGGGTTTTTGGGTTTTCGTACGCGGTTCTGGCTATTCAAGATTAGTGAATGAAGTACTGAAAATGTCATCCATTCACGCAAAGTTTTTCCATTTTAGCCAAATTTTACGTTTCTAGGTTAATAACCTGGAATTTGGAACGTTGTGTTATCTTAGGACTGCTCGTCGAATAACTGCAGCATACCCTGCATATCGTTAATTTCAAGTTTTGAATTTTCGTAATCGAAAACAGAAATTTGTCAGCTCTAGTATCTTCAAATAAGCTAGAAGTACTTTTATGGACGAAGAAACCTATCAGCTCACCAGTACTTCATCTAGCTCGATGAGAGTCAATGACCGTGTCATCCAAGAAACTGGCATGACGCGCAAAATTTTACGAGCAACGGTGGTTGAGAATCCAAAAAATCCCCTTGCTGGCTTCAAGGTGGCGTTGGTTCACCAACGAAAAAAGACCTCTGACCAATGGGAAGACGCTGCAGCGATCAATCTAAGTGCATTGAAAGCTGGTGAAGGCGTGCGTCTTGATCTGAATAGCGAAGCCACACTTAAGCTGTTTACCGAGCTACAATCGTTACAGGCTATCAGCTCAGAATACGGAGTTCAGTTCGGACAAAAAATCATTGAGGTGCAAAAGATTGATTCGGCACAGGCAGACAAGGTCAGAAAATTGATTTCGGACCAATATCCTTCGGAGATGCTTCAACTTTTGGATGAAAAACATCCGGAACTCATTTCCAAATTAGCTGCTATCAAAATTCAGCAAGAGCGAAAAGGGACTCTTAAGGAATTTCAAGCATCGTTAAAGCAAGAGTTTCCGGAAAGTTATTGGCAGAAGTTTTTTGAAACAAATCCATGGATTTTTGGATATGGTCTAAGGTACCAGTTTCTAAAACCAGCAATTGAAGGACAGCCCCATTATGGAGCCAAGAATATCCAAGGAACGGGTGGGCAAGAGGGCGACTTTCTTCAAACAACGGAGGCCGCTGTTCGATTTACAGTTCTTGTCGAGATAAAAAAACCACAAACGCCCTTACTCAAGGATGAGTATCGCAATGGCTCCTGGCGGGTATCCGATGAGATAGTTGGAGGTGTATCGCAATTGCAGAATAATTGTCGCACCTGGGATGTGTCTGGGTCTCGACAAGAAGAAAATCTTGAGCACCTAAAGAATACATATACTGTAGAGCCCAAGGCTATCCTTGTCGTGGGTAATAGCAATGAACTTGATAGCCACGCCAAGCGGACATCTTTCGAGCTCTTTAGACGGAATCTTCACAATCCCGATCTTCTCACGTTCGATGAGCTCTACGAACGAGCAAAATTTATCGTTGAAAATAATGAAATCCCCGATTGAGCCAAGGATAGCCTGATGGACGTAGTTTCTATATACTGAACTCCGTCTATGGCCAAGTCAGAAATCCCAGAAAATTTTCGTATTCACGGAGACAACATTCTTGAATGTGAGACGGCCCTAAAGCTAGTTTGCGAGGCCTTCGGCGTAGAACCGAAAATTGCAGACGGTCCAGCATATGCGCCTCTATACGAAGTGCCTATTCCTGCAGGAAACATCTTGATCAGACTCCTTCCAGGATACGGTCGATGGAGTGTTGATATCCAAAAACACATAGCCCATAGAGGAGGTGTTTTAAGAGAGGCTACGGATGCCATTATCACTCAAGTCAAATCCACTGATGATGACTATGAAGAAGTTTTGTTGATCGCTTTTGAATTCTGCGGCGCTCTGCCCGCCGGGAATAATGCATGGCAAAGATGTGGCAGGGCGCTGGCCATGGCTTACGCAAAAATACCTTATTTGTATTTCGCGGAAATTGGGGGCTTGGAGTTAGACGAGGACAGAAAAATCAAAGCTCCACGCTTCCCTAATCCATTAATACCGTATGGATATTTAACACTCGGAGTGGTTGAACAAACGATGGCGTTGCCCATCTTCATGCCGAGCCCAACAATCTCATCCGAGAACACGAAAAGGTTCGCTGATGCCTTTGGTAAAGGAGAGGCGTTAAAAGTGATTAAAGCTATTTTTACCGATGAAGACTCTTCTGAAAATATTAAGGTTCTGCATCAGAAGGCTCGACAAGCTTTAGCGATTCTTTCGAGTCTTCGAAAGAAGAACGACGTGTTAGAACCGGACGAGTGGCGTACATTGGATCAAGAAAATACTGGAGAAAAGAAAGCTATCTGGCTATTAGATAGAAAGATGCCATGGCATAAGAAGACCGGCATAGGGTCTCTGAATGCATCTTTCAAGAATCTTCTCAAGAAGGTCACCAGGGCTGGTGCTGTTGCGGCTGGATCCAAAGACATGCCGCTCTGTGTCCTGGGTTCACAGAGTCGACGAGAACTAGGAGCTGCGATTGAAAAGATCTATAGCAAAAGAGTTAGCGAATCATTCGTTACTTGGGTAAAGAATGGAGAACATCCCTTAGTTTGTGTATGGATCGCTGGCTTCAAGCCTCGTGGTGATGATTCTCGGCCAGATCGTGGCCTAGTTCCATTGGCGAGAATGGTTTTTGGTAGAAAAAATGTAGATGTTCTTTCTATCATCTACGGTCCTGGAAAAGAGAGTGCCTGGAAAAGATTCCAGACCGATATGTTTGAGTTAGCAAGAACAAACGGTTTATGGGAATCAGTTTTAAAACTTAGTGACGCTGTACTTATTGATAGTCCAACGAGTAGAAAAATGGGAAACGTCGGATTTGTTTTGGAAGGAATGGAAGAATCTCACGAGGAAGAGCAGTTACCCCTGGCAAGCCTAACACCGTCCTTTGGGGAACACGATGTCGATTCGGTGATACACCTCATTTTTTCAAACTCTGTTAATGAGTGTGTCTTTGAAGGATTATGCAATCCACCCGGAGGCGATTGGAGCGGCGTATCTCTATATGATTTCAAAGGACAGCTCGAATTTAGATGGACCTCCTTGCCTCGAGTGTCTGGAGAAATGGCAAAGCGTCCGGATCATCTCATTCAGTTCATGAAGGGCGAAGTTTTACTCGCCTTGGAATCAAAAGATACCGTTGCTACGCTTGAGGAGAAAATAGGCAAACGACTGGTGTACTATGTAAAAAAGTTGATTGAGAAGCCTCCGATTATTAGTCGGAAAAATCGCCTTTCATCTTGGTTTTTCCAAGGTTTACAACTCATTAATGAATTTAACATCATCTCAGGTGCGGCGATTCGATATACGGATGAAGCCTGTCTGCATAGAGCTCTGAAGCACGGTGAGGTCGATATTGTGCTTGCGGTTGAGTTTGACGCTACCCATCAAGTCACGACAATCCATGTAATGGCTACGAAAAATGTAAAGCTTGTGAAAGAAAAGATCGTCACCTTGGCTTCGAGATTCGGCTCGTGGCTCCAAGTAAAAACGTATCAGGCTTAATAGTTTAGGTAGAGAGATTCTAGAACGCTCTCCACTTTTTTATTTTGAACTTTATTGAAGGTTGAATTTCCTGACTCAAGCAGGACATGTCTCTTATATAGATTTTTTGGTAACTCAACCATGTAGGACTTTTCACCACGATGTCCATCGAAGGACAATGCGAATTTTACGTTGCGCTGATTAAGATCTTTTAGATACTCAAGAAACTCATCATATGCGATTGTTCCAAAATATCTTCCCTTGGTATGAAAATACGGAGGGTCAAGATAAATAAAATCTCCATCCGAAGCTTTTTTTGTGGACTCGACATAACTTGCATGGACAAATCGATGTCCCTTTATGATCGTCGACCACTGGTGGATGATTCTACCCAAGCGTTCGCTTACCATTCCTTTTCTTGAAAGATGGAACGAATTGTTAAACTCACCTTGTCTGTTAAATCGAATCAATCCATTTACACACGTTCTTGTAAGAAATAATAGGTCATGCGGCGACTTTGTTTGATTAAAAGAATCTCTAACATCATAATAGTATAAATGCCCTTTATCTTGTAACGTTTTCCAGCGTTTATCATATTCATCCGCCACCGTCTGAGGATCTTGTTTCACTGTATTCCAGAGTTGGATCAAGGACTCACAAACATCGCCGCAAACAGCTTTTTTTGGGTCAAGATTTCCTAAAATAGAACCACCTCCTAGAAATGGTTCATAGTAGGTATCTATGTCTTTAGGGAAGAAAGCAATGATCTCACGTGCTTGAGATCTTTTGCTTCCGCTCCACTTGATAACTGGTTGAATGATGGTCATAAGTTAAAATAGCTTTCTCACTTTCTGAGCATTGTCGAGACGCTTCTTTGCGATATCTACATAAGCCTCATCTAGCTCGATGCCGATATATCTTCGATTCAGCTCTGCTGCTGCCAAACACTCAGAACCAACCCCTGCAAATGGTGAAACCACCAACTCGTTCTCTTTTGAGCTCAACGAGATGATCCGTTTACAGATGCTTAGCGGCTTTTGAGTTGGATGCTTCCCAAACTGCAACTCCCTTCTCTCTTTGTTGTTCGGAATATCCCAAACAGTTCGCATTTGCTTATCCTGTTTTTTTATTTGATCAGAGGAATCAAACCAGGTCTTTGATCCAGGGTAATCGAAATAGTATTTTCTCTTTTTTCCACCTACATGACCCCAAAGTAGAGTTTCATGACTTGCCGTAAACCTTCTGCCGGAGAGATTTGGAAATGCGTTTCGCTTGTACCAAATGATCTCATTGATAATTTCAATCTCGAGAATCTGAAAGGCTACATTTATAATTCCCGTGTTGTGGTACGTTCCAAAAATCCAGATCGAGCCAGACGGCTTGAGTACTCGTTTCGCCTCGGTTAGCCAGGCGAGAGTAAAAGAGAAGTAATCCTGCAAGGGCATGTTGTCCCAATTTTCCATCACCTTGCTCCATTTGCCACCAAACCCCTGTAAGCTCTTCGCGCCAGACCATGACCAGTTTCCGCCTTGTGAAAGATTGTAGGGCGGATCAGCTACTATCAAATCAACCGAGGCACCCGGCATCTTTTTTAGAAAATCAATCACGTCGGCATGCACTATTTGATTAACCGGAATATCTGTTTTAGTAATTCTATTGCTATCAAATTTTAAGCTAATGTTCTGCGTTACTGGCTCGGCAACCGTCTCTCTCTGGACGACCTCCAATGCTCTAGGATGATTATCTATTTTTTTGAGATACCCTAGTCCCTCTAGTGCCTCCACATGATGATGCGCTGTAGAAACTGAAGCTAAGTCAAAATATGAAGCAATCTCCTCAAGAGAGGGAGCGTATTCATGCGAAGAGGTGTATTTGGAAATAAAATCCAACACCTCTTTTTGTTTTTTTGTTATCAATCCAAGCATGTAGGCATTATATAGAAAATGAATAGAAAGTGTAAGTGGACAATTCCCGCTAATAAAGCGCATTAAATCTCATTGGGGATAACTCCCGCTTTTCCAAGAAGCCATTCGTTAACCTATGCGTCATGAAGCTAACGAAGATTGAAGATGCTTTTGGCAAAACGTAAATCGGATCATTCGTGATGCACTATCCTGTGGTTGGATTCGCTTTGGGTTCGCAGGCGGCTGCAATGATCCTTGAGATTCTTATTTGCTGGGACGGCTCATAGCACGATCCGGAAGGATGGATCTATAAAAGTCACGTTGGACTGTCGGCGGAGACCGGACTAAGCCCGTGACAACGACGACCAGCTATTAAGCGTTTGATAGATCTTGGATTGGTAAAAAAAGAGATTGAGCGGTGTTCCGCCCACGAATGGCTTTTTGTTACAGAAGAGCAGAATTCAGGAATGGTGGCCTGATCATTGCAATAGGAATAATTTGTCGCTATCGACGAATCTAAAAAGCGATGAACAGCCGGCACCCGATGCACCAATCCATCTATGTACATCTAAAACTCCTGACGCTACAGACATTCCTACACCGGTTTTGAAAGAAGGAAGTCCATCAAATGGAATCGGCAGGCACATGCCTGATGAGACAAGCACGGACGAAGCGCTCCAAAAATCCGAGAAGAAAGTTCCACTAACAATCCTAACACTTCCATCCCATCCGAGGATAACCCGACTATTTCCGGTACACCCTGAAATATTCTGTTCGTAAGCGATTTCACGCTTTGATACTTCATTAATTTTTAGCCTAAGCTATGGTCAACATGCCTTGCCAAGAAGGATCAACACGACCAACTGATCGCTCATTCACAATCCAATATGACCCAAACCATCTCACCTCCCGGGATCGGAGCATTGCTCTCAACCGATGGTTTGGTGGAGATACTTGGCGTTTCTCGCCTGACGGTATATCGCCTCATCGAGCGCCGCGCGCTGCCAGTCTATCAGGTGTGCCGGCGCATCCGTGCAAGCGATCAAGAATCTACTCGACCATTCCACGCTTACGATGACACTTCGCTACGCGCATCTGGCTCTGGAAACGCTATGCGATACGATCGAGCCTTTGGAGCCTCAACAGCCGTCCAAAGTTTGGGCAACCGGTGGTCAACGTGACATTCCGACAGCTCCGATCAATCTCGTCTTTGCGACAGCGTTCAACCTACCACTCAACCATACAAAAAAGCCGCAGTCGCGGTGAAGCCTTCTGCAGCTTTATTGATGGCGGAGAGGGAGGGATTCGAACCTGTTAAGGGGGTAATACAGGGGAGAAGATCGGAATAGAGAAGGATAAGAGAGATCGACGATTAAACCCTAAATGACGCAAAGCCACTTATCTTAGCTAGACGAGTGGCCTCAATAACTAACTTCTTAATGTCTACCAGGTGTCAGCCGATGAGAGGCTGTAGTTACGGATAGACGGGGGTGGGTGGATATCATTTCACCCACCTTCATGGATGGGACTCCGACAGAGGTAGAAGATTCACCAGCTCAAATATGCGCGCACCATTTTTTAGAAATTGTGTTGAGTCTTATTGCGTAAGATTATCTGGAACGGCGGCAGGTTGGGCTCAGCTTCTTTGCTTGGGGTGATTGCGCGGTAATGATAAGTTTTAAGGTGGCTAAAAATTGGTTATTGCCCATATTTATTTCGTCGTTACTCTTACCGCACAGTCAGGTGTGGTCACGGCACATTTATAACCAATATCGAGATTCATAATTCGTCCGTATCTCGCGGTTGACACAAGGGCAGCAAGATAGTCATTGGTTTTTAGCTGACTAAGAATATCTGTGGGAGTAAAGTCATTCTTTCGATACGCTACATTATTTAAGGCGAGTGGTACGTCTTTGAGATTATATAATAGCTCAGTATATTGTGTCGGTTCGCCACGTCGTGATTGGCTCAAATCCAAGAGGCCGCCATTAAATTGGCCATCTTTTCTGTAAAACCAAATACCATCGTATCTTGGATCAATTGCTGTAAAATTAGCTCTTTGATCGTTCGCTCCAGCTTTAATATAAATATAGGCATCCTCAAGAGAGCCAATAATTTCAACCCTTCTTCCTGCGTTGCTTAAAGCTTGGCCAGCATTTTGCAAATAGTCAGAAGGGGTCTCAACCCCTTTTGGATAAATAGTAGTTTTTTTATACGAATCGAATATTTTCCAGTCAGTGAGGGGCGCGGAAATGATTTGTCCCTGTTCAGGGTTAATTGTGCTAGTTGCCACCTCAATATCAACAGAACTTATCGTGTTGGTGGGTGGATTAACTGGAATATCTTTACGCCTTAAGAGTAAATAATCAGCTCCAGTATATCCAACAATAAAAAGGATTACCAAAAGGATTCCTAGCCAAATCTGCTTCACTGTAACGTTCTCGTTATCTCCCATATTAATTATTCTTTTTCTTTAAATAACTCATGCAATGATAAATGCGCTAGAAATCTATTTTGACAAAACAGAAGCAGCGGCAACGCAACCGAACAGAGTATTAGTTGCCAATTAGTAATCGTGCCGTAAAGAGACTGCATCTTGTCTCTAAAGTTCTTCTTTGAAAGCTCAGTGAGGAACATCCAGACCGCAAAGACTGGCATACACTTCTCAACAATCAATAAAACCTGTTCTTTCAGATCGAACATGTAACCGATGGAATGAGCGTAGTTATTGAGTGGAATAAGGAGTTTCTCAAGTACTTCTGTAAATGCCTCATAGTTAAATATAGCCATTAGCATGACAAAGATCAATAAAATCCAGCGAATAAGGATCTTCACAACGGCAAATTAGAAGCAGCGATACTTTACGATAGGTAGTAAAAACAAACAAGCATTTCTTATGTCACTAAGGGATAGGTGTGGATAAACTCTTATCTGGGATTAAATGTTGGTGTTCTAGCTGTTTTTCGTTTTAAAATGAGATAAGCTTAAGTAATATGAACTTATCATTAGTGATGATTCACCCAGCTCTTGATCGCCTAACTCCCCGTCAAAAACGTTTGGTAGCATTAAGGGTAATAAATCCCTTAGCAAGCAATTCCTCACTTATCCGTGCAGCTGGATACAGCCCCGCAAGTGTCACCGGCGGAGGTGGAAAGGTGATAAAAAGTGATAAGGTTAAACGAGCTTTGAGAGAGATCGTAAATGAAATGATCATTATGGGTTCGTAAATAAGTTTATGGCTGAGCGGAGTACTTCTCTAGTATAGGCAACTTTTTATCAATCAAGACGTTGATTGCGTCTAACGCCTGATCTTGAAAATACCCCGCCACCCAGTAGGATCTAGGGGATGAATCCATAAATCTAAATCCTCCTCTATAAGGAATTTCTTTCCAGTGGAAAAGTTTTGGGTGCGCCATGACTTCTATCCAAAAAATGGCATCCCCCAAGGTCTCGATACGGTCCTCAGCAAATTTTTTTATGCTGTCATATTTTGGTTTTGCCGTCACATAGTCATCGGACTGAAATAAGCCTTCAATGTTTGCGTACTTGCTTGAGTCTTTTAAGAAGTCAGAAAAAGATGCCAAGTGGTTATTAAAAGCGCTATGGTCATTCCAGTAGTTTAGAAACTTGTTTGCCAAACTGGCTCTCGTGTGAATCTTTGATAGAAAAAATTCTCTACAGACTTTGATATTATAGGGCTTTGATTGAGTTAGAGCTCTTTTTTCGATTTCTTCAATAAACTCTTTAAGAACGTTCCCGGCCTCAAGCTTCACCAAGAAAAAAGAAAAGGATTCTCTAAGTTTGATGTCTTCCCTATAAGAATTGAGCATAAAAAGTTAAAGATAAACAAAAAGGACACCCCTGAGGTGTCGAGACCCAAACAACAGACCCGGAGGTCATGCCGCTTGTTTTATCAGGAGTGCCCGTTAGGGCGCGCCACCACCTCCTGATAAGCCAAATATCGGCTCAAAAGAGTCTATTGTTTGAATCTCGACAGTGACAATATGCTGCTATTGATGTAAAAAGTCAACGAAAGAGTATATGAGATATAGGACGGACTATACGAAGTACAAAAGCGCCACTTCGGATGAGATAGAGTATCTCCAAAAAAGAGAGCTTGAAATGTGGCCTGTTTTAAGTTCGGCCTTTACCCAAAGCGAAATTAACGGATTGGCTAACACGGATCTTAAACAATTGCTCTGGGTAACTAAGGCACTCATTGATATTGATGAGGATTATGAAAGGAAGAATGACCAAGGGGACGTGTATCCTCACGAGGATATTTCCTTGCCAATCAATTTAAAAAAGTTCGCATACCGTGACGAGACCGGCATAACGGAGTCAATGGTTGAAGCGAAATTGAAACCATTATTAGAGGATTTGAAGGCTAGAGAGTATATTCCGTCGTATGGTTTCGGTTTGGATGATCAGGATCGTATTTTATACGTCAATTCAATGGCACAGATGGTAGCGATGGGTGAGCTGTGGGTTATGCTGGCAAGTGAGGAAAAGTATCGCCAAGCGGGAACACGGCTGGGCGTAAGATTTGATCCTAATAGGAGCTGTCTTATTTTTGATCAAAAAGAATGCAAGATCTCCCCAAATACTTTCCAATATTCCGTCTGCAAATACATGTTTGAATTATATTCATCTGGGGAGTTTGTGGACGTAGAAAAGCTCTGTGAAGAAACGGGAGATGATCCAGAGGAAGGTAGTTCTGTTAAACTGAGTACAGCAGCCCTTGAGGTGAATAAAAAAACAAAGTGGATATTCGGTTTCCCTATATTTAGAACTCC
Organism: Patescibacteria group bacterium; assembly: GCA_018061025.1. GTDB lineage: Bacteria > Patescibacteriota > Patescibacteriia > 2-12-FULL-60-25 > 2-12-FULL-60-25 > JAGOUY01. Next base: position 56,948 of record JAGOUY010000004.1, read on the forward strand.
AAGAGGACAGATCGCTATCGCGAATATAGACCTTAATGAAACCCAAATAAAACCCTAACAGAATAAAAGATTAGCTAAGCATAGCCACGACATGACCCGACCAGTTTCTCTGGTCTGTTTTGTTATCGTTTCAAAGTGCACACAACAAAAACCCGTGGCTCGCGACCACGGATCTCACTCACACCAGTCTAAATCTATGTTTAATGATAGCAGCGCATATCCAGTACATCAATACATAAGCCCCACCCCAACTGATTTAATAACAATTTTTCCCGAGGCTCGTACCGGCTACATCCTCCCAAGGCTCAGAGAGCTAGAATCGTATGTCACCAAACTTGAGTCAGCGATAGCAATTAGTATACGTCGTTCTCAGTGTATTAAAGACGGCTGGTTCGTTCGTGAAGTGCTTAAGGTCTTTGATGTTAGTGATCTGGTTGATTTCAGACGTGAGACATTTCGTCTCAAACGGTATCTGCCGATAAAGATAAAACCATCACGAAGCGGCGTAAACCAAGAACAAATTGCCCGAGCTAAAGAATATCCGATTCTTCAGATCGCTGAGTTCCATCTTCAAAACATAAAAAAATGTGGGGGTACCTATAGGACTTTGTGTCCGTATCACGACGAACGGACTCCAAGCTTCTATCTATACCCGCAAACGAACACTTTTCACTGTTATGGTTGCCAAGAGCATGGAGATGTAATCAGTTTAACCAAAAAACTTCACAACCTTGGCTTCGTCGAAACTATTAAATATCTGGCACCCACATATGAGTAATAAAAATGAGAAACTTGAATCTGAGTTGTCGCGTCTTGAAGGCCAGATGGAGCCGCCTAATCCCGCTGAAGCTTTATTGTTCTTGATCCCCGCTGAAACTCCCCATGCAGCCCTTTCAGCCCGTTTACGCCCTGTATGGGATGCGCTAGCACAGGAGGATGAAATTACCGCCTCGCTCTTCATTGATAACAAGCTTAAAGAATATTTTGGCTTTAAAAAGAGTGATCTGAGACCATTTCATAAAGCGTATCATAAAGCTAGGCAGATGCTGGAGGCTGTCGCTGAAGATTCAAAAAAGAATCAAGAGAGGACGGAGTTACTTGATAGGGACATAAACTCCCCAGAGGCTATAGCTGCGATTTCGAAAATTGGCATTGTTGACTCGAGTGTATTTGATCTTGTCGTCGCTACCTATATTGCCGCAAAGCTGCGGACGACCCCACCTATTTGGTTAATGCTTGTCGGTGCTCCCTCTTCTTTCAAGACAGAATTAGTTCGCCTGATTGATCTACCAGAGATTTATAGCTTAGATACGCTCACTGAGAACGCGTTCGCGTCGGGCTATGTTAAGGCGGACGGTTCCGAACCAGAGGACCTATTACCCCTACTAGATGGTAAATGTCTCGTCATTAAAGATCTCACGACACTCTTCTCTCTCAAAGAAGACACGATCAAAAAGATACTTGGCGACCTAACCAGTATCTTTGATGGTAAGTTTGAAAAGTTTACAGCAACACGGGGAGACGTTCGTTATTACTCGCAGTTTTCCATGGCTACGTGCATCACGCCTGCCATTCTGAGCAAGCATCACACGTATATGCATCAGCTGGGTGGAAGATTTTTCTTCATCCGTTTGCCTGAGCTTACGCCTGAAATGCTTGAACAAGGGCATGTGATTGCCTGGGACTCGACGAATCGTGAAGAACGCATCAATCAGGCACGGCAAATAGTTTCGACTTACTGCCATCAAGTGAGCGAAAAAGCCGCAGCGCTCTATCCTAATATTCAACCGGAGACAGTCGCTATTCAAACATGGATCAATACAGCTGCTGACTTCATCGCTCACGCACGCGGTACAGTCGTCACAAAAGAAGTGACGTTTGAGAAGAAAAACGAAGACGGAAAGACTGAAAAAGTTGATTACTATGAAGTTTCAAATCCACAAATAGAACAGCCGTGGCGTATTCTGAACCAGCTACGATCCCTGGCTCGTGTGCTTGCGGCTATGCGTGGAAAAACCCTGGTTACTGCCGAAGAACTGGAAACTTTAAAAGCGATTACGATCTCTAGTATGCCGATTGATCGTGCGGTGGTTGTGGCTGAGTTACTTAAGGCAAACTATCTTTTTCCACGTGAAGTCGGCGAACGTATCAATAAAAGCGCTAAGACGGCTGGGCGGTATTTGAAAGAATTGACCGTCCTGGGATTAGTCGTGGTCGAGGAAGCAAAAGATCCAAATACCGGACGTGATACAAAGTGGTATTCGCTAAAACCAGAATATAAAGAGTTTCTTATAGGTTCCAAAATACAGACAGAGGTGACTCCCTTTTAATCATTACTCATCACTTCCCATCTTCTATGATCGACGCTAACATGCAGTCAACCTCTCATCAGGCTAACGCCCTTCGACAACAAAAGACACCTGATATGATAGAAACAGCACAAAAAACGCTGGAAGTTGATTTAGATTTCCTAAATCTCAAAGAGGTAGCAACCATCCTCCGCGTAGCGCCTATAAGCGTTTACAGGCTCATAGCGAGGCGTGCCATTCCAGTTTACCGCGCTTGTCGCAAGATTCTATTCAAGAGAACGGATGTCCTTGAGTATCTTAGTCAACACCGAAAAGATCCCGCCCGCTATGGCAGTCCGAAAGCCTAAGGGCAAAGGTTGGCAAGCAGACTTCCAAGTAGACGGCGTACGCTATCGTAAAAGCTCTCCCCTCAACACCAAGGCAGCAGCAGAAGCGTTGGAGGTTCTTATGCGGCAGGCTTTATCACAGAAAGGCACCATCAAACATCTCTTTGCTCAACCCAAACAACAAACTCCCCCGAGCGCCCCAACTTTTGCCGCGTTCTCTGAACGGTGGATGACGGCCTACGTGATGGTAAACAATAAACCCTCTGAACAAAGAGCAAAGCGTAAAATTCTCAACGCCTGCCTTCTCCCGTTCTTTGGCAAGCATCTATTGAGTGAGATAAAAACCGTTGATGTGGAAAGTTATAAATCACAAGAGTTGCAGCGTGGCATATCGGCCAAGACGATTAACAACCGCTTAGCCGTCCTACGCAAATGTTTAGTCACCGCGATGGAATGGGAGGAGCTTGAACGCGTGCCAAAGGTTCAGCTGCTTAAAACCACGCCTCCACGCTTTCGTCATCTAGGCGAAGTAGAAGTTCAGGCGATCTTGGCCGCGAGCACCACACCAATGCAGCGAACCATGCTGTTAATTGCGGCCAGAACAGGCTTACGCTTCTCCGAGCTACGTGCTCTTGAATGGGGAGATATTGATTTCGGCCTTAAGCTCTTAACCGTGCGACGGTGTGCCGTCTTAAAAGACATAGGCACACCAAAGAACGGACGAATAAGACATATCTCTCTAACTGTCGATGCGCTGGCGGCTCTTGAATCCATAAGAGCGGGGTCGGGCTTAGTCTTCACCTTTCGCGGAAAGATGTGCGTACACTGGACTTCTCTTTCTCACCTCCAACTCGCATGCAAGAAAGCAGGGATCGACCCGATAGGTTGGCATACGCTACGTCACACGTTCGCTAGCCAGCTCGTGAACCGTGGCGCGACGCTCCAAGCCGTACAAATCCTCTTAGGACACTCCACCGTAAACATGACACAGCGTTATGCTCATATGGCACCGGAAACCATGCGCGAGACAATTAAACTTTTGGAACCCAAGCCAGCCCAGACAGAACCCAAAATGTCTCCCACGTGTCTACCAACACAAAATAGAAACAACAACGATCTCGAACGACTCCTTCAACAAGTATTCGTTTCTCCGCATATATAAACGAAAAACAGTGGGCGTTGATTTAGAACGCTCACTGTTTATCGATGGCGGAGAGGGAGGGATTCGAACCCTCGCGGGCTTTTTAGACCCCTAGGAGATTAGCAATCTCCCCCCTTCAGCCTCTTGGGTACCTCTCCGTTTTAGGGGCGTTTTTAAGCCATATTGAAAACGCGGTGGCATAGTAGCAAAGGATTGAAAGACAGGCAATTCTTTATTGACGAGAGAAAGAAAGCCTGTAAGATTCCCTCCCGGAGGACGGCAATGAGAGATCGTGAAGTACCTGGGCTCGAAGACATGGCGAGCGCACTCACCGAGGCAAATCTTCTCCCTCAGGGCGAGCAGCTTTCCATCGAATCTTACACCCGACCCGCCAGGGGAAAACCGGGCATCCTGCTCGAGTTCCACCGTGGCGACCACGTATTCGAAGTACTGGTTCACAGCTGCGGTGCTCTGATCCTGGAAATTCGTGCGGAAGGAGAGGGGGATAACAACTCTCTTTCTCCCTACCTGATGATCTATCACGGCGAACGTGGGTGGTGCCTGCGCCTCGACGGAGCCTTTAGCCATAAGGCTACCCCTTTCCTCAAGGAATTGAGGGCGCGCCTGCCTCCCCCTATCTGCAACGGCAGCCATCGATTCGATCGATTTAACGGCGTTCATGCTCTGCGGATCGCAGCGCATGCGTTCGCAGTACTTCCCATCAAACGCGCTCTCTGATCTTTTATCACTCTCTCTAAGGCCTGGTGGCCTTGTTTGTTTTAAAGATATAGATTACGTGGGAGCGACCCCCTCTATCTCGACAGGTAGCGTAAAAGCCGTTAGTATTTGCCCATCATAGAAGAGAAGATTGAGTCGCTACAGCAAAACATATGGAGAGGTGACAGAGTGGTCGAATGTACCGGACTTGAAATCCGGCGTAGCCGCAAGGTTACCGCGGGTTCGAATCCCGCCCTCTCCGCCATGCACCATATGGTGCATGGCTCCGCCACGATACTAGTGGTGCTGCCATGTACCGTATGATGTGTCGCTCGCGAGCGACGTGGCTCCGCCAAGCAGAAGGATACGTCCTTCACTGATTGGTTGAGCCACGTGACTTGCGAGTTTTTTATCAAAATTTTATCTTATTTTAGCTCTTTTTTCATACTTTTTAGATAAGCTTTGATTTCATTAACCATTCTTCCTGTGGATAAGGTAACCTTCCTTACCCTTTTTTAACCTTGACAGGGTTTTTTATATGTGCTGAGTTGTACCTCCCACCCCCTAACGGTGTGGGATAAACCAGAGGAGCATCGTGGCTCCTCAGGAGGATAGTGTCGTGGAAAAAACGAGAGTGTTTCTGGCCGCCGCGATGGTCGCGGTGGCCGTCTGGCTCGGCTGGACGGGGAGCGCTTCGGCGCAGCTCGTGCAGGCGAGCAACGCGAGGGCGGTGGTGCGGAACGGGGCGATTCAGTTCGTCCCCGACTACGGCACCCAACTGGAGGGTCTGATCCGCGTGTCGGAGGGCACGCGCAGCAACCTGCGCGGCATCCGCGCGGATCGAAACACCCTCCTTCCCCGCGTGCAGAGAGGCGACGTGGGCGCACGCGCCGAGCTCACCGAGCTCGAGTGCACCACGGCCTGCACCGACGGCGGAGACCAGACGTGGTGCAAGGAGAACCACGCCAACGAGTGGGACGGTCACGACCTGACCCTCCCCTGCAACTCGGCAACGGGTGCCTGCACCCGCTGCTACGTCAACGGCGACAACGGCGGTGAGTGCCAGTGGCGGCGCGTGCAGGCGATCAGCGCCTTCACGTGTTCGTCTCTGCGCGCCCGCTCCTGGGTCATCCGCGCCACCGAGGAGGCAAGCCGCTCCGAACGGGCGGCCGTCGACCTCGCCGAGGTCACGCGCCAGCGTGAGGCCGCGCGCCTCGCCCTCAACAGCGTCAGCACGCTGCTGCGCGAGGCGCGCGAGCGCATCACCACGCTCGTGGCCGAGGCGGCCGCGAGGAGCGCGGCTGCGGCGGTCGTAGCCGAGGCGCCTCGCGTCGTCCAAAGGACGGTCGCGCGCCGAAACTCCACCCGCACCTACCGTCAACCGCGGATGCGCGAGATGCGCTGCATGGCGATCGACGACCGCCGCAATGGTCTCTCGGCCTGCCGGGTTCCGGCCAAGGGCTTGACCCAGCTCCTTCACAGCACCTCTTTCCTTCGGGATTCCCAGATCGACACGCCCGCCGGGATGGAGTACTTCACCCGACACCTCAACGCGAACGCGCGTGTCACGCTTGCCCAGGTCCTCGAGGATAACCCCGGGGCCGATGGTGACTGCCGCGCCCCCGTCATCTTCTACTGCCGATCCGAGGATCGACGTGTCACACTCGTCCGACGCGCGGGCATCTGCCGCGCCGCCAATCGGAGCGCGAGCGACATGACCGTCGAGTCGTTCACCGCCCTGGCGCTCCAACACTGCGGTACCAATCCCCGCATCGGCGTCTGGGGCGTCCCTGGTCACCGCATCCTGTTGCGACTCAGGCCGGACGCCATCGAGAGCGCCGCCGTCAGCATGACGCGCGCGGGCACGGCCTCGTACGCACGCTCCGAATCGCCGCCCCGCCTTGCCCAGTACACATCGTACGACGACATCGACCGCACGGAGGCGAGCCCGCGTGGCAGCCCCGGGAATGACACGGCCGTCATCCCGTTGAGACGCTACGCCTGCAGCCCCCAAGACAAACGGCGATGGTTGGCCGCCTGAAGCCCAACCCGATCCGAGCTTCGATGCCTCGCCGCCTCGCACGCACCGACCGCACCAGCTGACCCGTCCTCTTCGTCTAGGACCCTAAAGAAAGACGAACTCGCCCTTTTCCTTCTCGCTCCTTGAGCGCTCATTCCTCCGACGTCGGGTAAACAGCCGAGACCTCGCAGCGGTCTAAAACCTGCCTCGCACATTCTCCTTCTTCACCCGCCTTGATGCTCACGCGTCGGGCGGTATTGTTTTTTTTAGGAGCTCTCTGGATTGACAAATACCCCTAATCTATGATATAAACTCTCGTTATCTTACGAAAAAAGTGGATTGATACCCCCTTTTTCCGTCAGACAACTCGTCGTCGGTGTTGCGTCAGGGGCGGTACCCTGACCAACAAGAGCTGGTACCGCGTGAGGTTTTCCATGTGGATCGTGAAGGCACTGATCGACGGCGTTTTCGAACACGTCTCCATCCCGCCGGGCTCGTGGGCGGTGCGGGTCGACGAACAGGAGGACATCGGACCCCCCGATGATGAGACGACGGGCTACAAGTACCGTCCCTGCGATACCAACGTTCGCATCATCGGTCAGGGGGTGCAGAGGCTCGTGCTCGGCTCCTTCAACAGCGGCGATCACTGCAGGGTGTGGCGCTGCCTCTACTGGAGTGACGACCCGTTCGCATTGATCGAAGACTGGCAGTCCCCGACGGATGGGCAGTGGGTACATCTCGCGACCGAGGTCAATGACCACGGAATGACCACCAAGCTCCCTCTTCTGCCCCAGCCTCCGCACACCACCTCCCGCTCCGGCGACTTCCGCCCCGAGCACCGCAGGAGCAAGTGGGTGCGGCTGAGCGACCTCGCTGACGTGCTCGGGGTCACCCCCAACACGCTCCTCGCACGTCATGAGGAACACTTCAATGGCATCACGTGTGGCATCGCCGTGATCTACGCTGAGACTCCGGACGAAGTCAACCGACGAGAAGCGTTCGAACTCGTCTGGACCGTTCCGGACCAGGAAGCGCTCCGCGCCCACGACCCCGCCAACGTGTGGGTGAGGTGGCGGTTCGTCCTCGTCGCCGCCTACCTCAACATGCTCGGCTACACTGGCTGAGTACCTCTCTACACCCGCGCCCGACACGAAGCACCCGGCCTTATCGCCGCTCCCCGCTCGTTTCGTCAGGCCGGGTGCTTCTATTTATAAATAATACAATATTTTCCTTAAGATGCTTCTTTTATTTATCTTTGTGTTCTTTCTTCTCATGCTTCCGCGCAAACACAAATCCATACACCTTACTTGCCCCCGCTTCTTGTAAGACCCGTGCCGCCTCGTGCCACGTGGCTCCGGTCGTGTAGATGTCATCGATGAGGAGAACGGCGCCTTGGACCTGTTTTGGGGCTTTAAAGACACCCTGGATATTCTTCTTGCGTAGGGCATTGGCCGGAAGACTGGCGTTTTGGACGACGTGCTTGCTACGTACCAATCCTTCGATGAGGGTTGCTTGCGGAACAATCTCCGCATGGACGATCTCAAGCAGGATTCTTATATGGTCAAAGCCGCGTTCACGGATACGGCGCGCGTCGGAAGGGATGGCGCAAATAGATACGGTCGGCTCGTGAATCCATGGCCACAATCCTCGTTGCGCGAAGGCAAAGCGTGCAGCCAATTCTCGGAGGCCGGATGCGAGACAGAAGGCGGAACAGTATTTTAATTGTGTGAGCAAGCTCCGCAAGACAGGATTCGCGTAGGGACCGATCGAAGTAATTTCATCATCAAGTGCATCGAATAATGGGATATGTTCTAAACAGGCCTCGCAGAGCCAAGCACCATCTTGTTTGCACGTGATACAGGTCGGAGGATAAAAAATATCCAATAACCATTCTTTTACAGAAAACGGGATGAGCATGCTCACCCCGTTCCATGTTTTTGGCTATTTGTCAACTAGAGCGCTAACGGATTGGACTCGACGCGTGAGACGATCCAGCCTCCGGCTTCGCGGCGGAAGGTGAGGCGAATTTCACGGTAGGAAATGGCGGCCGCTTTTGTCGATGTTTCTACCACTTGCTGCGCTTGTACCACGACGGTGGCCTCTGTTTTTCCCTGCAATGGCAATTCAGAAGCGATGCGACTTGAGAGAGAACGTGTTGTTTGCGTCCATGCACCTGCAGCGAGTGGATGTTCTTTGATGAGGCGCTGAACCTCTCCTTGATAGAAGGCGCGGACGGCGGCGTTGACCGAGAGGGAGACATCGTTTAAGGCCACGAATCCATCACTGTTGCTATAGGATCCTTGGCGGGAGGCAAAGACCATGGCCTGCTGACGCAAGACTAATTGTTCTTGTTCATCTGTGCTGACGGTCCGTGGGACAGGTGAAGGAGTGGGTGTTGGAGGAGGGAGGGATGGAGCCGGAGCAGGTGACACTTCTGTCACAGGATTCGCTTCCGGGATGACAACAGGCGCAGGATTGGCTTGTTTGGCAGGAATGATAAACGCCCAATAAAGGACGCCTCCGATAGCGATGAGGCCAACGAGGATGAGGAGAATGGCAAGGGTGCGTTTAGACATAGGGACTGATGTTACATGTTGCGTGTTATGTGATTCATGTTCTTACCCCGCGGCCTCGCGCTCTTTCTTGGCGGCTTCGATCTGCAAGAGCTGTTGAGGATTGGTTGTCACGACTTGGTCTTCGGTGTAGGAGGCGACGACTTGGATGGCGGCGTGCTTGGCACCGGCGAAGAAGATGCCCTCCCCCACTCCGGATTCGAGGAGCAGGTATTTTTCCGATTGGGTGAGGAGGAAGGTGCGAGCGATGAGATCAATTGACGCAGGTGATTGTTTAAGGAGGAGCTGCATGGAGCTGTTGGTCACGATCGCTTGTCCGTAGGGAGAGGTTAAGAAGTCGTTGACGTCTTGGGTGATTGTTGTAATCCCGAGGTAATATTTACGACACCGTTTGACGAGGGCGAAGATAAACTTGGCAGAATCTTCGGCTTGCATGAGCCACCAAGCTTCGTCGATGACGAGGATACGTTTTTTACGCTCGGAACGAACGACGTTCCAAATATAGTTGATGATCGTGTAGATCGCCATGGGACGCAACTCATCTTCCAAATCACGGACGGAGAAAATGACGAGCTGGTTGCTCATCTTGACCGTAGTCGGTGAATTGAGAAGACCGGAGAAGGTGCCTTCGGTATATTTACGTAATTTGACAATGAGTTCGGCTGTGCCTTCCATCCCTTCTAAAATCTCTTGGAAATCTTGCAAAATTGGTGGTTCGACGTTGGAGATATCTGAGCCGGCGACGATATCTTTTTTGGCGTAGGTTTCTAATAAGGCACGGTCCAGGATGGAGTCTTCCGTGGTGGTGATCTTGCCCAGCATCAAGCGTAACAAGCCTTTTAAGGTGATAACGGCGCTACGGATAATATCTTCGACGGAGAAGGTTTCGCCCATGGGACGAGGGAGGTCGAAGGGGTTGATTTTAGATTTTGAAGACAAGGAAATGTTGACGTAGGTGCCCCCGACCGTGTCTGAAAGATGTTTGTACTCCATCTCTGGGTCGATGACGATGACATCAATGCCCAGCATGAGTGAACGGATGATTTCGAGTTTGACGGTATAACTTTTTCCGGCACCAGAGGTCGCGAAAATGACGGCGTTCGCATTCTGTAACGAGAAACGATCGAACAAGATGAGTGAATTATTATGGCGATTGATGCCGTATAAAATACCGTTATCACTCGAAAGCTCGGCAGAGGTGAAGGGAAATGAGGACGCGATCGGCGACGTACTCATGTTGAACGTGATCTGCAACTCGTCATTACCAATCGGCATCGTCGAATTGAACCCTTGTTCGGCTTGAAAATAGGCACGACGGGTGTAGATCAACATTGAGGCAAAGGTTGTTTCGACGTGCGATGTGACACGCTCTAATTCATCTTTATTCGTAGAATAAAAGGTGCAATAGAAGGCAAATTGAAAAAAGTGCTCAATGCCTTGGGTCAAATCATCACGCAGTTGCTCGATATCGCGTAAAGCCGTTTCAGACTGTGGGTCGCGGGCTTTGCCAGCTTCGGCATCGGTCGAGATTTGGGCTTCGAGGACACCAACTTTACGCTTGAGCTGTTTAAGCACGATATCGGCCTTCATCGGATAGAAAAACATCGCGATATCTAACTGCGCACTCAAGTTAATAAGGGGTGAAGCCCAACCAACGGTGACGTAGCGGGGGTAGGTGACAACGAATAAGGTGCGGCAAAAGACATCACCAAGACGTAAGAAGGACGGCTCGACCTTCATGGAGGAAGGCGCAATCAAATCCTTAATGCCAACAACCCCTTTACGGTAGATACGCTCTTCTTCCAGCGCGACCCGTTGCTCTTCTTGTTGCTGACGGAGCGCCTCTTTGGATGGCCCACGCGTCAACCCGACTCCGCCTTTGGTGATGACGGAGGGATCAAATGTTTTTTCTTCTTTGGGTTGAAAGGCCATAGTCGTGAATCGTAAAACGTGAATCGTCAGTATTGGCTTATAAATCCTCAATCTGAAGCTGGCTTACATCTGCGAGACGCTGCGTATCGTAGAGCTCTGGATTATAGACCGTGTAGTACAGCTCAATTAAGCCCTGCGTATCCAACTGAACCCCGGAGAGCGACATCGAGCCTAGGCCGCTAATGACTTGATTGACTCGTAAGCTGAGGTCAAAGCGCTGTTTCTGGAAGCGCTCTTCGGATAATTGGATTAAGGACGTAGGCGACAAGAGCGAAGCGACACGTTGTAAAAAACTTTTTTGCTGTTGGCCTGTGGTCGCGCCAGGGTTATAAGGAACCACAATGAAGAACCGTTTTTGCATGATATCGCCTAACTGCACCAGTTGCTTGATAAAATCGCGATAATCTCGAATTTGACGTTTTAAAAGTTCATTTTGCAACGTCTTTTCGTTATCTGTCAGCTGACGAATATATTGATCTATGTTCATCTTGCGTGACTGGATGACGACTTGGATGGGAAAATCTAAGCTGTTTAAAAATTGCATGTAGGCCTGTACAATCGCATTTTGCTCATCCATCGATTTGAGGGCGAAGTTAACGCTAGACACGAGTAACACAGAACGCAAACTTCCATCCTTCAAGATGACGACCCCGTCACGAATCTCAGACACGTCCAAAAACCGCTGGGCGGAAACACCTGGTTTTTTACCGGCAAGTTTTTGGCTTTGCATAAAGAAAGGTCAAAGGCACTTTAAACATCTTCGTCGGGATTATACACCCCGCCCGTGTTTACTGTTAGAGCCAGGTCGCGTAAGCGAGAAGAACTTGGCCGGTCTGCCGCGGGAGCAGCCACAATAGGAGGCGCGGGCTTATTATTCTTCATGATAACGCGCAGCTCTGCATCGGTTAAGCCTTTTTGCCAGGTACGCAGGGTAGGACGAAGAAGGTTACTCGCCAAAAAATTAAGGAAAAAGATGTGAAACTGTTGGCCATTAATTTTCAGGAAGGCAAATGCCGCAGCGGTTCCTCCCGTTAGGACTGTAGCAAAAATGAAATATACTAAGGTGAAGATTTTGTACTCGATAAAAATCAAGAAGGACGCCCCCAAACAAATCAAGAACTGCCGAACGGTGATCGGCCCCAAGATCTTATCTTCCGCATCAATGAATTGTGGGACAACGAATTTGTCAGGCATAAGAAGAAGAGGCGTCAGGCATCAGGGATTAGGCATTAGGCCGGAGGTACGTCGTTCGCGAACGACGTACCGGAGGGGTTATGCTCGGGCTGCTATAGTTGGGCATGTGTGTTTATTTCCATGATGGCGCCGACTTCTTCGGAGGTGAGGACGTTAGGGTCAGTTTTAGCTTTTTGCTCAATGATTTCTACGACGGAACGGCCCGCACGAAAGCTGTCCCCAATGAGGGCAAGATAGGCTTGTTGCAAAGGGGAGGCGCGCCAGGCTTGCACCCCCTCGGTCCAGCGTTCAAAGGACTCTGCTTTAAGGGCATCAAGTTTTTGAATGAGTTTAACGGCCGCATCGTGCGGGGAACGCGCGAGGCGCCGGAACATGTCTACCGAGGTGTCTTGCAACTCTTCGGTAAGTCCCATGAGACGTGTAGGTGCACTCACAGAATCTACCATGGGCGTTGTCGGTGGCGCACCCGTACCGGAAGGAGCGTTAGGCGACGATTGGACACGGCCTGCGGCCGCTTCTTTCATTTGCTGAAAAAATACTTGGCGTGCTTCGTCATCACGTTGTCCAGAACGGATTTTCTTTTCAAACCATTCGGCATGCGCTTGGCTTTCTCGGGCTTTACGTTCGCTAATCTTTTGACCCTGCTGTTCTTGGACTCGATTGATATTTTGTCGTTCTTCGGTTACGACAGCTTCTCGATGCAGTTTGTACTGCTCTTCAATAATATCCGCCATTTTTTCTGCGTCATCCTCTGAAAATCCCATGCCCCCCACTTTTTGGTCGCGGGCGAGGACATCTTGTACCTGCTGTTGGTTGCGTACGTCCCGAATACGTGTGGAAATAATATTTTGCAAACGCTTGGCGAGATATTCATCGCCCGTCCAGGCGGTCGCGCGATAGGTGGCTTCGATCGCATCCGCCAAGGCGGCCTGCGCTTCACGCGCTTGAGGGGAGGTGAAGACACTAGACGGGACCGTTTCAGGAGACGGTTCTGGAACGACCGCGGTTGTTTGCCGTTGGATCTGTTGACTCGCAATTCGTTCTGACTCAATTTCACGCTGGAACGAGGTGAACCAATCAACGTATTCTTGTTCGGAGACGACTTCTGTCCGCGCCAAGATATCGATCATCTCTTTGGCAAACGCTTCGCTCTGGTCGCGGGTTAACCCCACTCCCCCTTCGGCTTGGCTGCGCTGTAGCTGTTCCTTCACCTGTTCAATCAAGCGGACACTTTTAACATACGAGATGAGTAACTCGCGACAACGTCTGACGCTTTCTTCAGAAATAAGGCTGACTTTTGCTTGGGCAGCGATCCGACGCACGGCCGCTCCATACGAGACAGGTCGTAAAGACACGCGCGGAACCGACTGGATTTCTCCCAGCGGAACACCCAATTCTTGTAAGCGACGCTCTACGTCCCAAGGTACAAGGTCAGCCAACGGAAGAACGACATGGCGCAATAAGGCTTTCTCAACGTCTTTTGGATCACGATCACCGGAAACTTGGGCGATACGGGCACGGAATTCTGGTTCCGGGATACGTAAGAACATCTCATCCCACACCACATCCATGAGCCGATTCCAAGCGTCATGGTCGTAGCTCAAGAGTTGCTGCGCCTTGTCCTCCGCTTCCATCGCAGGCGTATCCAAAAGATAGTTCTGCACCGCTTCCGGGGCGGCCTCATAGAAACGCATCCAGAGCGAACGGTTCATAGGCGACGATTAATCATTGGAGCCATCTAAGACGCGGTCGATCACAGGAGCGATGCGTGCACGCTTCGTTCGATCAGGCGAAGAACGGAGTTCGTTTGCCGTCTTTAAGGTAGGTGAGTGGTTAAGATCTGCGGCCGTAGAGAAGAGTTCAACCATCGCCTTTTTCGTCTTCGCACTTGTCATAGAGCTGTACGTACCCTTATACATACCTACATCGGCTAACGGAGCTGCTTTTACCCCACCAGCTCCATCACTTACGGTAATGGACTGCTGCATGGAGTTCAAAATGCTTTTTACGAATGGCTCATCTAGCCCACGTTGACCCGATTGCGCCAACAACGGACGCAATTGTTTCATTAAGTCCGTGAACTTGCCTTCCTGTCCGCCCTTAACATTTAACTGATCATCTTTAAACTCAAGTACACTGTTCATCTGACCAGCGACCTCTTCCGTAAACTTGGCCATAGCGTCTCTGATGCCCGGAATCTTTTGTACATCGGAGATCCGTCCGCCTGCGCCCAAGAAATCTCGCAAAGCGGCACCTCCAGCAGCGTTACCCAACCCCGCCGCGCTCTTGGAAGCTGTATCTAAGGCACTATACGCCTTCGATTCTTTTGAATTGCGCATCATGAGACCACCCGACACGGCAGCCGCCAAATCTTTCGTACTGAGTTTGCTGCTTGGATTACGCCACATACGCATATTGCCATTGCCGTCCGTCTCCAAGCGTGAACTCTTGGCTTCCGCGAGCTTCATCCCTTGTTTACCACTGGCAAGCTCGTTATTGTCGAGATAATCCAGTACGTAATCCGTATTGCTGTGCATGGTTTTATCTGCCTTGCTGAGCGAGTTGAGGTAGGCTTCGCGTTTGGCGTCATCGCCCGTAAGCTGCATCTCGTCCCCCACTTGCTGGACAACACCTGCGGCTTTTAAGCCTTCCATAATGATTCCTATATCGGCTTTGGCAGATGCATCCATGTTGGCAAATTTTGTTGGATTTTCCACCTTCTTCTTCATTTCACTGGCGATCTTATCATCACTCATCATGAGGAGAGGGTTGGCCTTACGCTCTGCCTTGATACGATCACGCGCCGCACGATCACCCACGCGCTCAGCTTCTTTATCTGCAATCTCAAGATTACGCTTCTTCTCTTCTAACAAGCGGTCATCTGCCAAGGCATCGGCCATCTTGCCAGTATGGCCTTGGGTTGTGACAGGATCAAAGCGCCGATCGCGACCTAGAGAATCTGCTATTTCGTCCTCTAAGAAGCGGCGCTGCTCGGCATCGACATTGTCACTCGCCAAATCTAAAGCTAAGGCCTCAGAAGCGCGCTTGTCTCCTTGTGTGTACCAGGCTCCGCCTAAACGCTTATTCACGGCAGAAGCCGCATCCCTTGCCGCGCCCTCAGGCAACGCATTGACGGCTTTGTTGGCCGCCCAGCCAGCTGCACCACCCAGGACAGACTGATATCCTCCCTGGACCACCCGCTTCTGCTCGGCCGTCATGCCTTTTACTCCCTCCATAAGTTCAGATTGCTGTTGTTCTGCTTCACGTTTACGCATGGTCATGCCAGTCATGAGCGTCTTACGTGCATACTGCCCAACGAGCGGAATGCGATTTGTCACACGCAAGGCCAGCCCTGAGGCTTTTCCCGTTACATCGTAACGACGGTCAACGGCACGCGCCGCTCCAACGCCCAAGAACTTGGCGGCTAAGAATGGCGAAGCGGCGGCTAAGCTTGCCGCTCCAAAGGCCAGTCCCTTGCTTGCAGATCCAATCTTCTGAGCGAACTTTCCGACACTGGCATCAACGGCATTGGCCGCTTCCATGGCTGCTTCGAGGGCCATGAGCATGAGCGCGACCGCGATAATAAAGGATGCCACGTTGTCTGAGGTTCCGACACGCGTCAGAAAATTGGTGGCGCCTGCTCCGTTAATATCTGCGGTTGGCGTGTATAATCCCAATTGATTTGCGAGGTTCTGTCCACCGTTATCCAAGGCGACCGAGCCAGCTACTGGTCCGCCCTCATTCGTGGGAGCAGTAGGAGGGTTAGCAGGCGGTGATTGTAAGACGGCAAAGGTTAAATAAATGAAAAACATGACAACCGGCCCACCCGTTAAGACTCCTCCCAAACGTGACCAATACTTCCCTGATAAGCTCCCTATTCCGCTTTGCAAGCGACTTGGAAGAGCCGTCACAAAAAATGCCGCTGGTGATAAAATCAGCATCATCCATAATAAGACGATGCGACCCAGCACGTAGGCAATCATGATAAGCATGACGCCGTTCGCGATCACGATCAGGACGAGAGCCAGCAAAAAAGAAGCGAATACTTGGGCCAATAGTTCTCCTTCAGGAGCTGTTCCGGAGGTATAACTCTCCCCCATGCTTAGAAGCTGATTAATACGAAAGGCCGCAGTAAAATTTCCGGCTCCCGCCGCTCTAAATGCATTCACAAACGTCAACATGACCACTTGGGAAAAATCGATAAGGAGCTGTATCAAGGTACGCGAAAAGTTGATTAAGATGGCCATCAGCAGCAACTTTGGTAAGACCGCATTGTACCGTAAGGAGGAGTCCCAGCCGATAATGGTGCTAAACGCCGAGATCAATAAAATCACGATAAAGAACATGTTACAGATGTCGCGCACGATGACCCAACCTATTTGTACCGGTTGTGCGTTTCCAAACCCGTTATAGCGGGCGAAGCCCAAGAAAATATCAACTAAAAACACAAATACCTTGCCCAAAGTCTCTACGACCCAGGCAAGGAGTTGGATAATGGCGGAAACGGCCTCTTGCGTGACCGTTGCTTGCGCAAAATGCGGGAGGAGCATCAAGCACAACATCAAGATACCCAGCCCTAGCGGATACTTATGCCTGCTGACCCATTGGGTTGCCGACGCAAATCCGGCCTTTACTTTTTCCTGGAAAGATCGAAAGAGAGAACGCATAGCTATCGGACGTTAGGATAGCATATCGCGTAAAAGAACGGAATGTGTCCTAAGCATGTCATTCTGAGGTGAAAACAACTGTCGCAAAAACATACGTTGTAACCGAAGAATCCCTTGCCCGTACCCCTCTGTCATTCTGAAGAGAAATCGACTAAATAAAGAATATGCTGGAAATGAAGAATCCCTTGCGCTGCGCCCCGACCTTCGTGAAGAGCGGGGATCCTTTTCCGGATAGGCCGGACACGAACAGGCAAGGGATTCTTCGATTACGGCACTTGTTTTCACGACAGAGGACTACACCTCAGAATGACGGAGGAGAGAACGATTTCTCACTAGGGTCGAACAGCGTTCCAAATATTCATCGCCTTCTCTGTCCCGTGTTTGATCCAGTCTTCCATGGCGTTCACGGATGAGGATAAGATTTTTTCGACGATGGGTTGCTCTTCGCCGGAAAATCGTTGTAAAACAAACTCTTCTTTGGGAAGTTGACCCGTAGGACGACCGATCCCGAGACGCAAGCGCGCTCCTTGTTCGGTGCCCAACTGTTCTTGGATGGAACGGATGCCGTTGTGACCGGCTGGACCCGCTTGCGCACAGAACGCCTGCTTCCCTAAGGCATAATCCATTTCATCGTGTACGATGAGTACTTGAGACAGGTCTACCTTGTAGAATGACATGACGGCTTTGAGCGCTTCTCCCGATCGGTTCATGTAGGTAAGGGGTCGGACGAGAAGGATCTTTTCGCTATTGATGGAAAGCTCAGCGATCTCGGCTTGGAAACGGGATTTTGTTTGAAATTTAACCCCATTCTTCTGTCCCAATAGCGTTACGGCGTCCCAACCAATGTTGTGACGCGTGTAGGCATATTCTTGACCATGATTCCCGAGACCGACGATAAGCTTCATATGAACGTGCAGGCTCTTGTACAGCTTAGGTTTTCTGGCGGCGACGCGTTTGGTTGACGACGGGCTTGCGTTCGATAATCTTTCCGACGGCTTCTTCATAGCCAGGACCAGACTTATTCCACTTACGTCCACCTTTCGAGGTTGGGACATTGCGCGCTTTTACGATAATGGGCGTGCCTTTAAACCCAAATTTTTCGCGAATGCGCTTCTCAAAAAACCGGACCCAGTTTTCATGGACACTTTCTTTTTCTCCTAAAATCGTAATTAAAAAGGTTGGGGGTGCTTCGCGAACTTGGGCGACATCATAAATACGAGGAGATTTTGGCCCGTAGCTTGGCAAGGGTTTTTTGCTCTTGATACAGGCTTTCAATAGACGGTTGATAGCGTTGTAATCAATCTTGCGATGACGTTCGGATTGGACCGTCATAGCCATATCCAAGAGTTCACGCGTACGCATGTTTTGTTTAGCGCTCACGAAGACCATGGGAGCCCAGGACAAGAACGGGAAGAGCTGACGGATGAGCATCTCAATTCCATTGGCGGTGTCTGGTTTTTTATCTGGAATCAAATCCCATTTATTGGCCACGAGGATCAAGCCTTTACTGCTTGTTTCCAAAATACCCGCCAAATGACGGTCTTGTGCGGTTGGGTCTTGGGTCACGTCAAAGACAAGACAAGCAACGTCGCATTCGTCGATGGCCTTCATGTTACGTTCGATCCCCGCTTCTTCTACCTCATTATCAACACGCGCTTGTTTACGCATCCCGGCCGTGTCGACGAGCATGACGTCACGATCTTGGTAGCGCAACCAAGTGTCTTGTGGTTCACGGGTCGTGTGTGCGACAGGTGAGACGATGACGCGATTCTCTCCTAAAATGGAATTTACTAACGATGATTTGCCAACATTTGGACGTCCGACGAGTGCGAGCTTAAGCGGCTCTACTTCGTAGGTAGGAACAGCGGGTTTGCCCTGGCGTTCTAATTCGGTAAGGATCTCATCCAAAAGATCACCCGCCAAAAAGCCGGTATTGGCGCTGATGAGCTTGGGTTCACCTAACGCAAGCTGATAGATGGCTGGGTCATGCGCCATGGAGGCGTGTTTCATCTGGTCAATTTTGTTGACGAGGAGCCAAACAGGTTTGCCCGTTTCGCGCGCGACACGAGCGATCTCTTGGTCTTGAGGCAACACGCCAGATTGACCGTCCATCATAAAAAGGAGGAGGTCAGCTTCTTTGAGGGCGTGAATGGTTTGCGTGCGGATCCCTTCTCCGATTTCATTGGCTTCGGTATCCATGCCTCCGGTATCAATCAGATCAAACACGACGCCACGCCAAACGACCTGACCATATTTACGGTCACGGGTGGTGTGCGACTGGGGGCTCACGAGAGCCTGGCCGGTTTCTGTGAGGCGATTCCACAAACTGGACTTGCCTACGTTGGTACGACCAACGAGCGCGACAAGCGGGCGATTACGGGCGGGTGGAACTGGAGCTGGCATAAGAAGGGTTGATAAACGCGTCACTGGCTTCACCCAAAATGATGAGAAAATCGACGTTAGGCGCGGATAAGCGTTCCGGCGCGAGACCATCATTTAACAAAATCTTTGGACGTTTCGGATCGGCTGGATCAGGGGTAGGGGTAATAGTGGAGACATCTGCTTGCAAAAGACGCCGCAGAACGCTTAGTTGAGCGGGTTTTTTGCCATTTGTCAAGTCGTAAACCACCGTTCGTTCGTAGCCACGGCGGACGGCATTGCCAAAGGCCATGATTTCGTAGCCAGAACGCTCAAGTTTTGCGGCCACTTGCGAAGCAAAGCCGGTCCGAGCCGTGCCGTTTTTTACCTCTAATTTCACGGTTTCTTGCTCAGGGGTCGTTTTTTTATCCGTGGTCGCTACCTGGACCTGGGTTGAGGTCACAAAGGGATTTTGAGCGATCTCACGAATTTGGGACCAATCTGGTTCTTTGGGAAAAAGCATGAAGGCGCCCGCGACATTGGCTGCGACGAGTTCGCCGTCTGGGGCGTCGGTTAAGACCCGCATGCTCATTTGGTCGCGGGAAAACTCTTTTGCCAAGGGGGCGATCTGTAGAAAATCCCACAAGGTAAAGTCTGTTTGCAAATGGCTACTCACGACAGAATATAAGGCACTGAGCTTGCTTGGATTGCTCAAGGTTTGCAGGGAAAGAAGTTTTTCGCGCACGGCGAGCATAAGGAGCTGCTGGCGGCGGCTACGAGCAAAATCAGAACCTTCCCCATTATTCCCGTGGCGCGAACGTGCGTAGGTGAGGGCTTGGGTTCCGCTAAAATGCTGCGTCCCTTTTTTGAAACTGACGGTCATCCATCCCTCATCCTCGGTAGGATATTGGGGGTCGGTAAAGGCACGCTCGACATTCACGTCGACTCCGCCGATGGCATCAATAAATTTGGCGAAGCCAGAAAAATCAATGCGTACAACGTGATCAATCTTTACCTCCAATAATTTTCCCAGCGCGTCCGCGGCGACACGCGCTCCCTCGCCTGGATGTTCTTGTTCGGCATAGGCTTGGACGGAATTTATTTTTTCAAAGCGTCCACCGCCCAAGGGATACGCGGTATCGCGTGGGATGGACAACATGGCAACTTTTTTGTCTTTGAGATCGATACTGGCAAGAATGATCGTATCGGTCAGTTGAGGGCCATCGTGTCCCTCCCCTCCCACGCCAAATAAAAGCACATTCATGCGGTCGCTTTTGGCCGGTTGTTCTGCCGAGGCATTCGAATCTTGCCCAAACATTAAGCGTCGAATATCTGCAATCACTGGGACGGCGCCCACCTCTCCTAACACACTCGTCCCCCGCTGCACCGAGCGATAGGAAGCATATGCCCCTAAGCCAGACACGACGGCCACAAGCAATGCAAACACGCCGCCTATAATATAGGTCTGACGATGGATGCGCCGTTCTTGCGGCGCCTCTACAAAATTAGCAGCCAGAGGTGGGTCTTGGGGTTCGAACATCGTTTGAGAGTGTACCAGTGATTGTGTGCGTGAGCAATGGAGGAGACACCCTCCTTTTCTTCCCCGTCATCCCGAATGAAGTCCGACGAAGTGAGGGATCTCGCAGCCAAAACAGGTATTCTATTTCTGTCATTCCCTCGAAGGAGGGGACCCAGCTCAGGCACGTCGTTCGCGAACGACGTGCCCCAGACGGATCGATAGGTGATTGGATAGTGATACATAGGCGATGGATCTATGCGGGGCACAGATCCTAGATGGGAGTAAATAAGGATAAGTGAGGAGAGGAAAATAGAACGTCCCTGTCTATGCTATTGACAAAACTAACTAATTTTGTTTATCTTACTTTTACTAAATCTAGTGTGCGTCCCTGGACTTGAGTTAAACTCAAGTTTAAAGACCCACATTCGATCGGCTGAAACCGTTGGGTGGTAGGGAGAAGAGAGGAAGAGTATGGACTGGGATGATGAGAGCCGGTGCGCGCGGGTAGAGCGCTACCGCATCGAAGAAGTGGACCGCTTCCGAAGAGTCAACGAGCGGGATCCGAGGGTAGCGGAGCAGACGGTGCTTCACGCCATCGGAGACCTGCACGAGACTCACCGTATGGTTCGCCAGGAGAACAGGGAGCGTCGCGGGTACTGACGCACCCCCCCCTCACTTAAGTTATTACTTTCTTGCCTATCTACCTCCAGATAGGCTCCTACCTTAGCTGACAATCTTGGTTGTCATATGAGGGGGGGCAGCGTAAATAAGATCCACCAAATTTCAAGGTGGATTTTTGATTTTAAGGTCTTGACATTTTCGTTTAGATATGGAACGGGGTAGGTATGTCCTTTACTGATGAGCAGGTGGCGAAAATTTGTTTGGCGCACTTTCGGGATATCGGGAGTCAGCGTATGCGCATGTTGAAACGAGTGACGGGGTCTTATACAAAAGCTCTGTCGGCGAAACGGTCTTTGTTGCAACAGGCGGGCATGCGTGCGAGTACGATTGAACGGTTTTTGTCTTGGCGTGGGCGGTATGACGAGAACGCGATGATCGATCTTTTGGCGGCGGAAGGGATTCGCGTTCTGTTTCCGGAAGATTCTGATTTTCCTCCCCTACTGTGCGCGTCGAGTGATCCGCCGGAAGTGTTGTTTGTGCGTGGCGTCCTTCCATCTGCGCCCGCCGTAGCTATCGTTGGGACTCGGAAAATAAGCCCGTATGGAGAGCAGGTGACGCGAAGCGTCGTCCCCCCTCTCGTTGGAACAGGACTGTGTATCGTGTCTGGTCTGGCCTTGGGAGTGGATGGACTCGTTCATCGCGCCACCTTGGACGCAGGCGGGGTGACGGCGGCATTTCTGGCCACGGGCGTAGACCACCCTTCGATCTATCCGCGTGCCCATGCCCGGCTGGCGGAAGAGATTATTGAGAAGGGCGGTTGTCTCTTAAGTGAATCTCCTCCTGGCGGACAGGGATACGAATATCTCTTCCCATTACGTAACCGTTTGATTGCGAGCTACTCACTTGCAACGGTGGTCGTCGAAGCGGCACCTAAGAGCGGATCCTTAATTACAGCGACATTAGCCTTGGAAGAAAATCGAGAGGTGTTGGCGGTGCCTGGCTCGATTTGGAACCCGCAATCTGAAGGGACAAACCACTTACTTAAGCTGGGAGCCAGACCCTGCACCACGGCTCAGGACATCCTGGATGCACTCGCCCTTGATCGGCCGGATTTGATTGCGCAGGCGAGGAGTGAGCTGCCAACGACCCCGCAAGACCAGACTTTTTTGTCTTATCTTAGCCAACCAATTCATATTGACGTGCTAGCAACCCTCGCCAAACAGGCGGTCTCACATGTATCATCCCAATTATCCATTCTTGAATTAAAAGGACTGGTCCAGCATCTCGGCGGCCAAACGTGGGTTCGCACGTAGACCCGTCCTCTCTCTTTGCTCTTGTCTTCTGACCTTATTATGCATCTTGTCATTGTTGAGTCCCCTACGAAAGCGAAAACCATTCGTAAATTTTTAGGCTCTGAATATAAAGTCCTCGCTTCGATGGGTCATGTGCGTGATTTACCTGAATCTTCAACAGAAGTTCCCGCGGCCTATAAAAAAACCCCTTGGGGTCAGCTAGGTGTAAATGTGGCGGATAATTTTGAACCGCTCTATGTCATTCCTAAACGAAAAGCCAAAACGGTGACAGAATTAAAAGCAGCCTTAAAAGAAGCAGATGTCGTCTATTTGGCAACTGATGAAGACCGTGAAGGAGAAAGTATTAGCTGGCATTTGTTGCAATTGTTAAAACCAAAAGTCCCGGTCCATCGCATGGTGTTTCATGAAATTACCAAGCAAGCGATCGAAAAAGCCTTGGCGCATCCACGCGATATCGATGATCGATTGGTGCGTGCCCAAGAAACACGTCGCGTCTTAGATCGCTTGGTGGGATACACCATCTCCCCTGTCCTTTGGAAGAAAATTGCGTATGGATTGTCGGCGGGACGCGTGCAGTCTTCGGCTTTGAAAGCGATCGTAGATCGTGAACGTTCACGTATCGCGTTTAAGACGTCGAGCTATTGGGATGTGGTGGCGGATGTGAAAGCAGAAGACGGGAACTGTGAAACAAAACTCATTGCCACGGATGGGAAGCGAATTGCGATTGGGAAAGATTTTGATGAAACAACGGGCGCACTTAAAACGGATAGTGAGGCGATCCTGATTAATGAAGAACGAGCCAAGACGATTACGGAACAGGTAAAAAAGGTGGACTGGATCGTAGATGAGGTCCACGAAAAACCGATGACGCGTCGCCCTCCTCCTCCCTTTATCACCTCTACGCTGCAACAGGAGGCCAACCGCAAACTTGGGTTGTCTTCGAAAGAAACAATGCGCATTGCACAAACCTTGTACGAACATGGGTATATCACCTACATGCGTACAGACTCCGTCGCCTTGTCCCAAGAAGCCATCCAGGCCACGCGTGGCATGGTAAGTGATCGCTTTGGAGCAGAATTCTTGCCTGAAGCTCCACGCCATTACTCAAACTCAGATAAAGCCGCCCAAGAAGCGCACGAAGCGATCCGTCCGAGCTTAGCGCTCATTCCTCCCCATGAAATTGATTTAAGTGGAGGAGAACGCAAGGTGTATGAATTGATTTGGATGCGTACAATTGCTTCCCAGATGAAGGATAGTGAGCAATTACAGATGAGCGTCACCTTTAAGGCGGCGAATCATACGTTCCAAGCGACGGGACTAAAAATTGTCTTCCCAGGCTTTTTACGTGCCTACGTAGAAGGTGAAGAGGATATTGAAGGTGCGTTAGGTGATCGTGAACGTTTATTACCAAAACTCACGCCTAAAGAGAAGGTTACCTGTACGGACGCACACGCCGAGGGTCACGAAACAAAGCCACCGGCCCGCTTCACGGAAGCGAGCTTAATCCAATGGATGGAAAAGGAAGGCATTGGTCGTCCAAGTACCTACGCGAGTATTATTGGGACGCTTGTCGATCGCGCCTACGTCAAGAAACAGAGCAGCGCTCTCGCTCCCACCTTTACGGGGTTTGCCGTGACACAGTTCATGGAGCAACATTTTGCGGATTTAGTAAATGCAAAATTTACTTCGGGCATGGAGCAGAGCTTGGATGATATCGCGGAAGGAAAGATGGAATGGCTGCCTTATTTAAAAGGTTTTTATCTTGGCGAACATGGATTAGAGAAGCGCGTGGCCATGGAAGCCAAAGATACCTCAGAAGCGGATCATCGCCGCGTCCTCCTTCCGCAAATCCCTAACGCGGTTGTGCGCGTGGGTAAATATGGTGCGTATGTTGAAGCTCCGCATCCTCAGCATCATACGCTGGTCAAAGCCTCATTTTCGGAAAACATGTTCCCGGGTGAATTGACGGAGCAGACGTTAGGCGAGCTTCTCTCATCCGCCCAGCAAGGACCTACGACGTTGGGACAAGACCCTGCGAGCGGGGAACAGATCTACTTGCGCACAGGGAGCTATGGACCGTATCTTCAACTGGGTGAGGATCCTGCGGAAGATGAGAAGAAAGCCAAAAAGCCAAAGCGTGTTAGTATTCCAAAGAATATTCCGTTGAATGAGCTAAGCTATGAAAAAGCGTTGAGCATTTTGGCGCTTCCGCGTCTTGTCGGTACCCATCCACAGAGTGGGAAGGAAATTCGCGCGGGCTTAGGACGCTTTGGACCGTACATTGTCCACGATGGAGAGTTTCGCTCCCTCAAGGCAGACGATGATTTGTTCACGGTTGGGCTAGAACGTGCCTTGGAGCTGCTCGCGATCCCTAAAGGGGTGCGCGGAGGTGGGGCTGGGAAATCTCTTGGACAACATCCTAAGGATAAGAAGCCCGTCACGCTACATAATGGGAAATTTGGCTGGTATGTGAAGCATGGTCGGACGAATGCCACGATTCCAAAAGAGACGAAACAGGAAGACGTGACGCTTGAGATGGCCGTTGAATTACTGGCGGCGCGTAAAGCAAAAAAAGGGTAGCGTAACAAAACACGAGTCATATGACTCGTGTTTTGTATTTTCTATCGCTTTACATACCCTCTATTGCCAAAACTTAAATGCTTCCACGAACTCTTTTCCGCTCTTGCCAAGCCCTGTCTCCATGAAGGATTCCCACATACTCTTTTCTTTCTCCCCTCCTCCGCCACTTGTACGATTTTCTGGAGCGGGCGTGCCTTTTCCAAAGGAGGCGCCTCCGCCTTGGGCACTTGGGGCGCTTGGAAGCGAAGCCCTTAGCTCTGTCTCACGGGCAGCCAGTTCTTGTTTACGTTCAGCAAGGGCTTCTTGTCCATTCATGACCTTAACCAGCGCGGCGGTGATGTCTTTTTGGCTCTTCAATGCGTCGATAGCACTGGCTTCGACCTCGCCTATGCTCCCGCTTTTTCTCAATGGCGCTCGCCCCGCGACCTCTAACAACGCTGCACTATCCTTAAGCAGCATATTGGTGTGCCACTGCTCGTTTCTGGTTAATTCAAGACGGGCGGTCAATTCTTCCACTTTTGCGGTGTAGAAGGTTTTATCTTGTGGCTTACCTGCTTTGGCAGGATTGTACATCTCGATTTCTGCGCGTAACCCACTTAGCTGACGCAGCAGCTGTCGATCTTCTTCCTGTAGCTTCGCATGCACTTCTTGCGCTAAGGCGTACGAGCTTTTTTCCTCTAACGTATCGATCTCCTGCATGTGTGCCTGTAATTCTCTATCTGCCTCTACTTTTGCCCGTGTAATCGCGCGTAGACGTTCATACAGCTTTGCCTTGATTCCTTCTATCGTACTCTTATCGCTCTCTCCAGCCTTGTCTAGATACTCTTGTACAGAGATTGGCATCTCATCCCAAACCCCGGGCGCGAGAGGTCCACTCCCTTCGCGATCCAAGACTCGTAACGTCTGGGTTATATGTACTTCGGCCGAGTCCAGGACATTGAACGTTCGTAAAACCTTGTTAAATTCAATGGCACGTTCTTGGTCTTTTGCAAACGCTTCAAAGAGGGAGCCGAAGTATTTTTCCGAGCCGGGGGGCTTGCTCCTCGCCTGCATGTTTTCTGAAAGCGTATCGTGAGCCTCCTTGGCTTCGTCCATAACGTCTTTCCAAGCCTTTCCT
The DNA here is from genome assembly GCA_018061025.1 of Patescibacteria group bacterium. Classification (GTDB taxonomy): domain Bacteria; phylum Patescibacteriota; class Patescibacteriia; order 2-12-FULL-60-25; family 2-12-FULL-60-25; genus JAGOUY01. Next base: position 83,335 of record JAGOUY010000004.1, read on the forward strand.
GCATCCGCTTCCCGATCTTCTGTTTCGTCAAGGGTATTTTTTATCTTATTAATATCCCGCTCCCCTTCCATGGTTGCAACTTCCATCAGAGCCCGCTCTAACTCAACATCTTTATCCACCAATGACATGAGCGCTTTTATCTCGGCGAGCCGTGCCTTATTCTTTTCTCTTTTCTCCCTGCCTACCCCGGCTCTGGGTTCATCCTCGTCATCTTCCATCTCTGCCTTTATCGCCCTTTTCTCTGCTTGAAGATCGTCTAGGGTCGCTTGTGCGCGTATCGATCCGGGGGCTTTTTGACGCAGGCCTACCAGACGAGCTTCAGAAATCACCCGCTCAGCAGGGGTTTTTGCTTGTGTGAGTTGGGTAGTGACCTCGACGATATTATCTAGAAGCGTTGCATGCTCGGCGAAGGGCGCGTACTGTGCCAAGACTTTTTCTTGCTCTTCATCATCTAAGACTTTTTTCGCGTCATCGACGAGGGGTCCGTGCGTTTTTAACCAAGCTAATAGCTCCTTACCATCCTCTCCTTCAAATAAAGCTGCATTGGCAAATTTCGGCTCGGGTCGAACGGGGGCTTTCGCTTTTTTATCAGGGGTCGGAGGCGCGGCAGGTGGAGCAGAGGGAGGGACGGGAGCGGCAGAAGCATCTGGCGTTTTTGGAACGGCAGGAGGAGTAGCGGGAGCTGCTTCTGGAGGAACAGGAGAAGATGCGTCGGCTGCGGCTGGCGTGGCCTCTGGCGGCTTAGGAGCGGCGGAGGTGTCTGGAGTAGGGGTAGGCGCTGCCGTGGCGTCTGGGACTGGAACGGTTGCTTCCTTTGTTTCCATCTTTAACCATACCTCAAAGAATGGCCTGATCGCATCGATCACCTCTTTTCGTTTTTCTATTTCTTTAGCGTAGACCTCTTCTCTCTTACGTCCATCCTGATCCCCCTTTGCCCCTGCAACTTCGGCTCTCTTTTTGGCATTGGTGATCCAAGCCGGAAACTCCTCTGCATAAGGCTTTTTACTTCCTTTAAGCGCAAGCACAAACAGGCGATCGTACTGACGCTTGAGGTCGCCTTCCAGCATAGCCTTACGCTCTTCGCTATATGCCCTCTCGTCATCTTCTGTGGGTGTAGCAAGGGCCAGAAATACTTCATCCCGCTTGATAATCCTCTCGAGATACGCAACAGCGTCTTTAATATAATACTCTTGTCCTACGCCGTCCCTCCGGTCTTTCCCCCAAGCGGCAATCCCCGTATTTACACTATCAATCATGGCACGCGCGGCCTCCGTACGTGTTTTGAGTTCGGCCGTGTCGATTCCTATTCTGCTGGTTTCAACAGGAGGGACGGGAGGGGTGGCGTCTGGGTTTATTGGAGCCGCAGAAGACCCCGTGTCCTCATATGCACTCTTTGTTTCTTCGACAGAAAAATCTGTTGCATCAAAAATATCAGGTGCGTTACCCGTGCCAGACTTCGCTTGTGATCCATCAGCATTTTTATCACGCTTTCGTGGCCTACCTTCAACAGTACCTCCCAGATATTCTCCATGATCAGCTTCTTCTAAGGGGGCAGCTTCAAGCTCATCATCATTGACTTCTATGACCGCGCTATCGGTGGGTGTGGCCTTCTCTTTTTCCGCGTCTAAAAGGCTCTTAAGTTTATCAACCTTATATCCACGAACCAATTGAAATACATCTGAGCGAGGATCAACAACCTCATCAATGTATGCGCGCTTTGCTTTGGCTTCTGCGTTTGCCTCATCTGATGACCCGCGCTGAACAAGATCTGTTTCTAAGCGATCCGCGATACCTCTCTCCTTCTCAATCCAACCAGCGATAGAGTTCGCGTGCCCCGAACTAGGTCGCTCTGCGATTTGTTTTTCCAATCCAAGAATCGCCGCATCACGCTCTGAAAGCGTAGCACTGGCTAAATCCTTCTGAGCAGTAATTAGACCATCAAACCAAGCAACCCACGCTTGGATATCACCATCGACCTCCGTTATGTCCTTCCACGCTTGCAGCCCTTCTTTTGCCTTCACTAAACGCGCTTCACCTGCTTGCAATTCCTCTTGAATGGGAGTTACGTTTTCTGTGGAGGGGGTGCTACTCCCAGATTCAACCTTATTCCCAAGCCTATTACCCGTCAGCTCTTCCATGAGCCGCTTTCTCGTAGCTAGAAGCTCATCACGACGCACTTGTAGGGCCTGCACCTCATCTTCGCCCAGTGGCGCTAATTTAAGCGCATGCTTACTCAACCTTTCATTGATCGAACCAATCTCACGCGCCGCAGCCTGTAGCTCTCCACGTTGACGTTCTTTTCCGAGAGCTTTGCCAGCATCCATGACAAAACTCCCCAACCCGCCTTTCTGCTCAGAAGGGAGCGGCTCAAGAGCTAAAGCCCTGATCTCTTTTTCATCTGTAAATCCAAAATTTGCACCGGCTTTTACTACAGCAGCCAAGGCATACGTAGACTCAGCCACGGCGGTCTTTTTGTATTCGTCCTTATCGGATTCATTCGCCTCCATCACCTGCATAACATTTCCTTTTGCATCGGTTACCTCTTTCCATGCTTCATTGGCAGGCAAACGGACCATTTCATACTGGCCGTCCATGAAGTCAACGAGCCAGCGAGCAACATGGACACGGAGGTCTTCTTCCATCAAGGCTTCAAAGGCCGCTTGATTTTCCTCACTTCCTTTGAAGAGGGCTGCCAGAGCCATCGTCTCTCGCCTTCTATCGGCTCTCAGCCCTTCAATAAGGCGTATAACATCTTTTGATTCTTTTTCTGCGCGCGCCTCGGCACGAGCTTCCGTCTCTATCTTTAAACGCTCTGCGACATCGGCAGGGACGTTAATCGGCCCCTTATCCGTTCCTTCACTTAAAGAAGCGTCTGGTCTTTGTGGCTCTCTCTTACTATTTGAACTTCTTCGAAGCATCCCTGCGAGATCAGCAATATCCGCCACAGGTGCACCGCTTGGAGCCACGGGCTGCGCTTCCTCCTCTTCTTCTGCCTGGACTTGCCCGCCCACTGGAGGTTCAGCTCGCTCTAAAACTTGATACATTTCGCGAGCCGTTCGTAATTCTCTTAATTTCTGTACGTATTCTGCTCGTTGACTTTCGTCCGTTTTAACCCTTCTGGACAATGCGTCTGCGCGGGTAGCCAATAACATCATTCTTTGAAAAGGACCTACTAAGTCCTCCCTTTTAGGGTTTGGCGCATCCATCACGGCTTCTATCAACTCTTCATCAGATAAACCCCCTTCAACACGCTCTCCGGGCACAGGAGTCGATGGGGTCGAATCTATGCTTACTGGAGTCTCTTCGGACAAAGCAATATACTCCTTCGTGGCCGCTTTAATATCAGCCATTAACTTTTCGTAATACTCTGCATTTGTAGCAGAAAAGCTTTCCCGCTGATGATCCGCCTCCATGGCCATCGCAACAAGTTTTTTGTACTCAGCCAGATGCTTTTTCGGTTTTTCTGATGCTAAAATTTCCGCTGTCAAGATTTCATCATCTTTAAAATCCCGACTGATGCTCTCAACAACGCCGTTAGCAAAGTCATCAATCCAGGGCACACCTGAAGTATCATCCTCATTTTTGGTACGTGGAGGTCTTTTTTCTTTTGGAGCCACGGTAGCACGTTGAACCGTTGGTTGCGCTTCTACCCCAGACGCAGGTTCAGCTTGTGACTTGGCCGCATCCCCTAGCGCAGCTCCTGCATCTGTTGCAGCCGCAGGTACTCTCTCTTCACTTTTTACCCCTGACGCTTCCCCTTCTTTTAACACCTCTACCAATGCTTCCCGATATTCTTTTAAAGCATTTTCAACCGCCTCTCTTTGCTTCTTCTTAAGCCCCTCAACCGCTCCATTTAAATCTTCTTCAAGCGTAACCCCAGCCAATCCGGCTTTTGCTTCCTCTAGAATCATTTCAAGCGGCGCTCCTTCTTTCTTGACGCGCGCTACATCATCCCTAGCAATAGCAAGAATCTTATCAATCCGGGATGTGTCTTTCTTATCAATTTTATCGCTCCCTTCTTTTGCAAAAAGAGCTTTTATTTTTTGGCGAAACTCTTCAAGCTTCGCGCTCGCGCGCACGATAATCCCTTCGCGTCCTGCTTCTTGTTGTGGGGCTTTAGCGGGCCCATTTCCGTCTGGCATATGGCGCGCAGTTTAGCATACTTACGTTTGCCTTGCATCTCGTTGCGAAGAAGGCTTGAACATGATAGGAATAGCGTATGACTTCTCCCTTTGTCTACGCCACTACAATTGATGAATTGTGTGACCAGGTGGCTGCCTTTGACCCGCAAGCGGACTTAGCGTCCGTGCGTCATGCGTATGCATTTGCGGAAGAGGCGCACCGTGGACAAAAACGGGCGACAGGAGAGCCTTACATCACCCATCCCCTCGCGACGGCTTCGACCTTGGCGCAAATGCGCTTGCCGGTGCCGATCATCATCGCAGGACTTCTTCATGACGTACCGGAGGATACGGCACGAACCCTAGAAGATGTCCAAGAAGCCTTTGGAGAAGATATCGCTTCGATGGTGGGCGGGATTACAAAATTAGGAAAAATCAAATACCGTGGCATGGAACGGTATATTGAGAATTTGCGTAAAATGTTTTTGGCCGTGGCCGCGGATGTGCGTGTCGTGTTTATCAAATTCGCTGACCGTTTGCACAACCTCCAGACCCTGGATGCCATCCCTCCAAAAAAACAGCAGAGGATTGCGATGGAATCACTGGAAATCTATGCGCCGATTGCCAATCGCTTGGGCATGGGAGAAATGAAAGGACTGTTGGAAGATGCGGCTTTTAAGTTTGTTTCGCCGAAAGAGTTTGCTTGGGTGAAGAATTTGGCTAAGACGACGCGTGAAGGAAAACAAGAATATGTTGAGCACGTGATGGAGTTGACGCAGCAGACACTGCAAGAAGCGAATATCCGTGTACGTGTGCAGGGACGCGCCAAACATCTTTACTCTTTGTACAAGAAGCTACTCAAGAATGATCGCAGCATTGCTCGTATATACGATATTACCGCGATTCGTGTCATCACCAAGAATGTTACGGACTGTTATGCCGCACTTGGGATTATCCACGGAAAATGGTCGCCCTTAAAAGGACGGATCAAGGACTATATCGCCCAGCCAAAACCGAATGGCTACCGCTCGCTTCACACGACGGTGTTTTGTGAAAAAGGTGAAATTGTAGAATTCCAAATTCGCACCGAAGAGATGCACGCCGAGAACGAGTACGGGATCGCCGCCCACTGGTCATATGATGAAGAGAAGCAGCGCTATCTCTCAAAGCCGACCACGGTGCCGGATTGGGTGCATGAGCTGGCTGATATTCAAGAAGAATTGTCTGATAAGAAGAATTCCTTGCAGTCCCTAGAAGAAATGAAGATCGACCTGTTCCACGATCGTATTTTTGTCTTTACGCCGAAGGGCGATGTCATTGACCTGCCGGAGCATAGTACCTGTGTGGATTTTGCTTACGCTGTCCACACAGATATTGGAAATACGTGTATGGGAGCAAAAGTAAATGAAGAAGTTGTGACCTTGGATCGCGTCTTAAAAAATGGCGACATGGTCGAAGTCATGGTTGACAAGAATCGCAAAGGGCCAAATCCAGATTGGATTAAATTTGTAAGAACGAGACACGCCAAAGCGCGGGTACGACAATTTGCAAAATCCAAAATTACCTCGTGGATCAAGGGGATTTTTCCTAAAGGGAAAGAATAAGACAACGCTTCAATACCCTTGAATTATCTGCTACATCCTGTATGCTTCCCCGATATGTCTTGGGGGATGCGTTTGAGACGGTATGTGCCAGGAATGATCCTGGGACTTGGAACCGTTCTCCGTATATATGCGCTCGGTGAGCGGGATTTTTGGTATGACGAGGCCTTCACCGCGAATATGGTTCGTCATGACTGGAGTAGCATGTGGAAGGAGATCGCCTATGACGTCCATCCGCCGTTACACTACCTCCTCCTTAAGGGATATTCCCTAGTCGCAGGAACAGGCGTCATGAGTCTACGAGTATTTTCCGTCATCTGTGGCGTGGCGAGTGTCTGGCTCGTGTACCTGATCGGAAAAGAACTCTTTACGAAACGAGCTGGTCTTTATGCTGGTCTCTTGGCCGCTCTTTCTCCGTTTGCTATTCAGTACTCCCAGGAAAATCGGATGTATGCTTTGTATAGCCTCCTTATCTTATTGGCTGTCTACTGCTTTATTCGAGCTCTCTCTACCCACACAGGGTACCGCTGGTGGATAGGTTGGGGGGCAAGCTTTGCCTTCGCGTGTCTGACTCATTACATGGCGCTTGTCTTTGGAGCCTGTTTTCTGACAGCTTGGCTCATCCTGCGCACAGACCTTAAAACTCTTGTCTTTTCTCCATTCCGTGCCCGTCTCACGGCTATCAAAACCCTCTTCCCATCAAAAGGCCTCCTTTTGGGAGGGATCGTAGGCTTTCTCATCTTTCTGCCCTGGCTGGAGACATTTTTTCACCAATTTAAAAATAGTAAAAACATCTCTAACTTTAAAATACCTCCGACGCTGGGTGATCTCGTGACGAACCTTCAGATCTTTTTGATTGGAACCCCAAAAGGAGAACTCTCTCCTTGGGCGTCGAATCCTAACATCGTGGCCAACATCCCAACGGCGACACTCACCTTTTTTATTGTCGTCGGATTATCCCTCATCGTTATCTATCTCTTACAGCACTCGACCAGGAAGACGTTGTTTTTGGTGAGTTTATCCTTTGGCTTCTTATTCTTCTCGTACATACTCTCCTCGTTTGATGAATATTATTTTATAAGTCGATACGTCCTCCCGGCGGCGTACGTTCTCTATATTTTGCTCGGATACTGGCTAAGCTTACTGCCTCCCCCTCGCGCTGGGGCCGTTTTAGCCATCTACATCACTGCCCTGCTTTTGATCCAATCGACCCCAAACTCGCAAGGGTTCAATGAATTTTCCAGGCATCTGTCTGAATACTCCTCTTTTCATTTCTACAGCCTCAATACCTTCGACTACATGCTCGCGAAGTATTATGTGGGCCCGGAGCGGCTTACGCTCTATAACACCAATTGGCCGCCCTACGACAGTCGTCCCTGGCCTGGGATTGGGTATACCACTAAACGCTTAGAGAACTTTGACGAGCTAAAAAACGACCCCCAAGGGATCGTCATTTGGAACGTGCGGCTCCCTCTTGAGGAGCGTGATGATCACAACTTTGACACGCGTCAATTTGAACGGATCGCAAAATATCAAAACGTCGAGCTGTATCGTCCCAAACAATTTGTTAAGTAACCTTACCGCGTGGGGCTATTCTTCGCTTGGGATCCCCTCTGATAATTCATTCATAAGCGTGCGAAATTCTTCGTCGGAGAAGAAGCGGAAGCGGATTTCACCTTGGCCGGTGGGCTTGCGCTTGATATCGACTTTGCAGCGGAAGAGTTCGCGCAATTCGTTTTCGGCTCCCATCACATTTGGGTCACGGACGGCGCGGCGGCGACCTAAACGATCGCTAATGGAGTCCTCGGCTTCACGGACAGTGACGTGCCCAGCCATCATTTTTTTGAAGACTTCTAAGCGATCCTTGTCATTAGGAAGCGACAAAAGCGTACGTGCTTGTGACATGGAAATACGTCGATCGACCAGCGCCTCCTGAATCTCCGCCGGTAGTTGCAATAAACGAATCATGTTCGCAATTTGGGAACGGCTTTTCCCCATTTTTTGACCGATCTCATCTTGGGTAAGATGGAATTGGTCCATGAGACGAATGTAGGCTTTCGCTTCTTCAATCGCATTGAGATCCTGACGTTGGATATTCTCAATCATGGCCAACTCAAGTTTTTGCTGGTCGGTGGCCTCGCGTAAAATCGCCGGAACGGTTTTTAAGCCCGCGATTGTAGAAGCGCGCAAACGGCGTTCACCTGCGATCAATTCATAGCTTCCATCGGGACGACGCGTGACGACAATGGGCTGTAAAATGCCATGCTCTTTGATACTCGCAATCAACTCCTCCATCTCGTGATGGTCGAAATGCAAACGCGGTTGGTGTGGGTTGCGTTGGATTTTTTCAATCGGAACCTGGAGTACCATCATACCCTGTGGGGACTCGTCTTTGTTACCCTGAGAGACAGGAACAGCGTGCGACGCACGTGACTCTTCTGCGGTTAGCCGAGGAGACAGGGTGGGATTTGCTTGCGCGGAGGCGATGGGCGTCCCTACATTTCCCCCATTGTTTACCGCTTCAACCACAACACCCTCCCCCATTTTGCGTGGTGGATAGGGAGGCGTGATAACGGCGTGGTTTGGCTTGGGGGGGATAAGAGCCCCTAACCCTTTTCCAAGTCCTGATTGGCGGCCAATAATCATAATGTGCGTGTAAGTAAAAATTAACGTTCAAGCAGTTCACGCGCTAGCCGTTCGTAGGCACGAGCCCCTTTGGAGGTCGCGTCAAAGTGCACGATGGTACGGCCAAACGAGGGGGCTTCGGCTAAGCGGACATTCCGTGGGATGACTGCGCGAAAAATATTATTCGGAAAGTATTTGTATAACTCCTGTAAGACGTCATCGGATAGCTTGGTACGACCATCGTACATCGTAAGCACCGCACCCAAGACATCAATCTCGGGACGGATGCGCTCTTTAACGAGTTGAACGGTTTCTAGTAGCTGGCCAAGCCCTTCCAACGCATAGTATTCCGCCTGAACAGGGATGAGAATTTCGTCCCCGGCCACGATGCCGTTTAAGGTGATGAGTCCAAGGGTGGGCGGACAATCAATCAAAATAAAATCGTAGTCATTACGAATTTCTAATAAAGCGTCGCGCAAGCGGTGTTCGCGGCGCTCCATATCCACTAGCTCGATGTTAAGACCGGCTAAGGCGGTGGTGGCAGGGGCGACACGCATCGTCTCATGCGCCGTAGGTTGGGCAATATCCTTTATCCGCACCTGTCCCAGCACGGCTTCGTAGATCCCCTGATTGAGATTACGATGGTCAATCCCTAGTCCCGCGGTCGCATTGGCCTGAGGATCCATGTCGACGATGAGGACAAACTTCCCTAATTCTGCTAAATAGGCGCCCAAATTAATGGCGGTCGTGGTTTTTCCCACGCCGCCTTTTTGGTTTACGATCGAGATAATCCGCGCCATAAGAAACACGCGTAGTCTAAAACGGATGGAAGGAAGAAGCAAGCGAACAAATACAGAACTTGTTTATCGCTTAATGCAAAACGTTCAACCGATGATGTAGATCCAAACTATGGTCTTCTTTTTGACTGAGACGTTTACGGAGACGCGTTACATGCTTACGTTTTTCTGAAGTGAATTTGCCGGCATCACGTTGGAGTAGGTCTAAAAGCATGGAAGCGTACTTCCCTCCCAATTCATGAGGCACGACAACGTAACTCGCTCCTCCTTGATACAGCTCCATCGCTTCGTTGACGGTGTTTGCGAGCAAGATCACGGAAGGCCCTTTCTTGGTTGAGCGAGCTTCGCGTAAAATTAAGTGACTAATCTCTCGATCTGGAAGAGTGCTAATAACAAGTCGCGCTTGTTTTAAGGAGATGTCATCTAATAAGACACTGTCGGAGGCGTCACCATAGCGGCAAGGAATACCCTTGGCACGTAGGGCGTGGATGACACCAGGGTCAAAATCAACAACGAGATATGGACATTTCCAGCTTTGAATGATCGGAAGAAATTCTTCGCCGAGACGATGACAGCCAAATAAAATCACTTCGTAGATTTCGGTCTCCGCCTCTTTCTGTGCAGACACGTGACGTTCACGCCAAGGCCAATACGCCATGAGTCTATCGAGGCGATCATAGATCCGTTCGGCATACATCATGAGCAGGGATGAGAGAGCGATAGTCACACAGCCGATCAAGGTGACGGTGGCGGCGATGGAGGACGAGACATGGCCGACCTGGATGCCTAACCCTAATAAAATGAAAGAAAATTCACTTACTTGCCCCATCGTAAGCCCGGTTAAAAAACTGGTTTTGTGATGGAAGCCTAATGCTCCCATCAGCACCATCATAATGAGGGGCTTTCCAATGAGGACAAAGGCGGCGAGAACGATGGTCGCGAACAAGATGGCGGGACTGGCGGGGACACCAAGCTGAGCGCCGAGACTTACAAAAAAGACGATCAAGAAAAAATCTCGTACAACGCGCATGCGTGAACTAATGGCTTGATGATACGGAGAAGACGCGAGCGTTACACCGGCAGCCAAGGCTCCCAATTCTAAGGACAAGCCCGCTTCATGAAAAATCCCGGCCATCCCGATCCCCCATCCGGCAGAGAACAGGAAGAGAATATCTTGCGATACAGCGAAGATCGGGGTTAGGCGTGGCAAGACCACTTTGGCCACGATGTACATAAGGACCAACAAGCCAGCGGCACGAGCGAAGGAGAAGAGGAGACCTTGCACTCCCCCGCCTTGGCCTAGGGAGGTAATGACCACGAGACCAAGCGCGGCGATGATATCTTGGATTAACAAACATCCAATCGCGATCTTTCCATGCAAACTCCCTAAGGCTTTTTTGTCCGATAAGATTTTGGAAACAACGATTGTGCTACTTAAGGTAAGTCCGATCGCGAGATAACCAGAAACAAGCGGGCCATAGCCTAAAACATAGGCTAGACCGTAGATAGGAACCGCGGTGAGGATGAATTGGCCGATGCCAGTGAGGGCGGCCATTTTTCCAACTTCTTTGATGACACCGGGGTTAAGCGTTAAGCCAACGATAAATAGCAAAGCCGCAATCCCTAGTTGAGCAAATACTTCTAAGCTCTCGCCGGAATGTAACGCGTTAAATACGAGAGGGCCGCCGATGATGCCGGTAATGACATACCCCAACATGAGGGGCAGACGGAAATATTTCATGACAAATGCCAGCACAGCCGCAAACCCAAAGATAAAACTCATTTCAAGGAACACGCTCATGCGCTCAAGTATACCATACGCGTTTTCCGTTCTCTGACTGTCAGAGAAATCGGTCATGTGTTATGCTTTTTATCTATGAAACATCCTTCTTTTCTTCCTGCGTTCGCCCTAGCTCTCACGCTCGTGCTTACCGGGGCTGGCTGTTCTTCCTCCTCTACCCCCGAATCCCCTTCTGCCCCAAGTACCGGTGCGGGTGCAGGTATGGACATCTTTGGCGGCAGTGGCCAAGCCTCAAATGTCCCAAGTGATATTCCCGTTTATCCTGGCGGCACCGTCATCTCCGTCAGTGGAGATCAATACCAGAGCTCCGTCGCACAATTAACACCCGTCAAGACAGACGTGCTCACAGAATGGGTACGCCAACAATTTACTGCAAAAAAGACAACCCTAAAGAAGACGGATTCAAATGCGAGTGGGTCTTCTAAGACGTACACATACGAAGGGGAAGGAAAGCGCTATGAAGTACGCGTAGATACGCCACAGGATAACAGCGGTGCGTTTCTCACCATCAAGCGCCAGGAGATGTAAAAACAACAGTGCTAAATAATAAAACACTCTTCGCCTATAATAAATGAAGGGTGTTTTATTATGCTCTTAAAAAAAATACCCGCGGGAGGAGGCGGGATAGAGATCTACAGACGACGTACGGGAACTTATCTGAGATTGAGACGTTGCTCAACTTTCTTGAGCTTATTCGCGAGCGTAATACGGCTAATGCGAAGATGCTTGGCTGCGGTGCGCTTGTTACCCCACCAATCCACGCTTGCCTGCATAAAAAAGTAAGCGAACAACCACTGGGGCATGTAGGGCACTTCTTGAACGAGTTCGAGGAGATGCGGGTCAGCCTCCCACTTGTACAGGTGGAGATAGACATTTGCGCGAGAGACCTCGAGAACCCTCGCTACCTCCTTCTTATCCCTATGAACCTGTACGATCATGCAAAAATAGGCTTTTTCGACATCCCACAGACTACGCCCCTCCGTAATGAAGTTGATCATCAGCTCATCGAATGCGACACACGGATCCCAGACCATTGCTTTTCCTCTCCTTCAGCCTTGAAGAGACTTCAATCCAATCAAAATCCTCTCTTTTTGTAAAGGATCAAACCACCCCCCCCTTGCTAAAATTGGCTAGGAATGTTTCATTATCCTCGGAGGTGGCCATGAGAGACGATGAGTTGATCGAGATGGAGCCGTGCGCTCACTGTGACGGCTCCCGCCTGTGCGAGTGTTACTGCGGTCGTAAATCCAAGATGCTCGATGGGCGTGGCAAGCCTGTGCGGAAAAATAAGTGTCACATGTGTCTGAGTTCTCCTTTTTTTGTTGCTGCGAGTTGCCACTGCGGGTGCGGCAGAGCAGATACGTTCGGGATCCAGCTTCCCCCTTCTTTTCAAGATTCTCCTCAGCCCCAGCTCGGTCCTTCGCGTCACGAAGAAGACTCCAACGGTACGACTAGAAGGCGTGGGTACCAGGCGGATCAGGCTGGTATTATGGACTTTTTCGTAGCTCAGTACTATAGAGCATGTTTAGATCATAGAAAAAAGCGCGTGGTAAAATATTAAATACCGATCCGCGTGTGTTTCATACATCGGTTACAATCCTCTCACGATCTTTCCCTTTAGCCTTGCCTCATATAGACCCCATGTCTCATATGCGGCTCTTTTTTATTTTAGAATCTTCTTCATCTTATCTTGCCAACCAGCTTTTTCCGTCTTAGGATAGATAAATCTATGTCTTTGCAACTCATGCTTGAACGTTGGCTCGCACAAGCAGCACGCAAAACGATCGCTCGAGAAAAGCCTCTGATTATTGGGATTACGGGAACGGTGGGAAAATCTACGACGAAACAGGCGATTGAGGCGATTTTACATACGGAGGAATTAGAAGGAACCGTGCGGGTCACGAAAAAGAATTATAATAATGAGCTAGGGGTACCGCTTACGATCTTTGATGCGGATGCGCCGGGACGTTCCCCGTTTAAATGGCTGTCTCTCTTAGCCAAAGCATTAACTATTTCTCGGGGATGGCAAACAACCGGCGTGCGTGTCTTTGTTTTGGAAATGGGGGCGGATAAGGCAGGTGATCTTGCGTATTTGACTTCGATTGCTCCGCCGCAGATTTCGGTTATCACGGCGGTGACGAGTGAGGATACGTCTCTCCCGCCTGTCCATCTCGCGAATTATCCATCCGTACAGGCGCTTGCAGATGAAAAGAGTACGCTTGCGCGTGTAGTACCAGAGGGAGGCACCGTTATTTTGAATGCAGATGATCCGCGTGTGTTTGCGATGCGCCACCAGACGCGTGCGCATATTATGAGCTATGGAGAAACCGACGCGTCAGATGTTCGCTTACTCTCTTCGCGGATAAAGACACGCACAGAAAATAGCTACCTTATTCCGGAAGGCCTAGAGGCGACTATTCAATGTTTTCAGCATCGCATCACGCTTGTCATCCCGGGCGTGTTTGGACGTTCAATGGCCTATTCGACATGTGCGGCGTTAGCGGTAGCACATGCACTCGATGTTCAGGCAGAGGCCAAGGAGTTGTTCATGCGTTATTTTAAACCCATGCCTGGGCGGACACGCATTATTCCCGGTAAAAATAACGTCACGCTGTTTGATGATTCTTATAATGCGGCTCCGGCCTCGGTCATGTCTGGGTTGCGCGACATGGCAGCCTTAGAGCTCGCCCCCGGCCAACGTAAGATCGCGGTTATCGGAGAAATGCGCGAATTAGGGGAAGGATCAGAGGCCGCGCATCGCAAAATTGGTGCAGAGGCCGCTCGGCTAGGACTTGATTTTTTTCTTCCCTGTGGTACTCTTGCGCGCGTTATGGCAGAGGGTGCGCTCGCGAATGGGATGCCCGAAGATCGGGTCAAACCCCTCGCAGACACGCTCGATGCTATACCCTTGTTGGAAACGATTCTCAAGCCAGGTGACGTCGTCTTTATGAAGGCGTCCCAAGGCAGAATTGATTCACACGGTGTTCGCATGGAACGCCTGGTAAAAGCCTTCATGGCCGAACCAGAGCGCGCCCGCGAACTCCTGTGTCGACAAGAGGAGCGCTGGAACAGCGTCTAACGTTCGTAAGAACGACTTGGCCCCGCCACGTCGCTCGAGAGCGATCGTGGCTCGTTCGTTTAATGGCTAGGACATCCCCCTCTCACGGGGAAAATAGGGGTTCGATTCCCCTACGAGCTACCAATACAAAACACCGCCTATTAGGCGGTGTTTTGTATTGACTTTTGCAACAAAAAAGAAGAGGAGCACTCTTCAAGCGGGATCACCAAGGAAGAAAAAAGGAGCTGATGAAGCTATCGCGGTGAGGCGTGTGCGTTTCCTACTACGCAGACCCGTTCTTCGAGCACGTAGGTGGAATCCACGCGGCTGCCACCCACGAACAGTTGGATGGTGCGAGCGTTGCACCAGTCACTCCAGAGACGCGTCGCATCCCGGGGAAATACACGGAACTCCTGCGGGGCATGGGATCGGAAGACCAACGCATCCTGCTCGTTGAGAACATACCTGTCACCCCGCTGCACGAGGTCATACCCTTCGGGTCCGAAGAGCGCCTCCCCAGGAATCCAGACCTTCCACGCGCCCGTGGGCAGGGCCAGCTGGTACTGCGCCTGAACCTGCTGTGCAGCCTCCCTCCGCTCCCTTTCCATGCGGTGCTCTCCTTCTTCTTTCTCAGCACGTCTGCGCTTCATTTCCTGGCAGGAGACGAGCAGAAGAGCCAGGACGAGAACAACCAGTACGCGAACCATCCGGTGGATCATTTTGAACCTCCAGAGTGTTTTTTCCACGTTTTCCTGATTATGTCAATGGATAACGCTAGCGATGGTTTATCGACCCGTCGTGGTTACTGAGCTGTTTGAGGCAGTAGACGAGGCTGGTGGTGGAGGCGACACGACCTTAATCGGCCGCACCGGTGGCACCTGCAAATACGACAATAGAAAGCTCGCCAACTCGCCAAAAATTGGGGCGGCGGACGATTCGGCGAATTTAACGGTTTGGGGACGGTCAATTTTGACAAGCATGACGAAGGCGGGATTATCGGCCGGAGCGTAGCCGGCGAAGGAGCCGATGGTTTCGTCTTTGAGGTAGCCTCCTCTTGGATCAGAGACCTGAGCTGTGCCGGTTTTGCCGGCAACGTAATATCCCGGAACACCGGCGCGTTTTCCGTGTCCGTTTTCGACAACATTGACCATCATTGCGGTGATAAGACGCGAGGTTTGAGGTTTGATGGGCTGACGGATCACTTGTGGTTTTGTGATTTCGCGTGTGCCGTCAGGGCGGATGATCTCGCTCACGATGTATGGCTTCATTAACTTCCCCCCATTTCCCAATGCGGCGAATGATTGAGTCATTTGGAGAGGAGTAGTTGTAATCCCCTGTCCGTACGAAGCGGTCGCGGCAAATACTTTCCCTTTTCGGTCAAGTGAATCAATATCACCGTCTACCTCGCTCTTAAGCTCAATCCCTGTCTTTTTGCCAAATCCGAAGGCATGAATGTATTGCTGCAGCAATTCCCGACCCAATAAACGTTGGACAAAAATGGTACCCGTATTCAAAGATTTCGTCAGCACATCCTTCATGGTTTGTACCCCATGCGCCTCTTTGTCGGAGTTGCGGATCGGAAGGTTATCGATTATCTCTAAGCCGGTATCCACGTAGGTTGTATCTGGATTAATTTTTCCTGCATCTAACCCCGCCGCGAGAGTGATGGGTTTAAAAATAGAACCTGGTTCATATTCATAAAACGTGGCCGGATTATTCAACGTACCAATATCCTTAATCTTTCCAACACCGCTCGGGTCAAAATCCGGCGATGAACACATGGCCATGATCGCCCCCGTGTTTGGATCCATGATGATGACGGTACCGCTTCGCGCTTCAAAACGTGCCACCGCTTCTTGGATCTTGGCGCAGGCTTCATACTGGATGGCACGGTCGATGGTGAGTACGATATCACTCCCATTGCGCGCTTCTTTGAGCTGCGTACTCGCAATCGTAAGACGACGACCTGCGGCGTCTTTTTCTGTGGTAATTTCTCCAGGTTGGCCCGCGAGGAGAGATTGGAAAAAACCTTCTGCTCCATACTTCCCGGCACGATCATTCTTTTCACCCGCACCCACAAAACCCAATACTTGGCCTCCAACACCTTTTTCTGGATACCAACGGGTTGAAACCTTATTTACCCCAATACCGGCCATTTTTTTGGCTCGTAAGGCATCCACGGCCTCCAAGGGTACGTCCTTGGCCAGGACCACGTAATTCGTGCCGGTAGCACTTAATTTAGCCAAGACATCGTCATAGGGAAGCGCGAGGGCATCCGCAACCCCTCGTGAGGTGGAACTCGTATCTTTTAGCTCGCGCAACATGGCGTACACTTGCCAGGCATCTCGATCTTGCGCCAAGGGATGCAATTCTCCGGTTGTCCGTTCACGCACGTAGATGGTGCCACGTTTAGGCACGAGAGCGGCTTGGAGCGTGTGTTGGTCTGAGGCGAGGACTTGGTAGGCTTTTCCTTCGAGGACCTGTAATTGGAATAATCTGCCAATTAATAACAGTCCAAGAATCCCTAAACCTGCCGCTCCAATCGGTAAACGAAGGTCAAACGCACTTTTTCGTGCGGTTGGGCGGCGCGCGGCGGATGAAGAACGGTACATTCATCCCCTATCCTATCATAAATATCGCTTTCCTTTTAGACGATCAGGTAAATAATCTTGTTGAACGGGGCCTTTTACATCCGGATTGTAGATATAGCCCCTGCCGTAGCCGAGTTGTTTCATGAGACCGGTAGGCGCATTACGTAAATGGAGGGGTACAGGCTCATTGGGAAGATCGCGCACATCTTGGGCCGCTTGGGCATAGGCCGTATAAAGCGCGTTGGATTTTTTGGCTTTGGCAAGATAGACGGTTGCCTGTGACAAAATCACATTGCTTTCTGGCATTCCTAGCATGTGCGTGGCTTGATAAGCGGCCGTGGCTTGCACGAGAGCTTGCGGGTCCGCCAGACCGATATCTTCTGAGGCAAAACGGATCAGCCGACGCGCGACGTATAGGGGATCCTCCCCTGCTTCGAGCATGCGGGCGAGCCAATAGAGGGCGGCATTGGCATCTGATCCGCGTAATGATTTATGCAAAGCAGAAATAATATTATAATGTTCCTCTCCCCCTTTATCGTAGGTAAATTGCGCGCGTTGTAAGGCCTCGCGGATATGCTCGACGGTGACACGGCGTTTTCCATCCTCTTCTTGCGGGGCAGAGAGGAAGGCGAGTTCAAGGGCAGTGAGCGCTTGGCGCGCATCTCCATCTGCAAGCGCTACGAGCATTTCGATGGCTTTACCTTCAATAATCCCCTTCTGACCTCCAAGGCCACGTTCTTCATCATGTAACGCTTGTTCGAGAATGGTACGGAGAGCCGCGTCAGATAAACGCTCTAAGACGAATACGCGCGCTCGTGAGCGTAAAGCGGGATTCACTTCGAAGCTTGGATTTTCGGTGGTCGCTCCAATGAGTGTCACAATCCCCCGCTCAACGGAGGGTAAGAGGGCATCTTGTTGGCTTTTGCTGAAACGATGAATTTCATCCACGAATAAAATGGTACGACGTGTTTGATTTTGATCCTTGAGCCGTTCTTCGGCTTCTTTGACGACACGGCGCAGATCGGCGACTCCCGCCATGACGGCGGAGAGCTGCTCAAAATGAGAGCCTGTCATGGAAGCGATCAGGCTTGCGAGCGTCGTCTTGCCCGAGCCCGGTGGCCCCCAAAAAATCATGGAGGGAACCGTATCTTGCTCGATTAACCGTCGCAGCGGAGTGGTAGGCCCAACGAGTTTTTCTTGTCCATACACCTCATCGAGCGTGCGAGGACGCATGCGATCGGCGAGCGGAGAACGCGGGGCACTCATATAGAAAAAGTATATCGAACAGAAATAGAACACGCAACTATTTAGATAAAGTGAGACCCGCTGGGGTAAGCGGGGTGAAGAGAGGGTATTAAGCGGAAGTGTTTCCTGAGCAAGAGAAGCCGCTAGAGCCAGCCCGCCATGCGCAGCACGAGCCAGAGACCCGCGAGACCGATGAGCGGCACTCCGATCACGAGCGCCTTGTAGGCTCGAGCACGGGACCCAGATTCTCCGGCGATCTTCATCATCGTTCGGTCGCGAGCCGTAGGCGGCGGCACTCCCATGGCATTCATGAGCCATGAAGGAACCTGGCGATACTGCTCCTCGCTGAAGTTGCTGAGAAACTTGTCCCCCATGTGCCTGTAGAACTTGTTGGGGACAGCCGGCCGCTGCACCTCGTCGAGCTCGGCGAGGATGTGCCAGGTGCATCGAGACCAGTCCGAGGAGTTGGCTTCGATCAGAGTGTTGATCAGCTCCGGCGTGAGCGCCGCGAGCGTTTCAGCGCTGTGCTCGTGAAGAGCGAGCGCGGAGGGATGGCGGAGCTCCTGAACCCGGGGGGGCATCGCGGGGGCAGTCGCGGCGAATGCGAGATCCGGGGGCGGAGAGACCGCGGGGAGCTGAACAGGCTGGATGCCGGTGGCATCCGCGGATCCAGCTGCGGTAGGGGGCGGGGCGTGCCCCACGAACGTGCCTGAACGTCCTACTTGAGTCGCCATGATGCTACACCTCCTTGGTTTGTGTGCGTAGCGCTGGCATTTGAGCATAAAATAATAGAATGGGCAAGTCCTACGAAATCCTACGATCTTTTTAAAAAACGAAATCCCGCCGAGGGCGGGTGTTATAAGAGAGAGGGAAGGGGGGAGGAAGGAAGAAGTGGAGAACTAAATCAGTCTTGCGGAATGCCGACGATCACGCTGGAAGGGGTAGACACCGCCCCCGCATCGGTCTGTGGGGGGACACCCGTCTTATCCCACATCCCACGGAGCTGGTGCGCACTTGCCACCCCCAGGAGGATGATTGCGACGATCACCGCCAACCACAGGATGTAAACACTCCACCCGTTGCGAGCGAGATCTGTCCTCACCATCGTATCCGCCGCTCCTCCTCGAGGAGGACGGGCAGCGTCCCAGTTTGGGATGGACACAGCGGGAAACTGTGCCCGAGCAGGCTTCGGTGAAGGGTCGGCCGTGGGAGCGGGCTTCCTGGGCCTAGGCGGCCCGGGTTGTGTAGGGATACGAGAATGGCTCAGTGCGGTTGACATGGCGGACGCAGCAGGCGGCCTGCGTGGAAGCGACGCGCCGCACTCCACACAGAAGGTTCCTACCGGCGAAGGCTGCGAGCACGCCGGACACACCATCACCTGTCCACCGCCACCCATTACGAGGGTACCGGATCTTTCTGCCATACGCTTCACCTTGATTCCTTTCTTTGCGAGCGTATGCGCTTTATCTCAGCACAAAATAATAAAATGGACAAGGGTGGGGGGATTTTAAAATAACGCCCTGTTGGCGTTATTTCTTCCCCCACTCTTTGACGGATTCGTAGACAATATCCCAATTTTTACAAGGGATGAGCCGTTTATCTTGGCGTGGATGTGTATCTCGGCCGAAGAAAAAGATGGTGCCGGGATAGTCGGTTGGGACATGGTCGATGACACCCGGGTCATCATCTACAATTCCTAAAATTTCTGGATAGAGCTGTGTGATGGCCTGTGCTTTCCAGGCGTATCTTTTTTCGAGAGGAAATTCCGCCGGTTGTGCCAAGATTGGAAGATCAGGAAACCCCTGTTTTTTTAACCATTGCGCCGTGTGTTCGATCACACTCGTGGGGCGCATGGTGATATAGGCATGGATCGGAATATGTAGATGCACCTCCCGCACGCGTTCAAGCGCCCGTTCCATGACATCTAAGTCAAGGTAAAACTCTCCTCGATGAACGGTCGTCCGTATCCACTCGTCTATCCCTTTATGGTCTTTCCACGCAGGTAATTGCTGAAGACGACCCGCGTGCGTCTTTACCGCTTCTTCAAAACTCATGCCTGGATCCCCTGCTAGCTCTTTCAAAGCGTCATACCATCTCCTCCCGGTCACCGAGAGCGTGTCATCAATATCTAATGCCAAGCCAGGCTGGTCATGTTTCGCCAAATGCGCTTTTAAAGACTCAATCGTATGCATAGAAAATCGTTGCCTTTCGTCCTATTGGGACTCATCAGTGAAGCGTACATCTTCAGAGGCAACGGACATAGGGGTATGTCCGAAAATAAGAAGGCGAAAGAACAACTTAGCGAATGATGCTCCAGAGATCTTCCTGTAGTATTTTTACGAGTTCTCCCGTGTCTGGATCTGCCTGGGGAGAATAGAAAATATTCTTCATGTCTCCATAGGCTACTTCATAGCTATATCCATCCATAACTCTGTCGAGCCACCAGACACCGAGAAGATCGTACTTGATTCGGAATTTGCGGCCGCCCCAATTGAATTCCTGCGTATGTACATCTTCTTGACTCTTCCAGCCCAACTTCCCTTTGACCGCCCCTCCCCGATAAGGACATGGACCTATAAATGTCTGGTCCTCTGCTTTTTGGACACCCTCAAGAGACAGGATAAGAAACGTACATTTACTTGTATCCGGTACCGAGCGCGTCATCCAGTTTGGTAAATTTTCGATCTCTTGCCCTTCGCTGTCTGCTGACACTCTTCCCTACCCTTTCTCTCCCATCCCTCAGACTATGCGTCGAGACGCACAGAGGGTAGTTGATCCTATACTAAAACAGGGAAATGCGCAAGACTCCTCTCTCTATACCCTATATTTTCCTCCTTCAAACACAACTTCATCATCAACCTTTATTTGATCGGCGGCCACAAAAATATCGACATGATAGCGTGTCTTCCCGGCTTCTAAGCCTGGCTTTTTGTACACGCCATGTTTCTCACCGAGCGAAAGATGAAGACCTGTCATGCGTTCGTAGGCCGTGATGTCATTGACCATGCGGGTGCGTCCCATGGCAGGGTTTAGGCCTAATCCAAATTCACGCACGAGCATGCGTTCTTGTAGGCGAACCATGGCCAGGATTTCTTGAAAGGCTTGTGGGGCGTGGGGAGCGTAAAAAATCCCTTCGCGGATGGTGGCGGGAAAGGGGTCGTGCAATTGCACTAAATGATCCATGCCGGCAAAGCCATAGACGAGGAGGTCTCCATTGGTTTTGCTGAGATCTTTTGGTTCGGTAAACACTTCTCCAATCGGAAATGTGCCGCCGATATTTGTCATGCCGTTATAATCCCCTACATTTAACTTGGCCTCTTCCATGGGGCTTTCGTAGGTGAGGGTCGCATCCCCGCATTTCACGGTTACCTGTTTACAGGTATCGAGGCGCTGTTTGAGAGCATGGCCGAGCGGACGAAAATAGGTTGGATCGTAGGCCAAGGATTCGAGGTAGGTCGGCCATTGCTCTTCTGACATGCGGTTGAGGTGGATGTGCTCAATGGTTTTGAGGCCACAGGCAAAAATCTCTAAGCGAAACCGGAATTCATTTAACCGAAAATTGGTTGATTGGACGAGGATGACGAGACCCCCCTTGGGCATGGCTTTGAACTTGGCGCGGATTTCATCTCCCGTAGCATCTGACACCTTTAAAAATTCTGCCGTTGGCAAAATAGTGCGATAAGCGTCTACAAGCAAACGGGTCAAGGCATTCTCCTCATCAAATAAAACCAAAGCCGCATCTTCCGGTTTATATTCCAAAGCGAGTCCAAGCGTGTCCCGCAGGTTTTTTATGGCCAAATCCAATAAATCAGACATGAACCCTATCTTTACGCAGCTTGGGCAATTTGTCGAGAGTCAGGCTCTTGTAAACGAACGTCCGCGATCCCCTTATTGCAGATATAGAGCATGTGTTGAAATAGATCCACATCTTCTTTTAGGTCGATTCGTCGCATTGGGTGCAAACTGAACGCCTCTCCTTCATCATCGAGAATCAGCTCTATATCCGCCCCTTCTGGACTGATCTGAAATGGGACCATTCCGTAACTCGGCGCTGTAGTATGCCAGGTTCGTCCAAAGATTTTTTTAATGTTATTTGTCTGACGCAGACAGCGCCGCATTTCATCAGCTTCGTTTGGAGGCAAGAAAAACGTGTGCCGCTTAGGTTCTTGTACGTCTACATCTAGGTGCCCAGTCGCTACACGAAATGGGCGCGGCTCAGATACAAGAAATGATGAGCCGTCTCCGCCAACAAACAAGCGCCCTCCCAGTTGGCGAGTTGGTGACTCAGGCAATAAATCCATCACGGCGGCAAATCGCCCAGAGCCCTCGAGAGCATCCATCCATTCTTGTACAACTAGGTCTAACGCCCGTTCCCCGTCCTCGACGGAAGAGGAATGTTTTCTGCGGATGACTTCGCCCTTGGCAGTGATTTTAAGCACCTGCCTCCATAAATCATCGTATGAAAGTGGCTTCACTTTTTGTTCAGCAGCGATGGAGGGCATTTCACTCATACAATATTATTTCCAAAATGGTTCTAATTTCCATTCACTCTCCCATATCTTACAAAAACGTTCGCTGTTATACAAAATCTCCGTTTCTTCAACACACCACTCTGACCAGTTCTCGGGATGTTGACGTGTGTCATCGACAAAGGTGCGCCAATCCGTCCATTTGATGGCTTCGACTTCGTCGGGATTAGGCATTGGTAACTGTTCGGTCTTGGCGACGATGATGGGACAAACTTCGTTTTCCATCACTCCATAGCGAGTGAAACAATATCGATACGGAGCGATCTCGACCAGGTCATCCATTTCTAAGCCCAATTCAAAGCCAATCCGACGTTTGCCCGCCTCGACCGGAGACTCTTCGAGGGTTGGATGCCCGCAGCACGAATTAGACCAGACGAGGGGCCAGGTTTTTTTGCTGTGCGCACGTTGCTGTAAGAGCAATTCCCCTTTTCCGTTAAAGATGAATGAAGAAAATGCGCGATGCAGCGGCGTTTGCGCGCTATGCACCTCGGACTTTGGCATCGTCCCGAGTACATTGTTCTCCTCATCAACTAAGACGACGTATTCTGGAATGGACATACGAGACCACAACGTTACATGGCTTTTTGCACGTCTTGCAAAATCTGTCCGGCATGGCTGGCGGGGTCAACATCTGGATACACCTGCGCGATCATCCCTTCTGGATTGATCAGATAGGAGATACGCTTGGTGAAAAGCAAGCCGTCCGCTCCGTAGGCTTTGATAGTGTCCTTGTCTGTGTCCGCGAGCAAGAGAAATGGAAGATGGTATTTATCGGCAAATTCCTTGTGACGTTCGGCCGTGTCTGCACTCACGCCCAAGACCACGATCCCGAGTTTCTCAAAGTCAGCGAATTGATCGCGGATGGTGCAGGCTTCTTTGGTACAACCTGGGGTATCATCCTTTGGATAAAAATAGAGGAGAACCCACTTGCCCTTGAATTGGTCGAGGACGTAGGTCTGATTGTCTTGCGCGAGCAAGGAAAAAGCGGGCGCTGGGGTGTTTGGTTGCAACATATATATTGACAATACCACAGAAAACACGTAAGAAGAAACGTCCGCACACGGTGACGCGTTGTCATACAGCGGATCACGAGGATCAAAATGGCAGCAGAAGACCCTTCCGTTTCGATTACTCCAGAAATGGTCGGCAGGCACTACACCACTCCTCATGAACCGACTTCCTACCATGCTCTCCTGCGATTCATGGAGGAATTCGTCACGGATGCCACCGAGCACCTCGAAATGCCCGCTGCGCGGTGGGCAGCGGCACAGAACGCCCTCGATGCTCTGCGTCGTACACTGGGCAACGGTCCCATTATCCAGCACCTGACATGCCGGTGGCTGCTGGAGGGCATCTACCAACTCCGGGCACTGATCTCGAGCGCCAGCTCCCTGCATCGATGGAGTTTCAACGAACTGCTCTGCGACAATGATGACGTGCGGCGTGCCCCTTTGCCGGACGAGACGATCCGGCACCACCTCAGCGTAGAACATGTCGGTGCAGACGATTTCCACCGCCTCACGCATGCGTACTGGATGGCACTGAGGGATGCCGCTTCCACCAAGGTGCTGAATACCGACACTGACGTCGAGATCATGGCAGCGCTTTTGCGCAGCAAGTTCCTGGCCTCGTGCGTCGTGGTGTCACCGCCGGGTCAGCGACGGCACAGCAAGGTGAGATACGACGGCCTGTGCGATTATTACAACTTCAACCCGCCGCAGGGTCGCTATCACGGCCTTCAGAATATCGGCGCGTGCTGGGCTCCTGGCATGGTCTGACCTGAACGCTCCTTCCCTCCCCCTTCGCCCGACGAGACCCGGAATATCTCGCGGGCTCTTTTTGTTTTTATTCCCATCCCTCTTCTCCGTATCTTTCTCCCTTAGCGATGGATTCTATGATTCTTCTGACGTACGGGATGATCGTATCAGGTAAGCTATCGATCGCAAACCAGGCCAGGTCATCGCATTTTTCGGGTTCTTGGTTGATGGGTTCGCCTTCCCAGGTATCGAGGGTAAAAATGTGGTCGATGCGGTGACCATCGGCCGCTAAGCGACTCACGCAATAGGCGTATTGAAGATCTTCACGTCGAACATCAAGTCCAATCTCTTCTTTGGCTTCACGCACCATGGCAGATATCAAAGACTCCCCTTCTTCCACGTGCCCTGATGGCAATCCATACATACCATCGCAGTAGCCCGTATTGACACGACGTGAAAGTAAAATACATCCATCTTTCTGCAAAATGAGATAGACGGCGCTAATGACTTTGAAACGGTCTTTCATAATATATTATGGATAACGTGCTTTCTCCCTACTGTCATTCCCGTCCCGCCATCGGCGGGAGGAACCCAGCCCAGGCGGGTCGATCAGGACACGTCATTCGCGAATGACAGTGTCGAGGCTGGGCCCCCTCCTTCGAGGGGGTGACAGAACAGATCAATAAAAATTATGGCCAATATTTCGGATCTGGCTTTTCTGCGAAATAGTGTTCGTAGTTCTTTTTCATTTTGCTATAGGTCGGTGTTTCGTTGGGAGTGACATTGATTGTAGCAGGAACGGCGGACATCTCGGCTTCTGCCATGACAGGATCTGTAGGATCGTGATGGATGAACCCGCCGATGAATTCGCCGAAGGATTTATAGAAACGGGTAAACATGAGCATTTCATGCCAAGCTTCGTCGACGATATCAGAGGGTGCAATCGGCTCGCCGGACACGATACACAAATAGAGCATACGCTTGGCTTCGCGTGCCATCATCGTAGCCTCCTCTAGGCTGCGTTTGTGTTCTTTGGCGATGCGCGGGATGAGGAGGGGTGGGACTTGATAGGCGTCGACTTCGGCCAGGGTTGGGACGGGCATATGGGATTAGCTTAACAGGTTTGAAAGAAACGAAAAGACAGGGGTTAGCCTGTCTTTTGCGAGAGGACTGCGCTTACGCAGCCGCTTCTTCCTTCTTTTCTGCTTGGCCTTGGCATTGTGTGCCTTGGGCTGGGTTGTTAGCTGGGTCGTTCGTAGGGGTAGCGGAACCGGTGCAGTTTGATCCTTGCATAGGAGTATAAGCTAGAGGAATTATCTATCCATCATTCCTGACTGGTCTAACCCTGTCAACGTGTAAAACAATATAGGTAAATAGGCTAATATAAGCCATTATTTTTTGGCTAATCTTAGCCTAAAGTACTATCCCTCCCTCTTGACAATCTTGGCATTTTCTGGTATAGTATTCTTTCAAGGATGTAACGGTGCCTGAACCTTACAACCGCCCGCACAGAAGGCAGAGAACGCGACTCATAAGCAATGAGCTGTTCGGCCTGAAGTCGATCCACATAAACCCTTTAAAAAGGTATCGACATCACGCCCCGGCAGCCCATCGCTCACGCGAACGGGAACCGAATGGTCAATTCGATCATCCATCAACCCCCTGCGCTGTAAAAAGCGCTTCTTTCCCCAATCGAACGGAGTCCCCCATGAACCCCATTTCCCGCGTTGCTCTCGTCGTTTCGTTCGTCGCCCCCTTCCTCGCGGCCTTCCTCAGCCTCATGCCCACGGCCCGCGGCCAGAGCCGTCCCACCCCGAGCGTCACCAACGGTGTGGTCGCGGCCGTAGCGCGCGCCGCCGCTGAGCCTGACGGCGACACCAACGCCTTCGTGGTCGTCGACGGACAGCGTCAGCTGCTCGTCACCGCCACGCCCGACGCGCCGCTCCTGTGGCGGACGTCGGGGCACGCGTTGACGGACATCGTGTCCCGTCTCACGGAGATCGGCTGCGACGAGGACGAAGTCGCATGGCAGGTCGACGGCCGGACGGTGCTCTGCACCGAGCCGTCGCGCCACGGGCTCACCGAGGCACAGGCGGCGGTCGGCCAACTCCAGCACATCCGCATCCTCGCCACGGGGCACCCGCGGATGACCGACCCCATCGCAGCCGCGCTTGCGCCCCGCGCGATCGGCCTCGTGCAGGTCATCGAGTACGCGCGACGCCACCACGGCCGCGCCCCGCACGCCGCCCGGGCCAAGCGCGGTCACCGCCACCACTGATCCCACCCCATCGACCTTTCACCTCGGGCCTCTACGTAGTACGTACGCCCACAGGGTCTCGGCGCCCCTCCTCAAAGCGCTCCGGACACACTCTCTCTAAAGAGTGTGTTTTCGCGTTTAGGGGGAAAGTGTAAAAGATGAACATCAATTAAATCACCTCCCCCCTCCTCTCCCCATCTAGGGCTCGCATGGGTGGGCTTTTTTTTAGATTACGCGTGTTTGAGCAAGGAGACGAAACCGTTGCCCATGATTGCGGACTGCAGGTTTCGGCTCCGGTCCACCATACACAGCGTAGGTGGAATGCGAGGGGCGTAATCTAAAAAAAGCCCACCCATGCGAGCCCATCGCCTATATATCACAA
>JAGOUY010000005.1 GCA_018061025.1 Patescibacteria group bacterium
CAAGCAGAGGCGAGGCTGAAAACACGACGAGGAAACAAGTCGCTCAAGGCAGCAGAGATACTTCTAAATGATCTCTTTCTGAGGGTCGAGGAGCAGACGATCACCCACAATTAGTGCAACAGTGCCCAGCGGTGAGAGCTGCTTCAGTGCCTGATATTTGCTTATAAGAAAGCTTGTCCTGAAATATTCGCTATGGTTAGCCAAAAATACCGCCTCGTTTTCTTGACAAGATCACGGTTTTGTAGTATCCTACTTAGTCGGTTCGTAAACCGTCTTCTCAAGACAAGCGATCATCATACGGGCTTATCCTCCTTCTTATCGCAAGAACGAGCCTAAGCCTGAGTGGTGATTCCACTCAACTGGATACCGTTCAGCTACAGCTGGACAAATGGCGATAACGATGGTCGTTGTCGCTTCTCACATTCATGCATGCGGCCAAGCCGCTCTCAAAGATCGCCCTTTCATAGGGGCAGAAAGCGCGGACCACCATGGTTCGTAACATCCTCCTCACGCTCGTCGTCATTTTCCTCAACGCGTGCGGGGTCTCGTCGGCCCTGCAGCAGCTCGAGGTGGCCACGGCCGCCTCGGCTCTCCAACCCACGACGGTCACGGTCACCCGCCCGGCAACGGTACGGGTCGATCCGGCCGCTCGCGCCCGCATTCAGGCCGCTGAGCAGAACGTCGCCGCGGCGCAAGTGCAGGTTCACCAGGCTGAGCGCGCCGCGCTCACGGCCGACCAGCTCGACGCCGAGGCTGCGGCACTG
Organism: Patescibacteria group bacterium; assembly: GCA_018061025.1. Lineage (GTDB taxonomy): Bacteria > Patescibacteriota > Patescibacteriia > 2-12-FULL-60-25 > 2-12-FULL-60-25 > JAGOUY01. Next base: position 765 of record JAGOUY010000005.1, read on the forward strand.
GACGCGCGGCTCGGCACGATCCTGAGCGATGCGCAGCAGCCGCAGGGTGCGACGGTGAACGGTGGCGTCGCCGCAAGCGATCTTCCGCGCACCGACGTGAAGCCCTTTCCGGTCTGGTTCGTCGGACTGGACAGCTTGACGTCTGGTCCTCAGGCCATCGTCTGCGTTGGTCGCAACGCCTACGAAGCCCGGATCGAGAACATGACCCCTGCGATGAGCGCCATGTGGTGCCGCAGGTGGAGTGCCCAGCTCTCGAACGATGGAAGTCAGCCTATTGACCATCGTGAAGAGCGTCCTGGAACCGGCAACGGACGCAACCAGGATATCTTCATCCCCCTGACTCCGGATTGGTCGCAGGCCGTCGTCACCCTGTATGGGCGCGTGAGGGGGCGGAGCACCTGGGGCTACATCAACCAGCGGCTCATCACGGAAGACGATCCCGGTGCTTCCATCAATGCCCTAGACCTCGATTCCGGGGAGCGCCACCCCCTCTCGCCTTCCATGGGACTCCCTCGCGCGGTCGCCACGCGACACGGCCACCACGGTCGTCACCGTCGCCACGCCCGCCGCTGACCAGCGCCCTCCCCCGCCCCTTCGCACCTTCTGTCGAACACGACGCTCACGTGAGCATCGACCCACTTCGACAGACTCTGAAGACCACCCCAAGCGCAAGCTCATACGGGGTGGTCTTTTCAATTTCTCATAATCGAACGCGCCATTCCTCCGCCGACAATCGCGAGTGCGAGCGCATCGGCCGCATCATCTGGCTTTGGGATTTCTTTTAATTTTAATAAGCGCTTTACCATCTCTTGGACCTGTTTTTTATCGGCACCTCCCCAACCAGCGATCCCCTGCTTTACTTGGTTGGGGGTTAGTTCGATGAGAGGAAGATTGGCGTCTTGGAGGGCGAGGATGGTGACGCCGCGGGCCATGCCGACTTTGATGGCGGTCTTAGCGTTGTTGGAAAAAAAGAGCTGCTCGACGACGGCGACGTGTGGATGATAGGTATCAATGACTTTTTTCATGGCGTCGCGCACCTGTTGGAGACGACGCCCGAACTCATCACCGGCCTTGGTTTGCAAACAGGCATGGAATACCCAACACGCTTCGCCCCCATCTTGGTCGATGATGCCAAAGCCAACACGGTCGAAACCGGGATCTATGCCTAGGATGCGCATAACGATAAGCCTAGCAGTGCAGCATTATGCTGCCTACTCGCCTTATTTACGCCAAATTATTCCAAACTCGACTCACGTCATCATGCTCTTCAAGTTTTTCGATGAGATCCGTAACCGCGATTCCATTCGTCTCATCCGTCTCAACGAGGGTTTTTGGGTGCCATTGGAATTCGATGAGGTCGGCGGTGAGACCCAGAGAAGAGACGGCGTCCGAGAGCTTGGCGAGATCGTGGGTTGAGCAATTGAGCTCGACCGAACCGTCCTCTTCAATGACGTCGGTGGCACCGGCGTCGATGAGAGCAAGCTCCATCTCTTCGTGACTCTTCCTTTCGGAACCCCCTCCAACTCCCCCTTGGTAAGGGGGAGAGATTAGGCCGCCAGGTACTCGAACCACTCCGACGTGGTCAAAGAGATATGTGACTGAGCCGGTGGCGGCAAAGGTGCCGTTGTTTTTTGTTAAGAGATGTTTAACATCATTGGCGGTGCGGTTGCGGTTGTCGGTGAGGCATTCGATGATGAGGGCGGTGCCGCCGGGGGCGTAGGCTTCGTAGGTGAGGCTTTCGATGTGGCCTTCGACTCCCCCACCCGCGCCTTTTTGGATGGCGCGTTCGATATTATCTTTGGGGAGGGAGGCAGCGCGGGCGCGTTCAACCGCAGCGCGGAGGCGGGCGTTCATGTTGATGTCGCCACCTTTTTCGCGCGCGGCGACAGTTATTTCGCGGGCGAGTTTCGTAAATGAAGCGGAACGCTTGGCGTCGATTGCGCCTTTGAATTGGCGGACTTTGTGCCATTTGGAATGACGGGCCATATAAAGTATCGGGTATCGTGTATCCAGTATCGAGAATAAGAGTACCTACTAAAAAACGCCTACCCATTTATGGGCGGGTCTTTGCCGAGGGTTGTATAAAAATAGGTGTGCACTAGATAGAGCCTAGCGATTTAGATTTAGAAAGGCAATGATGGTATAATTCTGCCCATGTCTGAAAAGTTTTTTCGAAACGAGCCAGCAACGAGCTGGAGTAAACACGCCGCTCTTGAAGCGGAGGGTAGACGCTTGGACGAGGCGGCGCGAGAAAGAAAAAAGGTAGAGGCAACCCGCGCGCGGCGGGAAGCTGTTAAACGTGCGAAAAGAGAGCGTACTCAAGCCCTGGAAGGTCAGAAGGCGCAGAAGGAGGAACTTGCACCGACCGTCCCTTCTCTGCCTCATGAGCCTCCTCCCTCCTCTCCCCCACTTTACGAGAAATATACCTCTAAATCTATCCCTCTTGATCCGGCGCTTGAGAACGACGACTCACGAGGGAGTGAATATGAGGCTCTCCCAAAACAGAGGGGTAGTCACCGAGCCGTGTACGAACTTCAATATTCAAAAGGAGATATGGCACAAGTTGGTTCTCGCTCTAAACAGCGTGACTATCGCGACCGTGACGTCTTAGAGTCACGCCATAAAAAAGATATTGCCCTTGATAGACGTCGTGGACCGTCGATTCGAGATTTGAAAGAAATCCCTCATTACGCAAGAATAAAACCGTCAGAGGAAGATCAATCCTTCCTGGAAGAGTCATCGAAAAAAATTGCGGAGGCACGACAGATGGAAGAGCGCAAAGCAAAAAATCTTGCAGTAAAGCATGTTAAAAAGAATCAATGGGAACGAACAAAGGATCGGGCCTGGGTGGAAGAAAGATTAAAGGATCCCATCTATGAAGGGCGGGACGAACGTCGTTTACGGGCGTATCAAGACAGTTTAGCTCGTAGCTATGGAGTGGATGCGGACGCTGGCAAAGCTCTGGACGAGGATGCGAGAAATCTAGCGGAAGAAAGTGGCCAGTCCTTACGAACAACCAGAGACTGGGTGGTCGGGAAGCATCTCAATGATAAATCTCGTGAGGAAGAGGAGCGAGAGGAGCGCGTTCAAGAGGCTTGGAAGAAGGCGATTAGTCGGCGTAACCTTCAAGAGGAACAGGAGGCGGAACAACGCATTGTTACCCGCCCAGAAAAGATTGGCATGGGACGCCATAACCAGGCATCGCGGAAGGAATTCTCACGTGCTGAAGAGAACGTTTTAAATTACGGTCATTCTCACATGGGGAAGGCTAGCTTTCACAGAAGTCCCAATATTAGAGATTACGTTGCCGATAATAAGGTGACCATCCTCAAAAAACCAGGTCTCATCCAGGAAAAAGCCTCTTATCGATCCCCGGACAGAGGCCGCGTAGACACCTCCCGCCAGCAAGAACAGCCGCGTCGTTCATTCTGGAAAGGGATGAGTGAGCGCTTTCGCCGCTTCTTTTCCTAAGACAAAACACCCCTCCAAAAATTGAAGGGGTGTTTGTTTATTGTCTGGAGTGCTTTCTTGCGTTACGCCGCGGCGGCGTTGTTTCTTGCTTCTTGGGTCATGCCCATGTTTTCCATGGCGGCTTCGCTGCCGTGGTAGGTGCCGAAGCCCGTTCCGGTTGGGCTTAAGCGACCGATGATGACATTTTCCTTGAGACCTTCGAGACGGTCGACCTTGCCGGTGACGGCCGCGTTGATGAGGACGCGCGCGGTTTCCATGAAGGAGGCGGCCGAGAGGAAGGATTCTGTCGAGAGGGCCACTTTGGTGATCCCAAGGAACAACGGCACTGCTTGTGCTGGGACGCCTTTGATGGCTTCGATGCGGGCGTTTTCGACATCGGCGCGGGCGCGTTCGATGACTTGACCAGGCAAGAGATCCGTTTCTCCAGAGTCGCGGACGTAGACACGAGAGAACATCTGACGAACGATGACTTCAATGTGTTTGGCGTTCAACTTCTGACCTTGGGAGGCGTACACGGACAAGACTTCTTTCAAGATGTAGCGCATGAGAGACTCAACACCCTTCAAGCGAAACAACTCTTGTAAGTCGAATTGGCCTTCGGTGAGCGCATCACCAGCTTGGACTTCCTGGCCATCTTTGACGACCAAGTGGTAGCCAACAGGTACTTCGTGTTCAGCCGCCATGGGGGCTTCGAAGACGAGCGTCACGGCGTTTTTCACGATTTTGATCGAACCCTTGTGGGAAGCGAGGACTTCTTCTCCCTTGGCGGATTGGATCAGCATATCCCCTTCTTTGACCTTGTCGCCATCTTTGACTTTGACGATGTCTTTTTTGGTGAAGGTAAAGGATTTTTCTTGAACGCCCGTGTAGGTGATCAAGACTTTCTTCAAGCTACCGACGGTGTCGACAATCTTTTGGCCGGTTGTGGTGTGTAAGACCTTTCTTTCGGCTTCGACGACCTTCGCGACACCAGACGCTTCTGCAAGCACAGCGTGACGTTTAGGGGTGCGAGCTTCGAAGAGTTCTTCGACACGTGGGAGACCGGTCGTAATGTCGGCGGCGGCGGTACCACCGGCGTGGAACGTACGCATCGTAAGCTGTGTACCCGGTTCACCAATGGATTGGGCGGCAATGATCCCGACGGAAGTTCCAAGATGGACGAGTTCGTTGTGCGCCAAGTCGTAGCCGTAGCATTTCTGACAGAGACCGCGATGGATCTTACAGCTAAAGACGGAACGCACGACCGCATGACTGACTTTGTGTTTCGCCAAGTCGCGGATATGGACTTCGGTGAGGAGCGTGCCTTTTTTGACCAACGTTTCCTTGCTTTCGTCGTCCTTGAGATCTTTGACGAGGACGCGACCAAGTAAACGCGTGAGGATTGGTTCACCGATTTCTTCACACTCTGCGGCGGTGATTTCTACGCCTTCGTTGTCGCCACAGTCTTCCGTGTTGACGATCACATCTTGCGCCACATCGACGAGACGACGGGTGAGGTACCCAGCGTTGGCCGTTTTCAAGGCCGTATCGGTTAGACCCTTACGTACCCCGTGGGAAGAAATGAAGTATTCGAGCACGTCGAGACCTTCGCGCAATGAGGATTTGATTGGAAGCTCGATAATGTCACCGGTTGGGTTGGCCACCAAACCCTTCATACCAACCACGTTCGTGAGCTGACCGAGGGAACCACGGGCGCCGGAGTCGATCATGGAGAAAACCGTGCCATTCTTATCAAGCGCGTCGCGAGAAGCTTTCTGGATAAGGTCTTTCACTTCCGTCCAGATGCGAATGATTTGGGAATAGCGTTCTTTCTTGGTAAGCAACCCTTCTTTATATTGCTCTTCGACTTCGAGGGTGCGGCTGTTGCCACCTTCAATCATCTTGTCCTTGTCGAGAATTGGCAGGTCGCCCACACCGTAGCTAAAGCCAGAACGGGTGCTGTAGGAGAAGCCCATGTTCTTCACTTCGTCCAAGAAGCGAGCGGTGCGTTCAAAGCCACGTAATTCGATCGTTGTACGAACGATGTCTCCCAATTGCTTGGTCCCGATCAATTCGTTGCGGTAGCCGATTTCTTTCGGGAAGAGACGGTTGAGCAAGATGCGACCGACGTTGGTTTCTACTAATGACTCCCCAGGATTGATACGGGTCTTAATCTTTTCGCGGAGCAAGAGCTTGCCTGCTTGGTAGAGATACACGGCTTGATCGGAGGAGGCGATGGCTTTGATTTTGCCATCAGCTGGCTCGATCATCATGGTCATGTAGTAGCAACCCCAAGCCACGTCTTTATCTGGACGGGTGATTGGTTGACCCGTAGCTGGTTTGAGCAAGTTCTTGGTAGATAGCATCAAGTTCTTGGCTTCCCAACGCGCTTCTTCGGTGAGGGGGATGTGAACAGCCATTTGGTCTCCGTCAAAGTCGGCGTTGAAGGCCGGACAGACCATCGGATGGATTTGGATGGCTTTGCCTTCGATCAATTTTGGTTGGAAGCCCTGGATACCTAAGCGGTGAAGCGTTGGAGCGCGGTTCAAGAGCACCACGGAATCGGCCGCGATTTCTTCGAGAATATCCCAGACTTCGGCGTGGTCGGCTTCGATATAGCGGTTGGCAGAACGGATGTTGTGCACGAGTTCACGTTTGATGAGCTGTGAAATGATGAACGGCTTAAACAATTCGAGCGCCATCATTTTTGGCAACCCACATTGATGCAATTCGAGATTTGGACCGACGATAATCACGGAACGGCCGGAGTAGTCGATACGTTTTCCGAGCAAGTTTTGGCGGAAGCGACCTTGTTTGCCTTTCAAGATGTCGGCCAAGGATTTGAGCTGACGCTTTTTTCCCGTAGCCGCAATGACGGTCTTGGAAGAACGTGCGCCGTTATCGATAAGCGCGTCGACGGCTTCTTGCAACATGCGTTTTTCGTTACGCACGATGACTTCTGGCGCGTGCAATTCCATCAAACGCTTCAAGCGGTTGTTGCGGTTAATGACGCGACGGTAGAGGTCGTTCAAGTCGGAAGTCGCAAAGCGGCCACCGTCGAGCGCCACCATCGGACGTAAGTCTGGCGGAATGACGGGCAAGGCTTTCAGGATCATCCAGTGTGGTTCGAGCTTGGTGCCGTTCAAGGATTTCAAGAGCTTCAAGCGACGAATGACGCGATCGTGCTTGGCATCGGATGCGCCTTCCAATTCGCCTTGCAACATCTTGATGGTGGAAGGCATGTCGATCTTGTGAAGCAACTCATCGACAGCTTCGGCGCCGATTTTGGCTTCGAAGACATGGCCATACTTAAGGGAGAGATCGTGATAATCGCTCTCGGAGAGGATCGTCATCGTCTCAAGTTCCTTAAGCTCTTTTTCGACGGTCCCAAAATCTTCTTCTAATTCTTTGAGCTTACGTTCTTTGACGCCTTGGATCGCATCAAGCTCTTTGCCGGCTTCTTGTTGCTTGATTTGCTTGTCTGCAGCCTGTTTCTGGAAGCGTTCGACATCGCGTTCGTATTCCGCTTCGATGGATTTGCGCTTGCCTTTATATTCGGTGCGGACTTGTTCGAGGGTGTCGTTACGCAATTGTTCGTTCACGTCCGTGATGATGAAGGCGGTGAAGTAAATCACTTTCTCTAACGAACCCAGGGTGATATCGAGCACGGTTCCGATCTTGGAAGGGACGCTGCGCAAGAACCAGATGTGAGCAACCGGAGCACACAATTCAATGTGGCCCATGCGTTCACGACGAACGAGGGAGTGGGTAACTTCTACGCCACACTTGTCACAAATGATGCCCTTGTAGCGGATCTTTTTATATTTGCCACAGTAACATTCCCAATCTTTGGAAGGGCCAAAAATTTCTTCGGCAAATAAGCCGCCTTTTTCTGGTTTTTGGGTGCGGTAGTTGATGGTTTCTGGCTTGGTGATTTCACCATACGACCAGCCACGGATGACTTCAGGCGAGGCAACACGCAAGCGAATTGCGTCGAAGTCTGTGGTTTTGATGTTTTCCGTTTGGAAGAACGCCATAGAGATAGGTCAAATATGGTGAATTAAAGATCAGTTGGTGCTGGACCCCATTCTTCTTCCGCTTCATTCACGAGGGCTGGCTTCGGACGTAAGTGTTCAGGACGAGGAGCCGTTTCTTCGATCCGTTTGCCATCTTTCAAGAGCTCAACATCGAGACACAAGCCTTTCAATTCACGCACGAGCACGTTGAACGATTCTGGAACGTTGACCTTGCGGATTGGTTCGCCTTTGATAATCGCTTCGTACGCCTTGGAACGTCCTGGCACGTCGTCTGATTTGATGGTGAGGATTTCTTGCAAGGTGTGGGCGGCACCGTAGGCTTCGAGAGCCCAGACTTCCATTTCTCCGAAACGCTGACCACCGAATTGGGCTTTTCCTCCCAATGGCTGCTGCGTAATGAGAGAGTACGGACCGATAGAACGTTGGTGGACCTTGTCATCAACCATGTGGTTAAGCTTCAACATGTAGATGTAGCCAACCGTTGGTTCGTGATCGTAGAGTTCACCCGTGCGTCCATCATGGAGTGGAATTTTGCCGGATTCTGGGAAGCCCGCTTTTTTCAATTCGGCGCGGATGGTGGTTTCTGGTACGCCATCGAACACAGGCGTTGCGACGGTATAGCCGAGGGCGTTGGCCGCGAGACCTAAATGGGTTTCCAAAATCTGTCCCAAGTTCATACGGGACACGACACCGAGAGGAGATAAGATGACATCAACAGGAGTTCCATCTTCCAAGAATGGCATGTCTTCGACCGGCACGATTTTGGAGATGACACCTTTGTTGCCGTGACGACCAGCGAGTTTATCACCGGCTTGCACCTTACGCAGGTCAGCGACGGTTACGACGATTTTCTTCAAGACACCTGGCTGCAATTTGTCGCCAGCTTCGCGCGAGAAGATGGTGATGTCGATGACTTTGCCTTTTTCACCGTGTTCCAAATATAAGGAAGAGTCACGCACATCGCGGGCTTTTTCTCCGAAGATGGCGCGCAAGAGTTTTTCTTCGGCGGACAAATCCGTTTCACCTTTTGGTGTGATTTTGCCACACAAGATGTCACCGGATTTTACTTCGGCACCGACGCGCACGATTCCTTGCTCATCCAAGTTGCGCAATTTTTCTTCAGACACGTTTGGAATGTCGGAGGTGACGACTTCGAGACCAAGCTTGGTGTCACGCACTTCCAATTCGTGGTGTTCGATATGGATGGAGGTGAAGCGATCGGTGTGAACGAGACGTTCAGATAAAATGATGGCGTCTTCGTAGTTGTAACCATCCCAGCTCAAGAAGGTACACAATAAGTTTTGACCGAGGGCGAGCTCACCTTTCTGACACGACGTGCCATCGACCAAGACTTCCCCGGCGTAAATCTTCTGACCCTTGTTGACGAGAGGGCGTTGGTTGATACAGGTGGAGCTGTTGGAGCGGGAGAATTTGGTGAGGTCGTAGCGATGCATGCGACCATCGTCGGATTGGAATTCAATATGCTTTCCGTCTACAGCAACCACGACACCGTCTTCTGGCGCGATGAGAGCGTGACCGGAATCGATGGCGGCGCGACGTTCGACACCTGTCCCCACGATTGGCGCGTCGGCACGAATACAAGGCACGGCCTGACGTTGCATGTTCGTTCCCATGAGGGCACGGTGACCGTCATCATGTTCCACGAAGGGAATCAACGAAGTACCGATGGATAAAATTTGTTTGGAAGAGACGTCGACGTAATCAATTTCGTGTACATCGACGACAGTTGGTTCTCCGTTTTTACGCGCACTCGAACGTGCTTCTAAGAAACGGCCTTGGCGGTCGAGGGCGGTCGTAGCTGGAGCCGTTGTCCCACGCTCTTCGGCGAAGGCGTTCAAGTACACGATTTCGCTCGTGACGTACGGCGTGATTGGGAGTTCTGGAATGGAAACTTTTTTGAGTTTTTCGGCAAGCTTAGCATCAACTTCTTTGCCTGCTTCGCCCACCACTTTGCCTTCGCCATCACGCACGTCAACACGCAAGGTTTCGCCGACGGCATCCTTGCCATCGTTTTTGGCCCAACTCTTTACCTTTCGGTATGGAGTTTCGATAAAACCATATTCGTTGATACGCGCATAACACGCCATGTGACCCACAAGACCGATGTTTGGACCTTCAGGGGAAGCGATCGGACAGATGCGGCCGTAGTGGGTGCGATGCAAGTCACGTACGTCGAAGCCGGCGCGTTCACGGGTAAGACCTCCGGGACCCATGGCGGACAAACGACGCTTGTGTTCGAGTTCGGATAATGGGTTGGTCTGGTCCATGAACTGCGATAACTGCGAGCTCATGAAGAATTCGCGCACAGCTCCGATGACTGGACGGGCGTTGATGAGCTTGGCAGGCGTAATAGCCATGATGTCGAGCGTCGACATACGGTCTTTGACGATACGCTGCATACGCGCGAGCCCGATGCGGAAACGGCTCTGCACCAATTCACCGACGGCACGAACACGACGGTTACCTAAGTGGTCGACGTCATCTGGTTCTTCCTGGGAAATATTCAACCGAATCAATTCACGGATGATGTTGATGAGGTCTTCTTTGGTTAAAATGCGATTCTCTTCTTTGCCAATTTCTTCACGCGCGGCGGACAAGCCGAAGCGTTGATTGAATTTATAGCGACCGACGACACCGAGGTCGTAGCGATCGAAATTAAAGAACATGGCGTGAATCAAAGAACGCGCGTTATCGGCCGTGGCAAGATCGCCTGGACGGATGCGGCGATAGACTTCGATATAGCCGTCTTCTTCGCTCTTGGCGGCGTCCTTTGCAAGCGTGCACTCGATGTAGTGATTCAATGGATGGACATCAACATCGGTGAAGAGCTTCGAAATATCTTCGTCGTTGCCAATTCCAAAGGCGCGCAACAAAGAAGTCGCGGCGACTTTGCGTTTGCGATCGATCTTTACCCAAAGCACGTTGTTGGCGTCGGTTTCGAATTCGAGCCACGCGCCACGGTTTGGGATGATTTTGGCGCCGTAGTAGCGGCGGCCGTGCATGAATTCAGCCGTGAAAAAAGCACCAGCGGAACGGACGAGCTGGGAGACAGCGACACGTTCGATGCCGTTTACGATAAACGTCCCGCGTTCGGTCATGACAGGGATGTCTCCAAGGTAGACTTCTTGTTCGCGGTCGATACCCGTGCGTTTGTTGACGAGACGTGTTTTGACACGCAGGGGCGCCTCAAAATTCACGTTCTTTTCTTTGGACGTCTTTTCATCAAACTTTGGTTCGTCGATGTAGTAGTCAACGAAAAAGAGCTCGAGGTCACGGCCGATAAAATCTTTGATCGGCGAGATCTCTTTCATGAGCTCGCGAATCCCCTCTTCTAAAAACCAACGATAGGAGGCTTTCTGAACCTCGATGAGGTCAGGCAGCGCCATGGCATCACGGGCGGCGGTAAAATAGCGACGCTCATCATTGGTGGGAGCGTGGCGGCGGAACATCATTGTAGGCATGGTGTTCTGGAACACTCATATTTGGCGAATTTCTTCGTTGCGCTCTGCGGTGCTCGACGTCGTACCTTTTAGTACGCCTTACTCCGCTCCTCGAGCGCGCCTCGAACTTCACCAAATCTGAGCGTTCTTTTTGACGTGGGTCAGCACGTGAGTCTTCCTTATATAAGGACAATCTGTTGGCGAGAAAGGCCAGCCGGAGTGAGATCGTGCCCTAGATAAGAAGACTCGAAAAGGGATAAATTGTCTGAAAATGACTCAAGCTACCAAAACACCTCTCGACAAAAATGGCTTTGCTGAGAGGTTTTTAGGCGGTTAGCATGGCAGGCGTAAACATGCAAATTTCGCTTGAATAGCGGGACTTTACCCTACTCCTTATATAGAGTCAAGGGCGACGGCCGACCTCTCTTGACAAAATCGGGAAAAAGGCGTATAGTACTTCTTCAGCCTGCAACGGTACCTGCTTCTTTCCAATGTGTTGCTGGCGGACCTGTTGAGAGCCTCCACAGAGGACCTTTCGACAGCCACCCTTGAATAGGTCTGGATCCGGTTTCGACTGGAACCTCTCCTAAACAAGCCTATGGGAATAGCATCGTTACGGCGATGTGCTTCCCGCCCCGTCATCAACACAGTGGAAAGAATCCCCCTTTAAAACGACGTTGAGACGAGGAGAACCCTTCTGCACCCCGAATACGGGCCGTGCGGGAGTGAGTGCGACCTTCGAGCCGGCGGATACGTCTGCCTCCCTGGAAGGAAGCGCTCTTTGACCGGACGGCCTTCGGGCCTACCCGTTCATCTTCTCATCTTAGCGACGTTTCCCCAGTCAAATGACTGGGTTTTTTGTTTTCGTTTTGATTCCCCTCCTCCGGCGAGGAGGGGTAAGGGGAGGAGTTCCAAGAAACAATGGTAGCGGTGGGTTATACGGCGCTTTTCTATTGACTTTTCGCCTATTTTTTGGTATTATTTTCTGTCGTTCTTTGATAGATTGTCCGAAATGGATGCGTGAAATGCGGTGATTTTAGGCACCCGTTTCGGACGGAAAGACATCAACGGCCAACACGGCCAGAACCGCGGAGCAACCATGAATACGCACATTGCCAACATCTTCCGCTTCCTCCTCACCAACCAGAGCCGCATCATCATCCTCCTCGCGGTAGATGTGCGCGCGAACGGACTCGAAAGCTTCCTGCGGGCTTCGGGCACTCCACAGAGCTGCACGGTCGCGTTCCTCGGAACGGAGGGGCTGGCCGCGACCCTCGGTGTGCAGACGCCGCCCGCCAGCGAGCTCCACGAACGCCGCCTCGTCTACCACAGCGACCCCAAGCTGCTCAACGAGCTCGGGTGGGCTATCGTGGACGCGGCCGCTGCGCTGGGCTACGAGCTGAGCGAGAACAGCGCTCAACGCACGGAGCCGATGCGGCTGGGTCAGGCGTGCTACATCCGGATCAAGGACGGGCGCCTGGAGCTCACCAAGTGACTGATCCCACCCTCTGACAAGGACATGCTGTTACGCTGTCCTTCTCTCCCCTGCGTGTTTCTCGAAAGAGGAACGTGAAGGGGTGAGCAAATCGCTCATGCACTTCAACGGCCAATAAAAAACCTCAAGAAGGAACCCCATGCGCGCAATCAATCTCGATGTTTCCCCCTTCATCCAGTTCCTGCTGGCGGGCAACCGCCTGTTCACGGTTGTCAGCGATGATGCAAGGGTAGCGCGTAGCGCCGTGCAGGTGAGCGGGGAGGGAGAGATCTCTCCCATGCCCTTCAACGCCATGCAACCTGCTAAGGAGATGGAGGCTGACATCGCAAAGCACGCGGTGAACGGCGTACTCATCCTCTATGGAGCGGGAGACGACCTCCTGTTCCTGCTCATGCTGACCATGAACGGACTCCGCCTCCCCGAGATCAGCAGGACGACGCGCACCGCTCCGATGAATCTCGCGTTGGGGATGACCGTCATCTGCATCTTCGTGAAGGATGGCACCGTATACTACGAGAAGGTCTAGATCCCCCACCCTCTGACAAGGACATGCTGTTACGCTGTCCTTCTCTCCCTTTCGTTTTTCTCATCATGAGGAAGATAAGGGGGAGAGCGCTGCACACTTCTGTCGCAGCATCTACCAACGACCACTCAGGTAGCCAATCCTGAGAGAAAGACGAGAGGCTCAACATGAGCACGATCCAGCCGCCTTCGCCCGCCCCGATCCAGCCGCCCGCCGTCTGCCCCGGGCAGGGCTGGCGAGATGTCAACCAGCTCTTCCCCAAGGAGAACTTCATGCTGGTGTTCCCCGCCGCTGCCCTCGCAGGGCTCGTGCACTGGCTGGTCTACAAGACGGAGCACTACAGCCCCATCTGGGTCGTCATCGTTCCCCTCCTCTGTCTCTGGGCCTCGGAGCGCATCCGCAGCACGCGGGTGCGGTACTGGCTCCAGAACGAGCTGACCCTGACCAGGCAGACGATGACCCACCAGCTGCAGGACGTCTGGGAGGAGTTCCAGGGCTGGAAGGGCCACATCGGCTTCCTGAAGACCAACATGGGCATTCCGATCGTCGTCAAAGGGAGACCGCTCGGGTTTCTCGTCGCCATGCGGTTGGGGGATGCACACCCCCTGATCTACCCCCTGGATGAGCGGACCGGTTTTTTGGAGGGGTCGGGCCTGACGGCATGGGCAAACAAGATCGCGGGCTCGAACTCCTATGCCGTGAACGCGGGTCCAGGGATCAACAACTCCTCTTCGTATGGAGAAATGCTTCTCCTCCGCCAGGGTGACTGGGCATACGCGGGCAGCACCTCCCTTGGTGGCGCCCTCCAGCTCCTCGACCAGGTCCAGAGGGTCTTCACGCACTGATTCCGAACGGCTCTACCGATTAATTTTATAGCCGAGGACATCGTCGTTTATATCCGCAAGTAGCCCCTTCCCACCTCTGACAAGGACATGCCGTTACGCTGTCCTTCTCTCCCCTGCGTGTTTCTCGAAAGAGGAATGTGAAGGGGGGAGTTTTGTTTTATCGTCTAAAGATGTTTTTTAACATCCTCCCACGTCACACCACTACAAACTTCGATTTGTTTTAAGATGTACTTGAGGGATTGTCTTGGGAGAGGTACTAACGCATTTAAAAACTTGGCGCGATTTATTTCTCCCGGTAGCTCGCTAAGCGGTGGCATAGACGGCCGCCTCTGCTCGCTGTCTTTTTATCCCGGCTTCTTGGGCATATGAAGAAGGAACTTCAAATGCCGTCAGGATGGCATCTCGGATATTTCTATCGAGCTCTTTCTCGTTGACTCCTTGCGTAATGATGCTGCCGAACCGAAAATTTTGACTCACCGCGATAATTGCTCCGTCTTCTTTATGTTTTTCAAAATTGATCGGCCCGTAGTTTTGGAAATATTTATGCAGCTCAACCAGGCCGGCGGGAACGGTTTTCTTTCCTAGGTATGCTTTAAACAACCAATCTTTTAAAATTTTTGACGGCTTCATACTTTTTTTACGCTAGCAGATTTTTTGTTGTTTATCAACCCTTGACAACTCCTCCTATCTATGGAACGGGGTGAGATATGTCTGATTCGATTTTGACGGCTTCGATTGTGGGACTGGATGCGTATCCGGTGCGGGTGGAAGCGGATATTACCTCGGGGTTATCTGCGTTTATTGTGGTTGGGTTGCCGGATGCCGCGGTGCAGGAGGCGCGGGAGCGGGTGCGGAGTGCACTCAAACAAAGCGAGGTGTTGTTTCCGCGCACGCGGGTAGCGGTGAATTTAGCGCCGGCGGATGTGAAGAAGAGTGGGACGCCGTTTGATGTGGCGATGGCGCTTGCGATTATGGTGGCGCAGGGAGATTTACCGGCGCGCTTACCGAACGTGATGGTGGTGGGTGAGTTGGGATTGGATGGGTCGGTGCGGCCGATTCATGGAGTACTTGCCGTGGCGGCACTGGCGAAACGGGAAGGGATTGAGGAACTGATTGTCCCCGCGGAGAATGCGGCGGAGGCGGCCTTGATTGGGGAACCGGTGCGGGTGCGACGGGCGGCGACACTGCGACAGATCATGGAACATTTGTTGGGACGCGAGCCGCTCCCAGAAGAACCATGGCAAGCACCATGCCTGGATCGTCATACAACGTATGCCTATGACTTTGCGGCGATCCGTGGACAAGCGCAGGCGAGGCGGGCGCTAGAGATTGCGGCGGCGGGAGCACACAACTTAGTGATGCAAGGACCGCCGGGATCGGGGAAGACGTTGCTCGCGAGGAGCTTTCCTTCGATCTTGCCGAATATGACGTTAGAGGAGGCGCTCGATGTGACGCGCATTCATTCGATTGCAGGAATTTTGCCGAAGCGTGGGCTTATGATTGAGCGGCCATTTCGCGCACCACATCATAGCGCGAGCATGGTGTCACTGATTGGTGGTGGAGCCATGCCGAGGCCGGGAGAGATATCGCTCGCACATCGTGGCGTCCTTTTTTTAGATGAGATGTTGGAATTTCCACGGACCGTGCTTGAGAGTTTGCGACAACCCTTGGAAGATGGAACGGTGACCGTGAGTCGGGCGCAAGGGAGTTTGCATTTTCCGGCACGTATGATGTTTGTAGGGGCACTTAATCCTTGCCCATGTGGGTTTATGACGGATGCGGATCGGCGCTGCGAATGTACGCCGATCCAGATCAATAAGTATCGCAAACGTTTAAGTGGACCTCTACTGGATCGGATTGATTTATTTTTGGAAGTACCAAAAGTGAAGACGCAAGAGCTTTCGGATGTTGAGCTAGCAGAATCGAGTGCCGCTATCCGTACGCGCGTAGAAGCGGCGCGACAGCGACAACTGGAGCGCTATCGCACGGTTGGATTAACGGCGAATAGCGAGCTCGGAAGTCACCAGGTGCGCTCGCTCCTCACGATCCTCCCGGAAGCCAAGACTTTATTACGCCATGCCACAGATCGCTTTAAATTATCGGCGCGCGCGTATTTTCGTACGATGAAAGTGGCGCAGACGATTGCGGATTTGGCCGGGAGCACACAGGTGGAGACAGAGCACATGGCGGAAGCATTACAGTACCGTCAGCAGGAACATTTATAAATGATATTTTTTCTTTTATCTTAGCCAAATCTCTTGATTTTCTGGTTGACGGGGGGTTAGAGGGACGTTATGGTAGATGAACTTCTGGGGATCTGGTGGTTATGGGATGTTGGTCATTTTATCCTTATCATCTTTATTCCTACTACCCTTAAAACGATGGTTGCGAAGGCGTTGCTCGTGGGGCTACGCGGTTTTCAGGTTCTTGGTCGTATTTTGCGAAAAATTTGGTTCTTTCTGTTGCCGGTGCTGGAGCCGATTTCTGCCACGATGTTGCGTTGGGTGGTTTTACCTTTCTATAAAACGATTTTGTTTAGTCGGTTGCGCGTGGCAAGCGTCATGACATCGGCGCGGGGATTTTTCTTCCTCCTGTTTACGAATAAATATGTTTTGCACGCCGTGCTCTTTGGAATTGTAGCTTTTACGATCTTTTCCCAATTTCAAGGACGGGATGCCGCTGCCTCGGATCCAGGACAAGGAAGCATTCTGTATGCCCTTGTCAGCGAAGGTCAAGATGAGGTTATCCAAGAAGAAATTTATTTAGATGCTCCTGCTCCGCGCGTGAGCTATCTGGGTGAGGATACGATTGAGGCGGTACCGGATATTGATTTTGATTATGAACCGGATCTTGCGGCTGATATTACCGTACCGGGCAGCATTGCGCAGCAACCAGGACTCCCTTCATCACCAGATCTGCCAGAACCAGACGTGATCGCTACACGGACAAAAACGGAACTCTACACCGTGCGTGAAGGAGACGTTGTGGGGACGATTGCGCGACAGTTTGGGGTGAACATCGAAACAATTATTAGCGCGAATAGATTAACAAAACGAGCTTCCATTAAACCTGGGGATTTCCTTAAGATTCCTCCTGTGTCTGGCGTGCTCCACCTTGTTAAAAAAGGAGATACCGTGACAAAACTTGCTCAAACCTACCGAGCGGATGCGGATAAAATCATGGCGGTGAACAGCCTGGCTGATCGCTCGCTTACTCCGGGTGAAGAAATTGTGATCCCTGATGGAGTTTCTCCTGTGGTGGTGGTCACACGCCCACCGACGGGAACGTCGGTACGTCCTAACGTCCCTGCTACCGGCATTAGAAATAAATCGTTTGATCAGTACCAAGAATTGATTGACGTCCGGGGAGATAGCCGTGCTAAGCCCGCAGATGTAAATGTGAATGTCGCTCCCCCTACAAAACTTTTGTGGCCAACCACGCAACGCTCCATCACACAATATTACGGATGGAACCACACGGGAATTGACCTGGATGGGGATTATGTTGATGCGATTTATGCTTCAGCAGATGGGTCGGTGGAAGCGGCTGGGTGGAATAGCGGCGGGTATGGGCTGCAAATTTTGGTTGACCATGAAAATGGGCTCAAGACACGCTATGCGCACGCCTCTAAGATGTTTGTGAAACCGGGTGACCGTGTGAAGAAGGGGCAAGTAATTGCCATGGTGGGTACGACGGGGCGATCCACCGGAACACACTTGCACTACGAAGTGTACTTGAATGGGAAGCGTCAGAATCCTTTGAGATACATTAAATAAGAGGCCAAGAACTCACATGGATTTGACGCACAGGAACGCTGAAGATAGCTTACCTATTATTATATGGGTGAACTCTACCGTCCCGAAGCTACTAAGACGCTTCCGAAGAAAACTGCGCGTGAATACTGTGGGCACATGCTGACAATTACGGAAGCTGAGCCGTTACCATTTGCCGTTGCGAGCTTTGACCTTTCACCTTTTGGTGCCAAAGAAGAGCTGGTTCGAGGCTTTCTGACCCAGATTGAGATATGGGCACTGTCTCCAATGATCGAGGATGATTTTCAAGACCACGCTGAGCGTCGGGCCTGGGAAAATACGATCCCTGAAGAGATGCGTAGCTACCTCGATAACGAAAATAAGATCTCTGGGAATAATCTTGGTTGCGCCGTGGGTGCCATGCAATCTCTTATAAAATATACCGTAACAAACTCCCCCATAGCCGCTCTCTCTCCCTATATTGATACCCTAAATAGCTACCATGCTGCTCTTGGGAAGATTGCGGAAGCGAATAAACCTTACATGCCCAGGGAACACGCTGCACATCTACGAGCGGTAGAGTACGTGGACACAATGGCGAGAGATGTATTAAAAATATTTTGTACCTGCGGGCCTTAGCTAGTTAATTCAGAAAAAATCCGTTACAGTATTTGCGTTGTGGAACAACCTTTTATCACCGTTGAGACTCCGAAAGATTCGACGATTCTGGCGTATGGGACGGCGCCAGGTTTTGGGTATCGACGGGCGTTGGTTTGGGGGTTGATCCTGATCAGTACTTTGATTATTAGCAGCCTTTTATGGTGGGGCTTGTCGCGACCGCTCCCCATGAGTGCTCAGACGCTTATCGTTGTGACGCGACCGTCTGCGGCACAAGAGGAGGTTCCGGAGCGGATTCGCGAGCAGTTACCGGAGCCGTGGCGTGTCGCCCTTAAGAGTGGGTCACGTTGGCCGGTTGCGCTTGGAGGTGGGCTGGGTCCGAACGGGTGGACATGGTTTGCGGTCGTGCCACGGTGGGTGGGTGGGTCAGCGGGACTTCCTCAGACCCAGGCGGGCTTGGGTCGCATCCTGTATGACCAAGCGCCGCTCGGAGAGACAAGCGCGATCCGCTACCTCGATGGGATGAAAACCTGGTTACGACATCCTCTCCAACAGGCGAGCGGTTCGTTTGCCTTGGGAGATGTCAGCACCTCGTCTACCATGGCAACATTTACGTATGAAAAGGATATTGTGCGCACTTCTTTACCTTTTGAGCATCGTGTGACCGGCTTTACTCCGAGAATGGCGGATATAAGCGTGAATTTATCGGCACTAACGGGAGTTACTCGCGATGAGCTGCTGCACGAACTCCCCATTCCTCAATTTGCGGTCCTGCCGGAGGTGCAAGAAGCTCACTTTATCTTTGGAACTGAGGGGGTGGCGGAATCCATCCAGCTCGTGCATAGCGAAACGGTGTCCAAGGAACGGGTCAAGGCGGTATTGGCTGGATTTGGGGTAACAACGAAACGCGTGATCCAGCTTGCGGATGGGACGTTGGCGACTGAGCTTACCAGTGGAGATGGGGAGATGAACGCACCTGTGCGTCTGCGGACGGGTGAATCCTTATTTATCCAGGATCGGGATATTCGCTATGGGAGCAGTACGGAACCATTTCCGACGATTACGGCGGCATGTGGCGAGCGACCCGTGGTCGGGAGAGTTTCGGCGAGTGCGTTACAAAAACTTGTGCAGGGGATCGGACTTATGTTTGATCTCTCTTCGATTACAGGTTGGCAATTGGGAGAGGATGAGGATGGGAACATGATTTTGTGTAAAGAGTAGCAGGCAATAAAAAAATATTTCTTGTCCACAGGGTGTGGAGAAAGATATTCTGAGGCTGGGTTGTAATAAAATATTGATCTATCCACAAGCGATGTTTGATCAGAACGGAAAAATATTGTATTATGTGTATGTAAGGTTCTGAGTGGCAGACCTCACACATCATCGTAGGCGATGATGCCTGTTCTTTCCTTGTGCGTCTCGTTCTTTGTGAGAGAGTGTTCGTGAGTCGTGCGTGAGCAGAGTAAGAGGTTATTACATGAGTGTCAGGAGTTGAGTACGTCGTTCTTTATGTGCACCTTGTTAAGAGGAAGGTATGTCCAACCTCACTCTCAGAACAGATATATTCGTCGATCAAACACAGCCGTGCTTGATGGAAGAACATATTTGTCGGAACTCGTGAACCACGAGTGATCATCTACAGCGCTCTTTTTACTGCCAAGAAAGACTGGTTTCTGTCTTCGACGGAAACCGATCAATCCGTTAACTTTCCCGTTGTATCTAGCATCCACAGAAGCGATTTGATGAATTTTTCTCATCACATCACCTCTGTGGGTGCGGAAAAACAAAACCAACCCTAAAAGCAAGCGGGCCGTAACCGCAATAGACGTCTTTGACGCACTATGTACCTCGGCGTCCGCGGCGGGATGGTGGACGGAGCAGTTATCTAACGTGGTCTTAGGATGTATCCCTATCGTGCGTGCCCTTCTGCACGGAACGAGATCGGATCAAATCCAAATGACCCTGCGGAGCCGTTCGCGCCCCTCATTAACTTGAGAGAGCCCGCGAGCGGCTCTATTCTTTTTCTCCTGTTATCCTTGTACGTATGCGACGGACTATTGCGTCTAAGGATAATGAGAGAAGAAATTGACAGATTCTCTCTCGCCCTGGAAGGTGGGGCAGTATGGTGACTCCCTCTCTGTTTGTTAGTGCATGTTCGACGATCTTTCTCGAAAATATGCGCGTGTCTTGTCGGATTGGTGTTCCGGAAGAAGAGCGGCTGCACCCACAAACGATTCTTGTGACGGTTCGCTGCAAGCTGGGAGATTTAAAGATGGAAAAAGATGAGATGGAGGTGAGTTTGAATTATCACACTCTTGCAGATCAGATTCGTGCATTAGGCAAAACTTCTCATTCGAGAAAGCTCTTAGAAACATTCACGCATGAGATTGCTGAGATTTGTTTTCTTGATGAGCGTGTACAAGAAGTATGTGTTGAAGCGAAAAAGCCGGACAGATTTGAGGATGTGGCGTATGTGGGGGTGGAGCGGGTATTTAGACGTCTCTAATATTATTTTTTATCTTTTTTTTAGAGTCATCTTTATTCTGCTCTAAAAACTAGGCGAGACAGATTTACCATTTGCTTTTTTGACATTTTTCCGCTACCCTTTAGGAAATATATGCTGTCCTCCACCGTATTGAAGAAGATGAAAGACTTGCTCGAGCAAGAAAAAGTCCGCTTGGAAAAAGAGCTGGAAGCATTTGGCGCGTCAAAAACAGATGAAGTAGCCTATCCAGAAACAGGAGGGAACTCTGATGATGATAATGCCGCAGAAATTACGGAGTATGCCGATGAGGTTTCGTTGGTAGACCGGGTGCGAAGTGAGCTTAAGGACACGCTCAAGGCATTGGAAGCCGTCGCAAAAGGAACCTATGGCACTTGCCGATATTGTAAAAAAGATATTGACCTTAAACGCTTAGAAGCACGCCCAACCTCTTCAAGCTGCATTGAGTGTAAAAAGAGTTTGACACAAGAGCTCTAAGTTTTACGCGGCCTGTAGGAGGAAGGGATATTTCTTATGCGTCGCTTGATCCAAAATTATTGTCTTTGCACCATCACGGCCTTAGGAGTCGTGATTTTGGATCTGTGGAGCAAGAAGTTTTGGTTTGCACGTGAAGAAATGTGGACGGGACTCGCTCCCCTCTTGCAAACGATCCATCATCGTAACTATGGGCTCATGTTTAACCTTCCAGCGCCGACGTGGATGATTGTGGGCGTGTCTGGGCTGGTATTGCTGGCGGTGATTGTTTTATTTGGTCGTAAGCTCGCTTGGTGGCCCATGGCGATCGGACTTGGGCTATTGATTGGTGGCGCTTTGGGGAATGGGTATGATCGGATTGCATTTGGGTTTGTGCGGGATTGGATCTTAGCATTTGGACGATCGGCATTTAATGTAGCTGATATCGCGATTGGGGCTGGACTCCTTCTTTTATTCTGGTATCGAGACAAAAAGGTTGACGAGTTCGTTTAATTGGTTACTATAAGAGGTACGTCCCTCAACTTCCGCAAAACTCACAGTGATTATTTCCTAACGTTGGTGCGTTTGTGGTACTCCACAAACTCTCTCCTCCCAACGTTTGGAGACTCTTATTCACTGTCGATGTTTTGCGGGCGTTGAGGGAGGTTTTTTTGTTTCAGGAAGAGGGTTTTTGACTAATCTATGTACTTTCTTTAGGATCGAGGGCGGAGGTGTGAACCATGACGGGAGATCACGCTACCAACGAGGGGTTTGAGCTTAAAGATCACTTGCGGCTGGACGAAGCGTCCAACGGAGCACCGCAGATGCTTGGTGGCCAGCCTGCTCCTGCCTGGCCGGATTACGCTTCTCTTCTTCGCGTGTACGAGATTCTTTCGCTCCACTCGCAAGAGCGTGACCAGGGACTCCCTTTCGTGGCCAACCCTCTTACGATCTTGGCTGACGAGGAACATGCGGAACAATTTCTCACCGCGCTGCATGCGCGCCGCTGCATCCTCCTGCGTGAAGATGATGACGAGTCATTGCCGGAGCGAGCGCTTATCATTCAGCCTCCTACCGAACAGGACCACGTCTACCCTCTTCGTATTCTTCTTTCGGAGGAGGACATGGCAGAGATCAATGCCATGCCCACCGTCTTGGACGGCAATAAAGATTCACGCTGTCTCGTGAATGGGGTTGAGGTGGCCGAGGAGGGAGATGATGTAGACTCAGATGATGGAGGGGTGCCTTCTCCCGATGCTAATGCACATATACGAGTCATGCATGATGCGCGTGCCGCTCTCAGTGCCATGATCCAGTGCTGCCTTGAAGCGCTTAAGCGTGCCGCAGATGATGACGGTACCGTTCTCTGGCCCCTTCGGGTGATCGAAGACGTACTCGCCCAGATGAACCTTCCTGCTGGAACAGCTGTCGAGTTTATCAATACCCTTATTCATGAGGGATACGCATTCACTGCACCGGGATATGCAGCCTTGCAATTGATTCAGCCTTCAGCGCCTGCGGAGCGTACGCGTATGGCAGAGGATGATGCGGCGGTAGACGAAGAAAAAACTGTCATTCCTCAACAAGTGGTCGCCGGCAACGGCCTGGTACGATTTCGTGGCAAAACCTTTCCACCCTCTCTTCTGCCCGCGTGTATTCGTCTTCTCAGAGAACACGCGACACCGGAAGGAATCGTTTATGATTACATTACGCTGATCAAACGCCTGTTGGCCGAGCACGAGGTCGATCCAGGACGGTATCTTGGGGTGATTAAAAAGCTGAGAGCGGATGCGGCGATTATTCACTTTGATCGTAGAGGATATATCGTCATCTCTTTGCCAGCAAAACCCGGACTTTCTCGAGTATAATTTACTTCTTAGCGCTGATTTGCCCCATGCTTGCAAGTTGGCGTTTTGTCTTTTTTACGGCAATATGTTGGTCGAGGTGGAGGAGGATGCAGATGGTTTTTTAGGAAAAGGTCGCGTTGACGTTGCGCGTATAGGAAGCGACGATCGAGTGGTAGTAGCCGGACGCGGGGGTGCTATCACTTGTGCCGTGGAAGTGACCGTAATATTCATGGCGGTGCTCGTTGCTTGCGTCCGTTCATTCCAAATAGGCAAAGGGCTATCGTACACAACGCGGCGGACGTCGGTTATTTCTCGGCCGTAGCGTTTGCGGGCGTGGACGACGATGAGGGTGGTGCCGCGCGGGATATCTAAGGAGAATTGGAAGGCGCCGTCTGGCTCTACGTAGGCTTGGCGGCCGTTCACGTTTACACTTGCGTCGGGGTCGGTGTTTCCACGCACGATTACGCTTGGCGCATCAAGACGGGTGCCGTCTTTTGGTTCGGAAATGGATAGGGTCGGTGGCTTGGAGATACGGTGACCTTGAAGAAAAACATAGCCGCCAAGACCAATTGCGAAGAGAATGAAACCAGCGGCGGCGACAAGTTTATATCCCACCAGAAAATCGGTGAGATGGATTTTGCGGGTGCGTGGTAACAAATCTTCGGTGCGACGTTTGAAACGGCTTGCATCGATCCCTTCATGATATTTCTGGACGGTGTAGGGCACACTGCCGCCTAAAAATGTGACGTAGGCGCGTAGCATGCGTTCGCCGTAGACGACGTCATCAATCTCTGCCCAACGCTCTTCTTCCCAAAGCCTAATGAGGGATTCGTTTATTTTTGTGTGGGTCGCAGCCTGAAGCCGCGTGAGGCCCGCGCGTTCACGCCATTCGACTAAATCTTGCCCGATACGTCCCGAGGCGTTGATTGATTTTTGAATAAAAGCCATGTGAACACCTGAGACTTGGTAAGCGATCTACGTTACTCTTCTTTAGCTTCGGGAGGTGCATCTTCATCTGCTAAAGGAGGTGGTTCGTCGGAACCTAAGTCTGCTTTAAGTATTTCGCGGGGCTTGGCGCCATCGGAAGGACCGATAAAACCTTCTTGTTCGAGGAGGTCGAGAAGACGCGCTGCGCGGGCGTAGCCGACCTTGAGGCGACGCTGCAAAAGGGAGGCGGAGGCTTTGCCTGCGCGTAAGATTTCATCTTTCGCCGCAGGAATGAGTTCGTCGCTATCCCCATCGTCATCCCCTCCTCCATTAAAGACGGTACCGCCTGCATTAGAACGCTCGGTGACGGAGAGATCGTAATCGGCAGGATCGTATTTTGATTTGATGAATTCGACAACGCGGCCAATTTCCAAATCTGATAAGAAGGCACCTTGGACACGTTTTGGAGTCGCTAATTCGGCGGTTGAGAATAGCATGTCGCCACGACCTAAGAGTTTTTCGGCGCCTTGTTGGTCTAAAATGGTACGGGAATCGATGGCGGAAGCAACAGCAAAGGCGATACGGCCAGGGATATTGGCTTTGATAAGACCCGTGATGACGTTTACGGATGGACGCTGGGTCGCAAGGACAAGATGGATCCCGACGGCGCGTGACATTTGCGCGAGGCGGACAATTGGGCCTTCGATGTCGGCTGATGATGTAACCATGAGATCGGCTAGCTCGTCGATGATGACGACAAGATAGGATAACTTGTCCTGAACACGAGTGTTGTAATCAATTAAATTACGCGCACCAAATTTGGCGAGCATGTCGTAGCGACGGTCCATTTCACGCAGGGCCCACTTGAGAGCGTTTACCGTTTCTGGGACGCGCGTGATGACGGGGGTGATGAGATGAGGGATACCATTGTAGATTTGTAATTCGACACGCTTTGGATCAACCATGATAAATTTCACGTCATCAGGACCCGTTGTATACAGGATCGACATGATGATGGCGTTCAAACACACGGATTTTCCGGAACCAGTAGCACCAGCGACTAACAAGTGGGGCATGCGGGCGAGATCTGCCACCCAGGGTTTGCCGGAGACGTCTTTCCCAAGGACGAAGGTGATGGGGCTTTTGCGTTCGCGGAATTCTTTGGAATCGATAATTTCTCGAATGCCGACGGTGGCGACGGATTGGTTAGGAACCTCGACGCCGACAAGAGATTTGCCTGGAATAGGCGCTTCAATACGAATCGGGTGGGCCGCCAAGGAAAGAGCGAGATCGTTATGTAAACCGATGATACGTGCCAATTTTACGCCTTCGGAGGGTTTGAAGGTGAACTGTGTGACGGTTGGACCGACAGAAACCTCACCCATCTCGACTGGGATGCCGAAGGTTTCGAGGGTGCGGCGAATGACTTCACGGTTATGGACGATGTCGCCAGAGGTTGGACGTTGATCGCGGCGTTCTAATAATTCCAAGGGGATCTCTACACGTGGATAGCGTCTTTTGGGCTTGGCGGGAATAGCCGCTACCTCCTCCTCCTCTTCTTCTGCTTCTTCCGATTCCTCATTTTCTTCTTCACTCTCCTCAGACATATCTCCTTCTTCCACTTCGGATTCTTCTGAAGTGGATTGGGAGACAGATGTATTTGATTCAATATTAGAAACGGAAACAGATTGCTCAGCAAGCGCGAGAGAACGACGGGCTCGAGCGTCACTCCATTTTTGTAGGACGGCTTGGAGTCCGGCGTAGAGCATGCCAAATCCCTTTACAACCCAACGGAATAAGAAGAGAACTTCTGATAACGTGGCATTAAACATTAAAATGAAGGCCACGATCAGACCGGCGGTGGTAAGGGTGATGGCTCCGGCGGAGCCGAGGAGTTGGATTAAGGGGTTCGCGAGCATTTCTCCCAACTTTCCTCCGGCGACCGCGAGGGCTTGGTCGGCGACAGGGACGGTTGATTCAAAGCTCACGGTGTGAACGAGGGGGTTAAGGGTAAGAAAAAAGAGAAAAATGCCTATGGCGTTTGTGAGACGGAGAGAAAAACGATCGGGGGCGAGAACCGAATAGCCCCATGCCATAAAAATAAAGGGCAAGATGATCTTGTCCCAGCCAAAAACGTGTGAGACACCTTCATCCAAGGCCTGCCCTAGGGAACCGGCTAAATCGAAA
Organism: Patescibacteria group bacterium; assembly: GCA_018061025.1. Classification (GTDB taxonomy): domain Bacteria; phylum Patescibacteriota; class Patescibacteriia; order 2-12-FULL-60-25; family 2-12-FULL-60-25; genus JAGOUY01. The sequence goes on from JAGOUY010000005.1 coordinate 26,863, forward strand.
TAACCTAGCAAGAGAATGATGGCGAAGGCGAAAAGACCTACCACCGCTAACCCTCGGCGGGTTTCAGGATCTAAGGTGAGATCAATAACGGGTTGTTTGCGTCGTCTGGCCATGATAGGGGTAGTTTAGCGTGTTACGCTTGAGATGGCGAGAAGGATCTATGCGTTTGGCGAATAGCTTTGTAAAGAAAAAGTCCTCGTCGTGTCCCATAGAAGGGATGAGAGGACTTTTTTACGTTCTTTTGACGTGAACTTATTCTTCTGGAGGAGCCTCCTCATCCGCTGGAGGTGGGGTGCGCGCAGGAAGCGCGCCTTCGGAGGCTTCACGAGCTTGGTAGGTCACAATACATTTTTCACGGATTTGCTTGAGGAGATCCGGACGTTCACGGAGCGTACTCTTCGCCGCTTCGCGACCGACGCCCAACTTTTCTGAGTCGAAGCTATAGGTGTTACCGCTTTTGGCGACCACGCCAAGCTCGACCCCCGCATCTAACAAGTCGCCGGATACAGAGATCCCTTCGTTATACATGATGTCGAATTCACAGGTGCGGAAGGGAGCGGCGACTTTGTTTTTTACGATTTTTACTTTAACACGATTACCGATGATCTTTTCTCCCATTTTAATTTGCGCGGAACGACGGACTTCGACACGCACGGAACAGTAGAATTTAAGCGCGTTGCCGCCAGGCGTGGTTTCTGGGTTGCCGAAGACGATACCGATTTTTTGACGGATTTGGTTGATGAAGACGACGGTGGTCTTGGAGCGGGAGATGATGGCGGTGAGCTTGCGGAGGGCTTGGGACATGAGGCGCGCCTGAAGACCCATGTGCTGATCTCCCATGTCGCCTTCAATTTCTGCTTTAGGCGTAAGCGCGGCGACGGAATCGACCACGATGACATCGACGGCATTAGAGCGCACCAAGGTTTCAACGATATCGAGGGCTTGTTCACCCGTGTCTGGCTGAGAGATGAGGAGTTCGTCGATGTTTACGCCAATTTTGCGCGCATAGTCTGGATCGAGCGCATGTTCGGCGTCTACGAAGGCCGCTACCCCACCCGTTTTTTGCGCTTCGGCGATGACGTGCTGGGCGAGCGTGGTTTTTCCAGAGGCTTCTGGACCGTAGACTTCGATAATACGGCCACGAGGAAAACCGAGCACGCCGAGCGCCATATCAAGGGAGAAACAGCCGGTAGGAATGGCATCGATTTGCATTTTGCGGGCTTCGCCGAGACGCATGATGGAACCGTCGCCAAATTTTTCTTTAATTTGGTCGATGGCGGTTTTGACGGCTAAGGAGCGGCCGTCTTGTTCAGATTTTTTTGGCATAAGAAGTAAGGTTCGGGATGAATGAGTGTTCTATTTCCGTTCTATATGTACCATATCACCAGACCGCTCGCATGTGAAGGTGGTGTCAAGGGATCAAGCCTCGTAGAAACGAGGCAAGAAGAGAAATAAACTATTATTTGTTGGGAAGGATCATCTTTGTTACGGGCAGCGCCCGTAAAAGTAGGGTTCGAGTGGAATGACAGGACGTACTCCGGGCGTTCGGCTCCAACGGTCGAGGCAGAGGAGCGCTTCGGCGTCGGCGAGCTCGTTGCCATCGAGCGTGATAGAGGCCACGCCGCCGCGATTGGCGGGCGTTCCCCTACTCCCGGGCCAGTCTAGCAGGTACATGCCCGCGCAGTGAGCGGAGAGCACGAGCTGTCCTTGCAGGCGGCCGCAGATGGAATAGCTCAGGGTGCCGCCGGGCGTGCTTTCGTGGGGGTGGCCATCGAAATCATAGAGGATGGATGACCAACCCGGCGTGCAGCGAGGCATGGTGGCCGCGTTGAGGCGGATCGTGAGCGTATGGCACTCAATCGGCATGGACATGACGTCGGGAGGCGGCTCCACGAGGGAGACATCTGGCGTCAGGATGACATCGGGGCTGGGCACACTCACATCCGGAGGCGGAGGTGCAGAGACGTCTTCGACAGGAACTGCATCCGGCGGAGGCGTTGCGTCACGGGGCGGCGGGAAAGACAGCTCTGAATCGGCGGCCGCATCGTGCGGGATTTGGGACAGCTCGGCATCCGAGGCAGGCGTCATGCTGGCATCACGCCGGTGCACGGTGACGGAGGCGTCGGACAGAGATGCCACGTCGAGCTGATTGGTCGATGCGTCATAGCGCGGCAGCTGGTCGAACATCGGAACCGTCTTGTCAGCATCGGCCGTGCTGTCGAGCGGACGGTCGGGACGAGCGGAGGCGTCCGAAATCGCTTCCAGATCATCGCCGGCGGCGCAGGAGGACAGGCAGAAGATGCAGAAGAGAACGAAGAGGAGGAGAGAACGAGAGGGCGGAACCGTGCGAATGAACTCGATGACCGTACGCATGACCTAACCTGTGGTTCTGAGGGGTGTTCGCGTGCCTATCACGCGAGGGCTTCCTCCTCTCTCACGCTATGCATGACGTAAGAGAGGCAAAGCTCTCGCTTTGACGAAGGCTGCGAAGCTGTTCCTCTGCGGGCGGTAACACAGAGATAGCAGAATGTGTCAGAGGAGAATGAGCGCATTCATCCGTGACCAGAAGAGGCGCGCGCTAGAACGTTCGAGCCGGAGCCAGAACGTGGGAATCTTACAGGTCGTAAAACGTATTCTTTCCTGTAGATCTCCTTGCCGATGCGAACCTCACCTGTAGACTATGGCCGAATGGGAAGCGTGACAAAAAAAGCGTTAGCGAGCGCTGACAGGTTTTTTCATCTGCAATCTTCTACCTTGTTATTGCTGTGAGGTTTTATTATTTTATTTGTGCATGTGTGATAACAGCCTTCTCCGCTGTTTGCAGGCTGTGGATAATTTTATGGAGCATCCAGATGATGAGATACGCGACGATGAGCCATGCAAGTGGGAGATATGTCTTATCTAAATAGCCGAATTTTATTCTTTCTGGCCAACGGGCAATTGCTAAAATTGCCCATAGACATCCGGATGCAGGCAAAGTTATTATCTGACACCAAACGGAAGCAGTTGGTATGACAAGCGCGAGTGCACCGAGACCCATCGTCCAAGGGATGAGGGGGAGGACAATGAGACCGGTCGGTAATCCCCACAACGTAAAAGAGCCGAAGGCCCAAGCACCGTAGGGTGTCGTTAATATCGTAGCAGCGAGAGTGGATGTTACTATTTCGCGCAGCATCTCTGAAGATATATATTTTGTGAGGACGGTATCTATCAGACGACCGTAGGTGAGTAGGCCGGTCATCGCAAGAAATGAGAGCGCGAAGGAAGCGTCAAAGAAGAGTGCCCAGGGGTGCCAGAGGGTAAAGCCGAGGGCGGAGATGAGCAGGAGACGGCTGGGACGGATGAGACGACCGGCCAGCGGGGCGAATTGCACCAGAATCCCCATGATGGCGGCGCGTACGACGGCGGCAGAGGCCCCGACAAAGACAGTGAAGAGGATGACGCCGATGACCATGCCGATAAAACTTTGACGACGTGAGAGATGGAAGAGCGCCAGACAACGGGCAACGACTACGACGATGATCGTCATGTTGGAACCGGAGACGGCGATGATATGGGTGAGACCGGCGTGACGGAAGGCGGTCTTAGCGGCTTTGGATAAATTGCGGTCGCCGTAGAGGATGCCTGTGATGAGGGCGGCTTCGTCCGGGACAAAGCGCTCGCGGGCACGCTGGGTCAGACTTTTATGAAGACGTGTCAGCCAGTAGCGTGGATCGAAGCGGTTGGAAATGTAACCCGGAGCGTTACTCGTCGCGAAGCCCTTTGGATCCGCGAAGATGAGGCCGCGTGGAAGAGAAGGTTGCGCGAGAGAGAAGCGATAGACCCCTAACAAGACAAAACAGATGATGAGACAAATTCTGGAAATGTAATTGAGGGTCACGTCTGATCCTGTTTCCTTATAGAGGACCAATCCGACTCCCCCACTTATACTTATAGCAATGAGGAGCCAGAGCTGTGGGATGGGAATATACGGACGGATACTATGCAGCGCGATGCCCGCGAGGAAAGCGGCAGCGAAGTGACCGGCGTGGTGGGCGAAGGACATACAACACACCCCGTTCCATGGAACAGGGTGTGTTGTCAACGGTTTTTAGATATTTTTTTAGGCACCGATACGGAAATAGCAGACGTCGCCGTCTTTGACGATATAGTCTTTGCCTTCGACGCGGGTTAGGGCTTTGGCGCGGCAGGCAGCCTCTCCGCCATTGTCGACGTAGTCTTTCCAGGGTGTGATTTCGACACGGATGAAATTCTTTTCGAAGTCAGAGTGGATTTTTCCGGCAGCAACAGGGGCTTTACTCCCCTCTTTGACGGTCCAGGCGCGGGTTTCTTGGACACCGCTTGTGAGAAAGGTGATGAGACCGAGTAAGCGATAGGCTTCTTGGATGAGACGATCGAGGCCGGATTGGGTTTGGCCCGCGAGTTCCAAATACTCTTTCTTCTCTTCGGGGCCCATGGAGGAAAGATCGGCTTCCATTTTGATACAGACGGGTACGAGCATCCCCTTCAAGCCTTCGACACGTGCTTTCCATGATCCGTCTGCAAGCTGCGCTTCGTTGACGTTCACGACGTAGAGCATGGGCTTGAGCGTGAGCGGATTGAGTTGACGCAAAACAATTAATTCATCCTCTGTCCATTCAAGATCGCGGAGCATGACGCCTTTATTTAAACTCTCGACGGCTTTTTTGAGGACGGTGATTTCGAGTTCGAGGGGCTTGGTCATGCCACTACGTGATTGTTTTTCGGCGTTCTGGAGACGCTTCCCGACACTCTCGACGTCAGTGAGCGCAAGCTCGGTGTTGATGGTATCCGCATCGCGAACAGGATTCACGGAACCATCTACATGTAAGATATTGGTGTCATCAAAGGCACGCACGACTTGAGCGATGGCGTCGGTTTCGCGAATATTGGTCAAAAATTTGTTGCCTAAACCTTGACCTTCGGAAGCGCCTTTGACCAACCCTGCAATATCCACGAACTCGATGACGGTTGGGACGATGCGCACGGTTTTATCGACGGCTCCCAAGAGGGCGAGACGTTCATCTGGCACCTCAACCACGCCGACGTTGGGGTCGATGGTACAAAAGGGGTAGTTGGCACAATCAACCTGTTTTTTGGTGATGGCCGAAAAAAGCGTAGATTTACCTACGTTTGGGAGGCCAACAATACCGATTTGGAGAGACATATTGATGTGGGCGCATGGTAAGGGGTTTTGGCGATGTGGGCAAGGGGGCGAACAATTGACGGATGAGCGGTTTTTTCGTACCCTCCGTCTACTATTATGCCTACGATTCAAAAGACGGATTTGCCTAAATCCCAAGTGAAACTCGAATTTGAAGTTGGGTACGAAGAAGTGCGTGCCTATTTGGAAGAAGCCGCGCGTGAAATGAGCACGGCTCGTCCGTTGCCAGGGTTTCGCCCTGGAAAAGCCAGTTTTGATGAGGTGAAGCGTGCCTATGGCGAGATGTCGTTGTTGCAAGCATCTTTGGAACGGATTGTGCGCGCCTTTTATGCCAAAGCGATTTTGAACGAATCGTTGGATGTGGTTGGATCTCCTGACATTCAAGTAGATCAATTAACACCTGGCCAACCGATTAAGTTTACGGTGACGGCTCCGATTGAACCAAAAGCGCTTGAATTGCCTGATCTTAAGAAGTGCTCGGTGGAACAAACAACGAAAGAAGTTGGGGAAAAAGACGTCAACGAGGCGATCGAAGAGATGCGCAAGATGCGTCGCCAAGAAGTGCGCGCGGAACGCGAGGCCACGCTTGAGGATTTGGTTGTGATTGATGTTTCGATGTTGAAAGATGGTGTGGTTGTAGATGGCGGAACGGGACGCGACTACCGTATCTACATGAACGAGCAGAATTATATCCCTGGTTTTACGGAAAAGCTGCTCGGGATTAAAGCCGGTGAAGAACGTAGCTTTACCCTCCCCTTCCCTACGGAACATTACCAAAAGCATTTGGCCGGAAAAGAGATTGATTTTACAGCAAAAGCAACCGGTGTATTTGAGATGCAGCTTCCCCCTGTTGATGATGCGTTTGCTCAAGGCGTTGGTTTGAAAGATATGGAGGAATTGCGGGGCAAGCTAAAAGAGAATTTGCAGGTAGAAGAAAAGCGCCGTCGCGAAGAAGTAAGTGAACTTGCCTTGTTAGAAAAATTGGTGGACGCAACCAAGTTTACGGAAGTACCGGAAGTTTTAGTCACGGACGAAACACGTCGCATGATGGATGAATTGCAACATGGCGTGGAAGAACAAGGGATGAAGTGGGAAGACTACTTATCCTCGATTAAGAAAACGCGCGATGAATTGCGTTTAGACATGACCACGCAAGCGATTCGTCGGATTAAGACGGCGGTGCTTGTCAAAGCATTTGCGAAACAGCAACAAGTGGCGATTAGTGAAGATGAACTCGATAAAGAAACAGACGATATCTTGGCGCGCATCCGCGAGAACGATAAAGAGACGCGCGAACGGATTGCTTCGCCTGACTATCGACAATATATTGCGATCCAGTTGCGGAATCGGAAGACATTGGAATGGTTGAAGCAGGAATGCGTGAAGGAGAAGAAGTAGGTCAGAGGTGTTCTGCCAGTATTCCGTCATCCCGACACGTCGCTCGCGAGCGACGTGTCCCGAACGGAGTCATACGGAGTGAGGGATCCCGTAGCGGAACAGGTATCCTCATAGAATTACGTGAACACCACCCCATTATAGGGTGGTGTTGACTTTTTGTGTCAAAATGCTTAAGGTTTTTCGTCGCCTCAGATAGCCTGAGGGTGGCACACTACGGAGGTAGCATGATGGGTAAAATGGAGTTGATGGATTTGCCGGAGGACACCTTGGATGCGATCGAACTGATCGTGGCCAAGGCTATGGCCAAACGGCTGGCCGAGGCACCGGATCGGCGCAAGCGGGGCATGAGGCTCGTCAATAGCCCCAAGCCGGTCTTTACGGAATTCCAGCTCGGCGAGGGCATCCCCGATGCGTGCTGCGAGCATGAGATGGCAATCCAGGTCTACCGCGGGGGGAAGAAGCAGTTCCTGAAGCTCACGCTCGGGGTCGCTCCCTACATGCGGGCCTGGTCCCAGTTCCCGGCCTTCCGGGAAGTGATGGGGGTGCTCGCACGCCTCAACCTCACGATGGCGCAGGTCGAGGACCTTCTCCCCCAGATCTTCGAATGCACCTTCGGCAGCTGCCTGGTGCTCGAGGTTACGTGTCGGGGGACGACGTACGTGCTCATGGGCGTACGGACGGAGGCCACGGCTGGCAACTGCTCCGATAGCAAGTGGTGCATGCCGCCGGGCGGCAACTGCGAGGTCAGGCAGGATCCCTTCGATGCCGCGGAAGAGGAGTGTGGGGATGAGACCCGTGGACTCGACTTGCGCGGCAAGGTGAAGATTCACCGCGTCGCGGGATGCGGACTGTTCGCGGATGAACCCCACTCGACGTTCGCGGTCCTCGGTGAGATGGAGGTCGACGCGCTGCCGGTGGTGACGGGCAACTGGGAGTGGGGCGGCGGCAAGCGGATGGTGTTCGTGCCGCGTGAGGAGGTCTTCAACGACCTGCGCGGCGATAACACCGGGCTCGTCCGAGCCTTCAACAACGCGGGCGTGACCGTAACGCCCAACCTCCGCATCGCGACCGACGTCGCGGTGGCCATGACCGAGCTGTACCACGGGCTCAAGCTCATCGCGCCCTGAACTACGCACCTTCACTTCTTTCGCTCCCTTTCGGGACTCTCATCCCTTCTTTCTTTGCTAACGATTCATCTCGTTGTCGAAGAAAGGAGGGATGTTTTGTTTTTGACAGGAATTTTCTTATCGCTTAAGGTCTTCTCATATGGTGCGCAAGACGACGCGGGCAACGACGACCAACCTCAGCCAGTAGGTGGTGTTTGCGTGCGCGTGAACGACCATCTTCTTATAAGGCGGTCGTTTTTGTTTGAGTGTTGGCGCTTCTTTCTGTTTACAAGGGAGGCGCGGGCACTGAAGCCCGAGAGGAGGAGCGATGACAAAACTATATTTGTCGGATGATGAAGCGCACGCTCTCTGGTGGCGCATTATGCTGCTTAGCGCCGAGGATAATGACGTACCTGATGACGATGAGGCTCAACTCGTGGCTGACACGGAGAGAGATCTTAATTCGATCCTTCTTAGCTGGATGCATAATCACGAGGCCGGCAACCCGGAGGAACTGGTGGCGGCGTTTCCTAAATTTTCTTCCCCGAACCTTCTGCTCGCGCGCTATATTCGTTTCCTGGCTACGTCCGTTATGGAAACTCCGATCGATATTACTTTCTCCCTAAAAGGACGGGTGTATCGCTTGCTGCTTGAACTCGCCGATACGTATAAACTCCCTGGGTAGTTCTTTTCCTCTCTCCCTCTTCCTTCACGCATCTGGACTCCCCTTTTGCGTGTTTTTGTTATTTTCCTTAGATCTGCTATCGTCTTTGCATATGTATTTTGGTTGTCATGTGTCCGTAGCCGGTGGATTGCAAAATGCTCCGACGAATGCGGCGGCATTAGGATGCGAGGTGTTTCAGTTTTTTTCGCGTTCACCGCAGGGTGGACCGGCACCTAAGATTACGCCGGAGATGGCAGATGCGTTTGCGCAGAACTGCAAAGATGGGGGCTTTAAAGAATGGGTGATCCACACTCCCTACTATATTAATTTTGCGAGTGAGCTTGAGAAGACGCGGGGGAATTCGATTCGGATTGTGCGCGAGGAATTGGAACGTGCGACTCTCCTTGGAGCGAAATATGTGATGTTTCATCCAGGGAGCGCGGGTAAAGGAGATCGCGATCAGGCTTTGAAATGGACGATTGAAGGGGTGAAGAAAATCTATGACGGATATAAAGGCGAAGCGACCCTTCTCTTAGAGATATCAGCGGGAGCGGGCGCTGTGATTGGTGCTTCATTTGAAGAAGTAGCATTGATTTTGGATGGTGTTGACCACCCGGAGATGGGGGTGTGTTTTGATACGGCGCATGCGTTTGCGAGTGGGTATGATTTGCGCACGAAGGAAGAAGTCGATAAGACGTTTAATTTATTTGATGAGGTGATTGGATTGAAACGGTTAAAGATGAGTCATTGCAATGACTCCAAAGTAGAGCTTGGGGCGCGTAAAGATCGCCATGAACATTTAGGCAAAGGCTTTATTGGCGTGGATGGATTTGAAGCCATGATTACGCATCCAAAATTGCAGCACATGAACTTCTATCTAGAGACAGAGCATGATGCGGTCGAGGAGGATTTGAAGATTTTGAAAAAGTTGAGGGGGTAGGAGAACGAATACTTCCTACATATGTATCATTTATCCGTTGTTGTTGTTCCAAACGCGAGTAAGACGGAGATCGTGGGGTGGCAGGAGGGAGCTTTGAAGATTCGATTGGCGGCTCCGCCGGTGGATGGAAAAGCGAATGAGGAACTATGTCATTTTTTGGCAAAAACACTTGGGATCGCTCCTTCACTTGTTGAGATCGAGAAAGGGATGGCAGGGAAAAAGAAACGGGTTTCTTTGCCGATGTCGGAAGAAGATGTAAAAAATGGTTTGGGGGTATAAAAAAGAAGCGTCCGCTGCCTCAGAGTGAGGAGGGACGAGGTGGGAAGGAGAGGTTGACTAGTTGGCCGGGTTTTTTGAAGTGCGAGCGACGGGAGGCTCGGGCGGGGGTGCGGCGAAGCGTGCGCTGTCGAGCGCTACGACGTCGGGGTCTCGCCTGTACGCCGCGAGACGCTCGTCGACAGCGACGAGTAGATCTTTCCCCGTGGCAGAGGGATGATCGGCGTGTACGGAGACCAGTGCGAGTCCTCTTAGATGTTGTCCCATGCGGAACTTCCTCCTGCCCGTATTGTGCATCATTTATATTTTTTTACAAGTTTTTTCGGGATAGGATCGATTCCTCCCAAGGTCCAAGGATGACAACGTAAGATGCGCTTTATAGCAATATACACCCCTTTGAACATGCCGAAACGACCAATGGCGTCGTAGGCGTATTGGGAGCAGGTGGGGTGGAATTTGCATCTTGGTTGGGTCGTGAAACGACGAAGAGGCCCATGATCTAAAGACAGGGTGTTTTGATACAAACGTATCAGGCATTGAAAAAAGTGGTACATATTTTCCCGTCATTCCCGCGAAGGCGGGAACCCAGCCTCGATCGGCCGGATCGATAAATGGTTGGATTGTGATATATAGGCGATGGGCCAGTCAGTATGCGAACTTTTTTCGTTACGCCCCTCGCATTCCGCCGGGAGCTCTTTGTGGCGGACCGGAGCCGAAACCTGCAGTCCGCAATCATGTGCAACGGTTTCGTCTCCTTGCTCAAACACGCGTAACGAAAAAAGTTCGCATACTGACTGGCCCTAGATGGTGTGAGGTGGGGAGGGATCGGGCTTCACGTTACGAGATTTACGCCTGCCCCTTATATACAACTGACGTTTTTCGTCTTGCCTTAGGGTTTTTGCGGGGAGTTGGGGGGGCTTTGAGGGCTTCGGGGATTTTTTCGAAGGCGCGTTTTACGGAGGCGACGAGGGTTTGGTATTCGGTGGTGGTGGCTTCGGGTTTGGCGATGAAGAGGACATCCATCTTTAGGGGCCAAAGAGGGCGGGTGAGGTGGAGGGCTTCACGGAGGCGGCGTTTGACGCGGTTGCGGGCGACGGCGGTTTTGAAAATTTTAGCGCTCGCGACAAAGCCGATTTTGGTGGCCTCTTGGCTCTGGCGGAAGCGGAGGGTAAAAAATGGGCCAAAAACAACGCGCCCCCTCTGAGAGAGGAGGGCGAAGTCGCGCATGCGGCGCAGGCGATCAGTGCGTGGGAGCACGGGATTAACGCTTGTTGACCTTGGCCGTTTTAATGGCGATGCGTTTGCGGCCTTTGGCGCGACGGCGAGAGAGAACTTCGCGACCGTCAGCCGTCTGCATGCGAGCACGAAAACCGTGAACGCGGGCGCGTCGGCGCTTTTTGGGCTGGTAGGTTCGTTTGGTAGCCATAAGAATGGGAGTACTCTAGGATATTTATTTGGTTTTGGCAAGGTCTCTCCCCGTAAAATCCCCATGGTTTTTGATAAGCTGTGGATAAACTGTTGGTTTTTCCACGGGTTATCCACATGTTTGACAATGTGATGCAGGATTGAAAGTATCCAGCATATAAACCTATGGACTTGCAAGCACTTTGGCAGTCTGCCCTCGGTGAGATCGAGCTCACCTTATCTAAGGCCAATTTTACGACCTGGTTTCGCAATACCTTCATTAGTTCGTATGAAAATGGACGGATCGTAGTGGCGGTGCCAAATACGTTTACAAAATCTTGGCTGGAGCGCAAATACCATGATGCAATTGCAAAAGCGTTGCGTTCGGCCTGTCCGCAACCGATCCGAGAAATCCACTATCGTGTCGAGGTACGCAATACAACGGTACTTCCGATTGAGCATTTAGCCGAACCGGCTCCTTCTCCCGGCATGGAACAGGAAATGAGCCAGGCTTCGGGGGCGGAGGGATCTTTTGAGCCGACCACTCGTGCGGCAGAGCTAGGGCTTAACCCACGCTATACCTTTCCGCAGTTTATTGTGGGGAAAAATAATGAGTTGGCTCATGCGGCCTGTATGGCGGTGTCGGCAAAGCCGGGGCAAGCGTACAATCCTTTATTTATTTATGGAGGGGTTGGGATGGGAAAGACCCATTTACTGCAGGCGATCGGGCATCATGTCTGCCGGGACAACAATAATGCCAAGGTGCAGTATGTGACCTGTGAACGATTTACGAATGAGTTTATCCAAGCGGTACGGAGTGGGGCGGCGTCGGATTTTAAGGATCGTTACCGAACGGTGGATGTGCTTTTGATTGATGATATTCAGTTTTTGACGGGAAAAGAAGGGACGCAGGAGGAATTTTTTCATACGTTTAACACCCTACACCAGAACAATAAACAGATCGTCATTGCGTCTGACCGCCCACCAAAGGATATCCAGACCCTAGAAAGCCGTCTTCAGTCGCGCTTTGAGTGGGGCATGATGATTGATATCACCAAACCGGATTTTGAAACGCGGGTAGCCATTTTGGAGGCTAAGTCACGTGAGAAGAGTTACCCGCTTTCGACGGAAATCTTGCATATGATGGCGGGAGCGATCCAGTCGAACATTCGTGAATTAGAAGGGGCGCTCAACAAGATCATTGCCTACCATCAGTTTAAAAATATCCAGCCTAGCTCGGGCTCTATCCAGCCTTTGCTCCAGAGCTTTACGCCGACCATTACAAAACGAACGGTGAGTCCACGCTTATTGATTGAAGCGGTACGCGGACACTATGACATCACGCATGAGCAAATCGTCGGCAAAAGTCGTGAACAACGGTTTGCCTTGCCACGCCAAATCGCGATGTATCTTCTACGCGAAGAGACAAAATGCTCTTTCCCCACCATTGGGGATCATTTGGGCGGACGCGATCACACAACAGCCATGCATGCGTGCGAAAAGATTACACACCTTATCCAGAACGATACACAGGTGAAACAGGATATCACGCTTATTTTAGAGCATCTCTATAACTCTGCGGCGTAGACCTGTGGGTTTGTTTGGGAAAGCTGGGGGCGGGCTGTGTAGTCGGGAAGTGGGTGCGTTTGGGAGGAGAACTTGTCCGCAGGATATCCGTGGTTATCCCGGCGGCTCACACAGATGACTGTGGAGGTAATTCTGCAATATCTGCTTTAAAGAGCTGGGTTTTTGCCGCTTCTCCACATCTCCACATGGCTTATTACTATTACTTCCGTTTTATACACTTAACCCAGTCTATCCCTAAGCCTCCCCTTACTTGTGGAAAGCCTAGGACTTGAAGGGAAGACGCCTATAGGTCAGGATGAGACGAACCTATCTTATTGCCACGACTATGATATTTGCCTGTACCCAAGAGAACCTGCTGCAAGGGCTTTCCCTGGTTGGCCATATTGCGGGAAAGAGTGCCAACCTACCGATTTTAGCGAACGTCCTTATGAAGGTGGAGGAAGGGACGCTAAAATTAAGTACGACGAATTTAGAAATGGCGGTATCGGTAATTGTGCGTGGTCGAGTTGATCAACCTGGGGAGTATACGGTGCCAGCTAAATTGTTACAGGACTACGTGTCCTTGTTGCCTGCGGGAAAAGTCGAGATGAGCGTGACGGAAGAAGGGCTTAAGATTAGCGCGGATGATAAGGTGACAACGATTAAAGGGATGCCCGCGTCGGAGTTTCCCTTGATTCCAAAATTAGCGCGAGATGGAGCGTATCGGTTTCAGGCGGAGCTTTTGAAGCAAGCGATTGGACAGGTGGCGTTTGCCGTGTCGAGTTCGGAATCGCGACCTGAGTTATCGGGGGTGTCTTGTGTCTTTCATGGGGAAGAGCGGCCGGATACTCTTTTAATGGCCGCGACAGACTCTTATCGTTTATCTGAGCGTGTCGTGACGATGGCTCAGGGGGGCAACACGCGTTCGGCGCGCTGTATTGTGCCTGCGAGAGCTCTGGGCGAGATTGGACGCATCCTGTCGGCGTATAAGGACGATGTAGGGGTACCAGAGGTGGTGGAGTGGTCGATCACGGAGAGCCAATTGGTATTCTCGTACGGAAATGTGGAATTAGTGTCGCGGTTGATTGAGGGATCGTTTCCTGATTACCGTCCACTTATCCCACAGCGGTTTAAGTCGACGTTTACGGTTCCACGTGTGGAGTTAGCGAAGGCGATTCGGGCAGCGAGTTTGTTTGCGCGCCAGGGGATCTATGACGTGTTGTTTGAGATGAAGACACCGAATGGATTGAGTATTTCCTCGTCTGATTCTGGGACGGGGGCGCATACGACGGTGCTTAAGGGTCAGTTGGAGGGGGACGGAAACAAAGTGACGCTTAACTTTAAATATGTGTCGGATGGATTGGCGGCGCTTGGGACGGACCAGGTAACGATTCGGATGATTGATGCCTTTAGTCCGGTCGTGCTTAGTTCTGAGAAGGCGGAAGGGTTTAAATATATTGTGATGCCGATCCGTCAATAAAGATTGTCCACAAACGGGGATAGGCTGTGTAGAAAAACACGTACCATTCGTACGTGTTTTTCTGTTCTGGTGTGCGTATTTCTGTTACGCTTGCGATGTTTTTTATGCTGTCTTTTCGACGTCGGGTTTGGATTGGGGTGTGCGCCCTTTTGTTTGTTATGGGGATGGCCGTGGCGTTTACCCGTCCGTTTGGGGAATTTGCGCTGAATGATGACTGGATTTTTGCGCGGGCGGTGCGCGATTTTCAGGCGGAGAGCTTTCGCTTAGATCCGTTTATTGTGCCTGTGTTTATGGGGCAGTTGTTGTATGCGAGAGGGCTTGTGTCTGTGTTTGGGTTTAGCTTTACACTTCTTCATCTGTCTACGGTTTTGATTGGGATGGTTGGGATGGTTTGTTTGTATCGTTTACTCTCGTCTCGTCAGGGGGTGGTGGTTGCGCTCATAGCTAGTTTGGCCATCTTTTTTCATCCGCTTTTTTATAACGTCAGTTTTTCGTTCATGACGGATGTACCGGCTTTGTCTTTTGCGGTGATCGCTGTATTCTTTTATTGGAAATGGTGGGAGTCGCCGCGCTTGCTATGGTTGTGGTTGGCTCAGATATTTGCCTTATATGCTGCCTGCATTCGCCAGAATTATGCGGCGGTGTTTGTGGCGTCTGTCTTCCTTCTGCTTATGCAGCCTGAGCGACGAAAGGCGCTTCAGGGATTTGTGGGTGGGTTTTTGCCGGCAAGTCTTTTGATGGGAGGTATCTACCTTTTTCTTCAGGGACGTGGATGGTGGCCGACGAATATTATTTCTTTTCATGTGTTCGAAGAGAAATCGATTCTGGTTCAGCATGTTAAAACGCAGGTCTTTTTTATTTTGCAGTATCTTGGGTTCTTTTTGATTCCGTTTCTTATTCTCGCGAGTTCATCGTTATCGAGGACGCGGAAGTGGATTGCCCTTGTGTTGGCTGGGTTGGGAGTTGGATTAAACATGTTCCTTTTTTCTTTTTATGAACTTACATTCCCATTCTTTGGAAATGTATGGACAAAGTTTGGGTTGGGTGTGCGTACCGACGTGTTGTCTGGGGTGCCTGAGGCGGCTTGGCCTGTGGCGTTTGGAGTTTTTTTGACGTGTGTGGCTGGGGCTGCGAGTGGTGTCCTCCTGTTCTTTTTGTTCGATCGCCTGTGGAGCTTATTGAGAAATGGGGTGGATCGGAGCTTGGAACCATCACGAGATCGAGGATTGAAGATTTTTTTGTTCGTTATTCTTCTGTCTCAGATCGCTGCGCTTTTATTGTTTCGAAGTTTTGACCGGTACTATTTAAGTTTGTTTGTTCCGATGCTTTTGTTGGTGAGCTTGTGGATAGAGCGGCCATTTTCGAGAGGAGTAATGAAGATCGCTATCCTGTGGGTTGGGTGTCTCGCGATTTTTTCTGTCATTGGAACGAGGGAATACCTCTCACTTACGAGGATAAGATGGATGGTCGCGCAAGAGCTTTTGCAAAAAGATGTGCCCGTTTTTATCATTGATGCCGGCTATGAATGGTTGGGATGGCATTGGTATAAAAAAGGGAATCCAGAGATCTTACCTTATTATAATCCAAGTATGCCTTGGTATATTACGACGTTAGTGCCAGATACGACGCGAGAATATGTGTTGTCTTATTCGCCTGTGTTAGAGGGGTATACGCTTCTTTCCGTCCATCCGTACGAGCGTCTTTTTCGCGCGAACGGAGAGCTGTATTTGTTAAAACAGAATTGGATGACAGAAGAAAAGAACTGAAACATAATAATCCCCAGGTTTACGTAGCCTGGGGATTATTATGTGGATTAATTTGTAATAATGAGGGGGATGGATGTCGTATCAGTTGAGGCGCTTTCGTCTTGAGGAAAGCCGATGACTTGGAGTTGGTAGCCGCCGGCGGGTGGACCAAGAGGGATTCGGATCGAAACTTCGGTCGCCGTTGGAAGGGTTTCGCTGCCAGCTAAGCGATCAGCTCCATCTGTCCCTACGAATTTTATGTCGAGACGTCGATAGCGGGTTGGTTCCGTGATGTTGAGGATGACGGTTTTAGGAAATGAGGCGCGTGACCAGGTCTCGCTAGCGCTTGGGGACGTGATGAGTAGGTTGAGTCCGGGATCACGCTCGGCGGTTAATTGGATGGAGGTATTCGTTTGTCCGTTATTACCTACGTCATCGAAGGCGATGATGGTAAGTTCGTGCGTACCCGTGTCGATGGTGTTTGGGACGCGGGCTTGGATGGTCCAAGGAGCGGCTGCGGACGCACCGAGCAGGGTTCCGCCGATGCGGGCTTCGACGCGGACGATGGGTCTGGCGCTGCTTACGACGGGAGAGATGCTGAAGCCGCGTGAAGAGATCGTTTGGCTATTTGATGGTTGCAGGATGCTAACTTGAGGGCGGTTGGTAGGAACGTGGACATCGTCGTATTCGGTCGGAGGCGTTGAGCTCGTGTTCCAATTGTTGCGTGTGACCCATGACTGTACACCTGCTTCCCAGTTCCCGAATTGTGGGTCGCTGGCAGGATTGGTCGGCGCAGGACCGAGTGGATCGTCTTTGTCGATGTAGTAGAGAATGTTATGCGCTTCGCGATAGGTGCGAGCTTCAATAAATTCTGGCGGGGTGAGATCGGTGGCGCGTTTGCCGCTGATCTTGTCGATGTTGATCGTGGTTGAGGTTGTATAACCCAGGAGTGCGCCTCTGTTCGTCGTTGGCGGTTCTGGAGGGGTGAAGCGTTCAACGGGCGTGTTTTGAGTGGCACGACGCATGTAGGCCTGCCAAATAGGGGCTGCGACGGCGGAGCTATCGGCGCCGCGCTTCATTTCTTTGTTATCGTTATTACCAACCCAGACGACGGTCACGAGACTTGGGGTATAGCCGACGGTCCAGGCGTCGTGATAGTTGTTGGTGGTGCCGGTTTTGGCAGCGACGGGCCGATCAGGAAGGGTCAGGCTATTACGCGCTCCGAAGATATAGCTACGTGCGTCGTTGTCGGACAAGACGTTGGACATGAGGCGGGCGATCTGTGGCTCTATGACTTGCGTACCGGCAGGTTTTTGCCATTCTTCCAGAACGTTTCCGTCCGGATCTTCGATTTTTAGGATGGCGCTGGTTGGATAGAGCGTGCCTTCATTGGCGAAGGTTGCGAAGGCGGCCGCGTGCTCGATGGGTCTTACTTCTCCTCCGCCTAAGACAAGGGCAAGGCCGAAGCGAGAACGGTTTTTAAAGGTGGTGTAGCCAAGTGTTTCGGCAAAATCTAGAGCGCGGGAAATGCCGACGAGGTATAGGGTTTTCACGGCAGGGATATTGAGTGAGCCCTGCAAGGCTTGGCGCATGGAGATGGGGCCGTTTTCTTTGAGGTTATAATTTTTTGGTTCGTAAGGGGTCGAGTCTGTTTTGAAGGTGGTGTTTACATCCCACAGGATTGTTTGAGGGAGGAAGCCTTTCATGAAGGCGGCGGCGTAGACGATGGGCTTGAAGCTCGAGCCTGGTTGGCGTGGGTTGAGCGTTACATTGAACTCGCCGTCGATTTCATCACTGAAAAAATCTTTGGAACCGACCATACTCAAAATCTGTCCATTTTTTGGATCGAGAGAGATGAGAGCGGCATTCGTGAATTGGTATTGTTTGCCGCGCGCCTCTACGCCTTTTTTAATTTCTTCTTCCGCGGCTTTTTGCTTGTCGTAGTCGAGGGTGGTGATGACTTTGTAGCCGCCCTCCGCGGTTTGTTTGATGCCGTATTTGTTTTCTAACATGTTGCGCACGTACATGGAGAAATGAGGGGCTTCGATGTTGCTGAATTTTTTCGGAATAATTTTTTTCAAGGTTTCCACCTGCTTGGCGGCTTCCGCTTCGTCTTTGGTGACGTAGCCTTGTTCGGCCATGAGGTCGAGGATGTAGTGCTGACGTACGACAAGACGAGGACGGTTGTCGCCGCTTAGGCCGGTGCCGTAGGGAGAGAAGAAGTCTGGACGTTGAGGGATGGCGGCCAGGAGCGCGGCTTCATCGAGAGTAATATCTTGAACTCCTTTGCCGAAGAAGGTGCGGGCGGCTGACTCTACGCCGTAGATGGTAGAGCCGTACGGGATTTCGTTGAGGTAGAGCTGGAGGATTTGGTCTTTGCTGTATGCGCGTTCGAGTTGGAGGGAGAGGATAAATTCTTTGAGTTTGCGGACGGGTGAACGCTTGTTATCGAGCACCGCGTTTTTGATGAATTGTTGGGTGAGGGTGGAAGTTCCTTGTAGGCGTTGGAATTTGAGGACGCTCATGCCGACGGCACGGATCAAGCCTTTCCAATAGATGCCATGGTGCTCATAAAAGCCTTTGTCTTCGATGGAGACGGTGGCGTGCTGCATGATTTTTGGGATTTTATCGATGGTCACGAGGGTGCGTTTTTCATCGCCGTGAACCTCGAAGAGAAGGTGGGTGCCGGTACGGTCGTAGATTTTGGTGGATTGGGCGATTTGGCGGCTGCCGAGGGTGTTGGGATCGGGGAGATCGCGACTGATCCAGGCGGCGAAGATGGTCAGACTTAAAACACCGACGGCCCCGAGGCTTAAAAAGACGATGACAAGGGTACGAATCCGGCCGGGGGCGGAAAAAAAGCGTTTGAGCGCAGACGGGCGCTTGGGAGAGGCTCCGGAGGCGGACGTGGTTACGCGTTTGGTGAGAAATGGCATAGTTTTTTGGCTAAAATAAGGCTTATTTCGTGCTTTACCCATTGACAAAATGGCAAAAATGGAGTATTCTATCTCTTCGAACCTTTGAGAGATCTGCCTAATACGTTGTGTTTTGCAGGCCCTCCAGAGGTTCTTTATTTCCCCATGACTTTATCTTCCATTGGATTCCAAACGTTCAAGATTGCCTTAGCCTTATTCTCGCTGCTTTCTGTGTTTGCGTCCAGCGGTGCCTCGGCTAAAACGGTTTCGATTGCTTTGGCGGACAATGCCTATACCTCTACGAGTGCGGTGATTAGCCGTGCGTGGACGGAGGGTCTTGTGGCAAGTGGTGAAGTTGTGACGGAAGAAGAACCCGTCGAGGTTTCTGAAGTTGAAGCCCCTAAGACGATCAAGGTTTTGTATCGTGAAATGACGGCTTATACGTCTCGCGCCCAAGAAACGGATGATTCTCCTTGTGTGTCTGCGGATGGATCGATTGTGTTTGATGGGATGGTGGCTTCGAATGGCCTTCCCTTTGGCACCAAGTTTCGCATCCCTGACTATTACGGTGATAAAATCTTTGAAGTGCGTGACCGTATGAATGCGCGCTATACCACCCGTATTGATATTTGGATGGATAACACCAAAGAGATGTATCAATGGGGATATAAGAAGAATGTAAAAATTGAAATTATCGAGATGGGGACGAATGCCCATCATTGGAATGATCCGGAGATGAAGATTGCTCGCAAGACGGATACGAAGTGTGGGCAAAAATAAGAAATACATAAAACCTCTCCTAATAAATGGAGGGGTTTTTGTTTGATGTGGATGCCCTTCGGGCGGAAAAATATATAGGCGATGGGCTCCGTTTGTCCGTTGTTTTTCTCCCGACTGAACTCGCATTCCACCACGAGCTCTTTATGGTGGACCGGAGCCGATGCCTGCAACCGCAAATCGAGCGCAACGGCATCGTCTCCTTGCTCAGACAGCAGTCGGGAGAAAAACAACGGACAAACGGAGCCCTAGATGAGGAGAAAAGGGGAAATAAGTACGGGGCTTCACGGATTATGGGGAGTTTGTTAGGATCATGACGCTTACAATTCGATTTGCGACGACGACGGGGCTGTGCCCTGTCGCTCGTGAGCGACAGGGCGTGGTACTTCGTGCCACACCTCCTCGCTCGGAACCAAAAGCTTTTAGGCTTTTGTACACTCACTCGTCGGCGTGGTAGCCAAGTGGTAAGGCAAGGGTCTGCAAAACCTTTATTCGTGGGTTCGATTCCCACCCACGCCTCCAAAAAAGATCACGGTTTATAGCCGTGTTTTTTTATTTCGTCATCCTTGACGTAGCGAAGCGAAGATCGAGGATCCATCCGATTCCGAGGTGATGGATCCTCGTGTCTCCGTATAACTTCGCACAAGGATGACGGGTAGTGGAGTTGTCGATTGTCTCAACAACCTCTTTTGCGTAGACTAGGGGTATGAAGCGTTTGTTGATGGCTTTTGGATTGGTGGCGGGTATCTCGTTATTTGGAGCGGGGTGTTTGTCGTTGCCTCCTGTGGTGGTTGAACCTGCGCAGATGGTTGAGCGGAGTTTGGAGGTGACGCGGCAAGCGTTTGGGTCTGGGATTGAATGGGTGCGGGCGAATGTGGCGACGAGTACGGCGGGGCAGCTGTGGTTGTTTGGATTTGAGCAGGAGAAGTATCGTTTTGCGTTTGCGGCGGCGAGAAACCAACTGCGCATGAGTGAATGGCGTGATACGTATGCTAGTGCCGTGGCGGGGATTAATGGAGTGTATTTTATGGAAGATATGCAATCGGCTGGGCTTTTCATGGGGGATGGGCATTGGCAGGTGAAGCGATTATTTGATGCGGATAAATCTGCTTTGATGAAGATTGGTGATCAGTTTGAGATTTTGGATACAGCGACGTCTGGGATTCGGCTCGCTGAACTTAAGGGCGGAGCGCAGACGTATCCGATTCTGATTAAAGATGGGAAAGAAATGCTAACCAGGGATACAGGCAAGGAAGCGCGGCGGTCTTGGGTGGGGACGGATCGAGACGGGCGGGTGTGGTTGGGGGTGTTATCTGATGGAGAAATAAGTTTGTATGGGCTTATGAAACGATTGATGGAGATGGGAATTAACTGGGATATGGTGGTGAATTTGGATGGTGGGCCGTCGACGGGGATATTTGTAAAAGGTGAGGAGGGGGATGTGTTGAAAGAGACATTGGGCGGGGTGCCGAATGTGTTGTTGGTGGAGAGGAAATAAAAAATTATTTTGGAATTGAAGACACACCCGGTTGGGTGTGTTTAGGAGGGGCGAAGGGGCGGGCGCACGCGACGGGTGCGTGAAGGGGGAGGGGTCAGTAGTCGAACACGAGCGAGTTTCGAGAGAGGAAGCCGAACAGGCGACCGCGGGGGTTGACGCGGCTAGAGGCCTCCGTGCGCACCCGTGGTGTCACGTTGAACTCCATGGCTTCCGTCGGGGTGGGGACCTGTGCGGCGCCCTGGTAGCCGAAGCTTGGCTCAAGCGACTCGTTGTCGTAGGCGAGGAGGATGCTCTCCACGATCACCTGTGAAGAGCCTCCCTGCCCGTTCATTGCGGCGACTGAGGGTGCGACGTATGCGTCTGTCCGGCGACAGACGCGCGACCACGGCACGTCCCACCGGCGGAATCGGAAGAGTACTTCCAGGTGGTATGTGGCGAGCCAGCCTTGGTGCAGATCGGCTCGGTAGTTCGTGATCCGTTGGCCTAGTCGGTTGTCTTGTTGCAGCAGCGCTTCAAGAGCAATCAACTCGAGGGCGTTGCTGCGGCTGAGGCCAGCCAGCCTGAGGCTCATGCGCTCGCCCCAGCGGCGGATGAACGCCCACTGGGCGTCGTCCTGGATGTCCACTGGGGCGTAGCTGTCGAAGGTGAACCGGCGGGTGTTCTCCCCGCAGTTGGTGGTGGGGGGCACGGCCGGCCGTTCTGCCCGGGGCGTTTGGGTCACGGAGGGGCGCTGGGCGGGCGGGCGGCGCACGACCTGCACGCCGGCGTCCTCCAGCTGCGGACCGCGGCGCTGCTGCCCGAAGGCGGGCGCGACGAGGCTGAGGAGCGTGAGGGCGGTGGCGGCGAACAGGGTGGCGATGCCGGTCTTGTTGTTCATGGTGTCTCTCTCTTTTCGAATGACGCTGGTGTTGTTTGGGTACGCGTCTTTTGCCCTTTGAAGAGACAAGATTTCTCTCCTCGAAGGGGAAAAGACGGACACGGTTTTACAAAGAACGGACTTGTATTTATATCATAATATAGCGGTTTTGTCAATGTAAATGGCGATCCTTGCGTTATAGACTTATTGACATAGTGTATAGTACACTATATACTATGCACTATGTATGATGACGCGTACTAGACAGACGATATTGGAATTTGTGGCAAAAGAAGGGCGGGTTACGGCTAAAGCCATTATTCAGCATGTAGGGCTTGGTTCTACATCGATTTTTAGGCAGCTTGCACGGTTGGTTAAGGATCAAGTATTGGAAAAACAAGGTACACCGCCTAAGGTTTTTTACTCAGTTGCGGCGATGGCGCCTCTACAACGAGAATATGACTTCTCTGATTCCGTAGGCCGAACTCTGGTGCAGCATTTTTTGAAGATTGGGCCAGATGGGACGTTGCGCCAAGGGAAGCGAGCGTTTGCAAAGTGGTGCTTGGCCCGTGGACTTGAACCTGTAAAAGCAGCTGAGGACTATGCGGCCATTATTAAAAAATATGATGCGTTTAAGAAAGATGGGTTGATTGATGGCACCGCAAAATTACAAAAGACGTTTCCGCAGGTGTATCTTGACCAGCTTTTTTACCTAGATTTTTATAGTATTGAACGATTTGGGAAAACGAAATTGGGTGAATTGATTTTGTATGCGAAGCAAAGTCAGAATGTTCCGTTGGTACGGCAGGTTGTGGATGAAGTGCGCTCGTATATCTTGCAGCTCTTACAGGATCAGAAGATTGATGCGGTGGGATTTATTCCTCCGACGGTGAAACGCGAAGTGCAGTTTATGAAAGAGCTTGAGAGTTTGCTGCGTTTGCCGGTGCGCACTATAAAGATTACCAAAATTAAAATGCCGATTACAGTGCCACAAAAAACGTTAACGAAACTGGAAGATCGGATTGAGAATGCGCGGGAGACATTGGTTGTGGAAGAAGAAGGGATCTATAAAAATATTCTCTTGATTGATGATGCGATTGGGTCGGGGGCGACCATGCATGAGGTGGCGCGGCAGATTCGCCATAAGAAGTTGTGTACGGGTAAGCTGATTGGATTGGGATTAGTGGGGAGTTATAGTGGGTTTGAGGTGATCCATGAAGTCTAACGGTCGTTTGTTGTTTTTCTCCTGATATTCCATACTGTCGGGATATGTCTTCTGCTTCTCGTCGTTTGTTTATTTTGGATGCGAATGCGCTTTTGCATCGGGCTTGGCATGCCTTGCCGCCGCTTACAAATCCGGAGGGACAGGTGGTGAATGCGGTCTATGGGGTGATGATGATTGTCATGAAGCTTTTGGAAAACGAGATGCCGGAAGCGATGGTGGCGTGTTGGGATACGGAGGCGGCGACGTTTCGGCATGAGGCGTATAAGGAATATAAGGCGCATCGTGAGGAGCAGTCGGATGAGTTGTATGCGCAGATTCCTTTGATTCAGCAGGGGCTTGCGACCTTGGGGGTGGATTCGTTGGAGTTGGATGGGTATGAAGCGGATGATTTGTTGGGAACCATTGCAGTACGGGCGCAGGCGGAAGGATGGGAAGTTGTGATTGTTACGGGTGATAAGGATGCGTTTCAGCTTATCCGGCCGGGGATTTCGGTCATGACCTTTAAGAAAGGGGTGTCGGACACACTTGTATATGATGAAGCGGAATTGAAGGCGCGCTTTGGCTTAACGCCAACACAGTTTTTGGAGTATAAGGCGATGCGCGGGGATCCTTCGGATAATATTCCAGGGGTGAAAGGGATTGGAGAGAAAGGGGCGACGGATTTATTGCAGCGGTTTGGGAGTTTGGATGGGATTTTGCGGGCGGCGCATGATGAGGCGTCGGAGTTGTCTCGTTCGACGCGCGAGAAATTGTTGGCGGCAGAAGCGGAGATCCCGGCGATTATTTCGTTGGTCTCGATTGTGATGGATGTGCCGATTGTATGGTTGCCGCATCTATTAGAGCGTGATCAAGAGGGATTGAGGAAGTTTTTACGTGGAATGGGATTTAAGACGTTGATTGGGAAAATGGGAACTTCGGGCGTCAGAGAGGAGACTATGGAAAAGAGCGGAGAGCAGACGTCAAAGGCTAAAGAGGGTAAGAGCGAAGCAGCGGATTCTTCTGTGATGAAAGGAGATGGAAGGTTGATAGCTTGTGTTTTGCGACGTTTAGAAACGGTGGAGGACGCATTGCGCGTGATTGATGAGATTGGTAAAGAAAAAGAGATCTTGGTGCATGTGGCGCGTGGAGTGCAGGGGTCTTTGTTTGGCGAGGCGATTGAGAGTTTGATCTTAGGGGTTCCGGGAGAGACCGGGGAATTGTTTGAATTCCCATCAGCGTTTTTACGCAAAGAGAAGACCGTCCATCAGGCGATTCAGGCGCTGTTTGATGGATCTGGAATCAGCTTTTTTTCGCATGATACGAAGTTGCAGGTGCGTGGGTTGCACTTGTTAGGCTTTGAATTGGAACGATGGGGGTTTGATTTGATGTTAGCGGCCTACTTATTGGGGGCGGGAGAGCGTAATCATGATTTACCGAGTTTGGCGGAGCGGTTTTTACAGGTGAATTTGTCTGCGGATGCGGCGCCCGTAAAACAGGCAGAGTGCGTTTTGAGCCTGCTTGAGCCTGTACGTACGCGTTTGCAGGCGGAAGGGCTTGAGACAGTGCTCACACGCTTTGAATTGCCGCTGGTGCCTGTTTTGGCGCGTATGGAGGAGGTGGGGATTAAGATTGACCGGCCTTATTTGCAAACCCTGTCTAAAGAATTTACCGAAGATAAAGTACGCTTAGAAAAAGAGATGGTGGAGCTCGCAGGACGAGCGTTTAATCCAGCTTCGCCGTCGCAGTTGGCGGAGGTGTTGTTTACGGATTTGGCCTTGCCGACGAAGGGAATTAAAAAAGGAAAAACTGGGTATTCGACGGCGGCGCCGGAGCTAGAAAAATTACGTGGACAGCATTCGATTATAGAAAAGATTGAGGACTATCGTGAGGTGTCGAAGCTTTTATCTACTTATGTAGATGTGATCCCGCTCTTGGCTGATCACAAGGAGCGTGTGCATACGACGTATAACCAAGCGGTGGCGGCGACCGGAAGACTGTCTTCGACGGATCCGAATTTACAAAATATTCCGATTCGGACGGAAGCTGGTCGGAGGATTCGGCGTGCGTTTGTGGCGTCCGAAGGGAGCGTGCTCGTGTCGTGTGATTATTCGCAGATTGAATTGCGTTTAGCAGCCGCTTTGTCGAAAGATCCTGTTATGACAGAGGCGTTTGTGCAGGGGGAAGACATTCATCAGGCGACGGCGGCGCGGATTTGGGGAGTTTCTTTGAAGGAGGTGACGAAGGACCAACGTCGGGCGGCCAAGGCGATTAACTTTGGGATTTTATATGGACAGGGGGCGCATGGGCTGGCAGCTGTAGCGGGAATTTCGTATGCGGAGGCGAAGAAATTTATTGAAAAGTATTTTGAGGTGTATGCGCAGTTTCGTGCCTATATTGAAGAGACGAAAGCGTTGGCACGTAAGCTTGGATATGTAGAAACGCTCTTTGGACGGAAGCGTCCGATGCCGGAAATCTTGTCTTCGATTCCGATGTTGCGTGCTCAGGCAGAACGCATGGCGGTGAATATGCCTTTGCAGGGAACAGCGGCGGATTTGATGAAGCTTGCGATGATTGAGATTGATAAGAAGTTACCGATGGTGTGTAAAGACGCGAAGATGTTGTTGCAGGTACATGATGAAGTTGTGTTAGAGGTGCCTGAGAAGGACGCGGAACGCGTGGCCCAATTCGTGAAAGAAACAATGGAGAATGTGGAGAAGATGGGAGTACCGATTGTGGTGGAGACAAAGACAGGATTAAATTGGGAAGAGATGGAATAAAGAATGAACGTTAAGATTCTTGTAGTGGTCGACCCCCGAGTCGACCTGAGATCTTTTTCCCTCGTCATCCCGAACGAAGTCATACGCAGTGAGGGATCTCGCAGCCAAAAGGGTATCCTTCTTTTTACTTCGTCATCCTTGTGCGAAGTCATACGAAGACACGAGGATCCATCCGATCGGATCGATGGTGATTGGATAGTGATATATAGGCGATGGGCTCGCAGGCCGTGTTCTTTTTTGTCCCTACGGATCTCGCATTCCACCAAAGCTCTTTATGGTGGACCGGAGCCGATGCCTGCAGTCCGCAATCATGTGCAACGGCATCGACTCCTTGCTCAGACACCCGTAGGGACAAAAAAGAACACGGCCTGCGAGCCCTAGATGAGGAGAGAAGGGGAGATGATTTGATGTTATGTGCGAGGGGCTTTTTTCTTTTTGGTTTGTAGATTATGGTAATGGGCGATGTTGATTATTTGTAGTGGGCCGGATACGTTTCGGGCGCTTGAGAAGGCGCGGGAGTTGGAAGTGGCGTTTAAGCAGAAATATGATGCGAGTGGGATATCGGTCGAGCATATTTCGACGGGGAAAGAGGCGGTGACGGAGATTGCGGCTCGGGCGGGGGCGATTAGCTTGTTTGCGCCACGACGGTTTGTGCGGACGTCGCAGGTCTTGAGTGAATCTTCTAAGGCGCAGCGGACGACCTTGAGGCGTGCCTTGAGTGGTGACCAGGAAGGGTTTATTTTATTGACGCTGGAGGATGAACCGCTAACGGCAACGGTTTTGAGTGAATTAGGAAAAGAGATGAAGATTGTTCGTTATGATTTTCCACTGCTGCAGGGCAAAGCCTTTTATGAATGGGCATTAGAACAGGCGCAGAGGTTGAATATACAGGATTCTTCACGTGTAAAACGGATTGCGGAGGCGACAGAAGGTGATAGTTGGCGGTGTTTTTTTGCTCTCATGAAATATGCGGCGTATCCAGAGGGAGAGGAGATTGTTGGAGCTGAAGTAGAGCAAAGCATTTTTTCTTTTGCGGAGTTGTATGTAAAAGGCGATGCGCGTTGGGCGGCGATTATGGAAGAACCAGACCTTATGAAGCAGGTATTAACGACGTTTTTGCCTCAGGCACGTGCGGGAGTGCGGGTGCGAGATGGAGCGGCTGATGGATTACATCCATTCGTTGCGCGAAAATTGCGTGGACAGCTGTTAGAGCAAGCGGATGAAGCGCTGGCGCGCGTGATAGAGGGATTTTTTGTGCAACGGACGGGGTATGGAGATGAGAAAGATGTGTTGGGAATTCTATAATCGTAAAATAAAGAGGAGAAACATAAAATCCCCATTTGGGGATTTTATGAAAAATAAGAGAGATTTATTTTGCTTCCATCTTGTTGAGCTTGCGATGGATGGAAGAGGTCTTGCGGCCAGCTTTGTTGGCGTGAAGAATGTTGTTCTTCGAAGCTTTGGCAATAATCTGTTGCAATTTGCTGCTTAAGGCGACCGCTTCCGTTTTCTTGCCTTCTTTGACCAATTCATTCATTTGCTTGGTAAGAGCTTTGACATGGGTCTTCAAAAGACTGTTGCGTTCGGCGCGGCGCTTGTTCTTGCGCAAATCTTTAACGGCGGCATGCTTGTTTGGCATAGGATGGCCTCAAGAGTACGGTTTCTTTAAAAGAATGTCAATACAGGGCGGTGTTTAGGTGTTTTTCCTCCCCTTCCCTCGTCATCCCGAACGCAGTCCGACGCAGTGAGGGATCTCGCAGCTTAATGGGTATTCTAGAGTTCCCCTCCTCCGGCGAGGAGGGGTTAGGGGAGGAGTTCCAAGAACCTATACGGTAATCTATGAGCGAGTAGGGGTTGGATAGTGATATATAGGCGATGGGTCTGCGTGTGGCACAGATAAAAAGGAGTACGCACATTTTCTTGCTAGAAAATCTGCTCAAATTTAGCCGTCGTCACGTCTAAATAGCCTCCTTTTTATCTGTGCCACACGCAGACCCTAGAAGGGGGTGAGGTGGGTGGGAAAGGTTTAGGATCTACCAATTCTCGTTGACGTGGGCCGGTCTCTCCCCTATACTCAGGATGACATTTAGCGCAGGTTTATATATTTTGCGACACATGTTCCCATAGTTCAATGGATAGAACGAGGGACTCCTAAGCCCTAGATAGTGGTTCAATTCCACTTGGGAACGCCACTATGTTTTACCTCAACAGAGGGTAAGATATATATTTTACGACGCTTAATGTGATAGATGTTGATGCAAGTTAGTTGCATATGTTTCACGTGAAACATTGCGATACTTTGATGAGAGGTACCGAGAAAATTTTTAATATCTGGCGTAGTGACATGGGTGGGCTGAAGATCTGTGAAATAAGCTATTGTTTCACGTGAAACAATAGCTTAACCCCATTGAGCAACTATAGAATTGAGTAATGTTTCACGTGAAACATTTTTGGGCCGATAGCTCAGTTGGTAGAGCGCTGCATTCGCATTGCAGAGGTCAGGGGTTCGACTCCCCTTCGGTCCACCATCGAGCTCAGCTCGACCACGTAAAAAGCCCCGCTTCATGGCGGAGGCTTTTTAGGTAGCCCCGTGTATGCGGAGCGTTTTTACGGGGCAGATAAAAAGTCCACATCCTATTAGCGGGGCTTCACGTGGGTACGTCGTTCGCGAACGACGTACCGTGGCGCGGCCATTTTTTACGGTTGCGTAATAGGCTGCTATGCGGAGCTTTACGGGGACAGATCAGAGCTGGCGCAGCCAAGTAACAAAGACGGCTATGTAGAAACTTTATGGAACACGACAGAGCTCCTGCTTCTTCGTGGGTATATTTTTGAGATTGTAGAGTTTATATTGGTCGAATTTTTAGATATCCAATCGCCCTTCTTGTTTAGGTTAACGTATTGTTTCACGTGAAACAATACGTTAACTCTCGTTATTCGATTAGAGCAATGTTTCACGTGAAACATTGCTCTATATTTGGGTGAGCGTATAACTGTTTTGATTATTGTTTCACGTGAAACAATTTACGACCGCTCTATGTATGGTCATCCACCTAAAATTAAGCTAATGTTTCACGTGAAACATTTTTTGTAAGGACTAAAAGTTTAACTTATATAGATCTCAGGGCTATATTATACTTAGATTTACGTATCGTTATTTAAATAGCGTATTGTTTCACGTGAAACAATACTCAAAGCTTAGGGTCTAAGTATCCAATCGAAAGTAGGCGCACTTGCTGATTATGAGCAATGTTTCACGTGAAACATTATTATGCGACGCATACTGAGTGAGGAGGTCCGCTCTTCCTGCTTTTAAAATGAGTTAGCGTAGTGTTTCACGTGAAACACTACGCTAACGACGGGCAGCGATGTCATGAGATCAGGATTTTTTGTTTTTTGTATTATCTCGGGTATGGTTAAAAAAGTTAAGCTAATGTTTCACGTGAAACATTATTATGCGACACTTCATCCTTCCACGACGATTACCCAGTCTT
Source organism: Patescibacteria group bacterium (assembly GCA_018061025.1). GTDB lineage: Bacteria > Patescibacteriota > Patescibacteriia > 2-12-FULL-60-25 > 2-12-FULL-60-25 > JAGOUY01. The sequence goes on from JAGOUY010000005.1 coordinate 56,145, forward strand.
CCTATGAGAGAGTAAGAGTCAAAAACAGAGTATTGTTTCACGTGAAACAATACTCTGTTTTGCAGCTTGGTAACGCTTAAGTGTCTTGTGTGTTTTTCCCCGTCTTAAGGTAGCTTTCTTGTCATGGAAGACTGCTCTGATTAAGGTAGAGATAGGTGAAGTTTTTTACTTTTTTTATAGGAGGCAGAAAGGGTATTTTTTAGCTAATGTTTCACGTGAAACATTATTGTGCGACTCTAGTATAGCTATTTATTATCTAATATTAGCCAAGCGCAGCGATGCTTGATATGTTTTACGACTCTTGGGGTCTTCTTTTTTATGAGGATAATTTGTGGGTCTGTTTGTTGAATTCTTCCGTGGTCATCATGGTGTGGAGATCTTTTACGTGATCTATGTAGAGAGTGCCTTGTAGGTGATCAATTTCATGCTGAAATACTTGGGCGAGGAACCCTTCAGAGCGTTCAATGTGTTTTTTGCCGTTCTCGTCAAGATAGCTAACGTCTACCCAATTTGAACGGATGGCTTGGGCACGTAATCCTTCAAAGCTTAGACAGCCTTCAAAGTTTTTGCTGGTTTGTTTTGAATAGTTCAGGATCTTTGGATTGATGATGACTTGCTGACAGGGCTCAACATTTAGTCGATGAGGTAAAGGATGGATATTGATGACGGCGAGTTGTAGGGATTTGCCGATTTGGGGAGCGGCTAGGCCGACACCGATATCTTCAATGGTATAAAACATGTCTGCGATGAGTTTTTTGAAAGAGGGTGAGCGTAACATGGATAAGGAGACGGGTTTTGCTTTTTGGCGAAGAATCGGATTGCCGAATTGAGTTCGTGTGAGACATTTCATACCATCGTAGACGGTACAGTGTCCCATTGTACTTTTAAAGGGGAGGATTTTCGATTTATCTAGTACGACACTGCGTTATGACGCTGGTTGTGCTACTATTGTGGTAATGAGACTCGTTTCTTTTGTTCTTTTATTGTTTGTGTTGCTGGTGCAGCCTCTGTTTGGGATGTCGAGTGTGACGTACCAGATTAATTGGGATGCGGTAAATGTGGGCGGAGACGATTTCGCTTCGAGTTTAAACTATCAGCTTAACGATTCTTTGGGAGGGATCGCGGACGGAACAAGTACGGGCGCGTTGTATGGATTGCAGGCTGGTTATCGTGCGGCGGAATCGACCACGGAGCGATTAAGTTTTGCGTTAGGAGCCCAGGAGTCTGCAACACAGGTGACGTATTCTGCATTTTCTGCGGGAGGATCTACGGTGACGGTGTCTTCAGCGGGTTTTATGAGTGTGGGTGATTATGTGGGGGTGGTTGAAAATGAAGGATTTTCTCAGTTGGTGGCGGTGGGGCGTGTAGCTAGTATTGTGAGTAATGTTATCACGGTAGATGGGTGGAGTGGGGACCAGGTGAGTATGAGTGGGACGCCAACGGGAGGGAATGATTTTGTTTATCGCCTAGGGGGTACGGCGCTGGCGTTTGGCACGGTAACGGCAGGAGCGCAAAATGTGTCTTTGGCAGCGGTATCAGTAGATTCTACGGCAACGAGTGGGTATACCGTGTATATCCAAGGCGATGGATTGTTACGATCTACAGGTGCTTCGATTACGTCGGTTTCAGATGGGACTGTGTCGGTGGGAAGCGAGGAGTATGGGATGAGTGTGACGGGGACACGAGCGTTTGCTGCCGGAATCGATGCAGCTGTAACCTCTACGCAACGAGTGATTGGACAAAGTCCCGCGGCTTCAGCAACCGAAGGTGACCGTTTGGGGATGACGTTTAAATTATCAACCGTTGCTTCGACGGCGGCAGGCTCGTATGGGCAGATCATTTACTATACGCTCACGGCAAATTATTAGTGTATGAAGGGCATTTCGCATGTATTACAGGGGTTGGTGGTTTCGGTATTTGTCGGAGGGATTTTTTTTATCACTGGGTTTGGGTTCGTGAAGGCGATGGAGGTGAAGCCGCCGATCTTGGAGGTGAGGGCTGCGGGGGGCGAGACAGCAGGAGCGGTGTTTTTCTTGAAAAATACTGAGATGGTAGAGCAAACGTATGGGTTTAGTATTCAGGGATTTGTGGCGCAGGGTGACCAAGGGCAGCAGACGTTTTTATCTCCTGCGGATACAGAGGGATTGCCGAGTTGGTTGTATCTCAAATCTCCACGGATGACGCTCGCGCCGGGGGCAACGGTTTCGGTTCCTCTCTTGCTTCGTCCTCCGGTTGGGACGGAGGCGGGAGGGTATCAGGCGGTGGTGTTTGTTTCGCGTGTTGATCCGGGGCAAGTGGAGGGTGTTGTGTTGGGAAGTCGGGTGGGGGTTTTGGTATTTGCAACCGTAGAGGGAGATGTGCAGCGCTCTGTATCGATTGCTTCTTTTCAACGCGTGTCATCAAGATTAGGTTGGTGGTTTTCTCCGCGGTTTGAGGTTGTGTTGCGTAATGAAGGACAAGCGCATGAGATTCCGAATGGAAACGTCAGGATTAAGAATATATTTGGACAAACGAAAGAGCGTGTATCTTTGCAGACGACGGAGCGGGTGGGGCGCATCCTTCCTCGTTCGGAGCGGCGATTTGAGGTTGAGCCTGTGAAGAAAGATGGATGGATTGAGGGGTGGGGGTTAGGAATATATCGGGCAGAATTTTTCTTAGATGAGCCATTTACTGCGCGAGCGGACGGAGGGTGGTTTTTTGTGATACCATGGAAGACGCTCACGGTATTGGGAGTAGGTATCATGTTCGTGTGGTGGCGCAGGAGGAGGGGTTGGAGGGCGTAGGGTTTTCGAGAAGGGGCGTGAGAGTCGTGTTTCCTCTCGATGACGTTACGGCTGTCCTCTTTTTTTGGTGCGGTGATCATTTTTAGCATCGCTTGTTTTTGTTTTATCCGTGTAGATGTGCAGGCTGCTACGTTAACGGAAGCGAAAGATATCATGACGCGACAAAAAACATCGAATGCCTCAAATCATGAAATTCAGTTGGTCACTCCAACGGGGGTTGATGCGTCTACCGATACGATTACGCTGACATTTGGGACGGGGTTTGATCTTACAACAATTAGCTTCTCAGATTTTGCCCTGAGCCATGGAGCTACAACGGGTTTTGAGACATCCGAAACGTTGGCAGCGAGTGCGGCGGCTGGGGTGTGGGGAGTGAGTGTGTCCGGGCAAATCATCACGTTGACCGCGCCTACGGATGCGGCGAGTGGAGAGATCGCGGCGGGACAACGGGTGGTGGTGCGGATTGGGACGGCGGCGGGAGGAGTCTCTCAGATCACCAATCCTTCTGCGGTTGCTGCGTATTCGCTCATGATTGGTGGGGTGTTTGGTGATACTGGGCAAATTATTATTCCGATTGCGAGTAACGATCTATTAACAGTGAGTGCCACCATTCCGGCTTCATCGGGTGGAGGCGGGGCTGGAGTAAGTGGTGGGGATACAGGAGGTGGAGGAGCAGTAGCGGGGCCGCCTCCGCCTCCGCCACCTGCTCCCCCTGTTTCGGAGCCACCACCGCCGACCATTGTCACTCCACCCGTCGTGCCATCGGAGCCACCACCGCCTACCATTGTCACTCCACCACCAGCGGGAGGAGTTGTGGGTGGGGTGGGTGGGGTGGCCGGAGGAGGAGGCGCAGCTGGAGGGGCTGGTAGCGGAGGTGGGGGTGGTGGATCGGGTGTTTCCACCCTTGTATTTCGCGATGCGCGGGTTGCTTTTTCAGAGGAGCGTTCCATCGTCTTAACGTGGGAAACGGATCGGCCTGCTTCAGCGCTGATTGAATATGGAGTAGATGATTATAGTTTGCGTGTGACGGAAGAGGTGTCGACACGAATACACACATTACGTATCAATGGATTGCAACCGGATACGTTGTATCAATTTCGGATTACGGCGCGTGCGGGAGGTCAAGTCGTGAGTAGACGCGTGACGGCGCGGACATTGCCGGATGTTACACCACCGACGAATCCTTCCGAGCTGCGAGCGATTGGTCAGGAGGGGCAGGTGGTTCTTGAATGGGTGAATCCGATCTCTGATGATTTTTTGGAAGTGATTGTGGTCGTGCGTGGGGATCGTTTTGCGACAAGTCTGTCTGATGGAAGAGAAGTGTATCGGGGAACAGGACAAGGAGCAGTAGATATTGGACTCTTACCCCGGCAAACGTATTACTACGCTCTATTTGCGCGTGATCAAAATGGGAATGTCTCGAGTGGAGCGATTGCATCGGCTCAGACATGGGATGCGCTGGTTCCGGCTATTCCTAATGGAGCTACGACGACAACGCCAGAAGTCCCTCTCCCGGTTGAAGAACCGTTTTTTGGCGTTGTGCGAGACATTCGCCCAGTGTGGTCGGATGAAAGTGGATCTTTTGTTTTTCAGGCAGTAGATGGAGTGTTTGAAGCTTTTTCTCAGCAGGCGATTAAGGTTGTCGTGCCAGAACGGGTTGAAGGACAGCGGGTAGAGCGGGCGGAGGTGCGACTGGCAGGAGCGCGATATCAATTCGTGAAGGATATGGTGGGAACATGGTCAACAACGGTGCGGTTGCCGTCTCAAGGAAGGGTAGAGGCAGAGATGGAGGCGGTGTTGGCAGATGGTTCACGTGCACGGACGAAGGTTGTCTTTTCCCTTAAGGAGCGATTTACGGTGTTAGAGGAAGTTGGTCAGCAAGCAGCATCAGGAACAGAGATTCGGGTCATGCGACAGACCTCAGATGGTCTCGTGACATGGGATGTAAAAACGTCTGCGCAAGTAAATCCATTTTTTACGGGGATAGATGGGAAGTATGGGTTTTTGGTGGAGCCGGGTACGTATCGTTTATTTGTCCGAAAGGAAGGATTTTTGTCTTTTGATCAAGAAGTTATCGTGAAAGGGAATATTCTCGGAGTTCCGCTTTTGCTTCGGATTGCGACGCCGATTGAGCAAGTGCTGGCGAATGCGCGTGAGATTTTGGAGTCACCAGTGGTGCAGACGGTGAATAAGCAGGTGGTGGCACCAGTTGCGGTGGCCGTGGCAGTCACAAACTTGGCGACGGCTGCTTCGGCAACGAGTGTTTTTCGTTATTTATACTTCTTATTTACGCAACCGCTCCTTCTCTTGCGACGACGAAAGCGGGCACAATGGGGAACCGTCTATAGCGCATTGTCTAAGCGGGGAGTGGATTTAGCGATTGTGCGTTTATTGGATGCAGGAACGGGTCGAGTGGTGCAGACACGGATTACGGATGCGCAGGGGCGATATTCATTTTTTGTAAAACCAGGGACCTATCGTTTACAAGCAGTGAAGCAAGGGTTTCGTTTTCCGACGCAGTATTTAGCCAAGGATCGGGAGGATGGCGCTCTCCTTGACCTGTATCATGGTGAGTTGATTGAGGTGAAGCAAAGTGGAGCGCTTGTCGCGGCGAATATTCCCGTTGATCCGGATGAGGTGGTAGAGAAGACGCCCAAGAAGATGGCGGCGGAAAAACGGTTCCGTATTTTTCAGCGAGTGGGGGCGAGTGTGGGGTTGGTGGCTTCGTTGGGATCGTTTGCCTTGTCGCCTGGTTGGTTGACGGGAGGATTTTTTCTTCTGCAAGCGTTTACATACGGGTTGTTTTATCGTTTAGCGGCTGCCTCTAAGCCTAAGGATTGGGGGATTGTCTACGATGGCTCCTCGAAGCGTGGGCTGGGCCAAACAGTGGTGCGTATTTTTGATAAACGCTTTCATAAATTATTGGAAACACAGATTACGGATAAGGATGGAAAATATGCATTTTTTGCTGGACCGAATGTTTATATGCTGATGGCGGATAAAGCGGGGTATGAAGCCTATCATTCGGCTGATTTAGACCTTACTCAAGCCAAAAATCCCGTCGTATCAGAAAAGATTGTTTTGCAACCGAAAAAGGGATGATCACAGCTTATCCACACTGTGTACACAGTAGGTATTTTTTGAGGGTATATAGATAAGGCCTGGGTTGAGCTAAAAACTACGAATCGTAAAATACGTCTATACTTAAACAAGATATGTTTGTGTCTGGACGTTCCTGTTCTTTATGGGTGACTCGTGCTCTCGGGTTGGTTTTTTTATTAGTGGCAATTGGATTATTTTATTGGTTGTCTATGTCGTCGGCGCAGGCGGCGGCGGGGATTAACCGACAGATTAGCTATCAAGGCAAATTATTGAATGCGGCGGGGATGGCGGTCACCGATGGGACGTATCAAATGAAGTTCAGTCTTTACTCTGCCTCTTCGGGGGGAACGACGCTGTGGACGGCCTCTGGAACGACGGCGTTGCCAACCGCGATCCCGGTGGCGGTTCAGGATGGTTTGTTTAGTTTGTTGTTGGGGGATTCGTCGGCGGAAGGGTTTTGGCAGAATACGCTTGATAGCGTGAATTGGAATACGGATGCGCTGTATTTAGGGGTTACGATTGCCTCAGATAGTGAAATGAGTCCGCGTAAACGGTTGGGTGCGGTGCCGCAGGCGTTTAATGCGGAGCAGTTGCAAGGAATGTATGCGTCAAGTACAGCGAGTGGTGGGCAAAATTTATTTACCGTCAACCAGACGGAAAATAATGCGGCGACGAGTTCGCGAACGGCTTTGCTTGTTCGTTCGAACGGAACGTCGAATCAGAATGATTTTTTATTGCGTGGCGTGAATGACCAAGATACAACGGTTTTTTCTCTTAACCGTCAGGGGTCTGTCACGAGTTCTGGTTCGTTTTATTATGGTGGGAATGGAACATCGACGTTGAGTGGCTCGCTGAGCGTAGGGGGGAATACTTCATCGAGTCGTTTGACGGTTGACCAAGGATTGACCGTATACGGGAACACCAGCTTAGGAGCAGGTTCTGCGCAAACCGTGACGGTATCGGGGCGGTTTAATAGTTCGCTTTTGCCCTCGGTGGATGCGTCATGGGGATTAGGTTCTACAAGTTTGCGCTGGTTGGATGGAAATTTTGTGAGCGTCTCGAGTACGTATGCGACGAGTACGTTTTTGTATGCACAATACGCTTCTTCCCTCTATGCGACCTCAACAAATTTTTTCGCAGACCGTGCTGTGTTCACAAATGCAACGGCCACTAATTTTTCCGCGGACTACATTCTGGCGGGGAGGGTGAGTAGTTCTCAGGCGTTTTCGCGAACAGCACAAGGTGACTCACTTGACGTCACGGTTCGAGTAACCTCTACAATCCCACTCGTGCATTCACAGCATCTGTCTGGGACTGTTGGACGTATTTATGTGGGAGGTCATTATGCTGTTGCGACACATGTGGCGACGGATCAATTCACGTTGTTTGATATTACGAGTTCGACACGTCCGGTGAGTTTAGGGATTCAGAGCTTTTCTGATGGAGGTCTTACCCATTTGGCGCTGGAAGAAAACTACATGTTTTCCTCGTTCTCCGGGACAAGTAAGCTATACATTACGGATATGAAGGGAGGAGCGCTTACGACGGTAGGATCCATCACCTTGGCTTCTGTTCCTCGATGGTTTAGCGTTCAAGGAAGATATGTCTACGTGTTTAACGATGATGAAAAGCTTCGGATTGTTGATATTTCTAATCCTAGATTGCCGATTTTGATTAATACTTTTACTCCGGCGAGTGCTGGTACGGCAAGACGGATTGTGGTGAGAGGGAAGTATGCGTATTTACAATTTGATTTGCTTGCTCGCGTGGAAGTTGTAGATATATCAGATCCGTATAATCCAACAACATTAACATCGACGACGACGGTGGAACCTGATGAAATGTTGCAAGAAGGCTCGTACTTATATACAGCTGGATCTGCTCTTAAAGTCACAAATGTTAGGAATCCATCATCGCTTGTTTATGGCGGTGAGCTTTTGGGAGCGGGCACGATTAGTTCTTTTGTTAAGTCTGGTCGCTATATCTTTGCGGTGGTGACGGGCTCTGGATTAAAAGTAATTGATGCATACAATGCGAGTCAGCTAAGCATTTTGCAATCGTTAGGGGGGTTTACATTGTCTCCCATGGGTGTGGCGATAAACGGTAGAGCGTTGTATGTGACGGATGCTATTACAGATAATTTTTTGGTATATCAATTACCAGGGATCGATGTGACGAGTTTAGACGCGGCGATTGCGAATGTGGGAACGTTATCCGTGATGTCAGATGGTCGTGTTGGACATTCTTTTGAGGTGGGTGATCAGTTGACGGTCGGACAAGGCGGTATTCGCTCTGATGGTCCGCTTGGGATTGGCTCTTATTCTACCTCGACATTTACGGGGCATCTCTCTGTATCTGGCACAACCCAACTAGGTCTTACGCAGATTTCTGGGACCTCGGTGCAGTTACTTGTGAATACGTCTAGTTCTTCTCCGATCGCTAAATTTACAAATACCGCGGATTACAATGTTCAGCACGCAGCTTGGGGAGCATATGTAGATCGTTTATTAGTGGGGCCAAATGCGGCAGCTACAGGGACAAGAAATTATTCGATGGTGCTTAATTATGGGTTGAGTGGTTTATGTTTAGCTCAGGATTTTCGAAATTCTTGTCCTGGTTATACGGGAACGCACTATAGTTTGATTGCGGATGACGTCATTTCTTCAAGTGACGCCTTTGACTTGGCTGAGTCGTATCGTTTACAAGGGGTTGCGACAACAACAGATGTATTAGTGTTTGGGACGGATCCTGTGACGGTACAAAAAAGCTCGGGTATTCCCTATGATCCAAAACTTGTAGGGGTCTATTCTACGAAGCCTGGATTTTTATTGGGGATGATTTCTGATGGAGCTCCCGTAGCATTGACTGGACGTGTGCCGACGCAAGTTTCTCCGGTAAATGGCGCGATTGCGATTGGGGATCCGCTTACGACGTCTGAGTATCCGGGAGTGGCTATGAAGGCGACGAAGCCAGGGATGATTTTAGGGTATGCGCTTGAGGCGACTAATTCTACTTCTACGATCGAAGTGTTTGTAAAAACGGGATATTCTGCGGGTACGATTTTAAATACGGATGGACGCGTGGCGCGATTGACGGATGATTTGGTGGTAGAAGCGCGGGCAGAAGCGACTGCGGTGACCCCGATCGTGGATTCGTGGGGGCTTACGTTTCGTGGGAGTGCTTGGGATGGGGTGCAAGCGAATAAGGCGAGTTTTGGGTTGCTGACAGAAGTGACGACGCCTACTTCATCTTCGTTTGTGATCCGTAATGCCTCGTCTTCTAATGTGTTTTCCATCAATCAATTAGGGAAGGCGACGATTGCGGGGGACATGGTCGTGGGAGGCCGCTTGTATCCTGCCGGTCGTCAGGGCGTGCAACAATCGAAATATATTTTTCTTGATGATACGAGTACCTCGACGCAATACATTGCGACGAATGCCGATGGATGGCAGGCAAATGACTCGTATGACTTTGCGGAGCGATACTATTCTCCCGATAAGCTCGACCGCGGAGATTTGGTGGTCGCGAGTGAGCGTGGGCAGTTCCATGTGCAACGGTCTTTGAATGAGACAGGTTTGCTCATGGGTATTGTATCGACGAAACCCGCCTTTATTGCGGGGCGTCCGGATCCGGATACGTATCCGATTGCGTTAGCTGGCCGTGTGCCGACGAAAGTTTCTACCATGAATGGAGCGATTAAGATTGGGGATCCGCTCGGCCCGTCTACAATTCCGGGAACCGCTGTGAAGGCAACGAAGGCAGGACCGATTGTTGGGTTGGCATTGGAATCCTATGATGGTGCGGGTGTGGGCAAGATTGAGGTGTTTGTGAATCCTGGATGGTGGGGAGGGCCGCAAAAGGAGGCATCAGGCGTCAGTAATCAGGCGTCAGATCAACCTGTGAAGACGGATCATGTGGCGAAGGAGGTTTCGTATCGGGGGTTTGCCTATGTGGAGGCGGGATCGAAGCAGGTGCATGTAGCGTATGATTCTGTCTTGAGTTATCCGAATATTCAAGTGACGCCACGTGGACAAGTGAATGGCGGATGGTGGACGGATAACTATACGGATATTGGGTTTGACATCTTCTTGCATGACAAACAGATGCGTGATGTGACGTTTGCGTGGAGTGTTCAAGGGACGCCGACGGGTGCGCGCGTGTATCGTTCAGATGGAACCTATGCGCTTGTGAATACCACGACGGGAGAAGCCTTGATTCAGACGGTGGCGACGAGTACACAGCCGACGGTTCCAGAACCTCAAGAGCAGCAACCCGTCACACCACCCGTGACGCAAGACGTTCCTACGAGTACGGAGCCAATTATTTCCGTAACTGATCCTGTGGCTTCGAGTACGGAACCGGTTGTGCCGATTGTCGTCGAGGAACCGGCGCCTGTGGTTGTAGAACCGGTCGTGCCTGTTGAGGAACCGAGTGTGAATCTTGAGGTTGCACAGGGAGGTACGGAGGGGGAATAAAGTAAAAAAATTATGAAGGGCTTCCACTGGGCTGGGTTCCCGCCTTCGCGGGAATGACAGAAGTAAGAGAGAAGGAGTGTGTTATTTGTGTTATACTTGGATAAATTTATGTCCAGGTCTTTGCTCTTTATGGATAGCGCTCAGCGTTCGCGCTTTGGAGGATGGATGTCGTTTATCACCGATGTCTGTTTGGCGTTGCTGGTGGTGATTGGGCCTGGATTAGCGGCGGCGACGTTTGAGCGGGCGGAACTATTTAAACAAGGAGCTTTGATCGGGCTTGTTGGAGTTGCGCTTGTGGCACGAACGGTGCGGAGTGCGGTGGAACGTCGTTCTGAAATTCGGATGGGGTGGTCGAATATTTTGCTTGCACTATTTGGCATCGGTGTTTTTTTTGCGACGATCTTCTCTGTCCACCCGTATTTATCGTTGGTAGGACAATTTAGCCAACGTGCGTGGACGTTTTCGAGTATTGCTGCCCTCTTAGTTTTTGCTTGGTTAGTCGCACAGCGTGCACGCATGCTGCTTTCTTTTTCGGCATTTTTATTTTTGTTCTTGCTCGGATGTTTGGGAGTGGCGGGAGCAGGCATGTGGTCGGTGTTTTCCGGAGAGGCGGTGACGGTGGCGGGGAGTGTATACGCGCTGTCTTTATGTGCGAGTGTTGGAAGTATTGTGGCACTCGGGGTGATCGCGTTTGGTCGTCGGATTGAAGGGGTGTTTTCTTTGCTTACGTGGCCTGGAATGGTGGCGCGAGGAAGTTCTTGGGTGTTGTGGCTTGTATCCTTTGTTATTTTGTTACGGGTGCAGTTTTGGGTGGCGTGGATGATGGTGTTGGTGGGGGTGGGGTGCTTTCTGACTTTAATAGTGCTTGGAAAGCATGATCTGTTTAAGAAAACAAAACGAGGTGCGTGGTTGTTAGTCGCGATTGTGATTGGGATTGTGAATTTGGTTGCGCCTATTACTTGGAAAACGCCGGTGGCGGGGGAGGTTGGATTGTCGATGTCTGCTTCGTGGCAGATTACGCAGCAGACGGTGGCGGCGCATCCGTGGTTAGGAACGGGGCCGGGGACGTGGGCCTATGATTATGCGTTGTATCGCGCGCCACAATTTAATAATACGCCATTTTGGGCGAATCGTTTTGATCGCGCAAGTTCGCAGTTTTTAACCTTGTTTGCCACGACGGGGATGGTGGTAAGTGGGTTGTTTGTCCTATTTCTCCTAGCGGTATTTGGGGTTGGAGTGCATGGCTTTCTTAAGCGGCACAGCCATCGTGTGCACGATGTCTCTGAGGAGGGATTGCCTTTGCAGATGATTGTATTTAGTGGTTGGACGGCCATGAGTGTCGGGCTGTTTTTCTATAACATGAATCTGTCGCACCAAATTTTATTTTGGACATTGACGGGCGGATTGATGGGATTTTCCGCTCATATGCGTTTAGCGGTGGATGGGATGCGTCGACCATGGAAGTGGGTGTTGCCCATGAAGGCTGCGGGGATGTCGCTTGGGGTATTGGTTGTGCTTGTCTTGGGGGGGCAAACATTGTGGGCGCAGGCCAAGACGGAGCGAGTGGTGTCCGCGTATCAGCGAGGAGAGATGTCGGCGGAAGAGGTTATGAAGGCTTTGCAGAGCGTACGAGCGATCCATCCTTGGGATGATGTGTCTGCGCGTGCCTTGGCGCAAGCTTACCTGGTGCAAGTTTTGCAGCGCGTGAAAGATACTCCCACGAATGAGCGCTCTCAGGTGGTGAGTGAGCAGGTTACCTCGATGGTAGATATTGCGTTGGAAGCGACGCGTTTAGCACCAGCAAATCCGGATAGTTGGGCGAATGCTGGGATTATTTATAGTGGAATTGCCCCGTTTACCCAGGGAGCGGATGGGTTTGCGGTGAAGCAGTATCAAGAAGCAATGCAGCGTGACCCACAGCATCCGGATTATCCGTACCAAATTGGAAGCTTGTTCTTGTTACGCGCTCAGCAATTACAAGTTTTGTTTGAGGCGAAGGAAGCGAATGCGCGTGAGCAAGCTATACAGCAGGCGCAACAGGCATTATTGGATGCCGCTCGTTGGACACAGGTATCTTTGAGGTTAAAGCCGGATTATTTACCGGCACGCTATCAAGAAGCGGTTATTCTACATCGACAAGGGAAGGGAGAGGAGGCGTTTAAAGCCTTGGAGTACGTTGTTGCTCAAGATCCTACGGTTGATCGGGTCTTTGAGCTGGGTATTTTAGCGATGCAGATCAATCAATCTGCCCGAGCAACGGCAGCGTTTGAAAAGGTATTGGAATTAGATGCGACGCAGGTGCGGGCGCGGTGGCAGCTCGCGTCTTTATACGAGGAAGCGGGACGTTTGTCGGATGCATTGGTACAGTTACGTCTGGTGGCGGCGAGTGTGCCGACGAATACGGCGGTACAAAAACGTTTACAGGTGTTAGAAGAGCGTGTTGGAGGTGTGCGTTAGACTTTTATGCGTTTATTTTCTTGGATAAAAGGCAAATCATCCCCGACGACAGCCGGGGTGCCTGCGTATAAGCTAGAAGAACGTCGAGCGGCGCTTGCGAGTGCGCAGCGTGCTTTAGTGGGACGTATGGAAGGGGTAATGCGTGAGGCGGAGAAACAACTTATCTCCATGGTGGAGCGTATTCGTCGCTTTGATGGGAATGCCATTGAGGAGCGAGAGCTTGAGATGGAACAGATGATCTTGGGGCGTTTGGTGGAGCGGTGTGCTATCGTGCAGACGCCGACGACGGAGCTATTGCGTGAGTGGCGTGATTGGCTGCGAGCGGTGCGCCAAGAGGTGGTGACGGATTTAGAGCGAGCGGAGTTGGTCCGTTCGGAGTTGTGGGTGCGTGGGGTGATTACGGATGAGCGAATGGAGAAAGAAAAAGGAATGGATGCTCAAATAAATACCCCGAATAAGCGGAAAGAACGAGAAGATGCGTTTGGTGAATGGGATCAGTATTTAGGCGAGCGATTGCCGGGGAGCGCTATGTTTTGGCAGAAGCGTGTGGAGGAGTTGGGGGAGCGGGGGGAGACAGAGGAAGCGATGCAGCGGGCGGTCAAACGCATGCGAGAGGCGCATGGGCATGCGAAAATCTGGAAGAGGATGCAAGAGGGCATGGGTTGACTATTCGGGCTGCTTTTGGCATACTCTGACCGTTCAAGAGGGGTTTATTACCTCAGCCTTATTAGGGGCTCTTAGCTCAGCTGGTAGAGCGCTTCCATGGCATGGAAGAGGTCAGCGGTTCGATCCCGCTAGGGTCCACCACGTAAAATCTCCGCTTTAAAGGCGGAGATTTTGTTATACATGCCACAATCCATTACATGAAGTCTAATATCCTAACGTTAAAAAAATTTTCCACAAGACTTGAAGCAGAGATGGCGAAAGAGGTGTTGGAGTCAGTCGGGATCAAGTCTTTTTTAAGTGCTGATGATGGGGGTGGAATGCGGCCTGCGCCTTTTGCGTATTCAATGGGGGTTGAATTGATCGTAAGAGAAGAAGATGTACAAAGAGCTAAAGAGATTTTGGATGCGGACCATTCGCAAGAATTAAAAGATCATTTTCGCCAAGAGGAGGGTCTATAAGCGAATGCTGTTAAAGTGATTAGTTCCTGCTCCGCAAGCCTTCACTAAGTATAAAGTCCCGCTTCCAGGCGGAGGCTTCGTCTCCCTCTTTAACTACGTGTATTTTCTTTCGGTTATGACGAGCTGTGATACAAGAGCTGAACAAGATACTCTTTGTGTTCGCGCTTAAGGCTACGTTCAAAGTTGGGAACCTGGAGTGTCTGACAAATAAGGATCCAACCAATTCCATTGCCGTCAGGATCTTTGCAAATTTCTGGACTTAGTTGGTTATTCGTTAGAGCTTTTATGAATGTCTCCTCAGTTGCGTAAAGAGTGCGTAATTCATTACGGATAATGCTAGGGTCTTTGCGACGTTCTATGCATTCGTCCCAAGCGACCACCGTTGGGTCGTCTTGGCCGTAGATGGAGCCAGCGAGTTGTAGAACATCCTCTTTGTCTAAGGCGGTCTCTATTTTGCCGTACAGGCGCGCCACAATTTTTAGGCTTATCCCTTTTCCGTCAGGTGTGGGAGCGAATGGTGATCCATTAAACTTAGCGTGGATAAAATCGTTTGCGGTTGGATATAGCCTTTTTACTTCTTCTCGCATCAACTCGGGACTTGATCGGATCGTTAATGCACGCTTCCAAGCCTGTACCATGGAGTTGTCATTACCATACACTTCTTCCGCGATAGACCATTGGCGCTCTTCTTCAGATACGAGCGTCCAATGATCTCCGCGCAACCCTTTTATGAGGGCGGCATAGCTAACTTTTGATTCGTTTGTGCCAAGCTCAAATTTTCTATCTAGTAGTTCCCGCGAATTTGTTGAAAGAAACAAGAGAGGATCAGGATAGGCTTTTTTGATAGCTGCTTGGTGTAGAGAGATCGTTTCTTGACGATCCGCCCCCCTCCTTGCTTGAGTATCTGTCAATTCTTTTTGGACGATGGCAGGATCACGGTAAAACCAATTACCGAATCGTTCTCGTTCAGCACGGGTCATGGTATTTTTTAATGTATAGCCAAATGTTGCGAGGGCGGCGTGTAGTCCTATTCCTTCGCCTAGTGGATTTACAGCAAAAACTTGTTCATAGAGCCTTTCTAGATGCTCACCAAGCCATTGTTCGCGGGTTGGAATTTTTTGGCGAAATTCCTCTGCCAAGAGAACGGGGTTTATTCTTGCTTCGTATACTTTATTCCATGTCTGCATGATAGGATCATTTGCTCCAAAGAGGCAATTTGCGACCCGAAGTCGGTTTTCGAGTGTATCTTCTGTGTTGATACGTCGATGTGTAATCAGGGCATATATTTCAGGTAGAGTGAGGCCGGCCTGGTCTCCAGCCTCCGCAAATCGCCGCGACCAGTTTTTCCTGACCTCGCGAAAAAAGGTGGTGGCATCCGGATACTCCTTTAGGACTTCTTGTCGCATTCCTTCGGGACTACGGCGTAATTGGTGTACTCGAAGCAATTCTTGGAGAACAGGCGTTTCTGCTCCGTAGATCGTTGCTACAAGAGCAAGACGATGCTCGGCGTTGTCTATATCACCGGCTACACCAAAAACTGTTTTTAAAGCTTTTGCTCCGACCGTTTCTTCAGATGATCCAACTTTGATAAGGATTTTCTCATCTCGTACCAAAGCTCGGTAATATTGTCCTGGATCTGGGTAAAGAGCTGTGATAAGTGTCCGTAACCAAGCGGGACTCTCCGCGTGTTCCGTAAGCTCTTTCTGTTCTCTTACAAAGAGGTCATCAGATCCGTAAACGGTTTCGGCAACCGTTAACATGTCTCGACGTCTCCAGGCAGGATCGACGTTGTTAAGTCCAAGCGTCTTCATGATGGCGACGCGTTTTATTTCTTGTCCATTGAGCGTGCGAAAAAGAGCTAACTCAATCCAGGTATATCTTGACCAGCTAAGGAGATCTCGAGAGGTGGGACATCTTCGCAGTAGCTCCTTGATTATTTCTTCGCGATCGTTTTGTTTGCGCAATGCTTCATGAAATTCGAAAACAGTAGGATGATCTGAACCATACAATTCCTCTGCGATTCGAAGTTGAGAACGAATTGATCCAGGATCGGTGTCAATTGGTAGACCGAGTTCCTTGCAGATGCCTACTGTCCCACGACGCTTTCCAACGGTGCTGTTTAACTTTTGTACTTGTGCGGCGGTTTGGCTTAAAAATAGTTCGGGTGTTGGGAATTGGCGACGTAGATCTTCTTTGATTCGTTCACGGATTTCCATCTGTCGTGTGTCGACATGAGTTGCCTTTGCGGATCCCTCTGTAGTTGTTCCTGTGCTTGGAAAAAGAGCTGCATGGAGTTCTTCTTGCCATTGAGCAGATGTGCGGTACACGATGCGTTCCATCTTGTCTGGAAACTCGGCTAAAAGCCTACGTTTTGACCAATGAATGGCTTGTTGGGTGGCAAGGAGATCGTGGATCACGAAGGTCGCTTCACCGATTTGATCACAGACGAGGATGCTGGCTTGGAGGCGGGGAATGAGCACAAGCGCATAGCTAACTTTACGCATCATGCGAGGGTCGCGCTTCCCTATAACAACAAGAACTTCTTCTACAAAGACTTTTTCCTTGCGTAATAAAGCGTACAACTCTTGGAGACGTTCGTGAAAGCGTGGTTTTTCAAATGTTCCTTCACCTTTCACGATGGTGGGGGTTTCTTCTCCTTCTTCAGAGGGAAGAATGATTTGGTCTAAGTGAACAACGTGGATATTTTGTTTTTCCTCGTAGTGATCAGCCTCGGGATCAGCATCTAATCGTTCGCCTAAACGGTAGTGAAAAGCTTTTCCTGCCAATCCTAGCAGATCATGAATGGTTTTTGGTTTCGTATCGTCTGCATCTGTAGCTGTTTTTATCTCTTGTGCGAGGGCAATTTCGTGTGTTTCACGTTCGTTAAATGCTAATGCCTTATAATTAACACCGTGTTCTTGTAGACGTGCGACGATTGCTTTTTCCAAGGCTATAAGTCCCTCAAAAAGAGCTTTTTCTGCCCCCTTTGAACCATCGAATGATTCGGCAATACGAAGTAATCCGGTTGCGGCCTCACGACGGGCGGCGATTTCTTCTGGTCCAAGGGGCTTCTTTTCAGTGACTTTAGAAACTGCGCGTGGTGTACCATGTTCCATAGGATTTATCCTTTATCATTACAACACATGGAATTTTGTGTGTCGATGAAGATCTTGTGGTAATAATCAGGTGATCTAGGGTGTTGTGATGTTGCGCAGAGTGAGAGGCAATAGTTGATTTCTGGAAAGTTTGAAGGATGTTATACTTTGTAATAATTTTATGAAAAGCATATCCCTATCTGAACGCCTTGAATCGATTCAAACGATATTTGGTTTAGTAGCTGACGATACGCGCATGAATAGAGAAGGTCGTTTGTCCGAACGGCATGCAAAAATTTTGGAGGATCAAGCGAAGCGAGGTGGGCGTATTCTGACCATCGCGGGTATCCTGGTCATTCTTTTGTGTGGATTGGCTGTTTTGAATGCGTGGACTGATCGGAGCAATGTTGACATGGTTGGTCGTCTGTTTGTTTCACTTGCCTGTTTGGTCGGAGTATTTTTTGGCGTCTTTTTGTTAAAATTAGCCGCTAAAGGACAGCTTCCTTTTTCAACTCTGCCGGTCCTGTCTATTGAAGGGGTGGTAACGCTTTCGCGGTTTGTGGGAAATAATCTCACAGGCAGGGGGAGGTATGCCTTAGTCAGTCTCGTTGTTAATGGAAAAGAGTATTTTCTTGAAGAAGCGCAGCGAAAAGCGTTTGTGGAGGGGGAGAGGTACAGGGTTTACTATATCGAACCTAACACGGTGGTGAATGCGGAGCCTGTCTAGAAGAGCAGAACTTTTCTTTTTTGAGTTCGACTTCAGTGAAGATGGTGTATTACTTAGCCCTTATCACCACCATTTCTTTTGAAAGTGCTACCAATTCTTCATGGAGTACCCCATTTGAAGCAATCAATCCTTCGACGGGACCATCATAGCGCTGCTCTTGTCCGGATAGGCTCGTGACTTTACCCCCCGCTTCTTCGACGATGATTTTGGCCATGGCGGTGTCGTGGGCGGGGGAGCTTGGATAGAGGGCGAAGGCTAATTCGCCGGCGGCAACGAGCATGGCGGCGTAGGTATAGGAGTTGAGCTTAAAGACTTTTACCCCTCGCTCTATGTTCAGATAAAGCGCGAGCTTACTTAGATCGTATTTTGAGATACTGCTCATTTCGATATCGGCGACGCTGCCCTTGAAAGCAGTTGTGGCTGAGACGTGGATGGGATTTCCATTCAGAAACGCCCCTTGGCCTTTGGCGGCGGTGAATAAGCGATCTTGAAATGGATCACAGACGGTGGCGAGAATGCTTTCGCCGTTTTTTGTTAGGGCTAACGCAAAGGTTGCGATGGGGATGCCGTGGCCGAAGGGGAGCGTGCCGTCGAGAGGGTCGCAGACCCAGACGTATTCCGCTCCCTCCTTTAGCGCGCTTTCTTCTTCGGCGAGGATGCCGTGGGAGGGAAAGAAGTGATTGATTTCTTGAATCAAGAGGTGGTTGATCTCGAGATCGGTGGCGGTGACGGGAGTATTATCCTTTTTCCATTCCTTCGACATTCCGAGAAGGAAGTTCTTTTTCATGAGGGCGCCGGCTTTGAGGGCGAAGTCTTTGGCAAATTGTTGGAAGTCAGTCATAGGAGTGAGAAACATCTTGATTGACTGTATCTGAAGAGTCGGTAGCGTTCAACGATAGGGTACCTACTCTTGTTTCTGAATTGTTATTTCTTGGATTAGCCTTTAGACTTAAGGCCATTAATTATATGTCTCCAACCACTCAAGAGAGGGATGAACGTTTCATGCGCCGCTGTATTGAGCTTGCGAATGCGGCGGGTAAAGCGGGGGATTTGCCGTTTGGGTCGATTGTGGTTTTGGATGGGGAGATTTTGGGGGAAGGAAGCAATCTTTTGCAGCAGACGAAACAGATAGACCGGCATGCGGAGCGGATTGCGCTTTTGCAGGCGCAGGAGCGATTGCAGACCAGAGTTTTGAAGGGGTGCACGGTGTATACGACGGTGGAACCGTGCCCGATGTGTTCGTTCCCGATCCGTGAGTTACATATTTCTCGTGTGGTTTCGGGGTTACGTTCACCTGTGATGGGTGGTTATACGCGCTTTGGCGTCCTGCAGGACACCGGTATATCGGATAAGGTACTGGGGTATTTTGGTGCCCCGCCTGAAATTGTAGAAGGGGTTTTGAGAGAGGAGTGCATGGAGAGCTGGAAGGTGTGGGCGCCAGAGGTATGGGAGGGGTTTGTAAAGAATGGGGTGCTGGATTAATTGGAGATC
Organism: Patescibacteria group bacterium; assembly: GCA_018061025.1. Classification (GTDB taxonomy): domain Bacteria; phylum Patescibacteriota; class Patescibacteriia; order 2-12-FULL-60-25; family 2-12-FULL-60-25; genus JAGOUY01. Next base: position 75,399 of record JAGOUY010000005.1, read on the forward strand.
ACAAATTGTGACCTCTAATTTAGAAAATCGTTCTTCGATGGATTGACAATCTCCTTAAAATATGGAACGGGGTATATGGTATGGAACAATCTTTTATCCCGTCTGAGTGTATAGAGGTAAGAATATTTTTGTTTCGGGGTGTGAAAGTGATGTTTGCGCGTGATTTAGCTCTTTTGTATGGGGTAGAGACGAGAGTTTTGAACCAGGCTGTGAGTCGTAATAGAGAGCGTTTCCCCGACGATTTTATGTTTCAGCTTACGACCTTAGAGGAGGAGACTTTGAGATCACAATTTGTGATCTCAAAGTCTGAGAGGGGTGGTATTCGTTATGCTCCCTATGCCTTTACTGAGCAAGGAGTCGCGATGCTCTCAAGCGTCCTTAAGAGTGAGAGAGCGATCATGATTAATATTCAAATCATCCGTGCCTTTACCCGCTTGCGAGAGATGGTGAGTGAGCAAGAATCTTTACGGTTTAAGCTTGAAGGCCTAGAAAAACGGTTTGATGAGCAATTTAAGGTGGTGTTTGATGCGTTGCGGAGAATAATGGTTACTGATGAGACTCCGAAGTCGGAGATAGGGTTTAGAGTGGAAGAATAGATGTGATTGCCTTTAAACACAAAAGAGACCGGCGAAGGTCTCTTTTGTGTTCGATCATGACGCGACATGAGAGTCGTGTTTTGATGTTGAGAAGGGCAGGAGGCCCAGGGGAGGATGGAAGGAGCCTGGTTTAGTGTTCGAACTTGTAGAAGTAGACGCCGAGCACTTCTCCGTTGTGGCCTACCAGGAAGACCAGGACCCAGTCGTTCTTGATGGGGGTGCCTTCGTGGAAGTGCTGAGTCTGATCTTCGCCCAGTTCGATGCGGGCACAGGCGTTGATCAACGCCAGAATGCGGCTCGAGTCGTCTCGCTTGCGGTGATGGAAGGTGCTGTGGAGGTCGATGTATGCGCGGACAGCGTTTTTATCCGTCTCGTGCGGCACCTTCACTGCTCCCCCCAGGAGCGTGACTACGTCTTCGCTGTGCTCCATGATCATCAGGAACAGCCTATTAGTTGCTGCGTTGCGCTTAGGCATCTTACCCGGTGGTTATTCCGTGGATCGAGGGGACCACCCTTATCGTCCGTTTCCTCGTTGAACCTATCGCGGAGGGGGGGAGCGATAGATGATCTTGGTCTAAACTGGTCTCTATGTCAATAAGCAAGATTGAATGACGATGGTTATATGAAGCCTACGAATAACACAAAAGAGACCGGTGAGGGTCTCTTTTGTGTTTGCTTCAGGAGGCGAACAAGGGGGCTCGTCTCTTAAAGTGAAGTGGGCGGGGGTGCCCGTAGGGGGTTAGAGGGGGAAGGTGCAGATGTTGGTTCAGATCGCGGCGCCAACGTCTGCTTCGATGTTCACCGCGCTGAACTGCAGGTCTCCGCTGATGGGGTCGCCGTGTACGGTGATGATGCCGTCGCTGTCCCTCGGCTTCTCTCCTGCGGGGGCGTAGGTGTGCCTGACCTCGTTCCATGCCAGGCCGAAGCGGTTGAGCAGCGTGGAGGTCTGCGCGTAGTCTTGCGCGGTCGTACGCACGCCGGTCCTGGTGAGGTGTCCGCGTACTTCTTCGCTGGTGATCCGCTTCTGTCTGCTGGTTGGATGCGTCGCGCTGAAGGTGAGCCATGGTTCTGCCATGTGGCTACGCCTCTTTCTTGTTTAGCTATTCCGACGACCTGTCGAGGGGGCTACCCTTTTGTCTCTTCATCCCTGCGAACCATCGCAGAGATTTGGAAACGGTAGCCTATCCTGTCTCATGGCTCGTTTTGTGTCAATATCTAACAAAAGACCCTGCATGGAGCAGGGTCTTTTGTTTCATCTTGTGTTTAGACAAGCGTTGCGTCTGAACTTGTAGGAGCTTTGAAAGGTTTGCCGCCGCCGAAGGGGGATGAGGAACTTGGTTTAGGTGGTGAGGGGCGCGGGCTTGGAGGTTTGCTGCCGGGGGCCCGATCATCGGTCTTAGGGGCGGGTGGGTAGGTGTTGCCTTCGGCGCGTTTCATGGAGAGGTTGACGCGGCCGAGCGAGTCGATTTCGTGGACGATGATGTTCACCTTATCGCCTACTTTGACGATGTCACCGACTTTATTGACGCGATACGGTGCCATTTCGGAAATGTGGACGAGACCCTCGACTTTTGGAAGAATTTCGACGAAGGCGCCGAATTCCATTAAGCGTGTGACCGTGCCTTGGAAGAGTTCGCCCGCTTTGACTTCGCGGGTGAGTTGTTTGATCCAATTGACTGCGGCTTCGAGGCCATCAGCACTCGAGCTTGTGACCATCACGAGGCCATTGTCTTCGATGTCTATTTCGACTTTGTGGGTCGCAATGATTTCGTTGATCATCTTGCCGCCCGGACCAATGACATCGCGGATGCGATCTGGGTTGATCATGAAGGAGATGATGCGTGGGGCGTACTTAGACAATTCGGCGCGAGGGGCAGGAAGGGTTTGTTCAATCAGGTCGAGGATTTGTAAGCGCGCGTCGCGGGCTTGGGAAAAGGTTTGTTCAATGACGTGCCATGGGAGTCCGGAGGTTTTTGTATCCATTTGGATGGCCGTGATACCTTCACGTGTGCCCGCGATTTTGAAATCCATCCCGCCTTCGCCATCTTCCAGATCTTGTAAGTCGGTGATGACTTGGTAGCGGTTATTTTTTTCATCACTTGCCATACCCATGGCGATGCCTGCGACTGGAGCTGTGATAGGAACGCCAGCGTCCATTAGAGCGAGGGTCGAGCCACACGTTGCACCCATGGAGCTTGAGCCGTTTGAGCCTAGGACTTCAGAAACGACGCGAATGGTGTAAGGAAAGCTTTCTTTGTTTGGAAGCACGGGCATGAGGGCGCGTTCGGCGAGCGCACCGTGGCCGATTTCGCGACGGCCGGGGCCGCGGTTAGGTTTAGTTTCCCCGACAGAGTAGCTTGGAAAATTGTAGTGGTGGAAGTAGCGTTTCTTGGCTTGGAATTCCATGGTGTCGAGGGTTTGTTCCATGCCAGGAGCGCCGAGGGTAACGCTCGTGAGGACTTGGGTTGAGCCACGTTCGAATAAGCCGGAGCCATGGGTGCGAGGCACGAAGGCGACGAGGGCTCCGAGGCTACGGATTTCGGTCACACTGCGACCGTCAGCACGACGCTTGGTGTCTAAAATTTGTTTGGTGATTTCGCTTTCGACAAAATCGTTGATCGCGACATCCGCTTTTTTGCGCATGTCTTTACCGATGCCTTCGGCGGTGAGGTATGTGTCAACTTCTTTTTTCAAGCGGCCGACGCAAACTTTGCGATCGGCTTTGGTTTTTAAGGGTTCAACAAACACGATGCCGGTTTTGGTGGCTAAAAAGGCTGTAACTTTATCGTGTAGCGCTTGAAGCTCGGCACGTTTGGTGGCTTCTTCTTCCGTTTTAGGCGTGTCGAGATCGATTTTGGTTTTGCCGACAGCGGTGCGGACTTGGTTTATGAGGTTGATGATCGGATCTAGATGGGTGAGGGCGAGTTTGATAGCTTCGAGGGCGATGGCTTCTGGGACGATATTCGCACCGGCTTCGACCATGATGGTTTTGTCAGATGTTCCGGCGACGACAAGGTCAAGCTCACCGGTTTCGATGTCGCTGTAGGTGGGCATGACGATGAGCTTGCCGTCTTTGCGACCGATGCGGACGGCCGCGATGGGGCCGTGCCAAGGGATGTCGGAGATGGCGAGGGCGCAGGCAGCACCGATCAGGCCAGGGATGTCGGCGTCGTTTTCTTGGTCGTGTGACAAAACGGTTGCGACGACGGCAACTTCATTGCGAAGATTAGATGGAAAGAGGGGACGGACGGCACGATCAATTAAGCGACCGGAGAGGACGGCTTCGTCGGTGGGGCGGCCTTCGCGCTTGATGAAGCGAGAGCCTTTGATGCGGCCAGCGGCATAGAGACGTTCTTCGAAATCGACGCTTAACGGAAAAAAGCCAGCGTCTTCGCGGGCTTCGCCGAGGGTGGCGGTACACAACGTTACGGTATCGCCGTAGCGCACGACACAGGAGCCATTGGCTTGTTGAGCGAGTTGTCCAACGCTGATTGAGAGTTTGCGACCGGCGAGATCGGCAGAGAATTCTTTGGGAGCGGTGATCATAAGATATCGAGAATCGTGTATCGAGTATGAATAATGGGTCGCCCGGAGACGAAAGGTGAGAGGACTCAGCTCAGCGTCTCGGGGCGAACGATGCGGTGTTGTGGACTGATGTCCGGGTCTGAATGTTACGTTGTTTCACGGGTCCTGCCACTGCGGCACCCTGTCATGCTCGACTTCACTCAGCAGGTGAGCATAACGTTTCGGCTGCGCGTGACAGGGGACCCGCCTCCGTGTCACCCGTGAAACATGTTTAATGATCAGACCCGGACATCAGTCCTGAGTTTATTTTAGAACGTCACACGAATGCTGCGGCCCGTTGGAGAAGAAGGAGCGGGAGGTTCTTCGTCTGGAGATAGAGTAGACGAACGAAGGGGTTTTCGTCCACGGGTGGGTTTAGGATTTAGGTCGGAGGAGTCAGGAAGGGGGTTCGGGGATGAAGGGCTGTCAGAGATTCCGTCGAGATGTAGGGGTTCGAAGACGGATTCGAGGGAAGGGGCGGCTTTTTTGTTTTTGAGGGTGGCGTTGGGGTGGTGTCGGTTATGCAGGAGGAATTGGTCGGGACTTTCGTTGAGATCGATAAAACCATCGACGGCTTCGCGCAGGTGGTTATTAGTGGATGGTCCAAAGGCGACGGCTTCGCAGACGATGCCCATGGCTTTGAGGTAGTTTACGAGCGGAATGAAGTCGCCGTCACCGGTGACAAGCACGATGACATCCACGCGAGGGGAGATGGCCATGGCATCAACGGCCATGCCAACATCCCAGTCGGCTTTTTTCTCGCCGCTGGCAAATTCTTGGACGTCTTTGACTTTGAGTTCGATGCCGTTGGAGGTGAGGGCTTCAAAAAAGGCGGTTTCTTCGCCGGTTTTGGATTTGGCGACGTAGGCGATGGCGCGCACGAGTTCGCGGTTGCCGACGGCGGCTTGTACGAGCGCTGGGAAGTTTACGCGGGAGCCATACAAATGTTTGGCGGAGTGGTACATGTTTTGTGTGTCGATAAAGACGGCGACACGTTGTGAAGGGCGTTGTAACATATAAAAAGTATCGTGTATCTAGAATCCAGTATCGAGTATCCGATAAGGGGATTCAGGTACAAGGGGCTAAAGGGTTAATAAGGAGAGGGTAAAAGATAGCCTCTCGCAAAGATAAGGAGTTTTATAAAAAAGACTCAAGATCAATAAAATATTACTAGATTTTTTCCCTTTTGTCCAGTTTTTTAGATTCCCGGCGATCTTCCCTTCTTTTCTGTCATCCCGAACGGAGTCATGCGCAGTGAGGGATCTCGCAGCCGAAACAGGTATTCTCTTTCTGTCATTCCCGCGAAGGCGGGAACCCAGCCTAGACGGATCGATGGTGGTTGGATTGTGATATATAGGCGATGGGCTCTAACCGGTTGTTATTTTTTGTCCGACAGAACTCGCATTCCACCACGCGCTCTTTATGGTGGACCGGATCCACCCCCTGCAGCCGCAAATCGAGAGCAACGGGGGATGTCTCCTTGCTCAGACAGCTGTCGGACAAAAAATAACAACCAGTTAGAGCCCTAGATGGGTGGAGAGGGGATGGGAAACAAAAAGACTCCTGTTATGGAGTCTTTTTTATGTTTAGATCTTGAGCTTGGCCATCAATTCGTCGTAGGCCTTGTTGTCGGTGCGCTTCAAGTAGCGCATGAGGCGGCGGCGTTCGCCGACTTTTTTGATGAGACCGCGGCGGGAGGAGAAGTCTTTCTTGTGGGTCTTCAAGTGGTCGGTTAATTCCTTCACTTCTTCGCTCAAGATGGCGATTTGGACTTGAGGAGAACCGGTGTCGGTGGCATGGGTCTTGAATTTCTCAATGATCTTCTTTTTCTTTTGTGGGTCTAACATAGGTCGTTCAACGACGTTAGCGTGCGGATCAGATTCGCTAGGAATCTTGGTCAGGACGGCATCGTCGGGTAAGCGCGTTCGTCAGGGGGTCCGACGAGGCGTAAGAATAAAGAGAAAACCAGAAGTTTTCGTGGGTAACCCTAGCAAATCCTTAGAAAAAATGCAAACGTCCGGAGGGGGACGCTGGGGGAGAGGCTAGAGTATTGAAAGAAACGTGTGCGGCGCGACTCAGGCGGCCATCAGGTAGAAGTGATGGGATCGTTCATTGAAGAGCACGATCTTGACACCGCTTCTGGGAGGATGGGTGACGGTGGTCCACTGCAGGGTTGCCCCTCGCAGAGGGAAGGCAGTGAGATGGGTGTCCTCTTTCCCTCCGCTATCTCCTACGAGCCTTCCATCGTGGGCGTGTACTTCGAATCCTTTGTCCATGAGGAGCTGGAGGGCTGCCTCCTTTCCGATGCGTTGGGCGTTGAGAGGTCGGTGTCTGCGGCCTGGGTCTGTTGCGAGTCGGACGCTCATGATGACTCCTTCCTGTTTGTATCGTGCGCGGTGAGAGGGCGAACGTCAATAAAAAAGAAGCAGAACCCGGGTGGGTTCTGAAGGAAGGAGTGCTAGAAGTTGTGCGAACGGGTTTTTACGTACGGTTCAGGAACCGTGAGAACAACAAGACAGGTATTGAGGTCGGGATAGCTGTCCCGAAATTCAGCTTTGCTCATACCCCGCGGTTCTTCTACTACGACTTCGTAGGGAATCGGGCAGGGGATAGAAGTAAACTCGCTGTCCGGGTCGATGATGAGGTCTACCAGTTTTACCTGGTGGGGCGAAGCTCCTCGACGTCTTGGGTGAACCATGACGCTTTGATTTGCTCCATTTCTTTTTAGCGCCCTGAGCACCTCCACCTTTTCGCGAGGGGTAAGGGCACCTGGAATGCACCGCAGTTGAATGAAGCCTCTGCAGTGCTCGGTTCTCTGTCCCTTTCCTCTTGTGGTTGGATCGAGAATGACCACTTCCACATTATTCCTCTCATCCATCGCTGTTCTCCTGACCTCTCTGACCATTGGAGGGAAGTCTCCGTGGGTCGATTGAAGCCATGAGATTTTTGCGTTGGATCTAAGAAAACTCCTCCCGGGTTGCGGGAGGAGTTTTCTTCGTTAGGTTACGTAGATGTGTAGGTATCTAGGTAGCCATGGAAAATCCACCGCGAGGAGACGTCTTAATGACGAGAAGGTTGTAAACGCAAAGATCCATCCACTTGCTAATAAAGCGGATGGAGTTGAGATTGCGATACGCGCGGTGACTCATAACTAGTATTTAATGTGCACGAGACAAAAAAAGCTGTCAAATGGGATTGTGGAAAACCCCTTCTTTTTCTCGGAACGGGGTTCTGAAGAAAAGGAGAGCCGCGAGGAATCGCGGAAGGAAGAAGGGGAAGGAGCGGGTGGGGTTAGAAGCTTGGGGCGCTTGAGCCGCCACTGGGCTTGGGACCGAAGCTTCCACGTCCGCTTGTTGGACCGGGCCGTTCGTCCTGTGGAGGAGGAGCGGGCGAGGGGGGCTTGCCTTCCTCTTTTTGAAGGAGTTCCTGGTCTGCAGGAGAGGCTTCGGGGAGATCGAATAGATCTACGCCTTTCATGATACTCGTCCAGCTTGTGTTCAGGATGCTGTCCTGAACGAGGGGAGGGGCTGACCTCTCACCTCGAGACAGGACACCATCGAATATACAAAAGGCCACCGGAGAGGTGGCCTTGAGATCAGGCGTGCGTACGCTAATCTTTGTCCACCTAGGGTGACGGAAAGAAGCTAAACGCAAACACGTTTGATCTCATGGATATACGATAACGTTGAGAGAAGGGGTGTGTCAAATATGGGGATCAAGTGAGTAGGGAAGTAGGGAGTAGTGAGTAGCGGGAATGGAGACGGACTAGAGAGCGACTTTATCGAGGTACGCTCTTAGGACGTCGTAATATTCTTTTATAGAGGGGATGTTGACCCATTCGTCTTTGGCGTGGTGGTTGGCGCCGTCGGGTTGGCTGATGAGAACTGGGATGTGGTGGGCGGAGAAGAAGCGACCGTCGGAGGAACCATGGCCGTGGGAGACTTCGGGGGTGCGGCTGTGGGCAGAGATGACGTCGAAGAAGGGTTTGATGAGGGGATGTTGGATGTCGACGTGGGTCATGGGTTCGAAGAAGCGCACGTCGAGGGTGACGTGTTCGGGGAGGACCTTTTTCATATCTTCTAGGAGGAGATTGGGGTTTGCGTGCTCGGTGTAGCGGATGTCACAGGTGGCGCTGGCCGAGGAGGGGACTTTGTTGACGGAATGGCCGCCTTCGATGTGACCGATGTTGATGGTTGAGACCCAATGATCAGTCGGATGGTTGGTGTGAGGGTCGGCGAAGAGGGTTTTTATCTTTTGGAGCGCATCCATGAGGCGATCGATGGCGTTTATGCCTTCCCAGGGACGTGAGCCGTGGGCGGCGGCGCCTTGAGCTTCAAGACGAATCCAGATGACACCTTTTTCTTTTTCGACAAGGCGATGGATGGCGAGGCCGCCGTCGGGAATGATGGCGACTTGGGGGCGGTAGCCTTGTTCGAGGAGGACTTTGGTGCCGTGCATCCCACCGATTTCTTCGTCGCCGGTGAGCATCAGGCCGACGTCGTGTGAAGTATCGGCGAGATCTTTCATGAGCGCCATGAGGACGGCGTTGCCGCTTTTCATATCTAATGCGCCGCGGCCGTAGAGACGTGCGCCGTCACGTCGGGGGATGAATTGTTCGTCTTCCCCATCGACGACGTCGAGATGACCGCATAAGAAGACTTTAGGAGTTTTGGTATGTTTGGTGATCGTGAGGGAGGGGATACCACCGTAGATGTGGGGTTCAATCAGAAGACTGGTGCTATCAAAATAATTGGCGGCCAGGTTGCGGGCGAGGAGGATTTGCTCAGGTTGGGCGTGGGTTGAGCGGATGCGGATGAGGGTTTCGGTGAGATCGACCAAGTGTTCGAGGGAGGACATAGGTTTCAAGCTATCCTGGAATGTAGGAGGGGAAACGTCAACGAAGTGCTTGACGAGGGCTGTGGATTTGATACAAAGAACTACCCCCCTGCCAACGGCAATCCCGCCTGGGTTTGGGGGCGGAGGTCTCATGCGTTTTTGTCTGACGGCGTATTTTCTCTTCGATGGCGAACAGGTCGCCTGGTGGGGGCAGCGGGAATTGAGTGCTGCTCTCAACTCCATTCGGGAAGACGTCAATCCGGTCTCGGACGACTTCAGGGTTCGTACGTTGGTTCAGTGCTGGCTGGAGTCTTTCCTCGCGATGAGGGATTTCTGTCCCACGGCTGATGATGCTGCTCTTGCTCTGCGCGCGATCAATGCTCTCGATCATCCCAATCGTCACGGAGAACGGCCGTACGTCGACTGTGCTCACCGTGACCTCGCACGTCGGTTCGTCGAAAAGATCGAGAAGGCGGGGCTCGAGTGTCCCGGGCTCGAGAAGCTCAAGCTGCGCTGTGGCCTCATGGGGCGTGACCCGGAGATTGCGAAGTACGAGTGATTCAACTGAACGTACCTTTTTCTCCTTGCGTTTCGTGCTTACACGGACGCTTTTGTTGTTTATGGAGGCATTTGGATTTGACAGATATTTATAAAGTTTATATTCTCGAATTATATGCAGCAGGTGCGCGTCATTGCTCTCATTATTAGACCTCCCTCACCGGTGGTTTGTTGAGAGTTGACCTGACTCCTGCAAAAAACTTCCGGTGTACGCCGGAAGTTTTTTGTTCTGTGGTCGTCACCCACTGCCTTAGGGGACTTCACCCCGCATGGGTTACGACGGACAGGACAAGGTGTCATGGAACGCCGCACGGATGATGCTCCCGCCACGGCTGCTGAGCGTCGTGCTACCCCTTCTCTCACGCGAGCCTGGCTTTTCAGGGTTCCGGCGCAGTTCGCGGGACCTGATCCCTACGCGAAGTTGGGGAATACCCTTAGCCGGTGGTACGACCTCAACACCCCTGACATCATGATGTGAGGCATAGCCCTCATCCTTCTTTTCTTAGCGTCTTGCGAAAGCAGGCGCTTCTTATTTTTTTATAAGCCTTTCCATTTTCTCTGCGTATTGATACCTTCTTTTCATTATGCAACCGCGCCCAATTCATGACATGGAGGCCAAATGGCAGAAGGCTTGGCAAGAGGACGGAACGTACCAGGCCTCGTCAAATCAAAAAACAGACCAGGAGTCGGATAAATTCTATGGACTTATTGAATTTCCCTATCCATCGGGAGATGGGTTGCATGTAGGGCATCCTAGGTCGTATACAGCGATTGATATTGTGACGCGCAAGCAGCGTATGGAGGGGAAGAACGTGTTATATCCGATTGGATGGGATGCGTTTGGGTTGCCGACGGAGAATTATGCGATTAAGAATAAGGTGAAGCCGGTGGATGCAACGGCCAAGAATGTGGGGAATTTTACGCGTCAGATTAAATCGCTTGGATTTGGGTTTGATTGGTCGCGGGAGATTAATACGACGGACCCGGCCTATTTTAAATGGACGCAGTGGCAGTTTTTGCAGTTTTTTAAATATGGGATGGCGTATAAAGCATCATCCACGATTAATTGGTGTCCAAAGGACAAGATTGGGCTCGCGAATGAAGAGGCACAGGGTGGAGTGTGTGAACGGTGTGGGACGGAGGTTGAAAAGCGCGAGAAAGAGCAGTGGATGATTCGGATTACGGATTATGCGCAACGGTTGTTAACGGATTTAGACAAGGTTGATTATCTCGATAAGATTAAGTCGCAACAAGTGAATTGGATCGGGAAGAGTGAGGGGGCAGAGATTGTGTTTCGTATTCCTAAATTTGAACGCGTCTTGGTAGCGACGAATAATAAAAGTAAGTTAGCGCGTGTGAAGAAGTTGTTGGGTGTCACGTTGCCAGGAGTCGAGGTTGTTTCGCCGGCGGAGTTAGGTCTTGAGGAACAAGATGTAAGGGAAGGAGATGAGGACATGCGTGCGAATGCACGTGCGAAGGCAGCGGCATATGCGGGAATGACGGATGTGCCGGTTTTGGGGATGGATACGGGGTTGTTTATTGCCGGCGAGAAATTGAATGCTGTGACGCCGAAACGGAATGCGCTTGGAGGGCGTGATGAAGATAGCATGACGCAAGAAGAAAAAGCGGCAGCGATGGATGCGTTTTATCGTGGAATTGCGGAGAAGCATGGAGGAGAAGCATCTGGATATTGGCAGGATGTGACTGTGTTGCGCTTGCCGGATGGAGCGGAGGTGGTGGCAGAAAATAAACGTCAGATTATTTTGACGACGGAACGTAAGGGGGAGATGGATATCTATTTTCCGGTACGAGGGTTGTATCGGGTGGCGGCGAATAATAAATATGTGGTTGACCAGACGGAAGAGGAATCTGTGCATGTTGAATTAGGACCGTTGACAAGAGCGCTTACGGATTTGTGTTCGTATGAACTGAAGGTGTTTACCACGCGGCCGGATACGATTTTTGGGGTGACGTATGTGACGCTCGCGCCGGAACATCCACTGGTGCGGAGTATCGAGTATCGAGTATCGAGTATCGAGAATACTGAATGGAAAAAAGTCCATGAGTATATCGAAGCCGTGAGCAAAAAATCAGATGAGGAACGGACGGGAGAAGGGGAAAAGACCGGGGTGCGTTTGCCGGGGGTGTTTGCGGTGAATCCGGTGAATGGCGAACGGGTGCCGGTTTGGATTTCGGATTATGTGTTGGCGGGATATGGGACGGGAGCGGTGATGGCGGTTCCTGCACATGATGAACGTGATTATGCGTTTGCGAAGACGTTTGGGTTGCCGATTCGACCTGTTGTACAGGGTCCATCGGTCGTTGAGCGGAGTCCTATGGAGGCGGCCGGGGCGAGTGCGGGAGCGTATGGTCACTTAGGGGTGGATGTTGTGCATGAATGTTGGACGGGAGAAGGGCATGCCATGAATTCTGGATTTTTGAATGGGGCACCGACGTGGAAAGCGAAAGAGGAAGTTGTATCTTGGTTGGAAGAACATGGAAGCGGAAAAGGGATGTCTACCTATCGTTTACGTGATTGGGTATTTTCTCGTCAGCGTTATTGGGGTGAGCCGATTCCGCTGGTGCATTGTGGAGCGTGCGCGAAGAAGAAGCAGAAGGCTTTGATTATTCATGGGCTGGGATCGAATAGCGGTTCCAATTGGTATGCGAATTTGAAAATCGCTTTGGAAAAGGAAGGATTTGAAGTGTTTCTTCCGGATCTGCCAGAGCCGTTTGCTCCTCGGTATGAGGGTTGGATGGATGTGCTTAAGCCATATCTTGATCGGTTAGGAGAGGATGATGTTGTTGTGGGTCATAGTTTGGGTGGGTTGATGGCGTTGCATGCGGTGGCGGAAATGGGACGGAAGATTGGTCATGTGTATTTAGTCGCGCCGCTGGTAGGACCGATTTCTGAACAGCAATGGATGCAAAAACAGATTGATCGACCGGATCGGGATTTTGGGATGGTACGTAAGATTTGGGAGCGACCGATTGCATGGGAGAAGATTTCTTCGTTGGTTGGAAGTGGTCATGTGTTGGCATCTGATGATGACACGAGGATTCCGAAACAATCTCATACGGCGTACCCATCTGGATGGTATATAAAATCACTAGGTGAGCAGGGACATTTTTCGGGGGCAGAGCATCCAGAGGTTATCCGCGAGGTTTTGACGAGCAAGAACACGGGTTGGATTCCTGTACCGGATGAGCAGTTGCCGTTGAAGTTGCCTGAGGTTGAGGCATATGAGCCTACGGATACGGGGGAATCGCCGCTGGCGAAGATTCGGGAGTGGGTTGAGACGTCGTGTCCACACTGTGGAGGACCTGCGACGCGTGAGACGGATACCATGCCGAACTGGGCAGGGTCGAGTTGGTATTTCTTGCGCTATTGCGATCCGCATAACGATAAAGAATTGGCTTCACCGGAGGCGTTGAAGTATTGGATGCCGGTGGATTTGTATAACGGAGGGATGGAACATACCACGCTCCATCTGCTGTACTCGCGGTTTTGGCACAAATTTTTGTGGGATGTCGGGATTGTACCGGAGGAGTGTGGATCGGAGCCGTATCGCATGCGCCGTTCGCATAACATGATTTTGGGAGAAGGGGGTGTGAAGATGTCGAAGTCTAAAGGCAATGTCGTCAATCCAGATGACGTGGTCGCAAAATATGGGGCGGATGTATTTCGGTTATATGAAATGTTTATTGGACCGTATGACCAGCCTGCGCCGTGGGATACAAATGGGATTGAGGGAATGAAACGGTTTTTGGATAAGGTTTGGGGACTGTTTGGGGACGACGCAACACGCAACACGCAACAGGTAACATCTGAATTGGAAACGCTTTATCACCAAACGGTGAAGAAGGTGACGGAGGGGGTTGAGAATTTGCAGTTCAATACTTCTGTGTCGCAGCTCATGATTTTGACGAATGCGTTTCAAGATCTTGGAGGTGTTCCCGTAGGGATGGCGGAGGGATATCTGAAATTGTTGGCGCCGTTTGCTCCGCATATTGTGGAGGAGATTTGGCGTCAGCAGTTAGGCAAAACATCTTCGATTCATGCGCGTGGAGCGACATGGCCTACCTATGATCCAGCCAAGTTACTATCGTCTACCTTTGAATTGGTGATCCAGGTGAATGGCAAGGTGCGCCATAAAGTCACGGTGCCATCGGAGATTACGGAGGATGAGGTGAAGGCTTTGGTGTTGCCTTTGGAACAGGTGCAGCGTTGGACAGAGGGCAAGGTTCCTTCTCAGGTGAAGTATGTGAAAGGGAGGTTGGTGAGTATTGTTGTTTAGATCCCCCTCTTCCCTGTCTATCTTTGATCTTTATTGTTTGATTTGTTACGTTGTACATCATTATGTTTCAACCTGTCCGTAAAGTGATTATCCCTGTCGCAGGGTTTGGTACGCGGTTTTTGCCGGCTACGAAAGCGATGCCTAAAGAAATGCTGCCGATTATTGATAAGCCGGTGATCCAGTATGTGGTGGAGGAGGCGGTAGCATCTGGAATTACGGATATTATTTTGGTGACGAGCCATGCCAAACGTGCGGTCGAGGATCACTTTGATGAAAACCAGCTGTTGGAATCGTGGCTGCAGTTACAGGGAAAAAAGGATTTGTTGGAGCAAATTCGGGAAGTGACCAAAATGGCCAACTTCATTTACGTGCGCCAAAAAGGTCCGTATGGAAATGCCACGCCGGTTTTGAATGCGGCTCACTTGATTGGACCGGATGAGCCGTTTGCGATGGTGTTTGGTGATGATGTGTATACAGGGAAGGTTCCTCGTATTAAGCAAATGATTGATGTATATGAGAAATACCATGATCCGGTTGTGGGAGTTGTGGAGGTGCCACGGAGTGAGGTCAAGCGGTATGGGGTGATTGATCCTCAGGCGGAAGTTGAACCTGGCGTGTACCAATGCAAAGGGGTGGTGGAAAAACCAACCCCAGAAGAGGCGCCTTCGACGCTTGCAACGAATGCAGGGTTTATTTTGACACCGGATATTTTTGATGAGATTCGTCAGTTGCGTCCAGAACCAGGTGGTGAGTACGTGACGTTAGATGCGGTGAAGAGTTTGATGAAGAAACGTCCATTGTATGCTCGCAAGATTGAGGGGGAGTATCATGATACAGGATCAAAGATTGGGTGGTTAAAGGCAAATATGATGATGGCGTTAGAACGAGAGGATTTGGCGAAAGATGTGAAGAAGATGATGAAAGAGTTGTCGAAATAAGTAGGTTGCGGCTGACAATTGTGCTAGTATATCGAGCGTATGAAACGTTTGTTCATTCGTTTGGTTAGCGTTGTGAGCCTCATAGCACTCATGGGGGCAGGTTGTACCAAGGGAATCCCACTTGAGACGCAAAAAGCATCGCAACAACTCACTTTGAATGTGTGGGGGGTCGTGGATGATATTGATGTCTATCAAGATACATTTACCCAGTATCGAGCCCTGCATCCAAATGTGAGTTTTAATTTTCGTCGCTTACGCTTGGAGGAATACGAGGATAAGTTGTTGAATGGATTTGCCGATGACCGTGGGCC
This sequence comes from Patescibacteria group bacterium, assembly GCA_018061025.1. Classification (GTDB taxonomy): domain Bacteria; phylum Patescibacteriota; class Patescibacteriia; order 2-12-FULL-60-25; family 2-12-FULL-60-25; genus JAGOUY01. The sequence continues at coordinate 90,500 of JAGOUY010000005.1, forward strand.
GGATATTTTTTTGGTACATAATACGTGGGTGGGCAAGTACTTAAGCAAGACTACCCCGATGCCGCTTAGTACAAAGGTGGCCTATGCGGTGGTGGCGGGGACGCTTAAGAAAGAGACGACGTGGGAATTGCGCACGGAGCCAAGTATTACGCTGCGTGAAGTGAAGGAGCAATTTGCGGATGCGGTGTTGGGAGATGCGATTCGAGTTGTGAGTGTTCCAGTGGTGGGGGGTGCTGATCCAAATGCGACGACGCGACAAGAGCGGTTGGTGGCGGCGCCAATTTGGTTGGATACGATGGCGCTTTACTACAACAAGGATTTGTTGAATGCGGCAGGGATTCCTACGCCGGCGGAACATTGGGAAGAATTTCAGGAACAGGTGAAAAAGCTCACGAAACGCGATGCGGAAGGCAAGATTCTACAATCGGGAGCGGCGATTGGGACGGCTAAGAATGTGGAACGTGCTACGGACTTATTGGCGGCGCTTATGATGCAAAATGGGGCGCAAATGACGGATGCGGCGGGAAATCCACGCTTTGATCAAGTGCCAGAAGGGACGGTTACAGAGCGAGCGGTGCCACCGTCTTATCAAGCGGCGGAGTTTTATGCCGATTTTGCCAATCCCGCGAAAGAGACGTTTACCTGGGATGCGTCGCGGCCGAATTCGTTAGAAGCGTTTATTGCTGGGAAAACAGCCTTTTTCTTTGGGTATAGCTATCATGTCGACCAGATCAAAGCACGGGCACCAAAGATTAATTTGGGGGTAACGAAATTGCCACAGATTGAAGGCAATCCCGCCAAGAATATTGCGAATTATTGGATGTGGGTGGTATCGAAGAAAAGCGCGAACCAAGATACGGCTTGGAATTTCTTGAATTTTCTCATGAAGGCGGATACGTCTAAAGCCTTGCTTTTGAAGATGAAACGGCCGGCGGCACGCAAGAGCTTATTGCCCGACCAGTTTTCGGAAGAAGTGGTGGGGGTGTTTGCTTCACAAGTGCTCACAGCCCAATCTTGGTATCGTGGGGCGAGTCCGCAGGTGGTTGATTCGGCCTTTGCGGTTTTGATAGAGGCGGGGTTATCTGGTGGGCAACGGTTAGGGGAGGCGATGCAATTTGCCGCCAACCAAATTCGGCAAACGATGAGAGGTTCGGCGGATGAGTAGAAGAGTGATATACTGCTAACGTATGTTTACCCGTGTGTGGTTGGGACTGGGAGCGCTTGTGCTGGCGCTTGGGTTATGGTTGCCGACGGGGGTGTTGGCTGGCACGTGTGATTATCGGTGTCAGGCGATGAACGGTTCTGCTGTTGTGGGTGAAGCTCGATCTGCTCCTCAGGTGACGGTTGCCGATGAGGCTGCATGTCGAACATCGTGTACTTCTTTTTGTAATACGGCCCTAACTCCGGCTGTGCGACGTGAGCGAGGGATTACCTCTGTTGTGTGCGTGTCCGGATCTGTCGTATATAGTGCTAGAGCCACGGCACCTGCTGCCGCTCCGGCTGCTGCAGCGGATGGATTGAGATGCGAACAATATATTTGTACGTTGGGAGAAGGGTATTCAAATGAGACACTAACTTCTTTACCCTCTATTGTTGGTGGGGTTCCTGCTTCCTATACTTGTTCCGCGGCTCTTGATGTTTCTCAGGCGTGTTTACGATCTTGTGAATACGCGTGTAGTTTCTATCGTCGTGGTGAGCCAGGAATCACCACGCCTTATCGTTGTGCGCCGACGTATCGGCCACGTTGTTTTGGGACGGCTCCTGCTGCAGCGACTACAGATCCATCTACAGTAAAAACGGCTGCTCCGGCAGCTGATCCTGGTATTTCTGGGCGTTTAGGATTGCCTCCTTGTGCTGTTAGTCATGATCCCTCTATTGCAGGAAAATGCACTCTTAATGATATTAAAGCCGTAGCAGTAAATTTTGCGAATTTTTTGATGGGTTTGGCAGCCGCTTTTTTTCTCGCGATTTTTGTGTGGGCGGGCTTTAAGTATATTTTCTTTGCGTATGATTCGGGGGTAGCGGCGGATGCTCGCAAGACGTTAGTTAGTGCCGCGATTGGCATGCTGCTCGTGTTGGGAGCGGCTACGATTGTGCGCTTTGTGAGTTCAGCGGCGACAGGAGGATCTTCCTCTTCGAGTTCTTCTAATAAGGCAGGGACTACTTCAGCGCCTGCTCCTTAATTGTATGTTACGTACCTTATTTTTGAAGCTGTCCGCCCTCCTCTTTCTTGTTGGGATTGGTGTTGTGGTTGCACAAACTGTTTCTGCGGCAGCATTTACCTGTCAGTTTAGCTGTATTCGTCGAGTTCCTCATAATCTTGTGTGTTGTGCAAGAGCCGGAGGGTGTACGAGACCCCCAGAACGTCACCGCGGGATTGCTGTTCTTGGTATTGGAGAGGCTCCCACTACTCCAGAAGGTATACGAGAATGGAATCGAGGTTCGGCGGATGAGGTGGCCGCCGCTGGATATTTAGTAGATCCAGTCTATTATTCTTTATTGGAACGTCGTTCGGTGCGTGTTGAATCTCCGTCTATTCCTGTTTGTTCTGCGACGGAGTGCCGTGCTGCTTGTATTTCTGCGTGTGGGCCAGCCGCCTCTGCTGGTGAACCTACGGGGGAACAAACCCGCTGCTTGGACCGTTCTGTTATCCCTTCATATGTGGATCTTGATACGAATGCGTGTCGTAGTGTGGTTGGGGGTGGTGGGTTAGCTCTTAGTAGCTTGCTTCGAGATATAGAAGGTCCTCCACCTACTTGTTCTGAGATTGATCCTTCCGGGGATACGCCCGTGGGTGGAGCGCCTGTGACCGGACAAGCGTGTAATCCTCCCCCTATCCCTGCTAATGCCCCTGCAAAAAAATGTGTCTTCTATTGTTTGCAGCCGGGTACGGGCAGGACGAGTGATGGGAGGGCTACGATAGAGACGGGTGAAACAGCGGTTACTGTGAATGGCGGCGGTCAAACTTGTTATAATGTGAATGCTATTAGGCGCGTTGGTACGCGAGCCTGCTCTACAGAGGGTGAGTGTGCGTGTGTAGATGAGTGTAAATCTACCTGTGGATCGGAAGGAGGGAAGACAAGGTGCTTCCTTGGGCCCGGTAATCCAGAACAGATCTTAGCCTGTTCAGGAGCAGGAACGTTGGGTCAAGCGCGTCCACCGGTGTGTACACAAGAGTTGGTTGATGGATCGCCGAGGACTCTCACGAATCCTTTGCGCACGACGGATATTGGCGAATTGATTGCACGTTTTATTCGTGCGTTGAGTGGGATTGCGGGCTCGATGGCGTTACTGATGTTTGTGGTCGGAGGGGTGATGTGGATGACGGCAGAAGGAAGTGATCGTGTACAGACGGCGCAAACCATTTTGAAAAATTCAACAATGGGGATTTTATTAATCTTCTTCGCCTATTCGATTGTAAGTTTGTTTTTGTCGGTGTTGGGATTGTAGAGTTTTGTTCCCCTCCTCCGGCGAGGAGGGGTTAGGGGAGGAGTTCCAAGAACCTAAACGGGTATCCTCTTTATGCTCTCCACCTTACCAAGGGGGAGCAGGAGGGGGTTTTGAGCGAGTAGGGATTGGATGTGATATATAGGCGATGGGCTCTGACTGATTGTTCTTTTTTCTCCGACAGAACTCGCATTCCGCCAAAGCTCTTTGTGGCGGACCGGAGCCGATGCCTGCAGCCGCAAATCGAGAGCAACGGCATCGTCTCCTTGCTCAGACAGCTGTCGGAGAAAAAAGAACAATCAGTCAGAGCCCTAGATGGGGAGGGAGAGTGGAAGTGATTTGATGTTACGTGTTTCGTGGATTCATGCCCAAATGGTATGATACGATCAATATGAATCGAATGGTGTTTTTTCGTTCTTTGGTGGTGGGGGTGGTAGTGATGATCGGACTTGTGTCCTTTTCTTCTATCACGAATGCCCAGAGCAATCCTTGTACGGCTCCGGCGGCGTGTATGGATACGACGGATTGGTCGGGGCCGCAGGTGAGTGCGAATTGTGCACTTCCTTTGCTCCAATGTCCGGGGATGCAGGATGGAGTGTATTGTTGTCGCCCTTTGCCACAAAATGAGGCGCCGGCTGATCCACAGGCGAATGTACAAGGGGCAGCAGCGGCTCAAACGGGAGCAGCGATTACTTCAGGTAGTGGGAGCTGTTCTTATAATGGAGTGAAAGATCCATTTTGTGGACGTTCTGTCGCGGATCTGATCGGTGGTGTTGTTAAGTTTTTATTGGGTGCGGCGGGTGCCTTATTTTTGGCCATGTTTGTGTATGGTGGGGCGACGTGGTTGACGGCGGGCTCCTCTGATCGTCATGAGCAGGCGCAAAAAACCCTTTTGAATGCGGCGGCAGGTATTTTAGTCGTGATTTTATCTTATACGATGGTGACGTTGTTGGTGCGTTTTGCGGGAGGATTAGGTGTAGGACAGACGGATTCCCAAGCTGTCACCACGGATGCAGCTATGCCAACAGAAGATGGAGGAAATGCAGGAAGGGCAACTGAGCGAGGCGGGTTAACGGGAGGGGCGGCCGGTAGCTGCAGTGTGGAATCTGTCCAATCGAGTTGCCGTTCTTTAGTTGAGCGTGTTTTGGATGAAGGTATATACCGTGCAGCTTTGATTACGGCGGGATGTACACAAGTCTCCACAGAGTTTTGTCGCAATATTCGTTCTGCTGACTCTTGCGCAGGATCATGTCCGGCGGTTTGTGATGGTATTCGTACCGTTCGTGCATCGGATATTCCTATCCCCGTTCCTGACGGAGCCCTAGAACGTTTGCGCGCAATAGATTGTGCGGCTGAATGTCCCACGTTATGTGCGGCTGCATTTCGCTAACATTTATTGCTGGTTGGTTGGTGGGTGCATGATGTGCTATGATGTGGGTGTCGGTATGCAATGGAAATTTTTATCTCATGCACGGAAAGGAGGTGAGGCTCCATGACAGTGCGTATGAAACAGATCGTTTCGATGGTCGCCTCCTTGGGTTTGGCAGCGAGTGTTGCGATGCCTATGGTGGTGTCCGCTCAGTCCGATTCATTAACCGTTAATGATCTCGGCGTGAACGCGATTCAAGGGACGGTTAAGCTAGGTAGTGGGGATATCCGTTCTACGGCTGCCCGTATTATCAACGTAGCGCTTGGGTTCCTAGGTATTATCGCCGTGGTAATTGTGCTTATTGGTGGATTCCAATACATGATTTCCGGTGGAAACGATACGAAGACCGCAGAAGCTCGTCAGTTGATTTTTGCAGGTATTATTGGTCTCGCGATTATTCTTTCCGCGTGGGCAATTACTAGCTTTGTTATCTCTCGTCTGGTCAGCGCTACGCAAGACGGGGTTCCAACCTAGTCTTGTGAAGCAGGGTTTGAAACGACCCACGAAGGTGAGATTTCTCTTTCGTGGGTCGGTTCACTCTTCCGTGTTCTCTATTTTTCAAACTGGTTGGTCCTATAATTTCTTTTTCATGCGTACGTTTCGTGGAGTGGGTATTTTTCTTGCTTCGATCTTTTTGCTCGCGGCTACGGAGACTGTTGCCTTCGCGGCTGATGCGACGGTACGTGGGGTTTTGAATCGTACGGCTCCGGCGGCGGGATTAACGAACGCTTGTAGTTCGGGTTCGTGTGTCCCAACGATTGTGGGAGGATTGATTAATATCGTGCTGGGTATCTTAGGGATCTTGCTGATTGGGTATGTTGTGTATGCTGGGTATTTATGGATGACCGCCGGGGGGGAGTCAAAGCGCGTCGAAGAAGCTCAGAAAGTGTTACGAAATGCGGTGATAGGGGTCGCGGTGATTGGATTTTCTTATACACTGACTGGGTTAGGTTTGCGTTTTGTGGAAAATGCTTTTAATCCTACGGCTCCATCCGCTCCCGCTCCTGAAGTAGCAGCTCCCGGAGCTCCTGCGCCTGTCGTTGAGGCTCCTGTCCCTGTCATTAATCCGTTTCGCGAAGGCTGCCAACGGACGACGTGTACAAGTGAGTGTATTCCGCAGCTATGTGGCAATTTTACGGGCCAACGTCGTTTTACCTGTGAGCAGGCCACCTGTCGGACGCAGTGTGAGGCGCGTTGTGGATTGGACGGACCGCCTATTCCTACGGCGCCTGTTCAACGTTGCACGCCTTTGGCAGATTATCGACAATGTTTGGCCAACTGTGCCACGGATATTGACGAACGGGCTGCGCGTCGTGAGTTTGCGACGCGCGTAGAACAGTCGGAGGAGTTATCGGTGTGTAATACAAGTTGTGATTTTCTTTATTGTACTCGCTAAATTATGACTTCTTTCTTATCAATCCCCAGATTAGGGCTTCGTTCATTTCGATCTCTGTTCGTAGGTGCGTTTTTTCTCGCCATGACGATGTTGCCCGTGATGGGGCAAGCGCAAGGGCTGAGTTCGGTAAGTGGAGGATTGAATGCCGCAGCTCGTACGGGAGGGTTAGGAGATTTTTGTCGCGGGACGGCGTTTAATTCTTGTTTAGCGACGATCACGGGTACGGTTATCAATGTAGTATTAGGGTTAAGCGGGATTATCTTGTTGGGATATATTTTATATGCTGGCTTCCTGTGGATGACATCTGGAGGAGAGATGGAAAAGGCCAAGCAAGCGCGTACGATGATTGTAAATGCTGTCATCGGATTGATTATCTTGGTTTCCGCGTTTGCGATCTCTTCGTTTGTTTTGGGCGCACTGTCTCGTATTTCTCAGGGAGGAACCGCGCCGACGGCTCCGGCCGCTGTTGCTCCGGTAACACCTGCGGGAGTTCCAGCCCCTTAATGAATTTGATCCTTCGTGCAGATTTTTTTTCTTTTTGCTATACTAGCTTCACTATGAATTTGAAACATTCTTTGACCCGCTTCGGGTCAGCTGCGTTCCTTGCCGCCATGGCTCCTGCCACGGTTCTTGCTCAGAGCAATCCTTTTCAGCGCGCTAACGCTGAATTGAACACCGTTCAAAACCAAGCGTTGGGTACAGCCGGGGCTCCGCAAAATATTTATACGATTGCCGGTAACATTATCAATGTTGTCTTAGGGTTCTTGGGGATCGTGTTGCTTGGGTACATGATTTACGCTGGATTCTTGTGGATGACGTCCGGTGGCGAACAGGAACGTGCAAAAGAAGCTCGCACGATGATTGCCAACTCGATTATTGGTCTTATCATTATCGTGGCCGCCTTTGCGATCTCTAACTTCGTCCTCGGTTCTTTGGTCAACATCACGGGTAGCCGTTAATTTTTTGCCTTAAAAAAACAAACACTCCCCTTAGAGGGAGTGTTTGTTTTAGGGTCTTCTATGTCCCGATGGCCAGGAGACGGTCGGCTGTTACTTGTTTGAGTGACTTTTCGTTGACGAGTTCTTCAATTAATTGTTCGAGTTGTTTTCCCATCCGTTTAGCTATCTGTGTGAGATCGTCGCATAACGTAAACAGCTTGCTATCAAGATACTCTTTGGTAACCATTGTGCCTTCCATGCTGATCAGGCGGCTTTCAATGTCATTTATTTTTCCTTTTATGCCAACAGTCTCCTTCTTCAGACTGCTTATTTGGTCTTTCATGCCACTCATTTGATCCTTTAGACCGGTTATTTCACCTTTTACGCCGGTTATCTCGGTCTTAATGGCGCTCACGTTGCTCTCAATCCCACCGACGCGTGTTTCAAGCGTATCAAAACGTTCGTCCACGTCTGTGGAAAATACTTGGATGGCTTCAAGGATTTCGGTTTGACCTTCGTCAAGTCGTTGAACAGCGGTTAGGATCTCTCGTAAGCTTGGTTCTGGTAGGGGTATGGATGGCATAAAAAGATCGTTTAGGACTAAGTGTACCTTACACTCCGTTCCATGAATCACTCCTTTTGTCAAGGGTATATGGTGGCGTGCTCTCAACGAATGTGCTTTTATGTCTCTATATGATGCGTGATGCTGTATTAGGGTTTGCCCAGCAGTTTGGGTTTGAACCGAGGATTGAGCAGGGGCCTGTGTCTGTTCGTGAACAAGTGATCGTGGCGGGAATGGGAGGATCGCATTTGGCGGCGGATCTTTTAGCGAATCTTGTTCCATATGCGCGTATCCGGGTGTGGTCAGATTATGGATTGCCGGCGGTAGAAGCGTCGGAGGTTGGAAAGACCTTATTTATTGCCAGTTCGTATTCTGGGAATACGGAGGAGACGATTGATGCCTATCATGAAGCGAAGAAGGCCGGGTTTGCTTGTGCGATTATGGCGGTCGGAGGAAAACTTATTGAATTAGCCAAGCAAGATGGGGTTCCGTATGTTCAATTACCCAACATGGGGATCCAGCCACGTTCGGCGTTGGGGTTTGGGGTGCGAGGATTGATGGCGTTGTTGTCGGTGGAGGAGGGATTAGTTCGTGAAGCGAGGGAATTGCAGACGCGTCTGAAGCCAGCTGACCTTGAGCAGAAGGGTCAGGCATTGGCGAAGTCATTGCAAAGTTGCGCCCCTCTTATCTATGCCTCGACGCGGAATATGGGTGTGGCCTATAACTGGAAAATTAAATTGAATGAAACGGGGAAGGTGCCAGCGTTTTATAACTTGGTGCCGGAGCTTAACCATAATGAGATGACGGGGTTTGATATTGCAGACTCTACGAAATCTCTTTCTCAGAATTTTGCGTTTGTGTTTTTGAAAGATACGGAAGACCATCCGCGTAACCAACGACGCATGGAAGTGATGGCAAAACTGTACCGTGACCGAGGGTTGCCGGTGCATGAGATTGTCTTGGAGGGTGAGAGTCGGATGGAACGGGTCTTTGGAGCGCTCCTTTTGGCAGATTGGACCGCGATTGCGCTCGCGGCCCACTATGGGTTAGAATCCGAGCAAGTTCCGATGGTCGAGGAGTTTAAAAAAATGCTTTAATTATATGGAAAAGATGCCTACCAGAGGGTATGAATCAGCGAGTAGCTCTAAAAATACGCCACCTCCACTTCCCCGTGTGGATCCAGCATGGAATGATTTACTAAAGTATCCTGTGCCCAAGGCGTTGGGTGTGGTTAGCCCTGAAGTACAGAGGGTTTCAGATCCTTCTCCTAGCGACGATCCTTTAGTTGTAGATACAGGCGAAGATGCAATTACCAGAAAGATTGATGGTGTATTTGCTAGTCTTGCTAAGCCAAAGCCGTCTTCTCCTGAGCGCGGGACAACTCGTGCTTGGGGTGCAGCGCGGTCCCCAAGCGGGAACTCTAAAAAAAATTAAGCTTGTTTGCCTCTTTCTTATCTGATACGGTTTGGTTCTTCTTTTGATGTTATTTATGCAAATTTTCTGGCAGGGATTTTCGAGTGTGCGGATTGAGTCTCAGCATGGAGACCAACAGGCGACTCTTATTACAGATCCATTTGAGGCGGAGACAGGGTTAAAGTTTCCTCGGAGTTTAACGCCGAATATTGTGGCGTTGTCGCATCAGCAGAAGGATCGTTTTCCCTTGAATGTATTTGAGAGCAAGCCGTTTGTGATGGCAGATCCAGGGGAGTATGAGGTGAATGGCGTGTTTGCGTATGTGATTCCTCTCGCGGATGCTGAGCATCCATGGCCGCATACGCTCATGTATCGGTTTGAGATTGAGGGGATGTCGGTAGGATTTTTGGGGGGAGCTGACCGGTCGCTTACGGACGCGGAGCTTGGAAAGCTTGAAGATATCGATATTTTATTATTACCCGTGGGTGGTGATGATCGTTTGAGCGCCAAGCAAGCGATTGAAACGATTAGTGCGATTGAGCCACGGGTGGTTGTGCCGCTTTACCATCATATTGAGGGGGTAAAAAAGATTTTGGGAACGGCGGATGCGTTTTGCAAAGAATTAGGCGTGTGCCAACGCCAGGATGCGAATCGTTTGAAGATTTCTCGGAAGGATTTGCCAAGTGAGGATTTGTTGGTGGCTGTTTTAGAGAAGGCGTAAGAAGGAATATAGGCGATGGGCTCCTATTGAATTGATCCTTATATTGTTTTCGCACGGGTCCTGCCACTGCGGCACCCTGTCATGCTCGACTTCACTCCGCAGCAACGGCATAATGTTCCATCTGCGCGTGACAGGGGACCCGCCTACGTGTCACCCGTGCGAATATTAGTAGATATCAATTCAATGGGAGCCCTAGATGGGGGGAGGAGGGGATATGACGAGTATCCCTTTTTGTTTTTATGATAAGATGGTGTCGATACACGATACTTTTTATATATGATTCGTAAGCGTCGTTCTTTGTCGTCTAGTCGACCGTTAGGAGAAGCGGTTCCTGTTTCGCGTGCGCGGATGGGCCAACCGCCTGTACGCAAGCGAACTGCAGCACGTGTTGAAGAGGCAGCCCTGACAAAACAACAATTGATTGAGTTATACGCTGAGAGGCGGCGTGAACAGGGCGTGAAGCCGATGGGTCGGGGGTCTTTGATTGGTGTGGTAGAGG